>NZ_KI632502.1:32587-90380 GCF_000504145.1 Bacillus cihuensis | reverse complement strand
GTGCAATGCCTGCAATGCCTGATGTGGGTGGAATGGGCTGCATGATGTAATCATGTCCTCCAGCCCTTGGTATATAAGGGTTTTTGTAAGATGAGATGTTAAAATGGAGATTTAATAACGGGGGCTTCTCTTAAGTTGAGTAAACTTTTGGGAAGCTCCTTTTTTCAATTCTTGTGTGATATAGTATGAATTTTGTCCTTATTCAAGGAGAAAGTGGACAAAAAAGACCAATTTTCATGATTTTAATACTAATGGCGTTATTCTTCTAGTTCGAGTTATGTTCAAAGATCTACTAATTCTAAATAGGGTTGTTAATGTATGGCCCCTTTACCGCAAGGCGCATTACCTGTGTTGCCATATATTTTGGCGTGTACGGCGTGTCCTCCTCTAACCACCATACAATCACCCCCAGAAAAGCAGCAGCGTAGTACCTCACAGCGATTTCCCGTGGTACTGTAAGCATCTGATCATCCGGCTGCACATTATTCATTCCTTTCGAAATAAAATCAATGATGACATCCATGAGACTGGAAGTGAAGTGGGGCATGTTTTTTTCGGTCAGAAAAACTTTATATAATCTACTATTTTGCGAAATTTGTTCAAAAAGTTGAATAAAAATTCCATGAGGTTTATCACTTGAAAAGTCAAATTCTCCATCAAATGATAAGTTAATCCTCCCGGTTAAGTCATTTAATATTTCTTCTGAACTTTGATATAAAAGGTCAAGTTTGTCACGATAATGTAGGTAGAAGGTGGCGCGATTTAAAGTTGCGCGACTTGTAATATCTTGAACTGTGATTTTCTCATATCCTCGCTCGTGAATTAATTCAACTAGTGCGTCTCTTAACATGTGACGCGTTCTTACAACTCGTGGGTCCATTTTTTTCGACATTTTTAATCTCCTTGTATTACTTTTTCTAATTTATCAACACATCTTAACCAACTGTCGATTAAACAACTAATCTAAGAATCGTGTTTATTGTTATTTTTAAGATGACTGTTATAATCATTTTATCAACACAATGTTGATAAAGCAACTTGTTGTTTATGTATTCACGATATCGTAATCATTCAGATATTTTTATTACATTAAATTTTGTAGGGAATAGATTTTGGGTCGTAACCGGTAAAGTAGCGATTATTACAGAAGGTGCATCTGGATGGATCCATTATAAATATTTCATCGATGACTAGAATAGTTGTTACAGGAGCAACGAATGCTTAACATGCATCAAGAGGGTCAGAACGAATTTATACAAATACGTTCACTGTATATGAGGGGGAATAAAACATGGAACTAAAAAATAAGGTTGCCGTTATTACTGGAGCAGGAAGTGGAATAGGACGAGCTAGCAGCATTAAATTGGCATCTATGGGTGCGATAGTCGTTTTGGTTGATTTCAATAAAGAAACAGGGGAAGAAACATTAAAACTTGTTATAGAACAAGGTGGAGAAGGAATTTTCATTCAAGCAGATGTATCGCAGAGAGAAGATGTTCAAAACTATGTAAATAAAGCTGTTGAAGCGTATGGACGTATCGATGTATTTTTTAACAATGCGGGTATAATCCAAAAGTTCGCTCCTTTCACCTCGGTTGAAGAATCAGAATTTGACCGTATTATGTCGGTTAATGTGAAAGGAATATTCCTTGGATTGAAATATGTATTGAAAGTGATGGACGAACAAGGATTTGGTTCCATTATAAACACTGCTTCAACTGCTGGAATTCGCGCAGAGCATAGCGTAGCTGTATACTCTGCAAGCAAACATGCAGTTATAGGTTTAACCAAAGGTGCTGCATTAGAATATGCAAAAAAAGGAATTCGAATTAACGCACTATGTCCAGGGGGAGTGCAAACAGCATTAACAGCTAGTGTTACTGAGCAGTTTGAAAAAGGCGGTTACGTCCCGGAAGAAATACCGAATATGCGAATTGGCCGTTATGCTGCTCCTGAAGAACTTGCGGATATGGTCGCTTATTTAGCATCAGAAAAAGCGAGTTATATGAATGGTTCAATTGTTGTTGTCGATGGGGGCTTAACTTTATAAATAATTGTTTACTCAAAGATTTAGAGATAGTTTATATAAAGCAGGGTTCATTTATTTATAAACGTTTTATCTTTTTAAAAAAATTAGAGTAAGTTCCAATACAGTAAGCACAAGGAAAATGAGTCCTAAACTTGTATTTTTTCTGAAGTGATAAGGTAAATAGATGTACGGACGAAGTGCGCTCCATAAATTACCGATTCAAATAAGTTTATGACATTATACCTTTGTGGTGTCGACCGTACAGATAAGGATTGGAAGAAATGTTAAATTTTTATTTAATTAAAAAATGAAAGGGTGTTTATATATGGGACGTTTAAACGGCAAAGTGGCGATCATTACTGGAGCTGCGATGGGGATGGGTGCTTCCGAAGCAAAACTATTCGCAAAAGAAGGAGCTAAGGTGATTGCGACAGATGTTCAATTAGAACCCTTGAATCAAGTCGTCAAGGACATTAATGAAAATGGCGGCGAGGCTGTAGCGATTAAACATAATGTTACATCTGAAGAGGAATGGAAATTTGTTATCGAAGAAGCAGTGAAATTATACGGAAAAGTCGATGTCCTTGTTAATAATGCAGGCGTTTCATCACCAAAAACTATTGCAAACATGGAAATGGATGAATGGAATAAAATTTTGGATATTAACTTAAATGGATGCGTAATCGGAATGAAATATGTTATCTCTGAAATGAAAAAAGCAGGCGGAGGTTCAATCATCAATATTTCTTCAATCGGTGGCCTTGTCGGTATGGCTGGTACAAGTCCATATACAGCAGCAAAAGGTGCACTGCGTGTCTTATCAAAATCAGCAGCTGTTGAATATGGAAAGGATAAAATCCGCGTCAATTCTTTACACCCAGGTATCGTTGTCACACCGATGACAGAACCATCGATGAAAGACGCGCTCCCTTTCTATAAAACATATACACAGCTTCCATACTTTGGTGAACCAGAAGATATTGCCTATGGTGCACTTTTCTTGGCCTCAGATGAATCTCGATTTATGACAGGATCTGAATTAGTAATTGACGGCGGCTGGACTGCTCTTTAATCCCTATTCAGGGGTGACGGTTTTTTTAGGAAATCTTGAAGTTAATTTCAATGAGTAAGAAAGAAGTATCTGTTGAAATGGTATTATGAATGACAAAAATCACTTAAAATATAATCATGTTTAGATAAGTGAAAAAGTTTATTCCGCTAAACAAGCTAATAGTTTGTCAATATTTTTCAATAAAAATATCATCTTTACTATAAATGCACTTGCCAAATAACTTTAATTTTTCACTTAAGCACCATTATTGTTAGACGCGACTAACAATAGTGGTGCATTTTGCTGTGAATAATTAATAATAGCCTTGATTTTTAATTGGGAATACTTGGAATATTCATACTTTTATTGCGCAGAGAAATAAGAAAAACGGTATGAATAACAATTTAACACTCTTTTTCAAACGACTTTATTGTCAATCTACTTGAATTCAATTAAAACTTAACAATCATCAGTCAATAGGCATTGGGTTGAGCGTGTAGTAACGGAAGCAACTGCTCAGGTGGTAGTAAGAGGACCCTGTGAAGGATTCTCGGAAAATTTGCGTGTAAATACCGCCTTAGTTCGTAGAAGACTGAAAGACCCAAATCTTTGAATGGAATCAAAAGTTATTGGAAAACGTACGAAAACGAATGTTGCCATAATGTATATCAATGGAATTGCAAATGACAAAATAGTGAAAGAAGTCCGTTTGCGTTTGGAGAGAACAGATATTGATGGAATTCTTGAAAGTGGAAATATCGAGGAATTGATTCAGGATGAAACATATTCACCTTTTCCAACCATACTTAATACGGGACGTTCGGATGTAGTAGCCGAAGAATTATTGGAAGGAAAAATAGCCATTTTTGTAGATGGAACACCATTTGTCCTAATTGTTCCAGTATTATTCGTGCATACACCCACCAACATCCCATGTTCTGCTACATACACTCCACACAGGAGGAAAGTGTGAATAGATGCTAACATTTTGCTAACGCAATCAAGTGAAAAACGATATATTTCCGTTAAAGATGTTACACCTCTGATTTTTACAAAGCTTGGTATACCGCATTTTTGGAACACATCGTGTAAGAGATTACACACTTTCACCTTACGGGCGACATGATGTAATAAACATCATAAAGCCTTGATATATATAGGTTTATAGGTTGAAGTGTGACAAATGCTCATTTCAAAAACTAAAGCTTATTTTATTAGAGGAGGTCTTTCATCAGTTTCCTGAACTGGTGGGAGGCCTTTTCTTCTATATTGGCGGTCATACGAGCATAGACATTCATTGTAGTATTAATAAAAAAATAGCACCGTAATAGTTGCTTTTCAGGGATAAATCTATTTTTTCATTTAGACTAATCAAGGTACTTTGCAATTTCATGAGCGGCAGTGATAATACGATCGGTTAATGCTATCATTTTTTTCCTTTGTAAATCGAAAATTTGGACCGCAAACACTGATAAAAGCAATCAGGTTATTTCGCTGATCAAAAATAGGAGCTGAAATGCCGTTTTCATTTTCATCCAGTTCGCCAACGGAGATACCAATTCCCCGTTTTCGTACCATTTCAATTTCTCCACGTAATGACTTACGGTCTGTAATGGTGAATGGTGTAAGTTTTTCAAGCGGTTGTCCCAATAGAATGTCTAATTCTTAAATACAGAAGAAATGTTAAAAGAGCTGTCAGGTGGATTCGGTGTTCATTTCGCTATCGACTGCTCTGGCCCACACAAGAGCGACCGAAAGTGCCTGGAAAGGAACAAGAAAAGGGGGAACCGTTGTTGTAGTTGGAGCTTTCAACCATGCTATGGCACTCAATCTGCCAGCAGGAGGCTTCCACCGCGTCGGTAAAATTTTAAAGGGCAGTTTTTATGGAGATACCCAGCCTTATCGCGACTTCCCTATCATTGCCCAGCTTTATTTTGATGGCAAATTTATGCTCGATGAACTCGTACTTGATCGCATCCAGCTACATGATATCAATAAAGCATTCGATAGTTTCCATGACTGCAATTGCATCAACGTTGGCAGAACAGTAGTGGAGTTATTATAAGAAAACAGACCGTCTGAGGCCAGGCGGTCTGTTCTTTTATGTGCGCTCGGCATGGGTGTAATCTTTAGGGTGAAAGTCCCGAAGTAGCAGTTAGCTTAACGCAAAGGTGTCCATGGTGACATGGAATCTGAAGGAAGCGAGCGGCAAACTTCCGGTCTGAGGAGAACGAACTTCATATGAGGCTAGGTATCATTGGATGAGTTTGCATGACAAAACAAAGTCCTTTCTGACGAAGATGATACAGAGTAAATGAAGCAGATAGATGGAGCACTTTTACCCGGGGAGATCTAACTGAAACCCAAATATACTCGATAACCGATCTAGTAATAGATAGATGAACAGTTAGAAGTCAGGAGAAGCCATAGTATCGTGAATGGGAAGGGCTGAACCATGAAGGAGTGTGGAATAAACTCGAATTTCACTTGTTCGTTGAAGCAGACAATCCGTAGATGGACTTACTTAGTGGAAGAAATGCTGGAAACACTAAGAGGGCTGAGATTCAAAATGGTAAGGAGAGACAGAAAAGTATAACGGATAGTGAGGTACAAAATCATTCCCCGTTAGACTTCGTGGAACCGCCGTATTCGGATCCGTATGAACGGTGGTGGGAGAGGTCGGGGGGGGGAGTCACCCCCTCCTACTCGATTCATCTTGTTTTAATGTATCTCGTTCTGCCATTAATTTTGTCATAATTTCTTCGATGAAAATAAAGAATACGGTTCGAGTTTTTTCATACGGCAGCTTTTTTTCATTTTGAGCAGATTGGGTTAAGTAAAAGATATTATCTGCTTTTAAAGCAGATGAATTGTCATACTCCTCCAAAATCAACAATGTTTCAGCCCCTCTGGACTTTACTTCATTAAAAAGGTTTTCAAAAGAGGCGAATTTACCGGTTACTGAAAAAACAATTAAAAGCGTTTTTTCATCAACCAAATGTTTCGCATGATCTTCACCTTGGGATACTAAAATATTTTTTTCGGAAACAACAGCAAGCTTATACGCAAAGTATTCTACACAAATAAATGAGGGACCTAAGCCGTATAGAACGATTCTGTCGTACTTTTTATAAAGAGTTAAAAACTCATCCACTAATGTTGGGTCAAAATTGTCAATAAAGTGTTTTAATCTTTCAAGCTCACTTGAAATTTGTTTGTCTTCATGAATGATTGGCTGTCCCCCAAAAAAATGCTTGTATTGTTTAAAACTTTCAAACCCAAGTTTTCTTACCAGTTTTGATACTTTCGAAGGAGACACATTACAGTAATCAGCGGCCTCTAATATTTTAAGATGATCATTATCTTTTATGATTTCAGAAAGTGTGTTATGAACCGTAAGCTCTAGGTTATTTAATTTATTTATATTAATATTTATTGTCTTTCCCTTCTTTCTCATATGTACTTAATGAAATTATATCATTGTGGAAAATTTTCCACAATATAAATATTTTTTAAAAATAATAGAAAATTTTCTTAAGAATCCGTTTACATTTGGAGTGATTTATAGTAAATTTACGTTGTAAATAATAAAAGCGATTTAAGAAGAGGGTTGAACATGAATACTCAAAAAATCGATATAAAAGATTTCTCAATGGATTTTTTTAGCTTAAAAGGAAAAGTAGCCATTATCACTGGAGGAAATTCAGGATTGGGGCAAGGTTTTGCCTTAGCACTGGCAAAAGCGGGGGCAAACATATTTGCAGTCAGCATCGCTGATGATAATGGTGAAACGAAAAACATGATTGAAGCAGAAGGCGTTCGATACCATTTGATGATTGCAGACGTTACTCAAGAGGGTACTTGTAAAGAAATTGCAGAAGAATGTATCGATGTATTCGGAAAAATAGATATTCTTATGAATAATGCAGGCATTTGTATCAATGAACCAGATGTGACGAAGTTTACTCGTCTTCAATGGGATAAAATGGTCGCGATCAATTTAACGGCAGGTTTTGAATTATCTCATGAAGTGGCCAAGTACATGATTCCACAAAAAAGCGGGAAAATCATTAATACTTGTTCCTTGTTTTCCTACCTTGGAGGTCAATGGTCACCAGCATATGCTGCAACGAAACACGGTTTAGCAGGATTTACAAAAGCCTATTGTGATGAATTAGCTCAATTCAATATTCAAGTTAACGGTATTGCACCTGGTTATTTTGCTACAGCGGTTACGACAGAGACAAGAGCGAACCCTGAAGCGAACCAACGGATTTTAGATCATATTCCAGCAAATAGATGGGGCAATATCTTAGATTTAATGGGTGCGGTTGTATTTTTAGCTTCAGACGCTTCCAATTATGTAAATGGTACGATCGTAAATGTTGACGGTGGTTACTTAGTACGATAGCGGAATAGAAAAATGGATATAGAAGGAGAAATGTAGCGATGACAAATGAACAAATAGTAAACGAAGAAACTGCAATGGTGAAGGAGCAGTTATTAAAAGAGTTAGAGACGATTATTTCAGTAGAACAAATTAATACAGATTATGAAGCACTGTATGATGCATCATCAGATCGTTATAATAAATATGCAAAAGCAAAAAAGGTCCTTGACGTTCCAATGCCAATGGCTATTGTATACCCACATTCTACAGAGGAAGTTCAGGCACTTTTGAATTTCTGTAATAAGCACAAAATCAATGTAATTCCTCGGAGTGGAAGAACAGCTACTGAAGGCGGACTTGAAAATTGGAAAGAAATCGCGTTGGTTATTGATGGGTCAAGAATGAATCAAATCATTAAAATCGATCCTTATAATATGCAAGCAACTGTCCAGGCGGGCGTAAAATTGCAAACGTTGGAAGATGAGCTGCGTAAAATCGGTTACACTACCGGTCACTCTCCTCAGTCAAAACCAGTCGCGCAATATGGTGGATTATTGGCAACAAGAAGTATTGGACAATTTTCAACCTTATACGGTGCGATTGAAGACATGGTTGTAGGATTAGAATGCGTATTCCCGAACGGGCATGTTTCCAGAATTAAAAATGTTCCGAGAAGAGCTGGCGGCCCAGATATCAGACATATTGTCATCGGTAACGAAGGGACACTATGTTACATTACAGAAGTTACGATTAAAATTTTTAAATACTATCCTGAAAACAACGTGTTCCATGGTTATTTAATCAAAGATATTGATACAGGTATTAAAGTGTTAAGAGAAGTAATTGCGAACGGCTTTAGACCATCTGTCGCTCGTGTCTATTCTGAAGAAGATGCAAGACAACATTTTTCTCATTTCTATAAAGATAAATGTGTTTTGATTTTTATGACTGAAGGACCAATAGGTATTGTCAAGGCAACAAATGAAGCGATTGAAGAAGCTGTTACTAAGTTCCAGGAAGGAATCGTTGAAAAAGTAGAAGACCAATTAATCGAAAATTGGTTCAACAACTTGAACTGGACGCAGGCACACATTGATCGTGAAATCCAAAATATGATTGATCACTCTAAACATGATGGATTCACAACGGAAGTATCCGCCGATTGGGAAAACATTACAAAGATTTATCACAATGTCATGAAACGAGTTAAAGAAGAGTTTGACAGATTTGAAGATATCACCATGCTTGGCGGCCACTCATCCCATAGCTATCTAAATGGTACAAACATGTACTTTGTATACAACTACAATATTAATTGTGCGCCGGAAGATGAAATGAGAATTTACCATCATCCGATCCAAACTATTATTGTTGAAGAAACATTAAAACTTGGCGGTTCCATGTGTCATCACCATGGTATTGGAAAATACCGCAGCGAGTGGACACTTGAAGAGCACGGTTCTGCTTACTATATGCTGGAAAAACTAAAAGAAGCATTTGACCCGAATGGCATCATGAATTTCGGTACCATCTTCCCTCAAGAAGAAGGCTTAAAATATATTAAAGGTTAATATTAGGTGATGATATGAGCGGGTATGTAATGGGTATTGATAATGGCTCGCAAAGTACAAAAGTAGCCATTTATGATTTTGAAGGAAATGAAGTTGCATTTGGAACTTTTCAATTAAAAGAAACGCTATCCCCGGAACCAGGTGTCGTCATCCATTCCGATGATGATTTATGGGACAGTGTGTATGGGGCCATGAGAAACTGTCTGGCTGATTTTACTGGCAATCTTCAAGAGATTGCAGGAATTGGCCTTTGTACAATTCGATGCTGTCGTGTGTTGTTAAAGGAAGATGGCCATCTAGCTTATCCGGTGATAAGCTGGATGGACTCTAGACTTAACAAACCATATGTACATTCTGATGACCAAGTAAAATATGTAACATCTACTTCTGGTTATCTTGGCTTTCGACTGACGGGGGAATTTAAGGACTCAGCTTCTAATTATGAAGTTCACTGGCCTTTGGACCGCGAAACGTTAAATTGGTCCCGAGACGATGAAGTATTTAATGCTTATGGACTGACAAGGGATATGGTTTTTGAACTTGTCAAACCAGGAGAAAAGCTGGGGACTCTGCGGCCAGAACTGGCTGATGAGTTTGGTTTGAATCAAAATATACCAGTAGTAGCAACAGCCAATGATAAAGCGGTAGAGGCTTTGGGCTCAGGGATGAAGGACGAGCGGACCATCATGGTTTCTCTTGGAACATTTATTTCGTCTATGTTGTTAAGAAATGAATATAAGGAAAATGCGCTTAATTTTTTCCCAACGCTTGCATGTATTCCATTTAAATATGTGTATGAATCCAATGGAATACGACGTGGTATGTGGACCGTGAGTTGGTTTAAGAAGCTTATTGGTGAAGAACTCGTCACAGAAGCTAGGAAGCTTGCTGTATCGGAAGAGGAATACTTGAATAGGAAAGCACAGAATGTTCCCGAGGGCAGTGACGGTCTGATTACCATCCTGGATTGGCTATCGACACCTTCTGAGCCGTATCGAAAAGGGATCATGATCGGTTTTGATCAGCGCCATACAAAATACCATATCTACCGCTCCATTTTGGAAGCGATTGCTTTTAATATTAAGAACAATATTGATGATATGTTAGCGGAAATAGATGTAACGTTAAATGATTTAGTCGTCATAGGCGGAGGCTCCAAAAGTGATGTAATGATGCAAATCATTGCCGATCTTTTTGGAATGCCAGTTCACAGACGTGAAGGCAGTAGCAGCGCGTGTCTAGGAGCGGCCATATGTGTCTGCCAGCATCTATCCATTTATAAAGACCTCTACGAAGCTGCCAATAAAATGGTTAAAACACAAAAAACGTTTTTACCAAATCAAAAAAATCACATACTCTACAATACCATTAATGATACAGTCGTTAAAAATGTAAGAAAACATACAGATGAGATTTTAAAACTTACTTATCCAATTTTCAAATGAAATTTGCCAAATTAAAATCACCAAGAAGCCGGAGCGTCCTAATGTTGAAGGTTGTTCCGGCGACTAAATAAAAGGTAATATCCGATTTCTTTAAAAATTTAAAAAAAGGGGAAATATTGGATGAAAAATTTGAGACATAGCGTTTTTTGGCCACCGTTTTTATTATTGATTGCTGCAGCTATATTTAGCTTTACGAACAAAGAAGGTTTTATAAAAATGACAACGGTTTCAAATGACTGGCTGCTTGCGAATGTCGGGTGGGTATTTAGCTTAGGCGGCTTGGTTATGCTGGTAACAGTAGTATGGGTCTATTTTTCGCCACTTGGGAAAGTAAAAATTGGCGGCAAAAATGCAAAACCCATGCTTAAATTGTCAAATTGGCTTGCGATTACTCTTTGTACGACGATTGCATCAGGTGTAACTTTTTGGGGAATTGTTGAGCCGATCTACCATGTAACGGCTCCGCCTGAGTCTCTGGGGATTGAACCAAATAGCCCTGCGGCTGCCATTTTTTCAATGTCAACGATGTATCTTCACTGGACAGTTACACCATATGCTATCTATTGTGTACCTGCACTTATGTTCGCTTTTGCTTATTATAATATGCGTAAACCGTTCAGTTTAAGTTCAACGTTAGCACCGCTTTTTGGCGACAAAGTATTTGGCGGCTGGGGAAAAACGATTGATTCCTTATGTTTATATACATTGGCACTTGGAATGGCCGCCGCAATGGGAACCAGTATTTTGAACTTAGCAGGTGGAGTTAAACAGCTATCAGGTATAGCTAGTACCCCGACACTTTGGGCCATTATCTCTGTCGTGGTCATGGTTACGTTTATTATTTCTGCTTCTACTGGTTTAATGAAGGGAATTAGAATTTTATCGGATATCAATATGAAGGTTTATATTGTGATTGTCCTATTCATGTTCATTGCTGGACCGGCAGCTTATATTGTTAATCTTGGAACTGAATCCTTTGGCTACTTTCTAAGCCATTTCTTTGAAAAAAGTTTATTTACCGGAGCCGCCGCCGGAGATCAGTGGCCGCAATGGTGGACGGTGTTTTATTGGGCTAACTGGTTTGCATGGGCTGCGATTACAGCATTGTTCCTTGGAAGAATCTCATATGGTTATTCCGTAAGAGCTTTTATTACGGTTAACTTTGTGTTTCCGTCAGTCTTTGGTGCCTTATGGATGACAATCTTTGGCGGTACTGCGATCCACAAGCAAATGACCGAAGGAACCCTGGGGGATATTTTGACGAATCAAGGACCTGAATCCGTTTTATATGCGGTTTTATCCGATGTACCTTTGTCCAGTCTAGTCATTCCTTTTTATTTATTTGTTGTATTTATCTCCTTTGTAACAGCATCCGACTCCAATATTTCGGCAATGGGCGGTATCAGTTCAACTGGAGTGACGCCTGAAAGCCCGGAATCACCAATGCTCATTAAAGTGGTTTGGGGAGTTGCTATTGGTGCTATTTCTTGGATCATGATCAGCTTCGCCAAAATTGATGGAATCAAAATGCTTTCCAATCTAGGAGGCATACCTGCACTCATACTGGGGCTATTAACAGTCTTTGCCTTAATTAAAGTCTCTACAGCCCCGGAAAAGTATGATGTGGCGAGCAGGGACGAGCTCAACGAAGGCCAGGAAACAGAAGAATTGAAAAAGGTGTTGTAACTTATAGAACATTTGAATATGAAATGGGGCTCTTTAGGGGAGCCCCATTTTTGTTACTATTCGCTTAGTGAAGATTATTGTTTTTATGTCCTCGACTTGTTAATAAACTATTTCAGGTTAAAATATGACTGCAAAATGTTGATTTATAGCCGTTTTTTGTAACAGATTTTCTTCTATTATTTATGAAAATGAATGGGCGGCATGATGTAATAAGCCGCTTCACCCCTTGATATATAAGGGTTTTCTGTAAGATATGAGTGGAATGTTAACATTTTGCTGACATAGAAGATTTTAACGGAGGCTTCTCATAAGTTAAGCAAACTTATGGGAAGCCTCTTTTTTCATTTTTTGTGTTACAATGAAGATATAATTTTTTTGATTCTGAACAAAACAAAGAATTAGTCACTTAGCGTCATAATCAATTAATCTCAGTCATTAACTGTTGAAAAGTTGATGTTACCGTAAAAAACGGTTGGATGACCCCGTTAAATAACATTCAAAATGGTTATCGATAGAAAGTATTATTGTTGAAGCTTTTTCTTCTAGTGTAATTGAAGGGGGCGTGGGGCGGAAAAAATGTACACTGTTTTTACATATTTTGTTTCCCTTTTTGTCATTGTGATATCAGTATTTATTACACTTTTTATCAAGAATGAACTAGAGCAAATGTTTCGAGAAAAAAATAATATGGTCCCTTTTCATATATGTAATGTGCTTATTACCTTAATGGTTTCTTTTGCGGCACATGCTGTAATGACTATTTATATCATTGGGAATGAATTCGATTGGATACTGCAATTTGTAATCCTCATGATCATTATCTTACCAATTTATATTATAGGGCACTTTGCATTTGAAAAATATAAATTAGTTTATCGAAAATATATAACCGCTGAGAGCGGGAAAGTTATTGTACTTAACGAAAAGTACTTAAAAAAGAAAAAATGGCCTTCAAAATTCAAAAATTATAATGCCATTTCTAAGGAAAAATAAATCAAGGGAATATAAAAATAGGCTCTTTTCGTAAAGATTGTTGTTTTAGCAAGAAACCAATTCGAACAGATGTTGATCTTCGTTACAGGTGCGAGACTCCTGCGGGAAAAGCGTGTTGAGGGAGACCCCGCAAGTGCAAAGCACTGAGGAGGCTTCTGAGACCGCCTCTGCAACGGAAATCAACCCGGGTTATTAGTGTAAAAATGATTGAAAAGCAACAAAGTATGTGAAAACAGCCTAAAAATAAGAGGTTTTCATGGGTTAAGAAAACTTACAAAAGCCTCTTTTTTTCATTTCTTGCGTTACGTGGTAAGAAACATTAATCGTATGGTTTCATTTTTCTGTTTGAGGGCAAATTTCTTGGTAAGTAAGTGGACATGCACGGTTAGTAATCTAAAAACGGTAAATTCCCGTTAAAGATGTTACAGTAAAATTTAAAAAATCCTTGAAATACCGCACTCTTAGTACACACCGTTAAAGATAATACACACTCTCAGCTTACGTGCGGCATGATGTAATAACGCCCTCAACCCTTGATATGAATGGGTTTGTCAGTGAAATATCAGAGATATGCTAACATATTAATAACAATAAAATTAAAGAAGCTTCTCATAAGTTGACCAAACTTGTGGGAAGCTTTTTTCTTATTTCTTTCGTAAATGGGATATACATTATTGGTAATCTGATCATCTAAATGCCAGAGTCTGTTATGATTTACGTAAGAGTAATTTAATCTAATATAAAGTAATAACAAGAAATAACTCTGACAAAATATCAAAAATTTAACATGTATAAGGGGACTAGCCTTATTCGTATGTAAACCATACTGATGGAAGTTTCACTTTATATCCAAAAAAGTGCCCGATTTTAAGAAGTCGGGCACTTTCATATGTTTTCTCATCGTCCATTTAAAATAGTAGTCTTTCAATTAACCATGCTCCACCTAATAGGAAAGCAACAATGGAAACAATCATAATGATTTTCTTAGAATGCTTTGATCGATAGATGAAATATAATAGCGGCAATAGCAGTAAGACGATGGCCAGTTGGATTATTTCAATTCCAATATTAAAACTAGTTAAATCAATGGCTAAGCTACTTTTTGGTATATTCATCTCTTTGAGGATATCAGCAAAGCCCATTCCGTGAATTAGCCCGAAAACAAATGTTGTGATCCAACGATAGCTAATCTTTTGACGAAAAATATTTTCCAAAGCTACATAACAAATACTAAGGGCAATGGCCGGTTCTACGAAACTTGAAGGGATGTCAATGATGCCTAATACTGTCAAGGTTAATGTAAAGCTGTGAGCAATCGTAAAAGCAGTAATGGTTGTTGCAATCTGCTTAAATGTTTGTCTGGCTATTAGAAGTGAAAGTAGAAATAGTAAATGATCATAGCCTGTTAGAATATGACTCATTCCAAGTTTCAAAAATGAAAGCCAGGAAAATGATGTTGCTGTATGGCTTGGGTTTGCTTGTTCAGATTGTTTTTGGTTAGGAGTTGGCTGGGCCACTTGCTCCCCAGGAGATGGTTGTTCTTGCTGAGCCACCTGTTCTCCATTGGATGACTGTTCCTGCTGAACTTCTGTAATCAACATCGTCCAAGTTCGGTTTTTCCCTTCTAATACGGCTTCACTTGTTTCACCTAAATATGATGCTGAAATGAGATTGATATAATTAGTCCCCGTATCATTGAAATAAAACCCATCATTAAAAATAAGTGTGTCGCCAGGAAAAAATACCGGAAAGGTCATAGTTGTAGAAAGAAATTCTTTATTTTCCTTCTTGATGATTTCCATTTTCTCAATCTTCGGTGTTTGTTCCTTATTCCCCTTATCAAGTGTAAGACCTTCTGTAATTAATTCTTCTAAATGGTGTTTTTCTTTTTCGATTTCTGATGATTCAAGAATCCAGTTTTTGTTTTTATCAATATCTGGTACTAATTCTAAGATGGATAATGTGTCGATAGAAAATATCATCTCTGTTTTGTTAGAATCCATTTTAATAGTTGTATAACTAGCACTATATGCATGTGCTGAAGTATTTGAAGGGAAGCAAATAAAGAAAAGGAATAAAAAAGTGAATAACATTAGAGTTAGAGATCTGACTTTCAAGAGTTGTTGAACTTTGTTAGCATGCGACAAAATATGAAACCTCCCAAAAAATACTATATTTAGATATTTTTATAGTAATGCTGAATAGAAGTGTGAACTATTTTCATATAGATATAAACATATTTTATCGGTATTTGTATATGGAATTATAATGAAATTACATTTTTTTAATATTTGTTTACAAGAATTTACGATAAATAAATAGTATTTTACTAAAATTTTTGTAAACTTAAGCAGTGGCTAAAATGTAGGATGAAGATAAGGACGATCAAAATTATCTTCTTGTCTGCATTACATGTCAAAATTTCCGAAAAAAGGGTGGGTAATGGATGGTAATTAAAAATCGAACGTTCAGACGTTGGACAAGTATGTCTACAGCAGCGTTTCTATTGATTAGCACATTTTTGCCTAGTAGTTTAATAGGTGAAGCTCATGCAGAGCAGGCTGATCATGTTGTAATTTCACAAGTATTTGGGGGAGGGGGTAATTCGGGGGCTCCTTACAATAAGGATTTTATCGAATTATACAATCCTACAGATCAAGCAATTGACCTTGCAAATTGGTCAGTACAGTATGCATCCGCTGCTGGAACATCATGGACAGTGACTCCGTTAGATGGCACAATTCCGGCTCATGGCTATTATCTGATTTCGGAAGCAGGTGGTGCAAACGGTAGTGATATTCCAACTTCAGATGCTTCGGGCGCAATCGCTATGGCTGCGGGAGCAGGGAAAGTGGCTTTATTTAACGATCAAGCTGCCAAAAGTGGAGCAACACCAACTGGCGCAATTGATTTTGTTGGTTATGGTTCTACTGCAAACTCGTATGAAGGATCTGGAGCAACCAAGAATTTATCAGCTACAAATAGCGCCCAACGCAGACCTTATGCAAACATTGACCCATCTCTTGGAAAAGGGAACGCTTGGGATACAGATGACAATGCAGCCGATTTTTATGTAGGATCTGTTGCTGCACCAAGAAACACTGCAAGCCCAACGGAAGTTCCAATGGTTCCAGTTACAAGCTTGCAACCAAAAGGAATGAATATTCAATTTGTACAACAAGGAACTGCAATAACTGTTAATGGTACAGCTGATGCAGTTGAACCAGGTTCAATTGTTAATGTTTATGGAGATGCATCTAAAGGAACTAAGCTTGCGACAGCGACTGCCGAAAGTGATGGGTCTTTTACTATCAATTTCGCAAATGAGCAAGTACTAACATCTGTTTTTGTTTCAGCCATTCAAGACGGCTTGGATGAAAGTGCCGCAATTAAAATTAGCTTAGCAACTGCAAGTGCGTCAGTCGATCAAACTAAATTAAGCTATGTAGTTACTGGTGGAGTAGGTACATTAATTGGTAATGCAGGTAGTGCTGCAGCAAATGCAACGATTAATGTCTATCCAAATAATCAAGCGAATGTGAAGGAAAGTTTAGTTACTAATGAAGTAAAAGCAGGTACAGCAGGAGATTTTACGATTACGATTAAAAATGCTCCTGATACAGTATATGTAACTCAAACTACCAACAGTAGCAATGGAATCATGTTAGAAAGCGTCCCGGTTTCCGTTACAAAAGCAGATACGTCTGTCATTTCAACAATTAAAGACGTCCGAGAGTCTGATGCAAAGGGACAGCCTGTGAACTTAAATAAGACTTTCACGATCGAAGGTGTTGCCACTGTTGATAACCAAATTCTTGGAACTCAAAAACAAAACTTCTATATTCAAGATGGTACAGCAGGCATCAACATTTTTGGTTCATTGGAAACTCCATTTAAGACACTTAAAGGTGATAAAGTTCGCGTTACTGGTAAAATTTTAGTTTACAATGGTTTAACAGAACTAGAGGCTACTTCTATTGTAAAAGTTAGTGAAGGTAATCCAATACCAGATGCGAAAACGCTAACAATAAATGATTTATTATCTAACTATGCAGTGGCAGAGCCGCTTGAAGGTAGTCTTGTAACAGTGACAGGTAAAGTTTCTGCCGTGGCAGTAACTGGTGTAAATTATAATGTCACTTTTGTAGATGAAAATATGAAAGCAACTACATTAAGGGTTATGGGAGCAACAGGTATTAAACCTGATACGGACCTGGTGATTGGTAAAAGTTATACTGTTACAGGTGTACTAGGCCAATATACTACAAATGTGTCTGCCACTAACGGGTACCAACTTTACCCTCGTGATGTGAAGGATATTGCTCCAATTCTAGGTATTACACATTCAGCGTTAAAAGAAGTTTACAAAGGCACAGCTGTAGAATTTGAAGCAAATGCAGATGGTGCAGAAACGGTTACTGCATATTACCGAGCTGCTGGAGTTACTGAATATACCCCGGTACCAATGAATGGCAGTGAAGGTCGTTATACAGGAACATTGCAAGCAGCAAATGTGCCTCAAGATGGTTTTGACTATTATATTGAAGCCAAAGCAGGAAAGCAGGTACAAACAGCTGGAACAAGTGCAGCACCATATGCAGTAACGGTAATTGAGGACAAAGTTGGTCCGGAAATTAGCGGTGAGACACCACAAAATGATACAAAAGTAGAAAGTGCACAACCTGAAATTTCTGCTTTAATTAATGACCCAAGTGGTGTTGATGACAAAACAGTACAAATGTGGTTGGATGGCCAAGAGCTAAAAGCACCAGCTGCATCTATTAGCAAAACACAGGTAAAATACACACCTGAAAACGAACTTTCACTTGGAACGCACACCGTGAAGGTTTCGGCAAAAGATGTAAAAGGTAACGCAAGCGAGAAACAATGGACATTTGAAATCGTTCCACGTTTTACAGGTGGAAATCACTACCGTGGTACAACACACAACCACACTAACATCTCACATGATGGTACGGGTACACCTGAGGATGCTTTAAAAGCAGGTAAAGCCCACCATTACGATTGGTTTGCATTCTCAGACCATTCACATGATATTGACCCTGAAAAACTGGGTACAGATACTGTAGTCCGTGATGGGATGCAGGAGCGTACTGGTGGTGATCAGTGGCAATTAACAAAAGACCTTGCCAAACAATACACAAAAAGTGATTATGTTGTATTCCCAGCATTTGAAATGACCTCTACTACATGGGGACACTCAAACATCTTCGGTCCAGATAATTTTATCGACCGAAATATCAATGGTAAGCAGTACCAAGACTTAAGTCAGTATTACGCATGGGTAATGACATACGATGACATAGTTGGTCAATTTAACCATCCAGATATGTCTGCAAATGCTTTTAACAACTTTAAACCGTACAATAAAGACGTAGATAAATTATTTACGATGTTAGAAGTTGGAAATGGTTCTGGACATTATGGATATGCAAATGCTGAAGGTAAATTCTTCTCAGCATTAGATTTAGGCTGGCATGTTGCTCCAACTTATGGTGAAGACAATCATGAAGGAACCTGGGGCCAAGTAAATGCTCGTACTGTTATTGTTGCAGACGATCTTTCACAAGAATCACTTCTTCATTCTATGCGTAATATGCGTGTGTACATGGAAGAAGATCCAAACTTCACGTTGGATGTTTTAGCGAATGGATACTATATGGGTTCCACAGTGGATAGCAAAACATTAAAGTTTGACATTAAAGGAAGTGACCTTGTAGCTGAAGCACATAATGATAGCGACTATAAATATCTTCCGACTTCTTATAAATCAGATGATCGAATTGCAAAAGTAGAATTGATTTCAAACGGTGGAAAAGTAGTGGATTCAATTTCTCCTATGGAAAAAGACTTCACATGGAACCCGTCCTATACGGTAGAAGGCGGCCAGCAATGGTTTGTCGTAAAAGTTACACAAATGGATGGCGAACGAATTTATTCTTCACCAATCTGGTCAAAAGAAGAATCTGTCGATGTAAAAGTTAACGATATTAATATTGATGGTGGCGTTATTATTGGCGGGAACCCTTCTAAATTAACGGCAACGGTTGCTAATAACGGTACGGAAGCCATTAAAAATCTTAAAGTAGACTTCTACTACGATGAAGTAAAATCTGATAATTTTATCGGAACAAATAACATTTCATCTATTTTAACGAAGAGCTCAGCAACAGCGACAGCTACATGGGCAAGCCCAATCAAAGGTGACCATCAGTTAATTGTTGTTGTCACATCAAATGATGGCATGGATATTGGTGCTGTGAAATATTCGTTGCCAGTAAAAATTAAAGAGCCGCTGGGCATTAATGTATTAATCGATGCTGCTCACGGCAACGAAAATACAAGTGCTGACAGTGGATCGTATAAGGATAACTTAAAAGCTTTTACACTTCTTCTTCAAAAAGAAGGGTACTCTGTAACAGAAAATAAAGTAACGCTGACAGATGAAGTGTTAAAAGATGTAAAAGTATTAGTGCTAACTCATGCAAGAACAGCCCTTTCAACTGCTGAAAATGCTGCGGTTGCGAAGTTTGTGAAAAATGGCGGTTCCTTATTAATGGCTGGAAAAAGCAATAACGGTACAAACCCTACTATTAATAATGGATTGCTAACTGATATTGGCTCAGCTATCCGAATGGGCAACGATGGGGTATTTGATGATAGTAAAGCCGGAAACTTCTGGAGTGATCCAAAGGTAAGCCCTTATGCAGTCAGAGTCCATCCAGGATTAGTTTCCAATTATATTACGGACCGCGTATCGTTTGTCGATTACTATAGCGGAACGAGCTTGTCTGGGGATAATAATCAGCCGCTAACAGAAAGCGGTACGGTTACAATCCTTGCGAAAGGAAATGAAACGACCTACCAAGGAAATATTAAAGATGGATATACGTATGATGCTGTTTCCGATGAGACGGGCGGATCAGCTATTCCGTTAATCGCATCAGAGGAAATTAATAATGGGCGGATTATTGTTAGTGGTATGAACATCTTTAATGACAAACAAATGGATGAATCCTTTGAACCTAAAGGAAATGATGAACTTACAATAAATGCGATAAACTGGTTAGCGCATCGTGAAGTTAAGGTTTCTAAGATTGAAGATGTTAGAAAACTAGCGGATGATACAGATGTTGTTGTGGAAGGTACGGTTACTACTGGAGCAGGAGTATTCTTCGATGCCTTCAATTTACAGGATGAAACTGGCGGTATCATGGCATTCCAAGAAGTTCCAGATGGGTCTTTGAAACCAGGTGATAAAGTTCGTGTTTATGGACATATCAAGACGTTTGATCATAACAAAGAATTAGAGTTTACAAGTTTCTCTAAAGATGTTATTAAAATCGGTACTGGTAAACCTCTTGAACCAAAAGTAGTTCCAACTGGTGAAGCAACATCTGCTGTCAACCAAGGACTTCTTGTGAAGGTAAAAGGAACGGTAGTATCGAAGTTTGATGAAAATTCTTATGTTATCAATGATGGTTCTGGAGATGTGTTAGTGTTTACAGATGGCTACATTGTGAACCAAAGTAATGTCCCTGTACCCGCTCTTGCAAAAGGTGACACGTTAGAAGCCGTTGGACTTTCAGGTGAATTTGCCCAAGGAACGCGGATTCGTGTAAGAGATACTAGAGAATTAATAGGTACTCAAGCATCAGGGTCTGATCCAACAGAATCAGACACAACAGCACCTATTGTTAGTGGAGTAGAAAACAATCGTTTCTATAATTATAATGTCACGATTACTTTTAATGAAGGTACAGCAAAATTAGATGGTAAAAAGTTTGCAAGCGGAACGAAGGTCACTGCAGAAGGAAGTTATACATTAGTGGTAACAGACGAAGCAGGAAATGTAACGACAATACAATTTACGATTGATAAAACAGCACCAAAAAAACCTAAAGTGGATAAAATAACTGCTGATACGACAAAGGTAACAGGTGAAGCAGAAGCTGGTACGATCGTTGTGGTGAAAGATGGCAACAAAATACTAGGCAGCGCCGTAGCAGATAAAAAAGGCCAATTCTCAGTTGAAATTGCTAAGCAAGAGGCCAAGAATGATCTTTCTGTCTACGCGGAGGATCAGGCTGGTAATATAAGCTCAGTTACAACAGTAAATGTAAAAAAATAAGGCAAATGAAATTAGGCAGTCTATCAAGAAAAGGCTCAAAAGCTGAAAGCTTTTGAGCCTTTTTGTGCGGAAAAATCGACTAACCCACTTTCACTGCTCTGGTTTCTTTCTACCGAAATATAGAGGGACTTATAGTGACTGCTAACATTTTGCTAACGCAATCTAATGAAAAACGATATATTTCCGTTAAAGATGTTACGGACAGAATTTAGCAAAATCCCGCTATACCGCACTTTTCTCACCTGGAGTTAAAGATATTACATACTCTCATCTTACGGGCGGCATGATGTGATCTGCCTCTCAAACCTTTGATTTATAAGGATTTGTTAGTAGGGTGAGAGTGAAATGCTAACACTTTACTAGCATTGAGGATTATAAAGGAAGCTTCTCATAAGTTGAATAAACTTGTGGGAAGCTTCTTTGTTCATTTTTTGGGTAACATGGAGATAGACATTTTTAGTGATTTGATCATCGGAATGGCCAAGTCTGTCCATGATTTGTTCAAGTGAGACACCAGCCTCTGCTAAGAGAGAGGTATGGGTATATCTCAAAGAGTGTGGAGTTAAGTCTGTATTTAGTTCAGCGATAGTAAGTAGCCTCTTCTTTCGGTTTTCGGCGGGACTCACATATACTTTTCTGTATAATTAATAGGATTGTAATACGTCTTGGTAATACTTTGATTTAAGTTTGAAATTAGAGACGTAGGAGGCGGAGTAGGGTAGCAGGAGATTATTTTTACTGAACAAAAAGGGCAGATCACTCATGAGTGATCTGCCCTTTTGCTTGCCCGGCATCAATGGCTTTACGAGTTGGAAAGCGTACCAATGTTCGTAATAATAGTACGCTGTCACCACTCTTTGAAGGAGAACCAGGCGCTTTATTTAATATTAATTATGATAAAGTGTATTGCTTAGAAATTAAGTTAGCAATCCTAGATGGAACCCAGATGACACAACTTGGGTACGATTTTTAGCTTTTAACTTTAACATAAGACTACTTATGTAGTCTCTAACTGTATGCTCGCTTAGATGGAGGAACTTCCCCATTTTTTTATTATCGAATTACCTATATATTGAGGATGTGAAATAAGGATTAACCATCAATATAAAGGATAGTTCTAGCTACTGTGAAATTGTAAAATTAAAAATATGAAGAATTTGTGACACTTTTCAAAATGCGGAATCACTCTTGAGTAAATTTTTAAAATGAGGACAAAGTTTTAGCGCAAACAAAATATATTAATGTTTTGCATAATCAAAGGGGGAATTACATATGACAAATTTAAGTGACAAAGTTGCAATTGTAACAGGTGGTGCTTCTGGTATCGGATTATCTACTGTGAAGGCTTTTGTAGCTAAAGGGGTTAAAGTGGTGATCGCTGATTATAACGAACAAGGCGGTAAAGATGTTGAGCAAGAATTGAAAGCTACAGGTGCAGATGTTTTGTTCGTGAAGGTCGATGTTGGCGATGAAAAATCTGTAGAAAACCTAGTTTCTGAAACGGTTAAACATTATGGTCAAGTTGATGTATTGGTGAATAACGCTGGAGTAGCGGTAAAGGCCTCTACTCACGAATTATCATTCGAAGATTATGATAGAGTTATTCGAATTAACCAAGACGGTGTATTTTTTGGGATGAAATATGCAATTCGTGAAATGTTAAAAACGGGTGGCGGTTCCATTGTGAATACAGCTTCTATGTTAGGGCACGTTGGAAAATCAGGAGTGTTTGCTTATAATGCAAGTAAAGGGGCAGTTAATATTATGACTAAATCTGTTGCTCTTGAGTACGCAAAACATAACATTAGAGTAAATGCTGTTTGCCCAGGTTATGTTGAAAGTGGCTTGGTTAACAAAGAAGCACTAGGTGAAGCCTATGATGAGCTAGTTGCGAAACACCCGATTGGAAGACTTGGAAGATCCGATGAAATTGCACACGCAATAATATTCTTGAGTGAAAATGACTTTGTCACAGGTAGTTCTCTAATGATAGATGGAGGTTATACTGCTCAATAAGATAAAACAGGGAAATGGAAGAGTTGTGCAAATTCCGAAACATGTGTCACACAACTTCTATTAAAAAGGGCAGATCACTAATGAGTGGCTGCCCTTTTGCGTGTATACGGTATTAATGGCTTTAGGTTAACAATCCTAGGCGGAACCCAGATGATACAACTTGGGTACGATTTTTAGCTTTTAACTTTAACATAAGACTACTTATGTAGTCTCTAATTGTATGCTCGCTTAGATGAAGGAACTCTCCCATTTTCTTATTATCGTATCCATCTGCTAGGAGAGTTAATACACTTAACTCGCGATCAGTTAATTCGATATTATTACTTGGTGATACATTATGATCGAAATTCTTTAGAAATAATCCTATTCTGTTGCAAACTTCCTCTATAAGTTGTAAATCCTCTTGCGTACAATCAAACTCTTTTCCCACCTGATCTAAAGTCACCCAACCGAGAACTTCTTTATAATGACATATTGGAGCAACAATGAGTGAAGATAGATTGAATAACTGAATCGTCTCATCTTTTACCGTATGTACGGGGTTTTTAATAAATATTGGCTTTCTTGTAATTAGCATGGTATGAAACAACTGATTCGGATATACGTATCCTTGTGTTTTTTGAACCTTTGATAATTCTTCACCAATAACACCTTTAAACTCATTTGACCAAGGGATATATGCATAGAAAACACATCTTTTATAGTTAAGCAGCCTTTCGCATTCCTTTATTATTTTTATGAAGTCATTGCTTCCAGAGTAGCTTATGAGTACTTTATTAAATTCATCTAGAATTTTAAGTTTATTTAGTAAAGTTTTTTCATATTGTGCATTATTACTAGCGAAAACATTAAAACGTAACAGATAATTTCTGATTGTTTCTTCTTGTTCCTTATCTAATGTTGTTTTCGGGTATAGATATATGCTAGTTTCACCAACATTTAAAGCTAGTGAATGCTCAGATAACTCGTTAAATTGAGCATTGTTTGTATCTAAAAGCGGATAAAAAGGAATTCTTCGGATCGTTTCTTGTTCTGTTCTTACCCAACCCAATATGACAGGGCTAGTTATATTATGATGCTGAACAAGAAAAAGTTGTTGAATTGGAAATAATTCCAAATATGAAAGTAACAAGCTCTGTGAAGAATGGGAATGAAAATCATCTGAAGTTTTAATAGCATTCTTCCAATTAGAAAATAGGTTAGAAATTTTTGTAGCAATAATAGGTAAGTAAAACATATAGGAATAAGCCTTTACGTCTGCAGAATTTTTTAATAAATTTGCAAAAGACTTTTCCAGAATAAGGTGTAATAGGTATAAAAAATGATGATTCAAAATCATTGAGTACGTTTGTATCCAAGTCTTTAAAAGGGTATCTAAGTCGATTTGGGCTTTGTTTTCATTTGGTTCAGTTAAAATTTGCAAAAATGAACTTGCAAGAAACTCAATAATAGATTGTTCTTCTTTGGATAGATTTAATTCTAATCTTATTTGCACATTAATACTCATTTGAAGTTGGGTTTTATTTTTTTTTAGAAAGATTTTAAATTCCTCAAATGATATATCGTTATAGGGAAATAAATCAGGTCGCATTGAATAAAGTATCTCCTTTAACGGATAAATTACCTATATATTGAGGGTGTGAAATAAGGATTAACCCTTAATATATAGGATAGTTCTAGGTGGCTGTGATATTGTAACATAATAAATGTGAACAATTTGTGACGACTTTCAATTCACGGAATCACTCTTGAGCAAAATTTCATCGATTAAAGACCTTGGGACTAGTGGTTCTAAACATGAAAAGTATGGAGATCTCCCCTATTTCTGTATGGCAAATACCAGATAGGCCTTAGCGGGTGGGTGAGATGCCCTATTTCTATTATAAGGCAACATGCTTTGACATGTGAACAATATGCGATGGAGCCCAATCAAAATATTGTAAGCCCTTTATCAAATGACTTTAATAGAAGAAATTGGAGTGAATCCATATTCTAATTGAAAGATTTGTTACTATTATTCCCAATATGAGGTTAGCTTTATGAATAATATTTTTAGGGAGATGGAGTATAGGAAGAGGTTAACTTGATGGATAATGTTTTTAGGGAGATGGAAATATAGATGGAAAAGGCATTAAATTCGAGTAAGAAATACAGCTGGGTTCTTTGGGGTATCATTGCGTTTTTGTTTTTTGGAAATTTAATTAATTTCTCCGGAAAAAATATAATCGGCCTTTCAGCGGATTTAATTATGAATGATCTTGGTTTGAATTCTAACCAATGGGGCTTAGTGGGAAGTGCTTATTATTGGTTGTTTCCGATTTCTGGGATTATCGGTGCTGCACTTTCTGATCGGTTTGGAACGAAAAAAATACTTTCCATTCTTATACTATCGTGGGGCATCATACAATTTGGGGCTCTAGCAATTAATGGATTTAGTGCGCTGATTCTATATAGAGTCCTATTAGGAATCTTTCAAGGTCCATTTGGTCCAGTTGCAATGAGTCATATCAATAAGTGGTTCCCCGCTGAAAAACGCGGAGTCGCAAGCTCTTTATTTACTTTAGGAGCAACAGCAGGAGGGTTAGTTTTAGCGCCTGTAATCATTGGACTTACAACATTTGGCTGGAAAGTTGCTTTTGCTGTATTTGGAGGAGTAAGTGTAATTTGGGTTCTCCTATTTATGTTTACTACAAAAGAAAGCCCTTCTAGTATAGAGCAAAAGGCAGCAACAAAAAATCCAGTTGCAAATAGTGTCCAAAAGAAAAGTGGTAAAGAAGTAGTAAAGGCCATTTTTTCACCAACTTCTATTTTCACATTATTTCTGGCCTTCTCTACTTTTATATTTGTCGTATGGACGGCAATCTGGATGCCGAACTATTTAACTAAAGTAACAGGTCTGACTTCTAGTCAGATGGGAGTTTCTGTTTCAATAATTGGAATAAGTTCCGCTGCAATAATTTTTCTAGTGTCGATGGTTTCTGACAAAGTGCTAGCAAAAACACAAAATTGGCGTTTATCCCGTGTCATTGTGATTGGTGTAGCAGCCGTTATTGGCAGTCTGTTGGTTGCTAGTGTGGTGTTTATACAAAATCCTGTTTGGAATGTCATTGCATTTGGTTTAGCATACGGTTTAACGGGTGCAAACTTTGCAATTGGGCCACAAATTATGATGAGGCTAGTACCGGAGCGAAGTGGACTTATGGCAAGTATTTTAATGTCATTTCAAAATGTAGGTGGAATGATAGCTCCTGTAGCTACTGGATTTCTTATCGGCTTATCAAAAGAAAATATTATTCAAGGATATAATAATTCCATTTTAGTAGTGTCAGGTACAATCCTATTATGTTCAATATTATTCTTGTTGTTTGTTAAACCGGATGTAAAAAAGCATGCTTAATTCTATTTTTTGATAAAGACATCTAATTAAAGAGAGGAAGAGTTTATTATGAGATTACAAGACAAAGTTGCAATTATTACTGGTGGAGGAACTGGAATTGGTAAGGAGACCGCATTAAAATTTGCGAAAGAAGGGGCAAAGGTAGTCATTACTGATATTAATAAAGAGGCGGCTATGAACACTGCTCAAGAGATTCAAGCAATGGGTGCTGAAGCCATTTTCATACAACATAACGTAAGTGATGAAGACGATTGGAAAAAGGTTGTTAGTGAAACAAGAAGCCATTTCAATAAAATCGATGTATTATTTAATAACGCAGGAATCTATATCATCAAACCTCTTACTGAAATAGAATTAGATGAATGGAATCGTTTAATGTCTATTAATGTAACAGGAGTTTTCCTTGGTATGAAGCATGTGATCCCTGTGATGGTAGAACAAAAGAAAGGTTCTATAATTAATGCTTCATCAATTGCTGGTTTATTTGGAGCTCCTGGACATGCTCTTTACGGGGCAAGTAAAGGTGCTGTTCGCATCATGTCAAAAGATGCGGCTATTGAATTCGCTGGCAAAGGTGTGCGTGTAAACTCTATTCATCCAGGATTTATTGAAACTGCAATGACAGACTATGCTTCAGAAGCAACTGGACGTACGACAGAGGAATTAAATAGCGCTTATCCACTAGGAAGAATGGGCAATACCGAAGAAGTTGCACATACAGTTGTATTCCTTGCATCTGATGAATCTTCTTTCACAACTGGGGCAGAGTTCGTTATTGATGGTGGAGCTACTGCAAGATAATTCGAGACGATTTCTTGACGTGAATACTCCCTTTATAGCTAAAGAAGGGGCTGTTCGATAAGTCCTAAAAATAAAGCAGGTGGAGAAAAAACAGTCGTTTTTCTCCACCTGCTTTTGTATGTTGTGGGCCAAAGCTATAATTCCGAACTCGACATGCACCTTGTCGAGTCCCCACAGAGAAAATCTACGGAACGACCGATTGCCCTTGATGTGACGGAACGCACTTTCTACTTCGACTATGCGTTGAGCGTGGATGTTGGCTTTTTCTTCTCATTCAAGGGCTGTTTTTGCCTTCGCTTTCATGTATTGTACTTTCAATGGGCAATCTGTACAATCTTCGGATTCGTATTTCTTAAAGCTTTGCTCATAACCGGACTTATTCTTTTTAATTTGGTATTTTCTAATAGAAAATACCAAATTGAACAAATAAGAAGTGTTTTATTTTATTGATAGTAGTAAGAGCTACAATAACATAAGTATACGTTAAAGATGCCACAGACAGAAATTAGCAAAACCTTGATATACCGCACTTTTAGCACACCATGTAAAAGAAATTACACACTCTCACCTTAGGGGCGGCATGATGTAATAAGCCGCTTCACCCCTTGATATATAAGGGTTTCTGAGTAAGATGAGAGTGAAATACTCACATTTTGCTAACATAAAGGATTTAAAAAGAAGCTTCTCATAAGTTGAGCAAACTTCTGGGAAGACTTATAGATTGTAAATGTTTGTAACTTAAACTAACAAGCAGGTCTCTTGAAGATAGTGTTGTATGTTAGAAGTAAATGGTAAAGGAGATTATATATAGGAGATAAAGGGAAAATTCATTATCAACGGGGTACTGATGAACTAAGAATGAAAAATATCCGTGTCCATAAACTTGTTCAAGAATTTAATAATTGTACAATTGAAGATTAAAAAAGAAAAGAGAGCATTATTAAAGAATTTCCTGGAACCCTAGGGGTAAATTCGATTATTTAGAAATAATTTCCATATTAGCTTTAGGTACAACATGCACGTCGGAGCCAATTTCTATGCGGATTATAATTGTACCATATTTATATGGTTATATTATATCAGTAGCCATGGAAGAAAGTAACTGCCCGTGGGGCTTGACCCCGTCAACTAAACCGTTCGTACCCTACTGTAGAAAACATTGTTCAAGGTAAATAAAGGTATTCAATGTAACATGATGGTAAGCCCGAATGCCTTTAGAGGGCACGTGCGAATTGATGAGTAGGGGGCCATGGAAATGCCCCCCTACTCTCTGTAACAAAGAGTCAGTAACCTGCCCCATTTCCCGATTCACCTCCTATA
This sequence comes from Bacillus cihuensis, assembly GCF_000504145.1. NCBI lineage: Bacteria > Bacillati > Bacillota > Bacilli > Caryophanales > Bacillaceae > Bacillus > Bacillus cihuensis. Next base: position 61,529 of record NZ_KI632502.1, on the reverse strand, counting down.
TTTTCAAATAATGTTCAGTTCACCCCCTGCTTCATCTTCTGCAGTTTCGAACGATATCGATACACACTTGCCTCAGATACCATCAATTTATCAGCAATTTGGCTGATAGAACCTTTGATCTTAAAGATACCTGTACTTTCAAGCTTTTCAATTAACTCTATCTTTTCCTTTTGTGTTAGGCGCTCGGTTGGAATTTGTTTTTCTTCATAAAACTCTTTGATAACAGAATCCACGATGTCTTCCGGATTTTCAAAGAAGTTTTCCGTTTCGGTAGGGGCGGTATCAAGTGAAAGTTGAACGGTACTGAAGTCTGTAGGAGCTTCTGACTGTAATTTTAAACCGCCGCCAAAACCTAAACGAAGAATTTCCTGGCTTAAGTCAATAAGTTTAGAATTGTCGATATTAATACAAAGCATTCCTAATAAATTCCCTTTTTCTTTTATAAAAAAAGTGGAAGAATTTAATATCTTATTATTCTTCGTTTTACCCTTATAATTATAAACATAATCCTTTTCTTTCCATACTTCGCTTTTGATAAACTTAAGAGCAAGATCTGTTAAGGGAGACCCTACTTTCCTGCCGCTAATATGACCGTTCGCAATTGCAACAATGCAATCTTTTTCATCACTTACATCCTGCAGGGCGATTTCGCAGTTTTCACCCACCACCAATCCTAAAAATCCAACTAATTCTTTGTAATAATCCATAATTTTGCTCATATAGGATACGTCCCTTCTATATTTGGTAGAATCTATCATTAAGCTTGAGTGATGATATTGATATATTTATAGGTATCAACCATATAATACCATGTAATAATTCACTATTGTAATAAAAATTCTACTTGTTAATAAAAAAATATCAAAGTGATAATAAATTATTATTGACGAATAACAAGACACGAAATAAAATAAAGTCATAACAACTAAGGCGGTGAAAACATGAAGGAAATAATCAATACAACAAACGCACCAAGTGCTATAGGACCCTATTCTCAATGTGTTGTAAGCAAAGGGATTGCGTTTGTTTCAGGACAATTACCAGTGAACGCCGAAGACAATACGATCCCAGAAGGTGTAACTGAACAAACGAAACAGTCACTAAAGAATATTAAATTCATATTGGAGAGCGGCAACTATAGTTTAGATGACGTTGTGAAGGTAACCGTCTATTTAAAAGATATGAATGAGTTTGGCGCAATGAACGAAGTGTATGGGGATTTCTTCCAAGACCCGTATCCCGCTAGAGTAGCTGTAGAAGTTGCTAGATTACCAAAGGATGTAAGAGTAGAAATTGATGCCATTGCGATAAAATAATTTACTATGAATCTTGTAATCTTTTGTTTAGAGAAAATGTATTAGCTTGAACCCTTTTAAATTTTGAAAGCCCTTTCGAAATAAAATATAGGTTATATATTGGTTTAAAATGTAAGCATTTACATGTTTATATATTGATGAATGTAAGCATTTACATGCCTGCATGTTGATAAATGTAACTCCAAAATCTCGCTTAAGGCATACGTATTTAATAACGTTTTGTCCTTGAGCGAAACGAAAGGAATGAATACAAAAATGCAATCAGGTGCAATGATGATGCTGGTATTATTTTTATCTATTGTAATACTTATTTTTCTTATACTTAAACTTAAAGTCCATCCATTTATTTCTTTAGTTCTGGCAGGGATCTTTATTGGATTAGCTACAGGTATGCCCCTAACTGATATTGTTACTTCCATTGAAAGTGGAGTAGGTGGAACGCTGGGATCACTAGCTGTTGTAATCGGTTTTGGAACGATCTTAGGTAAGATGTTAGAGATATCTGGTGGTGCTGAGCGCTTGGCACGAACAATGCTAAATGCTATGGGAGAAAAACGTGCGCCTTGGGTTATGACACTTATAGGCTTAATTGCTGGAATTCCAGTATTTTTTGAAGTAGGTTTTGTTTTACTTTTTCCAATAATTTTCATCGTTGCGAGACAAGCTAAGATGTCGCTTATAAGAGTTGGAGTTCCTTTGGCAATATCTCTGATGGTTGTACACGCCATGGTACCTCCACATCCGGCAGCATTTGCTGTTACCGAAATGTTGGGAGCCGATGTTGGGAAAGTTATTTTATATGCACTTCTTATAGGAACACCTACTGCAATCATTGCTGGGCCAATCTTTGCTAAGTTCATTAGTGGTAAATGTAGGACCGAAGCATTTAATGAATTAGAAGTAAAAGCCCCAACGCCAGATGAGAAGCTTCCTGGGTTTGGAATTACTTTATTCACTATTCTTCTACCTTTATTCATTATGGTAGGAAAAACAGCAAGTGATTTATATCTTACAGAAGGTTCTTTTTCTTACAATCTTGTTAGATTTTTAGGTAATCCAATTATCGCTTTACTTATTTCAGTATTTGTAGCTTATTACACATTAGGACTTTCTCGTGGTCTAAAGATGAAAGAACTATTATCTCATACTGAGGAAGGATTTAAGTCAATTGCATCCATTTTGTTGATCATTGGTGGTGGCGGTGCTTATAATGCGTTTTTGGTTGATAGTGGGTTAGGTACAGAGTTATCTAATATTATGCAATCATTAGATATGAACCCAATTATTTTGGCTTGGCTAGTAGCAGCAATTTTACACCTTGCTATTGGATCCGTTACGGTAGCCATGCTTAGTGCTGCGGGAATAATAGGTCCATTGTTGGCCGCTTATCCAACTTTGAGTCCAGAAATTGCAGTTCTCGCTATTGGTGCTGGAGCTATTGGATGGTGTCATGTTAACGATTCTGCTTTCTGGCTTGTAAAAGAATATTTGGGATTATCATTACCAGATGCGTTTAAGAGCTTCACTGCTGCAACTGTTCTTGCATCGGTTGTTGCCCTTGGAGGGGTATTACTTTTAGCACAATTTATATAAAAAATTATGAATAAGAAAAATAAATTATGGAAGGAAGATGAGTTGGAATGGAAAATAAGATAATTCAAGGAAAAACTATAAAGGAATGGGAAGAGCAGTATCCTCTAATGAGCAAGATTATTTCAACTGACGAAGTGCTTTGGACAAATTCTAAATATGAAAAGTTTGCAGATGCTACTAAAAAGATCTCTTTATCAGAGAAGGATGTAAGAGATGCAGAAGAAAGATTAAATAGATTTGCTCCATATATTGCTAAGGTTTTCCCAGAAACAGAAAAAACAAATGGAATTATTGAATCACCTATTGTTCCAATTCCTACTATGCAAAGTAAAATGGAAGAAACATATAATCAAGAAATCTTAGGTCAATTATTGCTCAAATGTGATAGTCATCTTGCTATCTCTGGGTCAATTAAGGCAAGAGGCGGTATTTATGAGGTTTTAAAACATGCAGAAGATTTAGCTATTGAGAATAACATGCTAACAATAAAAGATGATTATTCAAACATCGATAGTGATAAATTTAGAGAGTTTTTCTCTAAGTATTCAATTGCAGTGGGATCAACTGGAAACCTAGGCCTTAGTATCGGAATAATGAGTGCACAATTAGGGTTCAAGGTTTATGTTCATATGTCAGCTGACGCAAAACAATGGAAGAAAGACCTCCTTAGAAGCAAGGGTGTTACAGTAATTGAGTACGAATCAGATTATAGTAAGGCAGTAGAGGAAGGTAGAAAACAAGCAGAAGCAGATCCAAACATGTACTTTGTTGATGATGAAAATTCGACTAACTTATTCTTAGGATACGCTGTAGCAGCTGATAGATTAAAAAGGCAATTAGAAGAAATGAATGTAGTTGTTGATGAGGATCATCCATTATTTGTTTATCTTCCATGTGGAGTTGGTGGCGGACCTGGTGGAGTAGCATTTGGGCTAAAGTTAGTTTTCAAGGATAATGTACATTGCTTCTTTGCTGAACCAACACATTCTCCATGTATGGTTATAGGATTAATGACAGGTATGCATGATAAAGTATCGGTACAAGATTTTGGAATCGATAACATTACTGATGCAGATGGACTCGCTGTTGGTAGGGCTTCAGGTTTCGTAGGGAAAACATTAGAAAACCTAATGAGTGGATCATATACTGTAAAAGATGAGGAGTTATATATACTATTAAGTATGTTATCCGACTCAGAAAATATTCAATTAGAACCTTCTGCATTAGCTGGAATCCATGGTCCAATTCAATTATTCAGAGATGAAGCTGGACAAAGGTATATAGAGAATAACAGCTTAAAAAATAAAATAAAAAATGCTTCACATATCGCTTGGGCAACAGGAGGTAGTATGGTTCCAAAAGATGTAATGGAAACATATTATAAAAAGGGAAAAGAGGCATCTGCTACCCTGAATAATTAAAAGTTCATTTGTAAAAAAGAAACTATCTCAAAATAGTAAGAGATAGTTTCTATATATATTTAAAATAAATATTAGACTATTCTGGCTAAGTTTGACACATCAAAAGGTTTATTATCTCGCATATTCTTAAAATTACTCTAATTTTCAAATTTTACGAATTCTAACTAAGTAATTTGTAATTACTTAAATTATATGTAAATAATCTCGGAATAAACGAGAATGATCTTCCTTGGAAAATACTGTTTTATTGATATTTTTAAAGGATTTACGTTAGCAAAATGCTAACATTTTGCTAACGCAAATCCTTCTAAAAACGGTAAATCCGTGTTAAAGATGTAACACTTCTGATTTGCAAAAACCTTGATGTACCGCACTTTCTGCACTCATCGTTCAAGATATTACACACTCTTATCTTACGGGCGGCAAGATGTAATAACGCTCCATGGACCCCGGTAAAAACGGGCGTTATAGACCTTTATATACTCTTGAAATAACCGAAGGGTAACAAAAGGGTCTAAATTAGAGGTTTTCCATGAGTTCCTTGAACTTTTGGGAAGCCTCTTTTTTCATCTCTTTTGTTACATATAAATAAACATTTTTAGCCGTGTCCTCATCCTTATGTCCTAGTCTCTCCGTAATTTGTGGAAGACTTACTCCTGCCTCAGCTAAAAGAGAGGTATGAGTATGGCGTAATGAGTGAGGAGTAATTTCAATATTTAATCCAGCAAGTTTTAGCAGCCTTTTCATTCGATTCTCTATTTTTTTTATATAGATCGGATAACCGGGAGACGAATCATCAATACCAGCAAAAAAAAACCTTGGTCATGGTATATATATCGATATCTCATCATTATTGTTTTTTGAAGCCCCTGATGCCTTTTCAATTCATTAATCACATTGTCATCGACATCGACTATCCGTATAGATGTTTCGGTTTTAGGTGTTAACAGCTTATATTCTTTTCTGTTATTGGTAGGATTATAATATGTATTTGAAACGCTGATAGTGTGATCATTCATATCGATATCCCGCCATTTTAGGGCGCATAATTCACCTACACGTAATCCAGTGTATGCCAACTGTAAGAAGATAACATAATCTTGATCCAAGCCTGTTTTCTTAGCAACATGAAGATAATGCTTTAACTCTTTTCCTTCTAAATAATTTGGTAAATGCTTTTTTTCTTCTAATTCTTCAATTTGTGAAGTAGTGTACTTAAACGAGTGATTTAGTGAAAGTAGAATTATTGACTTTTAGATTGTGATTATATTTTAGTTATTCCATAATCGGGCGCTTTAGTTGAATAAGCATGGGTTATTTTTGACCACATTCTGACCACCAAACATATATAAGAGTATATTATCAAATTTTATTAAACAGAAAAAAGCCCAATAAATCAGGCTTCCAGTAATTCATTGTATTCCCAGTTTATTCATGTTTAATATATAAATAAAATAATGTGAAAAATACGGTCTTAAAGGTGCACGTCGTGCTCCTCAGTTCTCAAAACGTTAATTGTCAACGTTTCAAGGCTCTCAACCAATTTTGGTTGGGGGTCTTTTTTATGTGAAAAAAGTGGTTTGGGTCACATTTTGGTCATGAAAATTCTTTTTTGGTCACTATAGCATCCATAAATCATAGTTCAATGTATCTTTGAAATTTTTGTGCAGTTTGCTCTTTTAGTGTGTCTGTTACGTGTGTATAGGTGTTCATTTGTATATCTGAGTGACCCAACCGCTCCTGAACTTCTTTAATACTAGCTCCGGCTTCAAATATACAAAATCATACATTCATTATTTTTAGGGGTTCTTCATCACTTTTTATGCGGCTACCGGGCTTCTTCAGAAGCCGAAAACGTTGATTTAAGAAGGATGCATAAACCATGCAAACCGATAAAAAGGGACGACGTGAACCCCTCTTTGGCGCCAAGAGCTTTGTTTTACTAGTGGTTCCTCAAGTTGGCATTATGTTACCTTGATTTGTATAAATTATTCATGAAGAAGATTGTATATTGATTTAGCAATTTATATAAAGGAGATATGTTTTAATCATCATCTTTGGCAACGGCATTTACTGCAAAATCGGCAAGGATCTACAATTACCTTCACGCGGAACGAACAAATGCTGGTATTTCCAGAAGCATCGGTAGCTTTACAAATGACCGTTGTCGTACAAGGAGGAAAGAAAGAACCAGATGCTGGTGTACACACAGCCGTAACCCCTGGACAGTTATCGCTCACTATAGGATCAAAGTGAACGATTGCCCCATTTGAACATCGATCATTACAAACCGTGAGGTCGGGAGGACAATTAATCACTGGCGGTTCAGTATCATTTACTGTTACGGTAAACGAACAAGGAGCGCTTGTATTCCCAGCAACATCCGTAGCTGTACATGTCACTTTAGTTGTTCCAACAGGAAAGAGCGAACCAGAAGGTGGGGAACAAACAAATGTTGCTCCCGGACAGTTATCATTTACAGTTGGAGGTGGATAGTTCACTTTCGCCCCACAAACACCAGGGTCATTATCCTGAGTGATGTTACCTGAACAGATGATGGTTGGCGGTTCGACATCGTTTACTGTGACCGTAAAGGAGCATTCTGCAGTTCCTCCACAAATGTCAGTAGCGGTACAAGTGACAGTGGTTTTACCTACTGGAAATGAGGATCCAGAAGCAGGGCTGCAGATTACTTGAACTCCTGGGCAGCTGGTACTTGCAGTTGGGGTTGGAAAGTTGACAACTGCCCCACAAACACCAGGGTCATTATCTTGAGTGACGTTAGCTGGACACATAATGGTTGGTATGCGTTCAAGATCGCTGATGTTGCCAAAGATATCTTGACTGTTGTTGCTGCGAGTATCAGTCCATACGGAGATCAACTTTTCCGGTTCCGGCAAAGCTGGAGGAATAAAGGCCGAATAAATATAATCACCAATAAATGTACTAGGATTACCAAAGGTAGTATCAGCATTAGGGTTGAAAGAAACGTCTGTTATCCGTGAATTTGTAAAAGAGGTTCCACCATTAGTCGAAACTGCTAAATAAACATCTAGAAGAGTAGAAGATTCCCGGTTTGTGTAGTAAATTACGGTTACGGTGCCGCTGCATGGGGAAACTGCTACAAACGGGAAAAAATTTTGGGAATTCTCAGGACTATTATCAACACGAATAGGAGCTGACCAGTTGGCTCCGCCATTATTAGAGAAAGACAAATAGATATGAGCATTTCCTGTGTGGTATGCTTGCCATACGGCATACACTCTTGCGAAGTTTTCAGTACCAAAACATTCTGATCTATCAACGGCAAGAAAAGCAAAGGTAGGGACACGGAAACTCCATGCTGAAACTTTTGGAGTTAGAGGATCAGGTACTCGAACAATAGCACTGACATCAACAGTAGGACCGAATGTTACCCCGCCATTATCTGATCGGCGAATTCGATACGTTGCATTAGTGAAATCACCTTCAATCCAAGCAACATATACTTCACCATTCGGACCTACTTGAACATTTGATCCTTGTACAAAGGGAGTAGGCTCCCCGGCAATTACCGCTGAAATTGGAATTGGAACTGGTGTCCAATTTAATCCACCATCAACAGACCTTTGAAGTAAAATTTGAGAGGTGTTTGTCCCGTCTGGAACGTTGGTAAACCTAGTATAGCTAATATAGGCATTCCCAACAAATGGGCTTGTCGGAGTCTTATCGAAGGCTAGATATTCTTTATCATCAAAGAAATTATTATTTATACCTGAAACATTAATAGCAGGAGAAAAGTTTGCTCCATCGTCAACTGATCGATAAACAATGATGGATGCCCTATCCAATGTCGCTGAAACAGGTTGAACAGCGATACCAGCTAATAACCACCTATTGTTTAGATCTGCGTCTATGATTGGATCGCTAGTATTTCTAAATCCTGCTGGGACTGGGAGAAACGAAGTCGTGAATGAGGCACCTCCATTAGTAGATCGATATAACCCAAATTGAGGAAACCCATTTGCAAGCGTATAGGCGTGAGAAGAAGCAATAATTGACGAAGGGTTATTCGGATTGACCCCCACAGTAGGCTCATTTTCGGGCCGTCCATTTAATGTTGAGATTCGAAAATCTGTTGTGTCGACTTGCTGTATTGATATCGATGAATTATCTCCATTTTCCCCATGTTCTTCATTTGGTTCTATAATTTTTTGCATTGGTGGTGCACTTGATATTTTAATTAAACTTTCTTCTGACATTCAGCATTCCACCTTTTTATAAGTGTTTCGCTCCCAGCAAACTGTGTAGATTCACAAAGGATTCTAGTTGAATCCGTAACATTACAAGTTGGCATTGGTAAGCATTCTGCTAAACATTTTATGGAAATACTAGACAAGCTGTTTGTGCTTATGAAGGAGAAAAAAGTTATTTAAAAAAAATTTTTCAAAAACCTGATATATTGGGTTTCTGAAAAGGCTTGGTTCCTATTACATTGCTGTTGTTTATGAAAAAACTTGATAAAGCAGCCTCTTTAGAACATATTTAAAATTGTTTTACTTCCTATTACATGCCTAAATAAAAGAACGTAAGAAATACGTTACTAAAAAAAATTAAAAACTGTAGGGTGCACCATTTGATGGAAGAATAGGTAATATAACCCTGTACTACTCCATTAATTTTCGTTAAAGATGTTACTTTTACAAACAAACGAAACCTATTTATGACGCGGGTTTATTAGCATTTGTTAATTCACCTTAAACATAATACAAAACGGAGGAAATACGGGCGGCATGATGTAATAAGGGATTTAAACCCCTTTTATATCGGGCAGTTAGACTGCCTGGATGGGTTTTTTGTGCATTCATCAAAACGCGACAAACCTAACAAATGAAAAACAAACAATTAGAGAAGGTCTTCCATTAGTTTATCGAACTTTTGGGAGGCCTTTTCTTCCATGTTGTCTGTCACAGGAGCATTTATGGTTCCATGGTTGTATTAATGGCTGTCTGAATCAGCAGGTGCAAGAATCTGCAAGCTCCTCCTTTTCCAAAAAAAATTTAATTTCTTCTTTCTGACTTTCAATATCTTCTACTTTTACTCGTTACTTTGGGAATTGAAAATTTTCTGTAGGGTTCAGTTTTAACAGCCCAATAGAATTCCTCAAGTAGGGGGATCGGCTCTTTTTTTGTTTCGTATCGCTGGGCGACATAACTTGCAAATAAATCTAAAAACCTTCATATTTAATAGAGAAGGAGGTCCGATATGCGAAGTGATATACAACCGAATGAACGAGCTTTCTCTTCCAAGGAAGTGGCAGAAGAAGTAGGGATTGCAACTCCCACTGTTCGAAAGTATGGCCAAATCTTAGAGCGGAATGGATATGAGTTTTTGAAAGATGGCGATCGACGTATCTTTATTCAATCTGACATCGGAGCGCTTATAGCGTTACGCGATACGGACAAGCCCCTAGACGATACAGCTAAAGACCTTGTGAATCAACAAAAAGAAAGATTAGAAGGATCCAATGAAACAGAGATTGCGATAACCGATACATATGAAAATATACCTCATGACCCCAATCAACTAAAAGAGGTCTTAATGTTTTTTGCCAATGAACTCGCAGCCGCACGTGAAATGAATGTCCAACTGACAAACGATATGTTAGAACTTAAAACAAAGGTTTCCCGACTCCAACAAGATCATCATGTTATAAGTTCTAGTATTGGAAATTCAGCGCAAAAAACTCATGCTAAAATTGAAAAATTAACTGAACAACAAAATATCCATTACGAAACATTGCTGCAACAAGAAAAACAAAAAAGTGAACTCTTACAAAAAGAAATACAAAATATGCGGGACGAACAGAAAAAGGAATGGAGTTCACAAAATGATTTTAATAAACGTTTAGAAGAAGCGATACAAAAACCTAAAGGAAAATGGGGAGAGCTTTTCTCCATATTTCGAAAATAAGGTACCTTTTTAAGGTTTTTATGCTTAACTGTGTAAAGATTTGTGGAAGGAAATTTTTGGTGTAGAAAATTCAAGCGATATGCATTTAAACAATATACACAACTTGAAGCAAGCAAAAAAGAATGTTTGATAAAATGGGAGTTGGGGCGGTTAAGAACCTCAATAAAAAACATGAGTCATCCCTAATAGTGTTCGACAAGAAAGGGTTGATCGGCTCTTTTTCTGTTCCGTATCGCTGGGCGATATACTCTTGCAATTGTATCCCAAGAACCTTCATCTTTAAGAAAAGAAGTCTGATATGCGACATGATATTTATCTGATGGACGAGCATTCTCCTCCAAGGAAGTGAGAATGCTACACCCACTGTTCAAAAGTATGGCCACATTATAGAGTGAAAAGGATATGAGTTCTTATAAGAGGGTAACGCGTATCTTTGTTCAATCCGACATCGGAGTGCCTATAGCGTTACCCGATACGGACAAGTCCATAGACGATACAGCTAAAGACTTTGTTAATCAATAAAAATAAAGATTAGAGCAACCAATGAAACAGAGATTGCGATACCTGATACATTTGAAAATTTACCCCGTCACCCCAATCAATTAAAAAAAAACACTATTTTTCAAACTTCAACAAATTCCCGGGAAATATCTACAAATTATGAGTAGATATCGACAAAAATTAGCAGGATTTAAATAATTATTTATTTTGCTGATAAGAAAGTAGACATACTATAGAATTCAAATTCTCAATGTTCATAATTTTGCTCATAGCTTTTTTATCATCTGTTTTAAAATATATTAAGTAAAAGATGAAAACACTATATTATCAATATCTTTATTAATTTGTTTTCATAAATTATATGCCTTGATAAATGGGCAGCATGATGTAGGCCAACAGGAAGTTGTTCACTCGGACGTTGCGGCAGGACCTCGCGTTTTTAGTCCGAGCTCCGCTGACAGCGTTTATTTTACAAGAAAAGTGAAATGCTAACATTTTGCTGACATAAAGGATTTAAGTGAAGCTTCTCATGAGTTTGAAACTTGTGGGAAGTTTTTTTTATTTGGTGACATGAAGATATACATCTTTCGTTATTTAAACATCTGAATGGCTAAGCCTGTCCATAATTTATTTTCTAATAACCTTCCATAGTCAACTTACTAAAATAGGGCTGAGGGCTTAGTAAAAAATTAGGCTTAAGCAGGTTTGTTCCAATAAATACCACATTGTATGATTACTTTAGTAAGTTCAAAAATCATTCAGGTCAAGTCTATCTACTAAGGAACCAGCATGTAAGAACATTAATAATTCAAAAAGTGAATGGAAATTCTCCCTCCTAAAGAAAGGAGCAAGGTTAATAGAGACAAGGATAAAATAGAAAAATTTTAGCGATGCAGGAAGGAGAAAAAATAATGTTTTTGAAAATAGTCAAGAATGATTTCCTCCGAAACAAAATTGTAACGATGACAGTATTTGTATTTATCACGATGGCAGTTATTTTGGCTGCTAGTGCTATTAATAACATTGCCAATTTGATTCAGGCGATGTCAGATCTTCAGGAGAGTGCAGCTCCAGCTGACATTACAGTGATGCATGCCGGAGAATATGACCAGGCAGAAATCGACCAATTCATAGAACAATACCATGACCATATAGCGATGCAGGAGACGATGATTCTTCAGAATATTGATGGAAGCAATATTCATTTTGGCCAAAATCAAACGATGGCTGGAACTATACAAGATATTTCCTTTGTTGTCCAGAATAAGAAATTTGATTTTATATTGGATCTGGATAATGAAAAGCTGGATGTAAAGGAAGGTTTCGTTGCTGTTCCCATCTATTTCATGGAACAACATGACTTAAAAATAGGTGATACGATTACTGTGAAAAGCGGCGGGGATGAGAAAGAGTTTGTCATTTTAGATTATGCAAGAGATTTTGAGATGAACTCTTCCCTTACTTCTTCTAAACGGTTTGTGATAAATCAAAATGACTATGATGAAATGCTTAAAATGCAGGCTGGGGAACTGGAATATCTGATCGAATTCAAGCTGAATGAAAACGGGGATTCTGCTGCTATTCAGACTGCCTATATCGAAGCGGGTCTTCCGGCAAACGGTCCTATAATCGAAGGAAAGATATTTACAATGTTTAATGCTATGTCAGATATGGCAGTTGCGATTGTCATTATATTTATTAGTATTCTGCTTATTGTGATTGCTTCGCTCTGTATCAGACTTACATTTCTGGCAACGATTGATGAAGATATTAGAGAAATCGGTGTTATGAAAGCAATGGGGATAGCCAAAAAAGATATAAAAAAGGTCTATCTTAACAAATACAGAGTCATCTCAGTAGCAGCCGGTATTATCGGTTATTTGATTTCCTTTGAAGCGGTAAATTTGTTAAACGGTAGTATGAGACTTTACATCTCTTCCGATTTGTCAGGAAGCTTAAAATATATACTATCGCTTATAGCTCCATTACTTGTATATTTCATGATTGTGATGTACTGCAAGCAAGTACTGAAAAGAATCGATAAGATTTCTGCGGTGGAAGCTTTGCGTTCAGATATCATGGAGCGCGGAAAGAACCGAAAATACAGTTTCCCGCTGCTTAAGAACAAATTCTTCAGCACTAATATTTACATGGGGCTGAGGAATGTATTGAAACGATTCAAGTTATACAGGCTGGTGTTTGTAATTTTTATCTTATGTACGTTTATTCTCATTCTCCCCTTAAATATTTATAACACCATGAATTCACCGGAATTTTCCACATACATGGGAATAGGAAAATCCGACATGAGAATCGATCTTCGAAGGACAGATACGATTACAGAAGATTTTATAAAACTGCAGGAAGAGTTGAAAAATGATGATGATATTGAAAAGTTTGCACCTTACATCACAAGTTCTTACCCGGTCAAAAATGCGGAAGGTTCCTGGGACTATATTAATATTGAAACCGGAGATTTTTCCGTATTTCCATTAAAATATTTGGAAGGCAGAGCACCGGAGGGTGAAGGGGAAATCTCGCTTTCCTTTGCCAATGCCGAAAAAGTCGGATTAAACAAGAAAGTAGGAGATGAGGTAACCGTCAGGGTTGGCGGGGAAGAACAGACTTTATCAGTCACGGGTATTTATCAGGATATTACAAATGGGGGAAAAACAGCAAAGGCGCATAAGAGTCTTGGGGTAAATGAAGAGGCCGTTCTTTGGTGTATTGTGAGCATGGATATGGCTCCGGGAGTTGATAAACGCGTGAAAATGGACTACTACCAGAATACTTATGATTCTGCGCAGGTAAATGATATCAAAGAATATACGCATCAGACTCTTGGAAATCTCATTGAACAGATGAGCACAGTAGTAATGGGCGGAATCGCCATCGCGATCATCATAGCTGTATTAATCACGGCATTATTCCTTCGAATGTTATTATCAAAGGATATGTCTCAGATTGCCATCATGCGAAGTGTGGGATTAACTTCAAAGCAAATTAGTCATCAATATATGGCAGGAACGATGATGGTCCTGGTAGTGGGAATCATACTTGGCGTGCTGGTTTCGAATTATTTAGGGGAGTTTCTGGTAAGTATGGCCATGTCCTCTATGGGAGCGGCAAAAATTGAATTTGTCCATATTATATGGCAGATCGGGCTACTTTGTCCGTTAGCGCTGATTATAGCTGTTGGATTGACGATATTTATGTCCTGTAAGGTAGCCGTAAAAGATGACCTATCTGTCGTATTAAGAAGTTAACAGTACTGCAAGGCACGGGCAGGAGGCATTTTTGCTGATATGAAAGAAATCATCTGTGTATAGACGCCAACTGTTTTTCCTGAAAAAAGCATTCCAGGACCCTCTGAGGAAATAGACTTTGATATTAATATTTGGCATGGGAGGAATATAGATGAGCAATATAGTAGAAGCAAAAAGTATGAACAAAAAAATAGCATTAGGAAAAGATAATGAGCTTCATATCTTAAAGGATGTAAACTTGGAGATAGAAGAAGGTGAATTCGTATCGGTCATGGGGCCATCTGGAAGCGGGAAATCAACACTGCTATATAATATAAGCGGTATGGATAGAATTACTTCTGGTAGTGTGAAATTTAAAGGCCGTGAAATCGGCAGTCTAAAAGAAGAAGAACTGGCGAAGATTCGACTGGAAACAATGGGATTTATCTTTCAGGATATTAATCTATTAAAGAATCTGTCATTGATTGAAAATGTTATGTTTCCTGCACTTGTATCAAAAGATGCGGATAAAAATGCGGTAAATCAAAAAGCAAAAAAACTGTTGAAAATGACAGGAATTGAAAAGCTTGCAGATCATAATATCACTCAAGGCTCTGGAGGACAGCTGCAGAGAGTCGGCATCTGCAGAGCATTGATAAATGATCCAGATATCGTATTTGGAGATGAACCGACCGGAGCATTAGATTCCAAATCGAAAGAAGAGATTATGTCAATTCTTGCAGAGATTAATAAAAAAGGGACAACGGTAATGCTCGTTACGCATGATGTAAAGGTGGCAGCAAAAACTGAAAGAATACTGTTTATGGTAGATGGAAATATTGTTGCACAGAAGAAAATGCGTAAATACGATGCGCAGCAAGACGATATTAAGCAAAGAGAAGAAAGCATTATGAAATGGTTAGTGGAAAATGGGTTCTAATTTTTCATTGGCACTTGCAAAAAGTTCATATGGGAATTGATAGGTAAGTTCTAAAGGAAAAGTTCTTAAGAATGTTTGTAAGGAAAGACATGTTAACATTTTGCTAACGCATTCAAGTGAAAAACGATAATATCCCGTTAAAGATGTTACACTTCTCATTAGCAAAAACCATAATATACCGCACCTTTTGCACATTACGTTAAAGATATTACACCTCTCATCTTACGGGCGGCATGATGTAAAAAACATCATGAACCTAGTTAAAAGGTTTATTAAATAAAATTGCTTGAATAAATATGATAAATGAAATAAAGATTGTATTCTAATTATCACTAAGATCAGTTCGTCACACCCAATAAGAAAAAATCCAAAGGAGGGGTTGTGGTAAGTGAAGAGGTTATTAAATTATATAGAAATTGTGAAGCAAAAAGATATGTCTCCAATGATAAGTAATTTTTGCGAATGGATCTTTTGTTAAAAGTGAAATCATCTAAATTCGAGCTAGAACGACTGATAAAAAAATAAAGATTACTAGATCCAGTGCTTATCAATAAATACCCATTCTTAAGCCAGTGTACTGAAATGCTTCATTTCTTTTTCTCGAGCTCTTACACTGCTTATCTTCACACCGCTGCGGCTATACGTTTTTAACAAACCCTGGGCGAATTGATCAAAAGGCATATCGGATTCTATGGTAAAAGTGCCATTTTGAATTTCTAATTCTACAAGGCGTGCTGCTGCCTTTGCTTCTCGTTGTGTTTTAAAGCCACGTTTAGATATCTCTTTACGTTTTTTTGTGAGTGGGTCCAGCCCTAAATAAATATGATTACTCTATGTTTTCCCTCGTTGTCTGAATTTTGTCATGTTAGTGGTCTACTTTATTAGTAAATTTATGGCATACATGTTTATCCATTTGAAACAACCAAATTTGGAATTGCTATGTTGTGTACTTTGGAAGGAGGCCAATTTTAAACACCTCTATCTTTTTAAAAAAATATTTGTTTTAAGGGATGAAAAATTATTTAATGCTTCTTTCTATTAAGAACTACTCCTGTGCTTCCCTGAAGAGCCTCTATGGTGAAATCGAAATACTTAAACAAGCCTCCCTCGAAAATGTATTCTACGTCAGTGCTTAGGTAATCAGGAATCATAATGCATATATTTTTAGCATATTAATATATTAACGAGTTTACGCTGTTTTCTTAGCGGTCTGTCGCCAAGCCGCCGACATTACGGTGCGTCAATACGACCTTGCCATCACGGAACAGCTCCAGCCCGTGCTCGATATTCTAGGCTAAATAGGAAGCGGTATTCGGAGGGATGCGGAAATGACAAAATATCACGCTTTAACGCAAGCGGAAGCGGTCGAGTATGCACACGGCATCGAGGATGTATTCCCGGATGGTGCGCAGCTCAAGTCACGGGAAATCGGCGACGGTAATCTTAACCTTGTGTTTCATATATCAGACCCGGCCTCAGGGCGAGCCTTAATTCTGAAGCAGGCGCTGCCTTATTTCAAGATGCTCGGCGAATCGGTTCCCTTGACGCTGGACAGAGTACGCATTGAATGCGAAGCATTGCGCATTCAAGGGGAGCTTTGTCCTAATCTGACGCCAAAGGTATACGCGTACGAGCCAGATTTGGCGTTGATGGTCATGGAGGATTTGAGCGATCACACCGTCATGCGCCGCGGACTGATGGAGCGGGGCTGTTATCCGTTGTTTGCTGAGCATATCGGATCATTCTTGGCACGGACGATGTTCTTCACCTCGGACCTGGCCATGGACCAACAGGAGAAGAAACTGCGGGTGAAATCGTTCATCAATCCGGAGCTTTGCAATATCACCGAGGATCTTATCTTATATGCTCCTTATACAAAGTCCCGGATGAACATTTTCGAGCCTCATATCCGTGATGCCGTTGAGCGCATTTGGGCGGATAAGGAGTTGCATCTCGAGGTTACGCTGATGAGAGAGAAATTTCTGACGAAAGCTCAGGCCCTGCTGCATGGCGATTTGCATACAGATAATATCTTCATCAAGCCGGATTCTACGAAGGTCATTGATCCCGAATTTGCTTATTACGGTCCGATGGGCTTTGATATCGGGACGGTTATCGCCAATCTGCTGCTGAACTATTCAGGCCAAGAGGGCTGGAGCACGGATGCGATGGAGCGCACTGATTACCGCCACTACCTGCTGGGTACTGTGCACGAATTATGGACACAATTCGAGCTTCAGTTCCGCGAGCTTTGGAACGGGCATGCCGCCGACCGGTTGGCGAAGACCCGAGGATATCAGGATTTGTATGTGGCAAGACTGCTGCAGGACACAATAGGATTTGCTGGAGCGATAATGTTGTGCCGCGTCCATGGTTTTATCCACGTCGCGGACATCGACCACATCGAAGATGCGGCTGCCCGCGAACAGGCGCAGCGGATCGCGCTGGAGATTGGCGTGGCACTGATCAAACGAAACCGCTCCGCCCACTCTATTAAGGAAGTGTTGGATATCGCTTTAAAAGCTGTAAACTAAGGAGCCGAACTTATCATGACGAAAGAAGCTGGACATATCGGCGGTTGGGGAACAAAGCTGGCTGCAGTCGGTACGCTAAAACGGCGATCGCCTTAGGCAGCGATGACTCAGGGAAGAAATATGTTTTAACATTTGTCCCAGCCTGTAGACAAACCTTCCCAGCGGAAGGGGTCTACAGGCCTTTTCGCTGAAATAATAAATTGAGCGATAGCTTAATCCAGGCATTGAATGAGCTTATGCAAACTACTCGCTCTGAGAAAGGAGCATTCGGGTGAAACGATCAGCCGCTAAACGACAACTTGATGTCACAGCGGACAGCGAGGACGATGCTAGGAGGGAGCTCATCTCCAACTGAAGCTCGATTAGCTTACCACTTCAAAGCTCTCCGAGCGGGTAATGAAAACAGTCCCGTAACCTAAACTCGCAAACTCTTTAAGCAAATCGATACTCCCCAGCTCTATATCTGGCTTCGCTGTGAAACCACTGGCCGCAAACCATTGCTCCACGAATAACCGTGAACTGCTCCCCGGAGATAATAGAAGGAAAGGCAGCTGCGCCAGTTCGCTCGTTGATAATGTACGACTTGCCAAATCTTGATAGGCTGCCCCTACTACGAAGGACTCATCTAATGAAAAGACGACTACTCATTCAAAATCAATAAGAGTCGCCTTTTTGTTGCGTTAATGCCGATCAATCTAAGAAACGATGGATTTCCTCCAACACCTTGCGCTGCTCCTGTGAAAAGACACCGTGTCCCGCATGGGGAAATAGAATCAGCTTGGAGCCTGGAATACGACGGTTCAGAATCTTAGGATGCTTCGAACTGAAGACCCAATCATCCTCGCCGTGAATAATAAGCGTTGGTGCCGAAATTTGCCCGAGCCGATGGTACGAATCGAAATTTTTGCTCGCCTCACGATGAATCTCCATGCTTCTAGGATTCGAAGGCGCGATCTGCATCCGTTCCACGAGCGAAGCGATCAAGTCCGGATTCTCCTGGATATAGGCTTTGGAGTAAAGCATATTTAGCGTGTTTTGCGGGGAATATGCAGCGTTCTTTCGCATCAGCCACTTGATCATCCGAAAAGAAGGCGGCACCCGTTTGACCCCGCAGGTCGTGGAACATAAGATTAATTTCGACACACGGCTGGGGCTTTCGATTGCAAGCTCCTGCGCAATCATTCCCCCCATGGATTGGCCTAAAATATGTGCCTTTTCGATATCAAGCGCGTTCATTAGCCCAATGACATCCTTGGCCATATCCGAGATGTCGTAAGCTTCTGTCGGAGCGTCGCTCCGGCCAGTACCTCGATGATCGAGCATGATGAAGTTGTACCTTTCGCTTAACGCGGCCTTGATTGCCGGGTTCCAAGAGTCCATGTTGCTGTCTTTTCCTGAAAGTCCGATCAAAGGAAATCCTTCCCCGATCGATTCATAACAAATGTTAATGCCGTTGACAAATGTTTTTTTCAAAATTACCCACCTCCAGTTTCGTAATCTCTGGCTACGAATGAACGATATCCAAGATCAATATATTCTTCGGAAGTGAATAGAGTGAGGATGAAAGGGAAAGGTCCTCAGCCGATTAACGGCTTGAGTCTTTCCGCGTAGAACTCCTGATTTATTTTTCTTCCACCGATTTTTTCGTCCCCGTGGATTCCTCGGATATTTCCGAATTTTGTGCCTGTGGGGAGCTTTCCATTATGCGCTCCCGTCCTATCTCCATTAATTCTTGGCCAGTTCCTATGATACCGGTCTTCAAGGCATTGGTGAAAGTTCTGAATTCTAAACTGGACGGTTGCTTTTCATCGCGATTTTCATCGCTCGTCACATTCACAAGTTCTTTGCCAACGTTGGTAGCGCCGCTTCTCAAAGCAGCAAAGGCAAAATTAATGATCTCATTCTTTACTCCCTTGAAGACCCCTTTTATGCTATCTGACATGTGCCTCACCTCCTTTCCGATCCTGCGATTTACCCGGGTAAGGGGGATGATTCTTTCTCTAGTGTCGTATTTTCTTCTTGTGATGCTTACGGGGAACTTCTTGTTTCTTCTCCTCTTCCTTCTTGTTACCGATAATATAATCTTCAATTACCGTCCACGTCCGTTGGAAATACTTCTCTGACAGCCTGTATGCGGAACTGCCGCGAAGATATTGGATCCTGCTGTCGTGCGGTGCGGATGCTACCGCTTTGTCGAGTCTCTCATTGAATGTCAATGGTCTCCTCACTCTATTTTCTTATGATTTTTTCTTCAGTTCCAATTGATTGAGACGCTGAACGACTGAATTTGCTTTGTCAGGTTTTTCTGCATTTTGGTAAGCTGCACTTAGGTTTCGCAGTACTTCACGTACTTGCTTTGGAGTAAGGTAGTTGGAATTCTCTTTATAGTGGTCAAGCAGGAAGTTGAAGTCCTCGATCGCCGTTTCCGAGCAATGGAAAAAGGACTCCGGCAGTCTCAGACAAATGTTCCCGCGCAACAACCGAATTTCTTTTTGGTTTGAGTCTAAAGATACGGCCCGATTCAATGAGTCTAATCCCTCTTGCGCCTTATCCGCTCTTTCCAAAATTTTAACGGCATCCCGGCCTAATAGAACGAGAGTACTGCCGTAATAGGCTTCAATTAGCGCATTCTCAGGCTCAGCCTCACGAAGCTTTAAGAGCATCTCGTTTGCTTTTATCACCGCTTTTTTGTCTCCGTCCACCCCATTATTATGGAGTATTTTCGCTTCCTCAAATTGTTTCCTATGGACGCTTTGATCTGCCATTCCTATGGACCTCCTATTGTATATATTGGTATTTCTCCAACCCGTAAAAGCAATATAAATAAATATACTTCCTGCATTTCCAACTTATTTGTTACGATATGTGCGATCCCTATATAGAGGTTGGATGAACTACCTAGTTTATTAAAAGTGTACGTTTGTCCGAGTCGAGTCTTTACATTCGTTCATTCTATAACAATTTTATTGTTCCTTGCAGAATCCGCTGGGACAGATGCCACGCTTTCCGACAAGTTTCTGCCCTCCTCCGTAATTCATTTCATTGCTGACCCGGGTAGCACCGTTGATCAAAGCAGTTGCAATGATAGGCTCGGATTGTTTCCTTATTTTCTTAACGATAATCTTAAGAGCATCTTTTGACATGCGTGTCACCTCCTTCAAAAGAAACTTTCCCTCCCTATGGCCTGTTGCAGCATGAACTAGCGCCGTCCTTTCTGATTGAGCTGATTGCGAGGAGTTTCTTCTTTCTATTACTCCTCCGCCCAGTTTAGGAGCTCGCTCCCGGCGGCACGAACGGCCCTTTTTATCAAAATTGATGTGGGACTCTCGGTGATCGGTATATGTTCAACGGCTGGTTTCCCTTCCAAAGACTTAAGCTTTATCTTGAGGAGATGCAGAAAATCAGGGTCCTGGGTATCGTTTTTCAGTTTTTTCCAGCACATAATCGCAGCCTGATTTCGACCGATCCGGCAATATACCTCGCCAAGTTCGTAAATAAGCTGCAAGTATTTTTCTGTCTCAAGGAAGCCTTCTTCATGCATTTCCCGATCGATGAGAAAGGTGTAATCTTCAATCACCGTTTGGGCTCGGTGGAAATGCTCTTCAGGTAACCTATATGCGGCCCTGCCTCGCAGCAGTCGGATCCTGCTATCCTGAGGGGCGGCACTTACCGCTCCATCAAGAAGTTTAAGTCCTGCTTTCGACCCTTTCAATCTACTCAACGGTGATGTCTTATCCCGAGCGATTAGCAACAAGGTGATGCCATAGTATGCATCCAGAAGCGGGTAGCCCGGATAGTCGGATCGCGCCTGTTCCAACAACTGATGCATGTCTTGAACGGCCTTTTTATTGCCTCCCAAGGCGTCCTTGTGTAGTGAAATAACCTGCTTAAGAAAAATCTCGATATCTTTCTCGCTTACATTCTCCAATTGTCTATTCAGCTGGGTTAATCGTTGCAATACTTCATTCGCTTCGCTCAATTTTCCTACATTTTGGTAAGCAGCACTTAGACCCTCCATAATTCCCCTGACTTGCATATTAGTAAGGTAACTGGGATCTTCTTTATAACGATCCAGCAGGAAGGAGAAGTCTTCGATCGCCGTCTGTGAGCAATGGAAGAAGGACTCTGGCAGTCGCAGACATACATTCGAACGTAACAACCGAATTTCCTTCTGGTTCGGGTCCATGGAAATTGCTTGATTCAATGAATCTAGTCCTTCTTGCGCTTTATCCGCTTTTTCCAGAGGCTGAACAGCATCTCGTGCTAATAGCGTAAGTGCGCTGCCGTAATAGGCTTCAATAAAAGCATTGTCGGGCTCGGCTTTGCGAAGCTTTAAGAAAATCTCATAGGCGATTTTCACCGCATTTTTATCACCGTCTGCGCCTTTCATAAGAACCCTTTTTCCTTCCTCGAATTGATTTATATGAGTGTCGTTTTTTTCCATTTCAATTCCCCCCTCCCGACGAAAAATTCGGATCGATTCTTAACTAATGTCATTCCCGAACAACTGCCGGTGTCAAGCTTCTCCAAAGCGTTATTTTTAAAGTCCAGCAAAAATAGTCCACCCTGATCTGAACCACTGGCTGGAAAGCTTACCAGAAGACGTGTATTGAGATATTCAAAATCTTGGTTATTCTCCAATCCGAATAACAACACGAATCAATCCCCTCCTTAAAATAAAGGATTTGTGCTAGTTAAGATTTGTGCTAATTACGATATGTATGGTTTATATGATCAGTTTGGATGGAATACTCATTTTTATAAAATGTATGTTTATCCCAATCAAATCTAATTTTCCTTGCATTTCATAAAGAGTACAGGAGGGAGAAGAAAACATGAATGATGGAAAGCTAAATAAAGAAGAGAAAAAAGCAGAAAAAGCAAAAAAAAGAGAAGAGAAAAAAGCGGAAAAAGCAAAAAAAAGAGAAGAGAAGTTGGCAAAAAAAGAGAAGCAGGTTAAAGATAAGCAGAAAAAAGAAAAGAAAGCACCAAAAAAAGATTGAAGTAAGAAATTAATAGAGATGGATCAAAACTGTTCAAGGAAACTATTCGCAGTATATCGGAGATTACAAAGCCGTTTATTGATGCGGGAATGATTACGCCTTTTCGCGTGGACCGTGCCCTCACTCGTTCATTACTTCTTGAAGGTGATTTTAACAAAATTTATGTGACGTGTTCGCTCGGCGAATGCGAAAGACGCGAACCTTAAGGTCTTGATAAAAAGGTCAAAGCAGGTGAAATCCTTGGAATTTACCGGTATATCCTATCCTTATGAATCCTAGTCCACAAGAGATCGTTATAGAAACCGATAAGCAAACGGTAGGAGATTTCGTTGCGCATATCCTGTACTGCTTTACATTTCTATAACTTGATAGTTATCCGTTGGGACCGCCACAATCGATATTAGGCTTCAGGTGGTTGTAAGATGTTGTCCTATCTCAGGGCCATTGGTACATGCAGTTTAGGCCCCGTAAATTCTAAGAGTATCAAGAATACTGGAATGGAGGAAGTAGATGAAGTTTCAAACTCATAAGATGACGGTATCTATTGACGAACATTCATCCCATCTAGAACAATTCAAGGAATTTTATAAGCAATTGGATGATGAAGGAAAAACCATTGAAGTACTTCCTCATCAAAAAATAGAAGATTATCAGTTAAAAGCTGTTAACGCCACTCTTGCTCATGTGTGGAACCGAAATGAATACTACCGTTCGACGTTGGAAGAGGCAGGCTTCACAGAGCCTAAAATCGATAGTCTAGAACAATTAGCTTCCGTACCGATGCTGAAGAAAGATGTCATTAGAGGTGATAAACAAAAGATATTATGCGTCGATCCGAAAGAAATAGGTCAAGTTCATCTTACTAGCGGCACATCGGGTAAGCCAATATATACCTCTTACACATTAGCTGATCAATATGTATACGATCTGCTACCGAAGTATTTGGAGCTGTTTAAGGAGTCGGACGATGATGTCGCAGCAATTGCGCTGCCTTATGAATTTGCGCTGCCCGGCCTTGGATTTCAGCGATTATTTCAATTTGCGTTTGGTACGGCGGTTCTATCGCTTGGCAAAGGAGGTTACATGGCACCTATCGATAAGTCGTTGGAATTAATGAAGGAATTTCAAGCCACAGTCCTTACTACAACCCCTTCTTACGCGGCACTCCTAGCAGAAGAAAGCGAGAAGTGCGGTATAAAAATTGGTGAAGATATTCGCCTGAAGAAAATTTGGCTTACTGGCGAAGGATGCTCATCCACCTTCCGCGAACGACTGGAAAAGTGGTGGGGATGCGAAGTCTCGTTCTTTTACGGCTCAACCGAGTGCGGAGTTGTCGGTGTAGAATGCAGTAAGCATAATGGGTATCACGTCATGGAAGGGCATGTGAAAGTTGAAATCGTTGATCCTGTTTCGGAGGAAGTGCTTCCATACGGTCGAACGGGAGAAATCGTTGTGACGACGCTGCTGCGTGAAGGAATGCCAATGGTACGCTACCGGACCGGGGATCTTGGCAACTTGCAAAAATCCAAATGCGATTGCGGAATCACAATGGACGTTATACAGCTAAGAGGCCGAATGGAGCACATGCTGCGCTTGGGCACCGAAGACTATTCTCCATTCTTGATCGAGCACTTTCTCATGGAGATTCCCGAAGTAGGTTTATGGTATCACCTTAAGCTGGATCAAGGAGTGCTCACAATCGAAGCCGAGAAATTTCGGACGAAGCTAAGTGACGAGCAATTGGCGGCAAAAATTCAAGAGCATATGGCTGATCGGATTGGGATACATTGCGAAGTTGTAATCAGACACGATATCCCTCGTACGTTCGGCAAAGCGACCAGAGTATTCAATTAGCTATATACAAAAAACGAGAGAGGAGATGCCTTAATGAGCGACATCGATATAGAGAGGGCGCGAAGGTTTCAGGAGATGTATATGCGTATTCTAAAATCCCCTCTGTACAAGAGGAAATTATCTGACTACGCTTTAAACGGCATTGGATTGAGTCACATCCAGACACTTCCGTTAACGACAAAGGGAGATCTGCGGAAAGCCGGCCTCTTCGGTCACCTCGCCGTCGATATGAAGGAAATCGCTCAATACCACGAATCGACCGGCACGACCGGAGAGCCCTCCGCTGCCTGGTTTACGCAAAAAGATTTGATGATTGGCGGAAGACAATTGAAGGAATGCGGTGTGCGTTTGACGTCTGAAGATCTGGTGCTGATCCGCTTTCCTTACGCAATGGCGCTGCCTGCATTCTTAATGCAGCAGGCAGCTTGGCAGTCAGGATCTGGGGTCGTTCCTGCAAGCGGACGTACTGTAGTTACCCCTTACCCCAGAGTGTTAAGCCTGATGAAAAATCTTTCTGTCACGGTGTTGGCGGGACTCCCGCGTGAGATGGAATTGCTGGCCGAAGCGGCTCGTCTCGGCGGTTCTGAGTCGAGCAAGGACTTTCCGGCTCTGCGCGCCATATGTGTCGCAGGTGAATTAATGAGCGACAAGCGCAGGGAGCATATAGAAAAGCTGTGGAGCGTGCCTGTATTTAATATGTACGGTTCGACGGAAACTGCCAATATCGCTACAATGTGCGAGTATGGCACAATGCATATCGTAGAACAAGATTTTTTCGTAGAAGTACTGAATGAGGACGGTTCAAGCCCCGTCGCTTTTGGAGAAAGAGGATTTGCGGCGATCACGACGCTTTCCCATCAGGGTTCTCCTCTGCTGCGATACTTTAATGAAGACATTATCTCTGTAGAGCCCTGTTTATGCGATTGCGGCCGAGCTGGAGCCAAGCTGGTTCATTACGGCAGAAGCAAGGATCGAATCCGTTTCGGAAACACCGTCCTAGACGCAATGGATATTCAGGATTCCGTATATTCGTTGTCTCCTGCTCCGGATGCTTGGAAGGTGCTAGAGGAGGAAGAGGGGCTGCACATTTTACTAGATTCGCATGATTCCGGGAAATGGTCGGAGGAAAATGTCCGTTCTCGATTATCTTCTCGACTTCAAGTGCCGGTCACCGTTGAAATCACAACGTTGCTCGATCGTGTTGATCTCATGAGTAACGTTCCATCGATAAAGCCTGTATATATCAAAAAGCGAAGTAACGGCGCATAAAAATAGATCCATTGAATTCGATAGCATAACGATAATTAGGAAGATTCCCATTAATTAGACTGAAAGGAAGGATTGTTCATCATGAGCGATAAGTTGCAACAAGAGAAACCACCTCTTCTCGTAAGCCGCCACCATAAAAGCGAGGATACGGTTATTAATATTAAGGAAGCGGTGATCGGTGGTTCTTCGCATACGCTGATTGCAGGTCCCTGCTCGATTGAATCGAGAGCTCAGCTCGTAACAGTTGCTTCCGCTTTAAAGGAAGCTGGCTTAACGGTCTTACGCGGCGGGGCGTTCAAACCGAGAACTTCTCCTTACGATTTTCAAGGGCTCGGTGAAGAGGGATTAAAAATTATGAAGGATGTGGCGGATGAAATCGGATTGGTGACCATCAGTGAAATTATGAGCCCCAATCAAATCGATACAGCCGCCCGTTATATCGATATCTTTCAAATAGGCGCGCGCAACATGCAGAACTACGACCTGCTGAAAGCCGTCGGCCAAACGAAGAAGCCTATACTACTGAAACGTGGCCTTTCCGCTACTTTGGAGGAGTTTATGCTCGCAGCAGAATATATTCTGCATCAAGGGAATGACCAGGTCATGTTAATCGAACGTGGTATACGCACTTTCGAGAAAGCGACTCGCAATACGCTTGATATTTCCGCTATTCCACTCTTAAAGCAGGAGACCCATCTTCCAGTGCTAGTGGATGTCAGTCATTCTACCGGGCGGAAAGATATTCTGCTACCTTGTGCAAAGGCAGCGCTTGCCGCTGGCGCCGACGGGATTATGGTTGAGGTGCACCCGGATCCCTCGATCGCTCTCTCCGACGCAAAGCAGCAAGTCAACATTGATGAGTTTCATGCGTTCTGGAAGGGGCTCTGCGCTTCCGGTTTGTACCATTAACAATTTTCATAACTGTCGAAGAGAGTCGCGAACAATTGTCTAATGGAGGTGAGAGTATGATAGACCCACAGTTTGAGAGAAAGGCGTCGGATGTTTTACACGGATTGATATTCGACTTTCTATTAGTAACGGATGGACGGACAACGGATCTGCTGGAAACGCTGTTGAACGAGAAAATTATTGTACATGTGATCCGGCAAGAACAAATAGGTGGGGAGGATGCAAACCTGATGGGTGAATCGTCGGGAGCTCCGTACTATATTCGAGAATCGGTTTTGATCGGCGAGAAAAGTCGATTTGTCATGTCACACAACATTGCCCTTGTATATTCTAAGCATGTACCTCCCGATTTGTTCGAGAAAATTGCGCATCGACAAGAGGGAATTGGAAAAGCGATTAGCTCACTCGGAATGCGTACATTCCGAAAGGTGGCCGACTCCGGATTCATGAACGAAGCGGAAACGATCGATCTTTTCCAACGGCCGATCAAGATCCACTTTCCTAATCTGCAAAATAAGGTGCCTTACAAAAGATACTTCATTTATTTCGGACGTAATCCGGGGATTCAGATGCTCGAATATTTCAATCCAAGCATCATCAGACACCGTTTACAGCAAGAGATGACGAAAGAGCAATCGAACAAAGAAGAATAAGGTTCTGAAAGAAGAGTAACTGATCAATGGCTGGCTCTACAGGGAGAAACGCCTCCCTTAGAGTCAGCCATTGCTTTTGAATATGCAGGCCACAGCAGTGAATTATATGCTGACAGGCTTCCTTATTTTTTTCTCGATTTTGCTTTCATTTGTTTGACGATATCGACTCCGGAGATGACCATTTGTTCACCAGCATATTGTACGCCCTTCTTTACGGCTTCGAATAATTTTCCTGCAACGATATCGACGGGTTGATCACGATCTTCTACAGCTTCAATGAATTCTTGCTGGGCTACGTCTGCTCCGTTTTTGACTGCCATCGTGTAGTTAGCGGCAAAGTATCTAAATCCCCGATTGATTTCGCGAAAAATTCTCGAAAACTCTTGATTTTCCCTCGACAACTGTTTCACCTCCTTACTACATTTAGCCATTCTCGCTAGCTCTCACTTTTCTATTGGATTCGAGGCATCCATTGCCATGGTATGCTTTCGTTATCGAGCATTCGGGATGATCCATACGCAATAGTGTGAAAGCGGTTTTCCTTCCAAATGGAGTCTATATTTCCTGCTGCCCTTCATCATGAGACTGTATCGCTTCAGCCAGCCTCTTCTGCTCGTCGGATTCGGCTTTCAATGCGGTCACAACCTCGTCATCATGCATCGGAACGGATTCAATCGTTACCTTTCTTTTTTTGTTGCCGTCCCAAGATGTAAACAATGCAACGATAACGCCCGCCACTAGTACGAAAACAAACACGCCGCATAAACTCATACCCAGAATGAATAAAATTTTATCCCCCAAATCCATGTTCTTTGTTTTCATTCTACTTTCACTCCTTCTTTCACTCCTTCTATATAATAATAGTTCATTATATGTATAAATATCCCAGGTCATATAGGTAATGGACTATTATTCGATGAATTCCACTTCAGTCCAATCCAGATTAGCTAACTCACATAAACATATAAAGAGTCACCATGGGTAGAGTCATTAAACATATAAGAGGAGGTTCCAATCAATGGATCATATTCAGAGGAAAATTGATTCTAAGCCAGTCGCAGATGAAGAAGCACTTTCGACAGTTTCCAAACAGGAGAGCAATTTGGAGTGGAAGCGGTTTATCCAAAAAGAGTTAGAGAAACCTGATTCTAATCCGTTCGCAGCTGAAGAAGCACTTTCGACAGATTCGAAACAGGAGGGCAATTTGGAGTGGAAGCGGTATATCCAAAAAGAGTTAGAGAAAGTAGAAAATCAGGAAAAGGATGCAGGGATTGAAGACTCGGAGACGACCTCGTCCGCTGAGAGGAAGTTTAATCTCAGTTCCCTTATCGAGAAGATACCTCTAGAAAAATTGATCGATAAGGGAATACGATTTATTAGTACGAAGATAGAACAGAACAAAACAGAAGAAGAAAAAACAGAGTCAGAAAAAACAGAGTCAGAAAAAACAGAGGTAGAAAAAACAGAAGAAGAAAAAACAGAGTCAGAAAAAACAGAGTCAGAAAAAACAGAAGAAGAAAAAACAGAGTCAGAAAAAACAGAAGCAGAAAAAACAGAGGTAGAAAAAACAGAAGTAGAAAAAACAGAGGTAGAAAAAACAGAGTCAGAAAAAACAGAGGTAGAAAAAACAGAAGCAGAAAAAATAGAGGTAGAAAAAACAGAGGTAGAAAAAACAGAGTCAGAAAAAACAGAGGTAGAAAAAACAGAAGCAGAAAAAACAGAGGTAGAAAAAACAGAAGCAGAAAAAACAGA
>NZ_KI632502.1:0-31318 GCF_000504145.1 Bacillus cihuensis | reverse complement strand
GAAGCCGAAGAAAACAGAGTCAGAAAAAACAGAATCGAAAAAAATGAAGCCGAAGAAAACAGAGTCAGAAAAAACAGTATCGAAAAAAATGAAGCCGAAGAAAACAGAGTCAGAAAAAACAGAATCGAAAAAAACGAAGCCGAAAAAAACAGAAGTAGAAAAAAAACAGAATCGAAAAAAATTGAACCGAAAATAATATCGATTTAGTCAACGAAATGCTGAGCGACTAAGAGAAGGAGCATCACGACTTGAAATCTGCATGCGATGTCATCGAAGTTTTGAAAAGGCAAAACCCCCATATTAAGTATGTTTGAAGCACTCGAAACATAGTTGTATGAATGGATTCCGCCCCTTGACCTTGTTTGCAGTCGTGGCCGTGATAGTAACAATTGTCCTTGATGAAAAATGTTGTTTAAAACCTTCCATTAAATACCCTTTATTTCTACATCCAAAGAATTAACCATAGACTAGCTCTTTTTCGCTTAGACCAAGCGTCTGCGCTGTTGAAGTAATAAGTCAGGTCTAATTATATTTCTTCAGTATATCCCCTTTTTCAATTAACAAGGACGTGTAAGCGTGCCTAAATGAGTGCTGTGCTAGATGCATCTTAATATAAACTTTTATATTCTTTTTGGAGTTTTTTTGGAGAAATATCGTATTCCTTTTTGAATAGTCTGTAAAAACTAGAATAATCAGGAAAACCACATTTTAAGGCGATTTCCTCTATGGAGATCTGATTTTGTTTAATCATCGTTACAGCAAAAGATAGACGCTTTAATGATACGTAACGGTAAAAGGGAAGGTTCATGTTCTTTTTAAAGTAATGAGAAAAATAGTATTTATTTAAATGAAAATAATTAGATATATTGTCTAAGCTTAAATCAGGCTCTGTCAAATGTGATTCAATGTATTCTAATATAGATACGAATCTTTGGTCTAGCTCTTCCTTGTTACTAAGATTGGGCATCCTACTGGCGGGATCGAAGATAATTTGAAGTGCTTGAAATAATTGATAATTTAATGTGAAGGAAAAGTTTTCTTCGCATTTTTTTATTCTATGAGTTATTTCATCTAGTAGAAAAATTATATCTTGGAAATGTTTTGAATGCAGATGTAACACATAAGAACCTTGTGTCTTTTGATAAACCATATTCTCTTTCATAGATGGTGAACTAGATAGAAAGTCGCTCATTAAATGCTCACTAACGCTAATAATTATACGCTCATAGTTATCGATACTTTTAACGATGGCTTTATGAACAGCATAAGGAGGGATTACCACAACATCGCCTCTCCTTAAGGAATAGGTTTTTCCTTCACAAAAAAAGTCACACTCCCCATCTAAAAATACAAGAACCTCTAAAACATCGTGCCTGTGCAATTGAAATAAAGCCTCTAATTGGGAAAATTTCTCGGCTGATTCGTTATATTTCTTGAACCAATCATGAGGTTGGTTTTTTTTGCTAAAGTAATTAATTTCAAAACCTTTATTTATTACTGGAATAAGAACAGATTGCTTCATTTGGTGTCAACCTCTCGCATAGCAATAATTACAATATTTTTAGCAACAAACGCCATTTATTTTGAACTTTTTGTTGTTATTATAACAATATAAAGAAAGCGATATCAAATTTATTATACATGGTGTTTGAATGATAGATCGATTCTTCTCAAGGGCATAATGAGGAGAAGGCCAAGTTAAGGAGGCATTAAAATGGAAATTAATCATAAACAACCGGAATTAGAAGTCAGAGTTAAGAATATCATAGAGGTTGATGGATTAAAATTTAAGGATTTGAATAATAATGGGAAGCTTGATCCATATAAGGATTGGCGTTTAAGCCCGAAAGAGCGTGCAGAGAACCTCGTTTCATTAATGAATATGGATGAAAAGATCGGTATGATGCTGATTAATACACGTAAAATGGGGCTTTCTCAGGAAGATAAGGAAAAGACAAGTCATGATGGGATATTAGATGAAGCGATTGTGGAAAAAGGTGAAAATATATTTGCCGCTTCTAAAATATATGGAACAACTCATACCATCGAGAAAAGGAATTTAAGACACTTCATTTTAAGAGACAACTTTAGTCCAGCTGAAATGGCGGAGTGGATTAATAAAATGAATGAAGTAGCTGAGGGAACACGTTTAGGTATTCCTGTCTTGATCGCATCTAATTCAAGAAATGAAAATGCAGAATCAATATTCGGTATGAATGATGCAGGTGGAATTTTCTCTACATGGCCTGGAACCCTAGGGCTAGCAGCGGCAGCACAGGGCGATATTAAAAATGGTGAAGATGCATCACTGATTAGCGAATTTGCTAAAATTGCTCGCGATGAGTGGGATGCTACTGGTATCAGAAAAGGTTATATGTATATGGCGGATGTCGTTACAGATCCGAGATGGCAACGGACGTATGGTACGTTTGGAGAAAATCCAGAATTTATTTCTGACGCTATTGGTCGCCTTATCGATGGATTCCAAGGTGAGGAACTAGGGGATCGTAGTATTACGATGACAACGAAGCATTTCCCTGGTGGCGGAGCAAGAGAGAATGGATTTGACCCTCATTATAAAGAAGGGAAATGGAATCTTTACCCAACTCCAGGTAGCTTAGAAAAGTATCATTTACCACCATTTAGAGCAGCGGTAGAGCATGGTACATCGTCCATCATGCCATATTATTCTATACCAAGCATCAAGAAGAGTGTGGTACAAGAGTTCGAAGGGGAGGACATTCCGTTCGAAGAGGTTGGCTTCACATTTAATCATTATTTCATCAATCATATTCTTAGAGAAAAACTTGGATTCAAAGGCTATATTAATAGTGACAGCGGTATTGTGAATAATATGAGCTGGGGCGTTGAAGAGTTGAGTGAGGCGGAACGCTTTGCTAAGGCAGTCAATGCGGGGACAGATATAGTTGCTGATACAAATGATATAGAAAATCTTAAATTAGCTGTTAGCAAAGGTTGGATTAGTGAAAAACGTATTAATGAAGCGAATGTACGTCTACTAACAGAAATGTTTGCTTTAGGTCTTTTCGATGATCGTACGTATAATTCACCAGAAGTGGCTACCTCTGTAGTTAGCAACAAAGCGAATTGGGAAGCAGCTTATGAAGCACATAAAAAATCCGTAACTGTACTTAAAAACCAAAACGAAACATTACCATTAACAGCTGAAAAACTTAATAATAAAAAGGTTTATGTAGAAGTATTACACAAGGAAGTAGAACGAGCAACAACTTACACTGAGAAGGCCAGAAAAGAATGTCAAGAGCTCGGCCAATTTACGATGACTGAAAACTATGAAGAAGCTGACATAGCAATCATGTTCCTTCATCCAAAATCCGGATCTTATTTCAACGCGACACCTGGACTATTAGAACTTGATATCTGTGAGGATAAAGTAGTATCGTCCTTGGATGGTTCATTGTATCAGGAAACAACTATAACTGGTATGAATCATTTAAAAGAAGTGGTAGACAACGTTCATAATCGTGGTGGTAAAGTGGTGATCAGTGTTAATGTGACATTGCCATGGATACTTAAAAGTGTAGAACCGTTGGCAGATGCTTTAATTGCTGGATACGATACTTTCTATAATGCGCAGCTTGAAGTTATTGCAGGCAATAGCCGACCAGTAGGCGTATTACCATTGACATTACCGGCAAGTGAGGAAGTAATTGCGGTTTATCAGAATGGCGATTGTGTGTCGAGAAATGATGTACCGGGCTATGATAAGGACAAATATATGCCTGAGGGACTCAGTTATGCCTATAAGGATAGCGATGGTAATATTTATAAACTTGGTCATGGACTAACATATTAATCAATTTCTATAATCCCTTTTAGATAGACTTGAACAAAGAGAACATAGTAATATGTCCCTTTACAGTCTAACTGAAGGGGATTTTTCTATGTAAAGAAAAGGACAAGCCTTAAAAGTTAAATTCCAACATTCGGACCTTGTTTTAATTTTAGGCTCTTTTCGTAAAGATTATTGTTTTTAGCCAATCGAGCAGATGTTGATTGTAGTGTAAGGTGTGAGCCTCCTGCTTAGAGAAGCGTGTTTAGGAAGAACCCGTCTGCGAAAAGCGAGTACCTGCAACGGAAATCAACCCAGATTGTTCGTGTACATATAATGGAAAAACAACAAAGTATGCGAAAACAGCTTAATGTTATTAATGTCTACTATATGAAAACCTTTTGGGAAAATATAAAACCTAAGATTATATAAGAACAATATGTTTGGGTTATCTACATAATCGGCTGGAAAGAGGTTTTCTTGACGGTTGAAATATATTCCTGTTAATCTAAATCCATTATTATCGGAGTACATTTAGGTGAGGTTGTAGGCGAGGAATGAAGAACCCCTCACTGATTGACGTTTCACTTGATCCAATGGGTCCATATCATGAGTTGGAGGTTTTTTCTTGAACGTACTTATAACTAAATTTAAAGAGTTGTCTTCCAAACAAATTGTTTTATTCGCCATAATAGGTGTTTGTTTTGTCGCCTCTGTCATTTTTGTTCATCACAATTATTCGTTCTATGAACGCCCAATAGCCAAAGTAATCAAAACCAATCTGGAAGATACAACTGAAATGATTGATATACATAATAATAAAGATCATCTTTTCACACAGCATATAACAGCCGAAATAAAAAACGGGGAAAATAAAGGAAAAATCGTTCATTTAACAAATAAGTATTCAACATCTGGAGCTTATGATCAAGAATACCATGTTGGAAATGAATTGTTCATTTCGATTGATACAAACAGTAAGGGTAGTACAGAATTATCGGGATCTATAAAAGACGTAAAACGTGATAAATTCGTTGTCTATATAGCATGGATTTTTATCTTTATTTTACTTATCGTTGGGAAAAAACAAGGGCTGTTTTCGATAATAAGTTTGGCCGTGAATGCGGTTTTATTATCTTATGCATTGGATGTCTATTTGTATGATCCGGAAACGAGTCTGGTATTGATTTGCAGTATAAGTGTCATTTTATTTACTGTCATTTCTTTGTTACTCGTTAATGGTTTTAATGAAAAAACATATGCCGCTATTATTGCGACCTTGTTGGGAACTTTTGTTTCGTTGTTCATAACCTATCTTGTTCTATGGTTAACTTCAGAAAAAGGACTTCGTTATGAAGAGATGCAATTCCTTACTCGACCTTATCAAATGGTATTTATGGCGGGGGTATTCATCGGATCCTTAGGAGCCGTAATGGATGTAGCTATTACGATGTCATCATCTATCTTTGGGTTGTATGAACAGAATAACAACATATCAATCAAAGCACTTAAAACATCAGGATTGGATATTGGCAAAGACATTATGGGAACTATGACAAATATTTTGTTTTTTGCATACATAAGTGGTTCCATTCCAATACTTATTTTGTATTTAAAGAATGCTTCTCCATTGGGATTTACTCTTTCTATGAATCTTTCATTGGAATTGGCCCGTGCTCTAGCCGGAGGTATTGGCATTGTATTGACGATTCCGATCGGTCTATATACTACTATCTTTTTTGTTAATCGAAAGAGGGCGCGATCATGAATGTATTAGTGTGGCTGGCCGCTATTTTATTTATATTAATGATACTTATTGGTGGAAAAAAAGGAGCACGGTCTTTTATTTCTTTATTCTTAAACTTTGGTGTGCTACTCCTTACCATTATTTTTATGACAGATCCAAATATCAATCCGATTATCTTAACATTGATTGCATGTGCAGTGATTAGTTGTATTAATCTATTTTATATTAATGAAGTGAACAGTAAAACAATTACGGCGTTCATTTCAACAATTATTACGATTGTTATTTTACTTTTTTTTATTGAAATTGTATCAGAAAACACTAAAATTCAAGGATTTGGTGAAGAAGAAATAGAGGAGCTTGGCGTATTTTCTCTTTATATTGGCGTGAATTTTGTGAAAATTGGAGCCGCAGTAATTATTATGAGTACAATAGGTGCCATAACGGATGTTGCCATTTCTATTACATCGCCCATGCGTGAGATCTTTTATCATAATCCATCTATTAGCCGGAAAGATTTATTCACATTTGGATTAAGTATTGGCCGAGATATATTAGGGACCAATACGAATACGTTATTTTTTGCGTTCTTTGGGGGCTATTTGGGATTGCTGCTATGGTTTAAAGATTTATCTTATTCTGTTGACGAAATTGTCAATTCAAAAGTATTCAGTGCCGAGATGATCACGATCTTTTGTGCAGGAATTGGTATAGCTCTGATTATTCCAATCGCTTCCTGGATAAATGCGTATTATTTAGTGAAAACGAGAGAAAATAGTAAGTTTTCTAAATAGCTTTATGACAGGAAAGCTAGAACAATCTGTGTTTGCATGTTTGAATTTAACTAAATAATCACGTGTGAATGGAAAAACATCTCCTAGTATGCTGAAATAGGGGATGTTTTTATGTTTTTATATTTTTAATGATACGATTTGTAACAAACAAAATGGTTACGTTAATAAAGCCATATGATATACAATGGACAAACATACAAATACAGCATTTAAGGAAGATAAAAACAGTAGAAAGTTAGAGTGAGTAGAAAAAGAAAAAGGAAGGTCTTCTATGAAATCCTACATCCTAACATTCCAATTTAAAAATATTGAGCCGGTTGTGTGGAGAAAAGTAATTGTACCAGGTGGAATTACATTTAATCGTTTGCACGATGTCATTCAAAATGTAACGAATTTTAAGAGTGGATATCCATATGAGCCCATGCATTTGTTTGAGTTTCAGCTTGATGATGTTGTTGTAACGAATTATGTACATCGAATAGATGAAGCGAAAAGCAAATCGTATAAAGGAATTGCCGTGAAGCAGCCGACGAGGATAAAAATTGATACCTATATGGAGCGCATAGGTGAGTTTTTATATGTGTATGATTTCGGTGATGATTGGCGCATTCATGTGAAGTTAGAAGAAGTCGTGGAGGATTATTATTTTGGTTTCCCAACCGTGCTTGATGGGGCAGGGGAAGCACCTCCAGAAGATGTAGGTGGTCCGCCCGGGTTTGTGCACTTCCTTGAAGTCTATCAAAACCCTTCACACCCAGAGCATGATTATTTATGTAGTTGGGCGGCTGAACAAGGGTTCCGATTATACAATAAGGCGGCTATGAATCAAATTCTCAAACATCATAAATACCAAAAGACTGAATGGGATAAAGTACATCATGAAAATTATCGAGTAATATCAGATAAATATATAGATACATCTAAGCAATGATGTTGTAAATCTTCTTAGCTTCCTGCTAGATGTTAATTAAGCTTCAACAAAAAATCTCTATTTAGAAGAATGGTGTGTCAAATAATATAACTATGTATATAACCAAATTATCCCAAAAAGTCAGCTTCGTTGACGATGGTTATGACCTTTTTCGTAAAGTTTTTTCAATTTACCTATCTTACCGAGAAAATGACCGGCGGAGAGTAGTTCAGTAAGTTCATCTTGTGTATAATTACACTTTATTTCAAAATATGTTAAAATAAACTTATATATTCTAAAGCAAAGGAGCGGAAAATATGCAAACGATCGCAGGAAAAGTAGCATTAATTACAGGAGCGGGACGTGGTATTGGCCGTGCAACAGCAGTAGCTTTTGCCAAAGAAGGAATTCATGTCGGTCTTGTTGGACGTACACTTGAAAATTTACAACAAGTAGCAGAAGAACTTAAACAGTATGATGTGAAGGTAGCGATAGCTTCTGCAAATGTAGCGGATTTAGACTCGATTACGACAGCGGTTGAATCAATTCGTGCCGAGCTTGGTGCAATCGATATATTAATAAACAATGCTGGTATTTCAAAATTCGGTGGCTTCATGGACTTAACGCCTGAAGAATGGACAAATATTATCGATGTTAACGTAAAAGGTGTATATTACACAACACGTGCGGTATTACCAGAAATGATCGAGCGCAATACAGGCGACATCATTAATATCTCATCAACAGCTGGGCAAAAAGGTGCACCCATTACAAGTGCATATTCGGCTTCAAAGGCTGCAGTGATCGGACTAAGTGAGTCATTAATGCTTGAAGTACGTAAGAAAAATATTCGTGTTACAACGTTAACACCAAGTACGGTTGCAACAGATATGGCTGTAGAACTGAACTTAACAGACGGTAATCCAGAAAAAGTGATGCAAGCAGAAGATTTAGCGGACTTAATGGTTGCCCAGCTAAAACTTCATCCACGTGTTGTCTTAAAACATGCTGGACTTTGGTCAACGAATCCTTAATAGAACGATTCGAAATAGGAAGATATATTGGCGATGCCGTAAATTAGAGAAAAGCCTTCGTGAGTTCACAGAAATCACGAAGGCTTTTCTCATTGCAATACAATCTCTAGCTTATTTTCTTTTTCAAAGTTCCCGAATTGTGGAGCGCGATTTTACTGGAAACGCCTAATACAAGTAGCAGACCTGCTGCCATTAGTATACCATCTAGCACAAGTGGGATGCCCCAACTGCCGGTATTATCTCGTAGTACTCCTGAGATAACAGGAGAAAGCACGGCGCCGATTTCGGCAATTAAATTAAGCATTCCGAACATCGATCCTCTGCTTTTTTCAGGTGTTAAATCAGAAGCAAGCGCATGTGCTACCGGCTGTAATGCAAAGAAGAATAATCCAGAAACAAACAGGATGATGGACATGACGATAGGACTGTTATTTCCCATCATGACATATGCGGCAAAAATAAAAATAAGAACGGTCAGAGCAGCGGTTAAAATAGCTAGAACATTACGTCGCCCATTTGGTCGATCTGCCACCATATCAGAAATCTTACCACCAAGAGGAAAACCGATGATTCCAGCCAATGCATTAAATGATGCAATCAGAGCAGCCGCCATTAATGCACCGCCACCGAAATCTTTGACAATAGATACAGACCAAAATCCGTAAAACCAAAGATGCCACATGATCGGAATGAAGAATAAGTACAATAAGAAAAGGTTTTTGTTGGCTAAAATTGGCTTTATTTCTGATTTTTTCGTTGTGTATAAATAAAAGATTAAGAGCGGGCAAAGAGCTACAAGTATTATAGCAATTGCAATATTGGATAAACCTAGTTTTATGGAGAAATAATAGATTCCCATTACGATTACAAGAAAAACAGCTGAGTACATCGACATATATAGTAGTGCTTTATTAAATTGTACTTTAATACCTGGTGAAGAATGATCTACAGATTGATTAGGATTATTTTTTGGCTTCATATATTTAAAAATAAAAAATGCACTTACAAGTGTAATAATCCCCATCACAAAAAAAGGAAAACGCCATGCCTCTTCTCCCATAAATGGTTCTGCAGTGGTGATCAGAAATGGTACACCGAGTGTACCTGCTGTAAGTCCTACAGACAATCCGGTAAGGGCAACACCCATTCCTAGACCAACTTTTTTAGGCGGTGTATGGTAGGCAATATATGAGCGATCATTTGAATAAAATGCACCTTCACCTAGCCCTAGTATTACTCGAAATAGGATAAATGCAATAAGTCCGCCAGCTACCCCTGTTAATAATGTGGCAATCCCTGCCCAAACTACACTTAAAATAATAATCGTACGGTAGCCGAATCGATCACCTAGAAAGCCTCCTGGAAATTGCATAAGCATAAAGCCTGCAAAGAACAAACTTCCGATAAGACCGCCTATTCCATGAGGATTTGCTACATTGGCGAAAAAACCTATCTCATTTTCAATCATGTATGTCACAACGGGGCCAGTTGCTGTTCGGTCAATATAAGAAACAAACCAACCTAAAAATAGTAGCCCCCAAATGGTGTGATACCTTTTCCAACCTTCCTTTTTCATTCAATACACTTCCAATTCTCCTATTAATGTCTTATCCAACTTATAAAACCTCTATGGCGTTAAAACGCCGCCATTTATCACAACGACAATCCAGTAGCCTGCTACACTCGCCTAATCACAATGGTGGCGGTGCTAAGCCGGAATTTGAAGTACGTTCCATAATACAAATAAGATTACGTGCAAAGTAGATTGCTATATTAGTAAGTAGCGAAGCCCCGTCCCCATGTCCTTCATACAAAAGAGACCGTCCCATAGGGTTTTAGACCCCACATCTACTAAATATCCGTTTATATAACGTGTACATGACACAATAAACTGTGTATAGCATGTGAGATCATTGAGCCTTGGGACAGCCTGATTTGGCAAAGTATCCCTCTTATTTATCAAAGCATGCCGTTTTGCAGGAATTAGCACCTATTTAACTAGATTGTTAAAGGGTTGCCGGGTTTCGTAGGGCCAGTCCCTCCACCACTCTCTATAAGAGTTTATTTTATTGTTACTTCCAAACGTCTTGTGCAATATTCACAACGTGGCATACTTTTGCCCATTGTTCTTCTTCTGTCAGTACATTTCCTTCTTCTGTTGAAGCAAA
Organism: Bacillus cihuensis; assembly: GCF_000504145.1. Lineage (NCBI taxonomy): Bacteria > Bacillati > Bacillota > Bacilli > Caryophanales > Bacillaceae > Bacillus > Bacillus cihuensis. The sequence continues at coordinate 20,851 of NZ_KI632502.1, read as the reverse complement.
CCCGCATTGTGGACTCAAACAGATTTGATCTAATGGAACATATTTTGAAGCTTCTGCAATTCTTTCTTTAATCCGTTCAGGGTCTTCCAATTCGCCTTTTTTAGAAGTGATTAAGCCTAATACAACGTAAAGATCCGGTCGATTGATATGGCGTAACGGTTCAAAGCCACCTGAACGATCGTCATCAAATTCAAGGAAAAGACCGTCAAGATTTAATCCACCGAAGATCGTTTTAGAAGCATCCTCATAACCACCAGTGGATGAATACGTAGATCTGAAATTGCCTCGGCAAATGTGCATCGTAATGATCATATCATCCGGCTTATTTGCAATAGCCTCGTTGATTCCTCTTTGGAACAATTGTGCCAATGTAGCAGGATCAGACCCTCTATTAGCAATTTGTTCTCTCCCTTTTTCTGAAAAGAATAGGGACCAAGCTGTATCATCTAATTGCAGATAACGACAACCTGCATCATAAAGCGCCTGAATCACACCTTGGTAAGCAGCAATTAAATCATCATAAAATTCTTCGTGAGTGCGGTACACGTCTGTGTCAAGTGTTCCTCTGAAATAAAGCATATTGGGACTAGGTATTGCAAATTTTGCAACAGCATCGCCTGCAATACTATGAAGGAACTTATAATGGTCGATCATGTAATGATCGGAAAATGAGATTTTTCCAGTTACCTTAATGCCGTGTGCTCTCGTTTTAACGCCGTTAAATTGAATACCATCATTTGTTTCATGAAACAAAACGCCATCAAAACCTGAAAGAAAGTCTAAATGCCACCAAGCACGTCTAAATTCGCCATCAGTAACAGCGTTAAGACCAGCTTCTTTTTGCTTTTCAACTAACTTTATAATTTCCTCGTCCTCAATTTTACGTAATTCATCAGCGGTAATGTCACCGTTCTCCTTTTGTAACCGGGCCTGCTTAAGACGTTCTGGTCGTAAAAAGCTACCGACGTGATCGGCTTTAAATGGTGCATTCGTTACTAGTTCTTGTGCTGCTAACTCTGTCATGTTATTTCCTACTTTCTTTTATAGATTTTTCTTCAAGCATTTAATTAGTTCGAATTTTTCTCTTATAAACAAAAATAAAAGGGCCCTCAATAAGAAGAGGGCCCACGAAAATACGAGGACGATCTTCTTATCTTCTAGGCATGTTCTATACCTATTGGAATTAGCACCTTGCCGAAAACCGGCTGGTTGCTGAGACATCGTCGGGCCAATCCCTCCGTCTCTCTTGATAAGAATATGAATATGTAATTATTTGAAAAATCCGATTTATCCAACTTTATCATGCTGTAAAGGAAAAAACAAGTAGTTTTTTAACCGAGAAAGATTGGATCCGTTGAAATTTCACTTTATTTGAAGGAATAAAAGCTGGTAGAAGTGAGGTCTTCACGTCAAGATCCTGTTTGAGTTTTGGGTGAACTAGGTCTTCATTTTCAGTAAGGCGGATGCTAAACCTCGTCTATTTAATGATCAAAATAATATTGGGATTTTTAATTAGGAAATCATGTTTAACGTACCATTTTCTCTTCCCGTTCCGCTGCTTCAAGAGCGGCAATGGTCTGTTTGATTGAAATGATTTCTAATTGAATTTGTTGGATTTTCTCCGCTAACGTTGTAAATACGGAGCTGAATTGATTGTTACTTATGTCGCGATAGTTTGTTAACATTCCTACGGCTCTCGTATTATCAAAGGTATGGGCGAGTGCTGCATTCCAAGTGTTTGTAGAAAGCTCAGGTTCCGACACCAATCTTTCATGATGGATAAAATCCTGTTGGCAAGAATTCAATTCACTATTACAAATTTGGAGACGATGAAGTTGCTCTTCTTTCAATCTTAATAAACTATAATAATAAGCTAAAGACATCTATTGACCACCTCTTTTTTCCTTAGCGATTGAACGAATGAACGTATCTCAAGAAAACAAGTACTTTTACTATATCATGGAAAAACAGGGCTATATAATCAAAATGTATGATTTTCCGATATTTAGTAGTTGGGTCTTATTGACTATAGAGTAATTTGTGGATGGTTGTACGAAGGTGTGATTAAGTACAAATCTCGACATGTAATTCGTCATTCAATCATCTTTCAAGTAAGAAAATAAGCGGTTTTTTTATACATTTAATCAATCGATTGATTGATTACTTAAATATTCTCCCCCGATTCGACTATAATGCCAATAGAAGGAATGAACTGGAGGAGTTTTATATGATATATGCTATCGGCAAATTTTTACAAATTATTCTCAATCCATGTATAACTGAGCCGAGGAGATACGTGAGTTTTCGGCCCATTTAATCAATCGATTGATTATTGCATTGTCTGACTGAAGTTTCACTTTATCTCGACAATTCGGTTTTTTATTCCAATATCAGGAATTAATGTGTATAATTTTCTATAGTATAGTAGTGGAGTTTTAAAGAGAAAGGGGGCTTACTGTGACGGATTCTAATGAATACATCCCCTTTGAAAAGAAGCGGGAGATCTTTCAGGAAGAACTTAAGATCCTAAGAGAAAAACGATTGATTCCTAAATCTGATTACATAAGACTTAGCAGTGCATATGAACGGCATTATCACCAAGTGCGGCAGCAAGTAGCAATAATGGAAAAGCAACAGAAAAAAGATGAAACGGTTCAATCGAGCGAAATTCCAAATGAAGTTCCACATAACATTCAGCGAACTGAAGAGTTCGTGCAAAAACCAATTCAAGATTCATTACAAACACCAATGGCTAGCCCAAAACCAAGGCAAGTCATTCAACAGCAATCTGTTGTGAAACCTGTAAAATCAGTGGAGCAAATTCGAGAAAGAAATATAACACTTGTCTTGGTAATGGGTGTGATTCTGCTCTTGTTTGGCGGTCTTATATTAGCGACGTCAACGTGGGGAGCCTTGAATGCTGTTCTGAAAGTTTTCTGTATTAGCATGGTGTCAGTGTTTTTCTTTGGGATGGCTTTTATCGCCTTCAAACTAAAAATTAAGCAAACGGCCTTTGCCTTTTTAACGCTCGCAAGTCTATTCATTCCAATTACGATATTATCAGCTTCGTATTATCGGATATTTGGAGAATATTTATCGTTACAAGGTGATGGGAGAGGGTTATTAGGGTTGATTGGCGGAGTGATTTGTTTGGGGCTCTATTTTGTAATTGCTAAGCGTTTTGCTTCGAAATTATTCACTATTCTTTCATTGTTCACCTTTGCGTTAGCGGCATGCTTCGGCTTCACCTATGTGGCGCCAACTACAGAAACATTATTTATACTACTCATAATGTTTAACTTATTATTTTTATGGTATATGGATCGTTTGAAAAATCATCAACAATTGGCGTTATTCAAACCCTATTTATTTTACTTCATCCAATTCAAAATTATAGTCGAAGCGTTTGTTGTGTTTGTGCTAGCTTCAAGCACAGTATTTTATTCGTTTACTTTGCTCTTAGCATCACTGCAATTCCTACTGTTAACAATAAAATACAATCAAAAATATTATAATTTTGCCTTTAGTATTGTATTCAGCTACGGCTATATCCATCTTGTCTTGAACTCGGCTGTATTGAGTGATTTCACTTCTATTGCTTTTGCCGTACTTCCAATCGTGTTCTTTGCTCTATATTTATTTATGGCTAACAAAAATGAAGAAGTATCGAAAAGCTTTGTATATACGGGCATTACAAGTAGTGTGTTTGTATTTGCCTATGTAAATGCGCAAGTGTTTGGAGAAGGATATGCACAAATATTCTTTGCACTGATCCTTCTAGCCGCACAATATGTATTTTTAGCCATTCAAACAAAGAAAGTGGTATATACTTATCCAGCACTCGTCTTATTTAATCTTTCACTTGTTTATCTTGGCTGGGCATTCGAATGGACCTATACGGTGCACTCTAGTTTCCTATTTGTGATTCAAATCCTCCTTTATTTAGGACTGTTTGTCTATAATTTTGCCAAAACAATGGAGGTATTCCGAACGAGTATAGGGATTCTTTCGAGTAGTGTGATGTTGTTTTTGACTTATATCAATTTGGTGAATGGAGATTGGTTAATCGTCAGCCTCTTTCTTGCTGCGATATCTGGTTTATTATTTTTCAGTCATAATAAAGTAGCGGAAAAATGGATGAAGGATATAAGTACGTATGGTTTTCCGTTATCCCTAGCTGCATCGTTGCTTATTTTGTATCTGTATAGTAGTGAAACAAGCAGATGGTATGATCTTGTAATTCCACTTAGTTTACATGTCATGATTGTCGCTTTCCTCTTAATCGGACTAGGCTATTACTTGAAAAGTTCATATAAAAGCTTTTTCAATACCTTTTTTATTACCGGTCAGGTCCTATCGATGGTGTCGTTTATGACGCTTTATTTTGGAACACTGTCAGCTATTCTGATAACGACTTTAATGATGGTCTCAACAGCGATCAATATTCTGTCCGTTTATGTATATCGTCATCATCCTCTATGGATTCTAGTTGTCTATACTTCAGCAGGCGTGTATGCATCGATCTGGGCAATATTTAAATTCGAGAATGAATATATCTGGATGGCTTACCTATTTGTGGGACCGTTATTGTTCTACTTCTTGTCAGAGTATGTGGGGAAATATTCGAAGGAAGGCAGAAACTATTTCTTTTGGTTTAGTCAGCTGACAAATCTGCTTGTGGCAACACTAGGTTATCTTTATATAAGTATGACAGGGGCCAATCTGTATTTCTACTTAATTCCGCTTAGTCTCCTTGCAATCAGTGCTGTAAGAACGACCATTACCTGGGAGCGTTTTATCTTTACATACGTTGGATTTACCGTTCTTCAGTTGCAAGTATTGCTGTTTTTCCAGGAATATGGGCTATCCAATTATCTACTATTTGCTTGGACTTTGACGTCAGCTCTTATAACGATTCTTTGGAGTCGAGTGAATCTAGAATGGAAACGGATGATTGACTATTATTTACTGGCATTCTTAAACTTGACTCTCATTTTATATTTAACAGATTGGAATATGTTCCATTTTTCTAATTACTTAAATGTACTTTCCGTTATGCTTTTCACTAGTCAAGCCGGGTTTGTCATCTATTTATTGATGAAAAGGAAATGGGAACATTTCATTACGATCCCACTTCTTTTGGCATTCTTGTATTATGTGCGTTATGCGAATGAACTATCAATACTGGCAGGTACACTTGTGTTGTTCGTGGCATTATGCGTGATGACTTGGATGAGTAAAGTATTTTTCCGGGCGATGATCCGGAAAGAGGAAACGTATCTGGCGATTGATGTGTATCGTATCGCAGGATTTCTGTATGTGATAGCAATTAACTGGCGTGTTGTTATGTATACAGCAAATAATCCTGCTTTAGAAATTCTATCAGCCTGCTTAGTCAGCGGATATTTATTGGTTATTCGGGCTTTCACTTTAGATTCACTAGAAAAGAAAATCTATCTATCGGCAGCTGTGTTATGGAGTTTGTATCCATATTATGTCGTTGTTGACCAGTTTACGATTCCTAATCTGATAGAAACTGAAATTATGATTCTTCCATTGTTTATTATCAGTACACTATTGCTTAGAAAAGTAATTGTTTCGGGGAATATAACACAAACAATTGAATTAATAATTGTTCCTTTATTATTTTTAGTATTAATCATGGACGCTCTACAAGGAAATACAGTAAATGATGCATTGATCATTGGTACGTTGGCTTTAGTTGCAATCATCTTCGGATTCGTTATGAAATATAAGTCGTATTTCTTTGCAGGGACAGGAACTATTTTGTTAAATATTTATATGAATACCAATCATCTATGGGGCAATCTGCCATGGTGGCTCTATTTGATCATTGGTGGTATCGTTCTTATCGCACTTGCCAGCTTTTTTGAATGGAAAAAACAAAAGGAAAATACGACGTCAAAGGAAATTCTTGAACGTAACAAAGAAAAAATTCGGAAATGGTTTGCGCGTTGGAGGTAGAATGATGTGGTTGATGAGTCATGTTTCATAACAAGTAAAACATCCATGAGCGCCTGCACTAAAGCCCAACGATGAAAAAGTATCAGGTTTTATAAACTGTATCACCTTATGAAGATGGCGGTACGGAGCTGATTTTACGAAGAACCGCCTCATGTCCATCATACAAAAAAGAGATTGTTTGATAACGAAAAGGTCAGGACACATCTACTATATATTGTTTAGAAGACGGTTAAATGTCATGGTAAAGTGAAACTACAATCAGTGGGAGGCTTCATACCCCACTGATTGTTAGTTGAACCATTCGGGCATTAACGGTATATAGAGTGTGAGGTCTGACCCTTTTGGGTTCTTTTCTGTACAAGAAACTTTCCGAGGTTGCTGGGCTATGCCTAAGAATAGGGAGAGCCCACGCCACAGTATGAAGTTTCGGTTTATTTAAAAAGTTCAGGATAGACGGTTTTGGCAACAAGTTCGACAGCTTCGCCTATGCGTGGTCCTGGGCGGGACATCACGTCTTCATTTAAGTAGTATACTTTGTCCTCTTTAACGGCTGTAAGTTGGTCCCAACCTGTACGGGTCTTAATTTCTTGCTCAGGGTTTTCAATAAAACCAGCAGTCGTTGTGATGACATCAGGATTACGCTTAATGATTTCTTCCTCAGAAACTTTGATCCAACCTTCTTGATCCTCAAAGATGTTGGTTACCCCTGCTTTTGCTAAGATTTCTTGTTGAAATGTCTTCTTGCCAGGTGTATAGATTTCTGGAGCAGGGCTTATTTCTAAATAGACACTTTTCTTTTCATTTACAGTGTCCGTTTTATCAACCACAGCTGCAATTTGGTTTTTAATTGCATCGACGATTTCAGCGCCTTTCTCCTTAACGCCCATTACTTCTGCAATTTGCTGAATGTCACCGTAAACATCTTCAAATGTAGCAGCAGATGCAATGACAAAGATTGGGATTCCAGCGTCTTTCAGTGGCTGTAAGGTAGCCTCGTCACCAATCGTATAGGCGATAATGACATCGGGATTTAATGCAATTATTTTCTCTGCATTAATATTCATTGAATCAGAAACTGATTCAATGTCGGCTGCCTTTTCTGGATAGTTATCAACATCTGTGACCCCGACTATTTTTTCACCTGCACCTAGAGCAAAGAGAATTTCTGTATTACTTGGCTGAAGGGAGATAACTTTTTCAGGGACTTTATCAAAGGTGATTTTGTTGCCAAGATCGTCAGTTACTGAATATGGCTGGTCCTTTTCTTGTTTAACTTCACTTGCAGGGGCATCATCCTTATTTGGTGCTGATTGATTATTATTCCCACACCCAGCAAGTACTAAAGTAAATGAAAGCATTAGGGCAAGTAGCCAATTGTTCGATATGAATTGTTTCATTGTGTTCTCCTCATTTCTTATTCCAATTATTGAGTGGATGCATTATTTTTTCGTCGATTTAATGTCATAACATATACTCTCGTGAGGGATTTCATCGACGCCAAGTTGTTTATTGACATAGACGGCCATAACGAATAAAACGTTCGCTAATAAGTGAGTATAATCGAACAAGATTTTAGGAACTTCTCTTTCAAGACTCACTTTATGAAGCGCTCGCACCGATTTCTTGGCTTCGCTGCGGCAAGTATGTAAAATGCAAGCTCCAGGAGTTCCTTGTGGCAAAACGAAGGTGCTGATTGCGTCTTTTACCTCTATTGAATAAAAATCATACATGCTACTCAAGTGATCTAAGTCTTCTTGTGTAATGCCTAAACGTCCGCGTACTGAGCCATTTAGGTTATACCCCATGTCGAGTAAATACATTAAATCTTTGTGTACAACAGGGACATCCTTTGTAAATGCACATGCTAAGCCGATTCGTGATGTCAAAGAGTCAGTCCTGATTTCAAAGTCCACTGTTGAAGCTGATTCGCGCATGTATGGATAACACATAAAACGGAAATCTTTTTTTGCCAAATATAATCCCCCTTATCTGCTAAATAGAGTGAATCCCCCTTTGGATCGCTTCCTATAACAAAAAAAACCGACCAAGAAAATTGGGCGGCACACCATCATGCATATCCAGTTGGAAAGAAAAGATGAGAGTTTGCCGTACAATCCTCTTATCTTCCGAAGAGTATAATACGCTGGAAAGAAGGCAGGTCTCCTGGCTTGTGCTTCATTTTACTTTAAGAACCTTCCCATTAACATCACAGAATGTTGCACTTTGCTCGATTCCGTTAAATAAACAGTGGTTTATCCTTATTTCATGGCACTCACAGTTGCGGAAACAGCTTCGGTTCTTCACCGAATTCCCTATTAAGCTGAAAGTTCAGCACCCTTTTTCTGCAAGATTATATTCACTTATCAGTAGTTTACCATATAATTCTGATAAAAAACTTATACTTTCACTAGATATATTTAGTTTATTTTTAACATTCGAATAACTACTTGTTTAATAAAAGATCCAATGTTTTAATTGTGGATTCAAGTTGATAAAAACTTTTTGGTACGAAATCTACAGGCTTATGATTTCGATATCGGATAGTAAGTTTTCATACATGCGTGGAATAGAGTACTTTAGAATTTTATCTAACCATATTAATCTCTGTTAATAGCCTGAATCTTTTAAGTAACTCAATTATGTAAAGATTGTAAATATACTGGAAAAAGAAGGGGTTTCGAGAAAGTTGTCGAACTTAGTTTCAAGAAATGGTTTATATCAAATAAGAACAGGTAAGAAATTTTTCGGTTTTTTTGAAAAAATGATAAGGAATGGTTTACAGGAGGTAAGAAATGACATATGAAGGAAAGCACCCAAAATTGAATGAAGTAATCCATAATATTGAGAAGGTTATTATTGGGAAAAGAGATATAGCAGAATTAAGTGTAGTAGCCCTACTGGCGGGTGGGCATGTTTTGTTGGAAGATGTTCCGGGTGTTGGCAAAACAATGATGGTTCGTGCGCTGGCAAAGTCAATCAGTGCAGATTTTAAACGTATTCAATTCACACCTGACTTGTTGCCATCTGATGTAACAGGCGTTTCCATTTATAATCCAAAGGAACAAGAATTTGTTTTCCGACCTGGGCCAATAATGGGAAATATTATCCTCGCTGATGAGATTAATCGAACATCTCCAAAAACTCAATCTGCTTTATTAGAAGGGATGGAAGAGGCTAGTGTGACGATTGACGGTGTAACAAGGGTGTTGGAGCAGCCGTTCTTTGTCATGGCGACGCAAAATCCTATTGAATATGAAGGAACCTATCCGCTACCTGAAGCTCAATTGGATCGTTTTTTATTAAAGATGAAAATGGGATACCCTGATATATATGAAGAAATGGAAGTTCTTAATCGGGCCCGCTTAGTACCGCCGATTGAGAATCTTGCGCCAGTGATGTCATTGGTTGAACTGCGCGGTTTGCAGCAAGAGGCAAAGTCCATCATTGTCGATGATACGATTAAACATTATATTGTTGAAATGACACAAAGAACACGTAATCATCGTAGTGTGTACCTAGGTGCAAGTCCTCGTGGATCAATAGCCTTAATGAAAGCATCTCAAAGCTATGCACTATTATGTAACAGAGATTATGTGTTGCCGGATGATGTTCAATATCTTGCCCCGTTTGTGTTATCGCATCGTCTCATCTTGAAATCTGAAGCGAAGTACGAGGGGATTACAGCTGAGCAAGTGGTTGCTGAGATTATTGAAAATAATCCAGTGCCAGTAAAAAGGGCCGTGAATTAATGATGCAATTATTAGTGGAGAAAATAAGACCTTATGTAAAGGTCATTATGCTCATTTGTTTAGTGTTCTTTGCATTTGTGTTTGCGATGTTTCAAGGAGGCTTCCTAAGTTGGTTTTTACTCTTTACGTTTCTGCCTTTTGCCCTTTGTTCGATCGGTGTCTTTTTCTATCCGATACACAAGTTCACAGTAACAAGATCATTAGATAAAACGGAGTTTAGAGCAGGGGAAACGATTGAAGTAAGAATTGAAATTTCACGAAAAGACCGCTTTCCGCTTTTATTTCTTTTGATAGAAGAAGAGCTTGATGGCAGATTAGGTAAAAGCGCTTCGATGAAGAAAGTAATTATTTTTCCTTGGTTTCGGAAATCATTTTCACTTAGGATGAAGCTTCATAATCTACCAAGGGGAGACCATAGCTTATCGGGGATTCGTCTGAAAACTGGAGATATCATTGGGTTATTCGACAAGGAAGCCAAGTATGACCTTCCAAAAAAAATTCTAGTCTGGCCTGCTTACTATGATTTGGCGTATAAGCAATTGGAGAATTTCTTTGATCGTGGCGAAGTAGGGTCTGTAAAAAAGATGCAGCGCGAGTATTCCATTGTCAGTGGAGTTCGAGAATACCAACCGGGCGACCAAATGTCTTGGATTAATTGGAAAGCTACGGCCAATAAGAATGCCATCATGACCAAGGAATTTGATGAGCAGAAAAATCATGATGTGTATATCATTTTAGACGAAGAATCCTCACAATCCTTTGAAGATTTGGTTGTATTTGCTGCCTCATTCGCGCATGCCTTACTGAAGAAAGGGGTACTTGTTGGATATGCAGGTTCAGCGATGCATGAAGCGCCCCTAGCAGTCCGTGGCGGAGATGGCCAGAGGCAAAGGATATTTTATCGACTTGCTAAAACAGAAGCAGATGAAAAAGGAAGCTTGCTTTCTTTGTTGGGGTTACATCAAACTATATTTACGCAAAATGCAGCAATCATTATAATTACTTCCCATTTGACTCGAAGAACAGTGGAACAAATCAGTGCTTATAAAACCAACCAGTCGTTTTCAATAGTTTGTATAAAAAGAGAAGAGCCGTTGACAATTGAAGAGCTAGCGGCAAGACAATCCGCTTATACAAGAGGAATGAGAGTTAGTTACTTGGATCGGGGACATGTTGAATCTGGTTTAGTCGAGGTGGTAGCACAATGATTCAAAGAAAAAGCCTACTCGAAAGCTTGTTTAAAGTGGTTTTATACGGATTTGGAGGTTTGTTGTTATGGGAATGGCTACAGCCGGTTAATCAACTGACAGATACTGATAATATGGGCATGTTTATTGTTTTTATGTGTCTTTCTTTGCTTACATACTTCTTGCGGGTGCATTGGGTAGCAAGAATTCTGATTTTAATGGGATATATGACTCTTGCCATTCAGTATTTATATTCGCAATTGTCACTTTTTGATCTCGCTTGGATAGGGGAACTTATGGGTGATATGAAATTGAACATTTCAAGAATCATGGAAGCGGACTGGATGTTATTAACGAACAGCTTCAGAACATGGTTATTTTTTATTTTGATTTGGCTTATTTCGTATTTAATTCATTATTGGGTTACTATCCGTCGAAATATCTTTTTATTTTTTCTTCTCACGATTGTTTTTTTAGCGCTTCTTGATACATTTACCCCATATGATGCGGATACTTCCATTATACGTGTAATGATTATTGGTTTAGTTGTGCTAGGATTGCTCGCTTATTTCCGTTTATTTGAACACGAAAAGTTAGCGGTGTCTATGGATGGTTTACGAAGATGGCTTATTCCGTTATCAATCATGGTGTTGGCTAGCGGGACAATTGGTTTTGCGGCACCGAAATTACAACCACAATGGCCAGATCCTGTTCCGTTTATTACATCCTATGCAAATAAATCATCAGGAGATTCGAATGGTGCAGGAAGCAAGCGTGTTGGGTATGGAGAAAATGATACAAAGCTAGGTGGTTCAATTTCAGACGATCAAACTGTTGTTTTTTATGCTGATGCTTCGACTCGTCATTACTGGAAGGTGGAGAACAAGTCTCATTATACAGGCAAGGGCTGGACGAGGCTTGATAATCATGGCGAATTGACTGAGTACGATAATGATCAGGATATTGTGAACCTTACTTCAGCTGCAGCGTTACCTGGAATGAGACTTCAAGAACTAAAGGCGTCCGTAAAAATGGAGCAATTCTACAATCATGTTCCGTATCCGACTCCTAGTATTCTTCAAAGAGTTTCAGCTGATGATGCCGATCAGTATATGTTTAATGACTCGACGAATCTATTGACAGCACAATCGAAAAGTTGGGGCAGGCTCAAGCTAACGGATTATGAAATCGATTATTTTCTTACAACGTTTGATAGAAACTATTTGAGAAAAGTTACATCTGCAAATAATATTCCTGAGAACATCATGAATACTTATACACAACTGCCAAGGAATCTACCTGAAAGGATTCGCAATTTAGCGGAAAAGATCACTAGTACTCAAGATAACTGGTATGACAAAGCAAAAGCCATTGAAAATCATTTTGATGGGCCAGAATTTGTGTATGATAAGCAAGACATTCCTTATCCGGAAGAGCGACAAGATTATGTGGATCAATTTCTATTTGAAACACTTCGTGGTTATTGTGATAATTTCTCCACTGCAATGGTTGTTTTATTGCGTTCCCTTGATATTCCGGCACGCTGGGCAAAAGGGTATTCTGATGGGGTAGCAACGATTAAAAACGGTGAATCTATTTATATGATCACAAATAATAATGCTCATTCATGGGTAGAGGTTTATTTTCCCGAGGTTGGCTGGGTTCCATTTGAGCCGACAAAAGGCTTTAATAATACAAATCGGTTTTACGATGCTTCTGTGAATACTCAAGCTAATATGAATGATCATGATGCGGCTATAACGACTCCAGAGAAAAGAGAGCCATCTCAACCGGTTAAGAAACCATTGGAAGAAGTCGATCAAACAAATCAACGAACAAATTCAAAGTCCGTTGATATTTCTTGGAAGGTACTTTTGCGAAATATCGCGATTGGTCTTGGAGGTGTGTCGATACTTACATTTTTGTTTTATCAATCGAGAAGAAAATGGCTACCTTATGTATTTATTACAAGATATAAAGGGAAAAATAGTACAGACACATTTACAAATGCTTATCACGTCCTCCTTAAACAATTAAATCGAGCAGGTGTACAACGACGTGAAGGCCAGACGTTGAGAGAATACGCGGTTTATGTTGATATTGTTTATAGCATGGCCAATAATAATATGCTGAAGCTTACTGAGGGATATGAAAGGTTTTTGTACCGTGGAGACCAAGAAAAACAAGTTTGGAAGCAGTATCAAGAATTATGGGAAAATTTAATTAAAGAAACTACCTCTTGACCATGTTTTTAACATGTTGGTACAATTGAAACATTCAAATACGAGCCCTTCATATATCCTCGATAATATGGATCGAAAGTCTCTACCGAATCACCGTAAATGATTTGACTATGAAGGCAGATGTTTCAGTGTAACAGCTAAAATTCTGCCTTTTTAAACTTTTTTAGGGTGGAGTTTAGCTGTTTTGTGTTTTATTTTTACATCTTTGAAATAATAAGAACAAGCCGCTTCTATAAGTGAGTGTTCAAAAAGGAGGATAAAAAGAGCCGAGAAGTTCGAGGAGCGCATCTCGAGAGGACCGGAGCGTATGGAGTAATACGTGAGGACCGGAGAGACAGAGCGACGAAGAAATTCGACAGCTATTTTTACCGGACTTTTTGAACAACCTATATTAAAGAAGTGAATATATCAACTGAGGTGACAATAGTGACGGGGAAAACAGACTTACAGAACCAGGAAATGATTGTCGTGCTAGATTTTGGCAGCCAATATAATCAATTAATCACAAGACGTATTCGTGAATTTGGCGTGTACAGTGAATTACATCCCCATACTATTACGGCAGAAGAAATCAAGAAAATAAACCCTACCGGAATTATTTTCTCTGGTGGACCGAATAGTGTGTACGATGCATCTGCTTTCGGATGTGATGAGCGTATTTTTGAACTTGGATTACCAATTTTTGGAATTTGTTATGGTATGCAATTGATGACGCAGCATTTCGGTGGAAAAGTTGAACAAGCAAAAAACCGTGAATATGGTAAAGCAACTCTTGCGATCCAAAACGATTCGAAACTATTCAATGATCTACCTAAAGAACAAATTGTCTGGATGAGCCATGGAGATCTTGTTGTGGAAACTCCAGAAGGATTTACGGTTGATGGAACGAATGCATCTTGTCCAATTGCAGCGATGAGTGATGAATCAAGAAAGCTTTACGCTGTACAATTCCATCCAGAAGTTCGCCACTCTGTTTATGGAAACGACATTCTGAAAAACTTCGTGTTTGGTGTTTGTGGCTGTAAGGGTGACTGGTCTATGGAAAACTTCATTGAAGTTGAAATGGAAAAAATCCGTCAAACAGTCGGAGATAAAAAAGTGTTGTGTGCGCTAAGCGGCGGAGTGGATTCATCAGTTGTTGCAGTACTTATTCATAAAGCAATTGGAGATCAATTAACGTGTATTTTCGTTGATCATGGTCTTTTGCGTAAAGGCGAAGCAGAAGGCGTTATGAAAATGCTCGGCGAAGGCTTCCAAATGAATGTTATTAAAGTAGATGCTAAAGAACGTTTCCTTTCTAAACTTGAAGGTGTTTCTGACCCTGAGAAAAAACGTAAAATTATTGGAAATGAGTTCATCTATGTATTTGATGATGAGGCAACGAAATTAGAAGGAATTGAATTCCTAGCTCAAGGTACTCTTTATACAGATATTATCGAAAGTGGTACAGCAACAGCACAAACGATTAAATCGCATCACAATGTTGGTGGTCTACCTGAAGATATGCAGTTCAAGCTGATTGAACCGTTAAACACGCTGTTCAAAGATGAAGTACGTGCACTTGGAACAGAACTTGGTATGCCTGATGAAATCGTTTGGCGACAACCGTTCCCGGGTCCTGGGTTGGGAATCCGTGTGTTAGGAGAGATCTCAGAGGACAAGCTAGAAATTGTCCGTGAATCAGACTATATCTTACGTGAAGAAATAAAAAAAGCTGGTCTTGATCGTGAAATTTGGCAGTACTTTACTGTGCTTCCTGATATTCGTAGTGTTGGAGTTATGGGAGATGCACGTACGTATGACTATACAATTGGTATTCGTGCTGTCACTTCAATTGATGGAATGACTTCAGATTGGGCTCGTATTCCTTGGGATGTTCTGGAACTAATTTCAACGAGAATTGTTAACGAAGTAAACCATGTTAACCGTGTCGTTTATGATATTACAAGTAAACCACCTGCAACCATTGAATGGGAATAGGCTGGGGATACTAAAATTTTCTGATTTTTAATCGTAATTATAAAATGATAAACGAACATTATTTCTGATAGAAAGAAATAATGTTCGTTTTTTTATTGACAGCCATTTTCCTATTTAGTAAAATTGGACAGTGCTTATTAGTAAATCATATTAATTTGTTGTATATCATTGGCGATAATACCCAATGATTTCTGTGGCTACCGAAAATTGCTTGGCTACGAAAGAGTGTAGTTAAGAACCTTTAGGGTTAGACGCAAGCATTCAGATTTATGATGAATTCATTTAAGGGAGACTGAATAATGAAAAAGTATTTCCAATTTCAAGAACTTGGCACGAATTATCGTCGAGAAATAATTGGGGGTCTGACAACCTTCTTAGCCATGGCTTATATTCTAGTTGTAAATCCAAGTATTTTAACACTTCAGGGCATTGACGGATATCCTGAAGAACTTCGAATGAATTACGGTGCTGTATTCGTTGCGACAGCATTAGCGGCAGGTATCGGTTCGATCCTTATGGGAGTGATTGCTAGATATCCGATTTCACTTGCTCCAGGCATGGGATTGAATGCCTTCTTTGCTTTTACAGTAGTACTCGGATTTGGTATTCCGTGGCAAACTGCTTTATCAGGTGTACTGATTTCTGGAATCATTTTCGTTATTCTTTCTTTATCGGGGATTCGTGAGAAGATCATAAATGCAATTCCTGCAGAACTTAAATTAGCGGTTGGAGCAGGTATTGGTTTATTTATTACATTTGTTGGTTTTCAAAATTCACGGATAATTGTTAAAAACGATGCAACCCTTGTTGGGTTAGGAGATTTGACTTCGGGTAACACACTTCTTGCGATTTTTGGTATTATTATTACAGTCATTTTAATGGCGAGAGGTGTTAAGAGCGGTGTTTTTCTAGGTATGATTATTACGGCAATTGCTGGTATGATTTTCGGTCTAGTACCGTTTCCAGAGAAAATTGTCGGAGCAGTACCGAGCATTGCCCCTACATTCGGAGCTGCGTTCGAAGCGTTTGGGAATCTAACTGATTTATTCTCAGGTCAGATGCTGATAGTTATTTTAACTTTCTTATTCGTTGCATTCTTTGATACAGCTGGAACGCTAGTGGCTGTTGCTCAACAAGCAGGATTAATGAAAGATAACGTCCTACCAAGAGCAGGGAAAGGATTACTTGCAGATTCATTAGCTATCGTATCTGGAGCTATTTTAGGAACTTCTACGACAACATCTTATGTTGAGTCCACATCGGGTGTAGCTGCTGGAGCGCGAAGTGGTTTTGCAGCGATTGTTACAGGATTATTATTTATTCTTGCTATTTTCTTCTTCCCGCTTCTTTCAGTAGTAACATCAGCGGTAACAGCTCCAGCCTTAATCATTGTCGGAGTTCTAATGGCAACTGGGTTGAAACATATTGATTGGTCACGATTTGAAATTGCAGTTCCAGCATTTTTCACAGTCATCATGATGCCGTTAACTTACAGTATCGCAACAGGTATTGCTTGTGGGTTCGTCTTTTATCCAATCACGATGATTATGACAGGGAAAGCAAAGCAAGTTCATCCTATTATGTACGGATTGTTCGTCATCTTTATCGCCTATTTTATTTTCTTAGTATAATAAATGAACAGAGGACCTATTTGGTCCTCTTTTTTTTATGTGGGTTTAGCGATTCTATCAGGGATTGTTATTGGTTGATTTAGTTTGGTGGATTGACTAACATATATGATATAGATTATATGGTGAAAGAGGGAAGTAGATGGGTGTAGCTATAATTAATAAGGTTTTGAATAATAATGTGGTGATAGCAAACCATCCTTCTTATGGCGAAACCGTAATAATTGGCAAAGGAATTGGATTCAATCGAAAAAGAGACGACGAAATATCTTTAGTGAATGCTGATAAGATGTTTGTGTTAACGGGGAAAAAAGAACAGGAAGATTATAAAAAATTACTTCCAGAAATCGATGAAAAACATCAAGGAGCCATCATTGAAGCGATAAATCATATAAGTGCTAGAGTATCTGGGATCAATGAATATATTCATGTAGGAATGACCGATCATTTACTTTTTGCCTTAAACAGAATTGCAAATGGATTATCAATAAAAAATCCATTTTTAGTTGAAACGGCTACGCTTTATCCATTTGAATATGAAATTGCAAAAGAAGTAATTGAGATTTTAGCAATAAAGACGGGTATTAGACTTCCAGAAGGGGAAGCTGGCTTTATTACCCTCCATATTCATAGTGCGCTAACAAATAATGAGTTAGCGAAAGTTAATCAACACTCTCAGCTAGTTACTCATTTGGTAAATCTTATAGAAGAACAGATGAAAATAGCTATTGATAAAGAAAGCATCGATTATGTAAGGCTTGTGCGTCACTTGCGATATACGATCGATAGGGTATTGAAAGGTGAGAAAGTTGATGAGCCTGAAATACTTGCTACTCTCTTGAAAGATGCGTATCCGTTATGCTATAATCTTGCTTGGAAACTGATAAAAATTATGCAACAGCGTTTGAAAAAACAAGTATGTGAGGCAGAAGCCGTCTACTTGACGATGCACCTCCAGCGGTTACAAAAGAAAATTATATAACAATCATAACCTTTACGTGTTACTGATTCGATCAGGCATAAGTGAAGAAAGCGATTGGATGAAGCGATAGTGGGTAAAGTATACTCGCTACGCTCTTCCGGTGCGTTTCTTTACTTATGCCTTTTTATTTGCATTTTATTGTAAACGTTTTATTCTGCCTTGATGGCCAGTAAGACCCACCTTAAGGCATAGAGGAATCTAAGAAGAGTAGGTGGGGAAACTGCCTGTAAAAGCCTGATTGAAGTCTCACTTTATCAGTTTGACAAATCTTAAATTTTGGAGGTTTTGGCTGTGTGGAAAAAAGTCTTTGGTATTTTGCAAAAGTTAGGGAAAGCATTTATGCTTCCTGTGGCTATGTTACCAGCAGCAGGTTTGCTACTAGGGTTAGGGAATGCTGCTCAACAAGATGTGACATTGCAATACCTACCATTTTTAGATGCTAATTGGATTCAGTTGGTCGCTAGGGTGATGGAGGATTCTGGGGGAGTTATTTTTAGTAACTTGGCACTTATCTTTGCGCTCGGAATCGCCATTGGATTAGCTGGTGATGGGGCGGCTGCTCTTGCTGCGCTTGTAGGTTATCTAGTGTTAAATCGGGTCATGAGTACCTGGATGGATGTAACGCCAGAAATGGTAGCTAGTGACCCGAGTTTTGCAAATGTTCTAGGGATTCCTACGCTTCAAACAGGCGTGTTTGGTGGAATTATCGTAGGTCTGATTGCGGCATATAGCTACAACCGTTTTCATAATATTGAAATGCCCTCGTTCCTTGGTTTCTTTTCGGGCAAACGTTTTGTTCCTATTGCCTCAGCTGTCCTATCTTTAATTGCGGGTCTACTTATGCTGTTAGTATGGCCGCCGATTCAAGATGCGATGAACAGTGCATCACTTTGGTTAATTGAAGAGGGGACCTATTTTGCAGTGTTCTTCTTTGGTTTTATCAAACGGTTACTGATACCGTTTGGGTTACACCATATTTTCTACGCGCCATTTTGGTATGAATTTGGTACGTACACAACGGTTGCTGGGGAAATTGTTCGTGGTGATATGACGATTTTCTTTGCTCAGTTAAAAGATGGTGTAGATATAACGGCTGGTAACTTCATGGCTGGAGAATATCCAATTATGATGTTTGGTCTGCCAGCGGCAGCCTTAGCGATGTATCATACGGCAAGGCCGGAAAAGAAAAAAATTGTTGCTGGTTTATTAGGTTCAGCTGCATTGACATCTTTCTTGACAGGTATTACAGAACCGCTTGAATTTTCATTTATGTTTGTTTCGCCTGTATTGTATGTGATTCATGCAGTATTAGATGGGTTAGCTTTTGTGTTAATGACTTTTTTTAGTGTTAATATCGGTTATACATTTTCGGGAGGAGCTATTGATTTTCTACTCTTTGGGATCTTGCCAGGAAAAGAGCCGTGGTGGATTACGATCATTCTAGGACTTGTTTTTGCGGTAATTTATTACGTGATTTTCCGTTTTGCGATAAATAAATTTAATTTAATGACTCCTGGCCGTGAAAAGGTAGAAGATGAACAATCGCAAGAAGGTAAAAAAGGAACAGTGAATGAGCTTCCTTATAATATTCTTGATGCAATGGGGGGGCAAGATAATATCTCCAACCTTGATGCTTGTATTACTCGACTACGTGTATCTGTTAATGATGTTAAAGATGTTGATAAAGCTCGTCTGAAGCAACTTGGCGCTGCCGGTGTACTTGAAGTAGGAAACAATATTCAAGCTATTTTTGGCCCGCGCTCAGAAACAATCAAGTCGCAAATGAAGGATATTATGAGTGGGATAGTTCCAAAAAACGTAGTAACAAAGCAGGAAGAAGAAGTGGAACAACAAATTGAAGAAGTTATGCCGGATATTATACAAACAGAAGTAAAAGCGGATAGCATCATTTCTCCGATTACTGGGGAAATCAAACCTATCACTGAAGTGCCAGATGTTGTTTTTGCTGGGAAAATGATGGGTGACGGTTTTGCGATACTTCCAACAGATGGAACGATTGTTTCTCCTGTAGATGGAGTGATTGTTAACCTCTTCCCAACTAAACATGCACTCGGTATCGAATCTGATAATGGGTGTGAAATTCTAATCCATGTCGGTATTGATACAGTGAAGTTGGAAGGGAAAGGATTTGACGCGCTCGTCGCCCAAGGGGACAAAGTGAAAAGAGGTCAACCACTTTTAATAGTTGATTTAGATTACGTGAATCAACATGCTCCTTCTATTATTACACCAATCGTCTTCACTAATTTAAAAGATGGAGAATCTATTCAAATTGATAAAAGTGGTGCAGTGGAAAGTGGAGAAAGAGATATTATCTCCATTATTAAATAAGTTTAAGTAGAGAGAGAGTTCCAAAAGGGTCTTACCTTGCAGTTTATACATTGTGAGGTTTGATCCTTTGTTTTGTATTGTGGAGTCGTTCGTTAAGGGAGAAGAAAAACGTTAAGTTTATTAAGGTGATATTAAGAAACGGTTAATTAATGTGAAAATTCGGACTAGATTGACTATTTTCATTTAGAAGCTTGTATTATAGTTTTGTAATCTAAAATGGAACTATGAGGAGGCAATAAGAAATATGAAAAATTTTAAAAAATGGCTTTTAACATTTATGGCAGCTTTCATGTTGGTAGGAGTTGCCACTGGTTGCTCTAGTGAGGATACTAATACGGAAGACACTGAAACTGAAGACACAGGAACTGAAGATTCAAACACTGAAGAAAACGCAGAGTAATATTGGAGAGAGTGTGTCCCGAGGGTATGACCCTTTCGTTATAGGGCACACTCTCTTATTATTTACATAAACTAGCTTTGAAATAACAGAATGAAATAGCATGCTTAGAAAGGTTCGTAGCCTCTTTCGAAGCTGCAAGTAAATAGTTAGAGAAAAAGTTACAATTTTTATTGACAGTGTATTAAGAGAGTGATATTATATGAAATACGCCACAGAACAATAATGTAACTTTGAAGATACTGAAAAATAATATTAAAAAGTTATTGACACTTTAAACGGCGGATGTTATGATATAAAAGTTGCTTACGAGATAAGCGGCAATAATAAATTGCTCTTTGAAAACTG
>NZ_KI632501.1:65776-106069 GCF_000504145.1 Bacillus cihuensis | reverse complement strand
CATATTTAAGGAGAACCAATGACCCCTGGAGGATGGACGAAATTTACAAAAAAGTAAAAGGACAGCGGATGTATTTATATCGTGCAGTAGATTCTGAAGGGAACACGATTGATTTTTACCTAAGCAAAACTAGAGATGCGAAATCAGCTAAGCACTTTTTCAAGAAAGCCTTGGCTTCTTCCCATGTGCCTCAACCTCGCGTCATTACGGTGGATAAAAATCCGGCTTATCCAGTGGCGATTCAAACATTAAAAGAAGAGAAACGTATGCCTGAGGGCATACAGCTAAGGCAACGTAAATATCTCAACAATATCATGGAACAGGACCACCGTTTTATAAAGAAGAGAGTTCGTTCCATGTTAGGATTGAAATCATTTCGTACAGCTACCTTGATTTTGAGGGGTATCGAAGCTATGCATATGATAAAAAAAGGGCAACTTCACCAAAGGGTGAACTATGCCCAAAATGAGGTTGAAGCCATTCATAAGTTATTTAAGTTAGCTGCTTAATCTCAAGGTTAATAGGATATTGCTGTTCTATGGTTCTAGCGAATTATTTTTGCACCAGAACCGTGTTTTTTGTCCTGGCTGCTGAATGTGCTGTTTCAAGAGTACTGCACGTAATTTTTTATTACCTTTTCTTGTTTTTCCGGATTTTTTCAGCACTTTCATTGTTATCTGAGATCATTCCAACCCATGAACATAGATCCTTTTAAAACTTCAATGAGGTTCAAGGGGCGGTTCCATCTTCCCGTCACTTCATCAAAGTGGGACGTGCTTCCTGTGCCCCCGTCCCTAAATTTGAACCGGAACTTGAATTTCGAATGTAATCTCATTTGGTTTATCTGTAATTGTAATATCGACGTGCATAATTTGCAGCGCATCGCCGGTTATGCGATATCCAGTTTCATCGATATATTCCAAGATCTTACTCAAACTTTCGCTTCGATTCCACAATAATTCCCCATTATAACGAATACACGCAAATAACCCGGCCGGAACTGTCTTTTGGAACTGTTTTGTTATTTTTTCTTTATTTTTTGCCACTACAAAAATAACAGATGGTTCCTCAAAACGTTTCGCTTTAAGATCGGCTTCTGAGATAATAATACCCAGTCTATTACTGGCCAGAATCGGTGTCATCTCAGAAAGCATATTCTCTAACCTTATAACACCATAACTCAGTTCCAAATTATTATTGATTTTTTCATTTAAGGTAATTAACTTCCTTCTTCCTATTTTACGGAACATCACCGTTTGAAGTTCTTTTTCTTTCTCTACATGCTCTAAGTATTCAATTTTCCCCCGAATATTTTCCTCTAAGTCATGTAACTCGCTCAGTTTTGACACAAGTTCCGTATGCTTGTCTTTCAGTATATCCAAGGACTTATTAAAATTACGTTCATTAAAATAATCCTTTATTTCGTCCGTACTCATCCCAAGTTGCCGTAACTCTTTAATGGTCCCTAAAACTTCATATTGAAAAATAGAATAGTAGCGATACCCCGAATTAGGATCGACATATTGCGGCTTGAATAGGTCAATCCGATCGTAGTGGCGTAGGGTCTCCGTCGTTACCCCTCGTAACCTCGCCATTTCGCCAATGGATAATTCTTCCTTTACTTTCAGTGAAATCACGCCCTTAAAAATATAATACACCTATTGACCTTTGTGTAACAACAAGGTTTAAAATAAAAATACGAAATATACTAAATCGTCAAAGAATTAAATTTAATAACATGGAGGGAGTTGAGATATGAAACAGAAAGCGCTTGCAAGAACGCTTACATTGTCACAGGTTGTTTTTTTAGGGGTTGCATGGAATAACCCCATGGTGTTTTTTAATACCTATGGAATTGCTGCCGTTACCTCAAAAGGTGTCATTACGACTGCATACATTATTGCTTTTCTAGCAATCCTTTTTACTGCTCTCAGCTATGGCAAGATGGCGAAAGCATACCCGATCTCAGGTTCAGCCTATACCTTTACGCAAAAATCTATTAATTCTGAGGTTGGGTTCATGGTCGGTTGGACGATTATGCTTGATTATATTTTAACACCTATGGTTACCTGCTTGATGTCGACTGTTTTTTTAAGTTCGGTATTTCCTGGAATTCCGCATTATGTGTTTGTAATTGTGTTGACTGCGAGCATAGTCTTTCCGAGTATACTAGGTGTGGAGATATCAGCAATAACTAGTAAAATTTTTGTTATAGCTCAAGTCATTTTTGTTTGTCTTTTCTGGTTATTAACCTTTAAAAGTTTATCAGAAGGAGTAGGGACGGGTAGTCTTTTCTCAATTAAGCCATTGTTTGATGCAGATGTTTCCTTGTCCGCTATCTTGGCAGGTGCTACCATTCTTTGTTTTAGTTTTCTTGGTTTTGACTCACTCACGACTTTATCTGAGGAAACAATCAATCCCGAAAAAACGATTCCAAGAGCGATTATTATCATGCTATTGTTTATCGGAGTTTTGTATATTGGCTCTTCTTACTTAGCACAATTGGTGAATCCAGGCATTTCATTCAAAAATGCTGATTCTGCATCCCTTGAAATAGCAGTGCTTGTAGGAGGAAATTTATTTAAATCCATTTTCATTACAGCGGTGATTATTGGTAATTTCTCTTCTGGAATCGCTTCAATCACAAGCGCTTCGCGAGTGTTATATGTGATGGGACGAGACTCCGTATTGCCAAAAAAAATATTTGGATACATTCATCCTAAATTTAATACACCGTTACTTGGGATCATTATGATTGGCGCAGTTTCTTTACTCGCAATTCTAATAACCCTAGAACAAGTTATTAAGTTTATCAATTTTGGAGCGTTAATTGCCTTTACATCTGTAAATCTGTCTGTTATCGCCCATTATTTTATCAGAAATCACAAGCGTTCTTTTATGGATTGCATTCGGTACCTAATATTACCACTCATTGGCGCAGCTTTTACGATGTGGTTATGGTCACATTTAGAAATGGACTCGTTGATTCTCGGGGGCATTTGGATGGCATGCGGCTTGATTTATCTTGTCTATATGACGAAAGGGTTCCGCAAACCACTTCCTGAGTTTCATTTTGATAAAGAAATGATTCCAGAAAATGTCCAAGACATTGATCGAGAGGTTATCCCTCAACAGGTAAGGTAAAATAAAAATAACATATTGGAGGTTTGTCAAAATGTTGAAGTTGAAAATGTTTATTAATGGTGAATGGATGGATTCGTTAAGCGGAGAGAAGAGTCATGCTGTGAATCCCGCAAACGGTAAAATCATGGCCGAGGCTCCGAAGGGAAGTAGAGAAGAAGCCCAAATGGCGATTAATGCAGCACGAACAGCTTTTGACTCCGGAATTTGGTCAGACTTACCGGCATCTGAACGTGCATCCTACTTATTTAAAATAGCGGATAAGATTGAAGAATTGGCAGCCGAGCTTAGCAAACTTGAAACAGAGAATACGGGGAAACCCCTTAAAGAATCTGAGTTTGATATTGCTGATACGGTGGATTGCTTTCGATACTATGCTGGGTTAGTGACAAAGCCAAATGGTCAAACGTATTCTGTTGCCGATCCTGTGCAAGCCATGGTTATTCGGGAACCTGTCGGCGTATGCGGACTTATCGCTGCATGGAATTTTCCATTGTTGACGGGAGCTTGGAAAATAGCCCCTGCGCTTGCTGCGGGAAATACGCTTGTATTTAAACCTGCTGAAATCACTCCGGTCACCACTTACAAATTATTTGAGATCATGGAAGAAGTGGGGATACCAGCTGGTGTTGCAAACCTAGTTTTGGGAGGTGGTTCAACAGTAGGAAATGAAATAGCGGAAAGTCAAAAGGTGGATCTGATTTCTTTTACAGGTAGTACAGCAACAGGTAGAAGTATCATGAATTCAGCAACAGGAAATATTAAAAATATTTCACTCGAACTAGGCGGCAAGTCGCCAAATATTGTTTTCGCTGACGCAGATTTTGAGACAGCCATCGATTATGCATTGAATGGGATTTTTACCAATGCCGGCCAAGTTTGTAATGCAGGATCCCGTTTACTATTAGAAGAGAGCATTCATGATAAGTTCATTGCTAGATTGGTAGAAAGAGCGAAAAAGATTCAGGTTGGGCTTGGGAATGATTCGTCTACAGAGATGGGTCCGCTTGTAAGTGAAGACCATATGAAGAACATCCTTGAATATATTCAAATTGGCTTAGACGAAGGGGCTACATTAGCTTGCGGGGGCAACCGTATCACAAGCAACGGGCTTGAAAATGGTTATTTCATTGAGCCAACAATATTTGTTGACACCCAACCTGACATGAGAATTGTTCAGGAAGAAATTTTTGGACCAGTCCTTGTCGTTCAAAAGTTTAAAGATGAGGCGGAAGCAATCCAGCTGGCAAATGATACTTCATACGGGCTTGCAGCAGGTGTTTTTTCGCAAGATGGCGCCAAAGCTTTGAGGGTTATTAAAAAAGTAAGAGCCGGAATTACCTATGTTAATGCTTATAACCTTGCCTATAATGAAGCACCGTGGGGAGGCTACAAGCAGAGTGGGATTGGCCGCGGGTTAGGAACCTTTGGTTTGGATACGTTTACTGAGGTAAAACAAATCAATATTAATTTAGAGGTTAAGCCAACTGAATGGTTTAGCAATTAATTAAATAGAGAAAATATCATTGTTAAATTTAAAGTATTCAAAAAACAAAGGAGGAAATTTATTATGTTATGGGATTTTCATTTTAATCTGCCTACCGCTATAGAGTTTGGGAATGGAAAAGTAAAGAATATTGGTAAAAGGGCTAAAGAATTAGGTGGAAATAAAGCCCTTATTATTACCGACAAAGGACTTGCACAAACAGGAATTTTGGAAAAAATCACACAGTCATTAGCTCAAGAAGGTGTCCATTATATTGTTTATGATGAAATATCACCTAATCCAAAAGATGTAGATTGTGAGAGTGCTTATCAACAGTTTAAAAACGAGAACATCGATCTTTTAATTGGTCTCGGCGGCGGAAGTTCAATGGATACAGCCAAAGCAATTGGAACACTTTTAACACATGGAGGGGAGCTTAGAGAACGTTACGGCGTAAATTTACTAGAAAGAGAAATCCCTCCACTAATTTGTATTCCGACAACTTCAGGTACCGGTAGTGAAGTTACAAGAGGTTCTGTCATTACCGATACCGTGACGAAACAGAAGGAGGCAATACTAGATTTGAAAATCGCTCCTAAACTGGCCCTTGTCGATCCTGAATTGACGTTAACATTGCCTAAATCTATTACAGCTGCTACAGGAATGGATGCACTCACACATGCAATCGAAGCTTATACTTGCAAAGTTGCTGAACCACTTTCAGATGCTTTAGGACTATATGCCATTGAATTAATAGCTAAGTACCTTCCATTAGCAGTAGAAAATGGTCATGATTTAGAGGCTAGGAAAAATATGCTTTTGGGCAGTTTAGTTGCAGGTATCGCCTTTGATAACACCGATCTTGGGGCTGTACATGCAATGGCCGAACCACTTGGGGGGCTCTATGATACTCCACATGGAGTGGCGAATTCTATTTTTCTCCCACATGTATTTGAATTTAATATTCCTTCAAATCCAGAAAAGCACGCCATGGTAGCAATCAAGCTTGGAGCAAATCCTGAAGGAAAAACAGTTGAAGAAACGGCGTATGAAGGTGTTGTGCTGTTAAAAGAACTGGCAAATAAAATCGGCATTCCTAGCTTCCGAGATTTAGGCAATGTAAATCCCGAAGACTTCGCTTTCCTAGCGGAAGGAGCCTTTAAACATTTGTGTACTCAGGCGAATTCAAGGGATTTGACACAAGAAGACTATCTGAACTTATTTCAAAAGACTTATGAGGTGAAAACCACAACTTTAATTGAAAATTAATTGTGAATATAGAAGCAAAATTTAAAATCCTTGGGACAGGTAGAAAAAGATTACACTTTTATATATAACTGAAACTTAAAACTACTAGATAAGAATCCATTTTGAAACAAAAACTTGCGGTTTATATTGGTAAGTAATTAATCAAGGGGGTCTCTCGGGATCCTCTGACCTATCATGTGGGAATACCCTCGCTAATAGTTGAACCTCTTTTGAGTGGGTTCTGGTGCAAAAAATCTAGGAAGCTTGGACATACTGATGTTATCAATCTATATCTTACATGTAGTACGCTGGTACCTCCGGTATAGTCTGAGTCTTCGTAATCTCGTAGAGATGATGGAAGAGCGTGGAATATGCATAGCACATACTACGATTATGCGCTGGGTTCATCAATATGGACCAGAACTTGATAAACGCATTCGTCCATATTTAAGGAGAACCAATGACTCCTGGAGGGTGGACGAAACTTACATAAAAGTAAAAGGACAGTGGATGTATTTATATCGTGCAGTAGATTCTGAAGGGAACACGATTGATTTTTACCTAAGCAAAACTAGAGATGCGAAATCAGCTAAGCACTTTTTCAAGAAAGCCTTGGCTCCTTCCCATGTGCCTCAACCTCGCGTCATTACGGTGGATAAAAATCCGGCTTATCCAGTGGCGATTCAAACATTAAAAGAAGAGAAACGTATGCCTGAAGGCATACAGCTAAGGCAACGTAAATATCTCAACAATATCGTGGAACAGGACCACCGTTTTATAAAGAAGAGAGTTCGTTCCATGTTAGGATTGAAATCATTTCGTACAGCTACCTTGATTTTGAGGGGTATCGAAGCTATACATATGATAAAAAAGGCAACTTCACCAAAGGGTGAAATATGCCCAAAATGAGGTTGAAGCCATTCATAAGTTATTTAAGTTAGCTGCTTAATCTCAAGGTTAATAGGATATTGCTGTTCTATGGTTCTAGCGAATTATTTTTGCACCAGAACCCATAAGAGAAATGTTTTCTAGGGTTCCGCAGCTCTAATGTTGGTCTGGTCCGAGAGAAAACTCATAGCTTTGCTGTGTCACGGAAGGATAAAAGACTGGGAGATAACTGTTTAATAGTTTTCCCTAGGCTTTTTTTGTGTTTTGGTAAGAATAAAATTGGGAGGTGTCATCTAGATGAACGCAAATTGGATTAAAGTATTTGTTGCGGCTCTATTTGAAGTATTTTGGGTTATTGGATTGAAACACGCAGACGACTTTTTGACTTGGGCTGGAACAGTTATATCCATCATTATCAGTTTCTATGTAATGATTATGGCGGGACGAAAACTTCCCGTAGGAACTGTCTATGCAGTTTTTGTAGGATTGGGTACAGCAGGCACCGTTATTTCTGAAATAATACTCTTTGGAGAACCATTCAAAATGAGTAAAATACTTTTGATTTTACTGTTACTAGCCGGAGTAATTGGCTTGAAATTAGTTACAAAGGATAAAGTTCAGGAAGGGAATGATTCCTAATGGCGTGGATGTCTTTAATCTTAGCAGGATTATTTGAAATGTTTGGTGTTGCTATGATAAATAAACTTCATAAGGACCGTAATTGGAAGTCCCTAGTTCTATTAGTTCTTGGATTTGGAGCAAGCTTTATATTTCTATCCTATGCACTGGAAACACTTCCTATGGGGACAGCTTATGCAATATGGACGGGAATTGGTGCGTCTGGTGGAGCAATATTGGGAATGCTTTTATATGGAGAGTCAAAAGATTGGAGAAGGTTGGTCTTGATAGTTATAGTTTTAGTTGCAGCCGTAGGATTAAAACTTGTAGCATAAAGGAAAAAAGGACAATTATTATATATTACTTGGATTAAGAAAAGCCTATTTTACCCTATTAAACAAGCTGGGGGATCTTCAATCGAAGATCCCTTTATATTGTCTTTTGGTTTTTTTTGTTGATTTTTTTTCGTGAGACAGCAATCAGAAGTAGTATTAGAGGAATAAGTGTTTGGATAGACAGATAATAAAAATATGCAAAAATATCATAGCGACTAAGTGACATTACGCTGGGGAAGCCCCAGAAACTAAATATCACGATAAGAATGCCAATCGGAAATACGATAGGACGGTAGTCAGAAAGGTTGAGCCATTGGGCGGTACTCAGTACCGAAGCATAATAAAATACCGAAGTTTTGATAAACGTCCCTAATATCCATACAGCCATGGTAATTGACTCCACATTCTCAACAAAACGTACAAGCTGACATATCTTCCAACAATCAAAGCAGGATATCCGTAACTACTTACATTCTCTCCTAACAAAAAAAGAATCAAAAAATTAACAGCAACTATTGTAAGCATCACAAAAAATACTGAAATCATGCTCCATTTACTCCCTTTCTCTATGTCAGTCAAGAAAGGAAGATAGAAAGAGATTAAAAAAAATATTCCAAACCATCCCTGTGGTATGAATGCGCCCTTAATTGAAGGAATAATCCCATCTTCCATTATTGGGAATATATTTTTGATTTCAAATTCGGGAACCAATAATATAATAGCGATAGTAGAAGGTATTAAAAAAATAGGAAAAGCAATTGAGAAACTCTCCCGACTACCTCTACCCCTCCACGTACGGCAAAGGCACAGAGGAGTACCATCGATGCTGAAACCAAACTAATCGGCGTTTTGGGAAGAAAAGGCCCCACAATAAATTCTAACTTCCTGACCGGTAGAATGCATAATATAAAACACGAAAATAAATCCTAATATTTTCCCTATAATTTGACCAACTATATGTTCACTGTACTGAACTAGCGACTGTTTAGGATAAAACGCATTTAATTTAATCACTATATATACCGTTAAAAAGCCGACGAAGGAAGCCCATATCGGTGAAGGCCATAAATCGTTCTTAGCGTATTTACCCATTGTACTAGGAAGAGCAATTATAGCGGTAGCTATGACCGTAGGATACATCATGATTCCCATTTGGAACGCGGAAATTCTCCCTTTTTCCAACATCTTTTAACCTCACTCTATTTAAGGGGCATTACTTGCTAAGATTATTTATCATACTTTGGAAGTAGAACTTAACCAGGCTTAACCACTATAACAGAATGTTAGCCAGCATAAACTGAATTAGAACGGGCATTTCATTAACGAACGAAGATGGGTTGATTGCAACTGTTATAAGAGCATTTGGCTTTGATTCAGTAGCAATGAGAGGCGTAGAATTTGATAAAGTAGTGGAAGCATTCGATTGATGAATGCTTCCACTTTTAGTTGTTTTTCAATCAGGAAATTGGCTTTTTTTATGAGTTGAAACTTCCTTAGCGTTGTAAATCCACATTTTCCTGACGGTACCCCATGGATGACATTCAACTATCCATAAAAAATTATAGAGGCGATATTG
The DNA here is from genome assembly GCF_000504145.1 of Bacillus cihuensis. Lineage (NCBI taxonomy): Bacteria > Bacillati > Bacillota > Bacilli > Caryophanales > Bacillaceae > Bacillus > Bacillus cihuensis. The sequence continues at coordinate 96,777 of NZ_KI632501.1, read as the reverse complement.
GTTAAATGGTAAAAAATTTCTGTAATATAAAAAGTACCCTATAGGGCAGACTCTTTTTTTAGCTACTCTATAGAGTATATTATTTTAGTGGTGCTTCTTAATCCAAATCCCAAAATTTTCTTAAGTAATAGCACTTAAATAAAGATTTAGTGAATCTTCTACTTCTTTTGCGATCAACTGTATGAAATCACGATAATCCTTTTTTGTATGAGATTTATCTAATGCTTCATAATAAGCTAATCGGTTTTCAACTTTAATAACAACTGCAGGAAAACCTGCTTTCATCAATTCTAAATTTAAAAGAAGTCGAGATGTACGCCCGTTTCCATCAATGAACGGATGGATACCAACGAAAATTGCATGTAACATAGCTCCTCGCTCCACTGGATTTAACTTTTGCGCCTCAATGTCATACCACTTAATCAACTGTTCCATTTGTTCCTTGATTAAATAAGAGGCTGGAGGTGTATGCTTTGCCCCAGCAATAAACACTTGTTGGTCACGATACACACCTGCGTAATCATCATCAATACCTTTTAAAACTAGTCGATGGAGATTTTTTATTTGCCATTCTGTTAAAGGCTCGCCTTTTTGCACAATTTCTTCAACGTACGCAATCGCGTCTCGATGATTGATGACTTCTAAATGCTCTCGCATCGTTTTACCACCGACAGTAATCCCTTCTAACACGACCTTTGTTTCGTTCATTGTTAAAGTATTACCCTCAATAGCATTGGTATTATATGTCCATTCAAGCAATAGCTTTTCACGTAAACTCTTTAACGTATATTTTGGTAATGGTCGTAAGGCATCTAAGCTCGCCTTTTTCCTATTTATTTGTTCAAACATCTAATTTCACCTCTATACGTCATCCTATTTCTTATCTTAATTTTACACTAACTGTTAATTAAAAACAGCTTGCATATTTTAATGATTTGCAAGCTTTCTCAACTGTAGCTTTAAAATAAAGTTTGATATTGCCTCGTAAACAACTACATTTTATGATAAGTAAAAAGAATCTATTTTGAAAAAAGATTGTTCAAAATAGATTGTTATCCAGTAGATTTAAGTATCAGTGTTTTATCATTTTCTACCTGTGTTCCTCCACAATCGCGCCCTTTAATGAAAATAAACGCTGTTCCTTGTTACAGAAAAACCCCCGATAGTTTAATAAAAAGTTATTAAAGCTTTAGCTTTAAACCCTCATGCGTTGCTTTAAAACCTAACCGTTCATAAAACCTTAATGCATCTGGTCTTTTTTTATCAGTTGTCAGTTGTACTAAATGACAACCACGTTCTTCTGCACGTTGAATTGCCCATTTTATAAGTTCAGTACCTACACCCTTACCTCTTACAGAAGCTGATGTTCTCACTCCTTCGATAGTAGCTCTCCATCCACCTTGATGTGTTATATAAGGTGTAAAAGTAATTTGTTGTACCCCAATCACTTCATTGCCGTCACAAGCCACTATTAACTCGTTATTAGGGTCAGATTTAATAGCCTCAAATGCTTTTATGTAACTATTAGGGAGTGGATGCTCATAAAGCTCACGTTTACTTCCCAAAACATCATCTGCAAGCATTGCAACAATACTTTGTAAATCTTTTTCAGTAGCCATCCTAAATCTTATTTCTGTCTCCAATGAAAGCACCCCTCTAATTAGTAAACCTTTTATTAATTTAAATGCTACGATAACAAAAAGACACGCCTTTTTATATGCGCGCCTAGATTTCGATTATAGTTTAATTTATATACCTTTTAAAAATATTTACTATAAAAATCGTGTCTCAATTTGCCACTTAACTGGGCATATATTTTTGTGGTCTCACTCTTCTTATGACCAAGTAAGCTCTGAATCACTTCAAGTAGTGCACCGTTATTAATCATATGTGTAGCACAGCTGTGACGTAATTGATGAGGCAGTATATATTTTCAATTGACTGACTCTTTTATATGAAAGTTTGATTATTTCCTATCTATGTTGCTCAACAATCGCGCCCGATCGTATTATAAGGTCAGCCAGAAATTATTTCTGGTTGACCATTTTTTATATCGATATATGATAACGGTAGCCGAGGTAGAACGTTCGCGCCCGTGGGGCTAAGACCCCGTCCGCAAAACAGTTCGCCCCCTACTTGTAGAAACATGTTTGAGGCTGGTTGGGACAATGATCTCGTATAACAAGCGAAGCTATGACACTATGAGGAGGATTCAGGGGTTACCGGCAATTATATTTTTGAAGGAGGAATTTTAATGAATCCAGTCGTTGGTCTGGATGTGGCAAAAGGTGAAAGTCAAATTCAAGCATACTTGGAAAGAAAGAAGCCCTACAAGAAAAGTTTCAAAGTAAAACATGATCTTGATGGGTTAGCTAGTTTATTAGAGTTTATTAAAGAGATAGAAGATATTTCAGGAGAACGTCCCCCTCTCGTAATGGAATCAACGGGTCATTATCACACACCGGTTGTTCAATATTTTGAGGACAAAGGCTATTTAATCATTATCGTAAATCCACTCATCTCCTATAAAGCAAAAAGTTCTAGTTTGCGAAAGGTAAAAACAGATATCATTGATGCCAATCACCTCTGCGAGCTGTATTATAAAGAGGATTTAGAGCCTTATAAAAAGCGTGGTATCCAACTTATGAACTTACGTCACCTTACAAGACAGCACGATAATATTACAGGCATGTTTGTACAAACCAAATTACAATTTCAGGCCGTTTTGGATCAAGTTTTTCCTGAATATAGTAAGGTTTTTGGAGATTTATATTCGGACGTTTCTTTAAAAACATTACAAGCATTTCCTACTTCAGAAGATGTCTTGAAAAGCGATACTGAAACATTAACAACAAAAATAAAAGAATTCTGTAATACTCGTTCACTACAATGGGCAAACAAACAGGCTGAAAAGCTAATGACTGCCGCAACTCAAAACCCTTTTCAGAAGGCTTTATACTCTAGTCTTGCCCTGAGCTTAGATATGTTTATTAATATGCTCTTTGAATACAAAAAACATCTATCCATGATTGAAAAGGAGATAGATGCTTTAGTAAAAGGTATTGAAGAATCTAAGATTATCCGATCAATTCCCGGTATCGGTGAAAAAATCGCAGCCACGATTATTTCTGAAATTGGGGAAATTGAAAGGTTTAATCATCCTAAGAAACTAGTCGCATTTGCCGGTCTTGATCCAAGTGTCTTTGAATCTGGCACATTCAAAGGTACTTACAATCGAATTACCAAAAGAGGCTCTAGCAGACTACGGCAAGCTTTGTATATGGCTGTTAAATGTGCTATTCGTGACTGTCGCAAACAGAAAACAACGGATGAAATCCTTCCTCGTAATAAGAGATTACGAGCGTTTTATGATAAAAAACGGGAAGAAGGAAAACCTTTTAGAGTAGCTGTGATAGCTTGTGCAAATAAACTTTTACATTGGATTTATGCACTTTTAAAAAACAAAACTTCTTTCCTAGATTTAGCTTGATTTAACATTTTAACTAATCGGTCCAGAACTTTCCAAATATAGTATTTGGACGGTTATTTGGTATGCACAAATTTAGTATAACATGATATTTTTAATATTTTTATTTAAAAATATTGACAACTATTGGCTGGTTTTGTTGAGGATCGTTATTAAACGAAAGCACCCGTTAACGAAAGAAGAATACTAAAACATGCTTATTTATTCATTAATTTCGTTAACCAATATATCAAATAATTTGCCATCAATATAAACTAACAATGCCCATTTCCCTGATTCTGGTAAGACGACATTCGATGGCATACTTGCATCTGCCCCTTCAATCTTGCCACCACCAACACCATCCCTCGACCAAGTGCCGTCACTTAAAACGGGAGTTATTTTTGAAGTATCTTGATTGTAACCCACAACTGTAAGCTCACCTTTATCAATCCCCCAAAAATGCCACAACCACTTTTCGACTTCATTAGGTTTTAATTCTGGTCCTATAATTCCAAGTTTATTTTTGTTACCAACAAAATCACTTCGTGTACCTGCTTCAAATTCGGTAACTGTTCTATCCCAATCTACCTTTTCAATATCATTTTTTTGAACAAATTCGGGTATATCTTCAGGCAAAGTCAACTTACTTTCAACTGTTTCATTTGTAGAGCAACCTCCAACCAAAAAAAGCACACTTAAGAAAATAAGTACTATAGACTTTATTTTCAAAAAATCATCTCCCTAAAAACAAAAGTGTAATTCCCTATAATTTTCAATTATACCAAAAATTCACCAATTCTCTTAAACTGATTTTGAACTAATGATTAAAAATCAAAATAAAAAGAATCTCCATTTATGAAGATCCTTTTGTTATTTCCTATAAGAAACTTTATGTTAACTAGACTTGTATGAAGTATACATTCTATTCTTTTAAAGTGGGTCGGCTTTTTTACTTATGGTTTTTACTTAATTCATCTGTTCATGGAACCACTTATCGTTGGCAATTTAATAGTTTGATTTGGATATATTAGGTTTGGATTCTAAATCTGATCCCGATTGGTTTTATATATAGCCCGGATCTCTCGCGCAATTTGCGTATTGGTTTGTTCCCCATAGTAATTCCCTTTTGAGATGGTCCAGAGATTGTCACCTGGTTTTACTATGTATGACTATTTTTTCGGTTTACCCCGTTTTTTTACCAGCTTGGTGGTAACTTCTAACCCCCGACCGGTATCAATACTACTGTCGCCGAAGGTGTAGACCCTAGTGTATTTCGACGGAATGATATCATCGGCAATCGCTTTAGCAAAATTACTAACTTTACCGTTATAGACCTTTTTGAAAACACCATCATTTGTTGTAATATCAGAGTTTAAAAGGTAAGTAGCCAGGTGTTTGTGACTTCTGCTGGATAGATGGTATTCGTCATAAGTGTAGAAATCGTCAGGTTCCCAACCAGCGGCTTCGGGCTCATAATATTTGCTGTCGGTTGAGTAAATGCCATAACCGCCATAGATGTCTTCTGCATCGGTAGTAGGAAAGATATCACTGTTGTCTTCAGAGGCTAAGGCGTAACCATAGGCTGGAGCCCAGTCGGAAATCAAATAAAAGCCCATGCTTTTATATCCGAATTTTTCAAAACCCTGTTTCTCAATATTGGAACGCAATTGCTGATTGTGCCCGTAGATAACCTCTACATCGTCAGGAATGGTATCCAAAGCAAGATAATCTTCAATCTTTTGGACAACCTGTTGGTTTCTCATGTCATCAAAACTTGTCAAATCAGTACGCTTGTCCACAAAACGGTTCGGCAGCAAGATATATTTGGCGCCACCTTCTACAAGATTCTGGACCATTTTAAGTGCAAAGTCACTAGAAAGTTTTGCCGCACGTTCAGCCCCTAGATCTTCGACCGCATAAGCATCATTTCCTCCGACGCTGATAATATAGAGAGCTTTGGGATCTGCTTGCCCATTCATATCTGCAAGGAAACTTTCGGTTTGTTGTACGCCACCCCAGCCTTTCAACCAAGAAGACCAATTGGAACATTCATCTGCTTCGCCCTTAGTACCTTTCATGACACCAGTAAAAGCTCCGCCAACAGCATAATTTGTCAACTTATTATAATTACCAGCCAATACATTCGCAATGTACTCAGAGAAGACCCGACCGTCAGAATAGCGACCTTTCCAGTAGTGCTCGGTATCTGCTTTCACATACATTCCGTCAGCCGGATCAAAACCTTCTACTGGTTGTGCTGCTATTACTTCGGGGGACACCACCGTAACAAAAAGAAGTGAAAATATTAAAGTCAATAAAGTTTTTTTCTTCATTTTCTCCCCTCCTAATTTAGTTTTTTAAGGTTCCGACACGCCAATCACACCAATATTAGTGTAACATACATGATGTTAATATATGGGATTTCTTCAAAGGTTTAGTTCCTATAAAAATGTTAAGTCTAAAATACTTAACATTTTAATTGCCAGTAATATTTGATTATGTTAATTGAATTTAAATAATTACATAACATCCTTTCAAACCCTCATTTTGAGATTATAGAAAAAAAATAAAAAAATTAACCTAAAGATCGATTAGAGTGATTTGCAAGTTCAATCTTTAGGTATGTTCTCTCCAATTTACTGTACAACTTTGTACTTTTTCATTTCATTCATATATGTACATGACCAGAGATTGGTTTGACAATCACTGGTCATGTACTTTGCTCCCTTGTTTCGTAGAAAGCATTTTCACTATTGATTTTAAAAAATGCTCATTTCTATTTTTCAGCTATGCATAATGTTTATTTACTATATTCTCAACATGAATCATATCTTCTTCGCCACTAACGACTTTTCCCACTTTATCAACAACGATTTCATATTGTTCTTTGTCTAAGTTCGTAAAAATAATAGGTGTAACAAGTGACAATCCTTTCTCCTCTATTAAACTACGATTTACCGTAACCAATTTATCTCCTTTTCTAAAACGCTGTCCTTCTTCGACCATTACGTTAAATGGCTCACCTTTTAACGTGACAGTTTCAAGTCCAAGTGAATCAAAACTTCACAATTGTTCTTGTCTTTTAATGCAATGGCGTGTTTAGTTGGGAAAATACTCATGACTTCCCCATCAGATGGAGCAACAATTAGGTTTTCTTCAATCTCTATCGCAATGCCATCTCCCATCATTTTACTAGAAAAAACCTCATCAGGAATATCCTCTACCCTCATTAACGTACCAGCACATGGTGAAGCAAATTGCTCGAAAGATCTCCGAGAAGTGGCTGTTTCTTCTATAGAATCTACCTTTTCAACATTCGCCTTTGTAGGATTAATAACCGTACCATTTTTCATTAAAACTTTCATTTCTTCTTTATTTGTATCTGCTCTCATGCCGAATACAGCTTGGATATGAATCCCCTTCTCGAAAACTCCTGCCGCACCAAGTGATTTAATGACTACTTTGTCGACGATCTTCTTATCTTTAACAGTAATTCTTAATCGCAACATACAGGCATTTAGTTCAGTAATGTTATCCTTTCCCCAAAATGCAATAAGAACTTTTTCGGAAAGAGATCCGGCTGTAGCGATTAATTCCGCATTTTCAGTTTTGTTTTCTTCTTCTTTTTCTCTTCCTAGAGTTGCTAAGTTCCATTTTGTAATGGCAAATCGGAAGACAAAGTAATAAACTGCAGCTATAACTAAACCAACTACAATAACGAGACACCAATCAGTTCGGTTCGGGATATTACAAATTCCTATATTTTAGTAAATTGGTGAATCACCTATTAATATCCATAATCATATTTAAGAATCCTTGCTTCCTCGCTAGAATAATTACTTTTGCATCTCCTATTGCTTATCCAATTATTCTCATCATTCTTTCTAATAATTTATATAAGCAGCCAAAGAAATCCTATTATCACTTTAAAACTCCTCCCACTAACTAAGCCTTAAACATGTTTAAAATCATGCATAAAATACTAAATATTTTGGTGCACATCCTCCATAAAACCGGATATAACATGCTGATAAAATACTAGCTTCATAACACCCTAAATAGATACCAGTCAAAAAGTTCTTCCCCAATAAAAAGAAAAACTAGTAAGAGAAAGCATGTTCTAGCAGACACCCAAAAGGATACTATAGATATGTAATGGCAGACTGGCTCATTATTTTTAAGAAGTCCTTTTAACAGGTGGAGAAGCCCCAGAACTGTATAAAATATTCACTTCGTGAGTTAGCAATTCGGTTTCCAATGTAGGGAATTGGAGGGGAACAAACTGATTCGGTTCGGGAAGAAGTTCGGCAAACGAAAGCTGGGCTTGTAGAATGCGATTCTTACGTAACATCAATAAGTTCCTAAAAAGCATTGAACGGCTGCCAAGTTTTGTTCTAGCCCCCCGGCCACGACCAATCGTAAATTTTTTAAGTTTACTAGATTGCTTACAAACTTCCTTAAGCGTTGATACAGACATACCAAAGGTTTTAGCAAGACTACTCAAAGAAGCCTCCAAAAATGGCGTTTCAGGGCTTGTATGTGTATTTAAATAGGCGATGATGTCCTCTTCCCACTCCTTGTAATGGGAACGCACCCGCTCTTCGCGCGGCTTTTTGAATTTATACCACCCTTCCCTTCCCTTGAATTGAGCTTGTCCATCTGTCCAAAGTTCCAGTAAGTCTTCCACGTAGGAACGCTTTACTCCCTTATATTTGCCGGAATACGCACTCCTGATAATTCGTTCAAATTCTCCTTTTTTTAGTGGTTGATTCAAGTTGCTGTTAAATTGATCAAGTTCATCATAAGCTTCTTCCAGAGGCCGCTCACTCGCGTAATTGGCAAGTGCAAGCGTCATGAGCGCATTATTGCGGCTGGAGCCAAAATGTCCTTTATGGATGTGTGTAGCTCGAATAAGCGCCCGATACCAGTCTGAAGACGTTTGGTCGATCGCTGAAACGTTCTTGTTATAAACTACTCGAAGAAAGTTTCTATTTTCCTGCTCTTCATACTGTTTAGACCAGGTTAGCAGTTGGTTTGTATTGGCAGGCTGGTCATAGAAATCCAGTACATTGTCTTCACTTGGGATGCGGTAAAAGCCGAAAGGGACACATCCGGTATCAACCGGCACAAAGCGTTTAAGTGCTTTTCGCATATTTTCCGACAGACGCTCGGCAACTCTTAAAGCTTTGTAATCTTGTTTTTTGTGTATATGAAAAGGGGTTTCCAGCACAAAAAAGACCTGGAATCCTCTTGGTGTTTCCAGCAGAAGATTAGGACGAGGCAAGCCCAATTCCTCACATCCAAGATAAAGGGCATACAGATCCACTTCCTTTGTATCGATATCAAGGCTAATTACATTGATTTGTTTTAGATTCTCACGTTCATGCCCCTTGATGATACGCCTTTTGAAGTCATAGTATGTACCACCTCGATAAGTATTAGGCGTCCAGTGAGTCAGAGCTCGATACTTTTCCTGAAGAGCTTCGTAAGAAGTCACGATATAGCCTTTTCCCTCTACAAGGTCAGCCTTACACGGCGATACAAATACCACACCTTTACGATAAGGATTTTCGTTCATTGTATTCTCGTATTCAGCAACTCTATTTATGGACTGACTTGAGCCCTTTTTTTTATATAGACGCAAGCCATTATGGGTCATGAATTGCATGATTTCGACGATTGAAAGGAGACCTCTTTGGTAATTAGCTGCTATTGGAGTTCCCATGATTCACACCTTCTTCCTATTACTGAATTTACAAACCTATAAAGTTACAATAAATTGCGCCGATTTCCACTTCTTACATGGAACATTTTGCTGAATGAAGTATATCAAACTCGGCTTTTGAAAAAGGGTGCTCTCTAAGAGAAATGCACCAAAAATAAAAAGTCCCTTGGAGCTTAGAGCCCCAAGGGATTGAAATTTTTTTGTTTTTTTTTTATAATGCAAGTTCCGCTCACTTTTTGCACCAAAAAAGCCGAAAGTGTACCATTATTGCACACATTGCATATTGAACAGAATCCTAGATAAGCTTGCCATGATAAGGTTCATTGGCTTACCTTTAAAAAAAATACCAAACAGGTTCCGCTCATCTTTAAGGGCATGTGGTGCAATTTTGGTATACAAGTTCCGCTCACTTATTAAATAATGGTGCTAAAATTGTGTACATTTTTTTTATGTGATAGAAATGAACTGGTGCTAATAGCTATATAAATCAACGTTTTTCTTCCTACACAGGTTCCGCTCACATGTACACTAAAAATATAATTTTGGTGCATTTTCAAAACAAAATAGTATACAAGTTCCGCTCATTTTGAGATTAGTGGAGCATTTTCGTAAAACATATTTCGCTTTATTAGATTTACCTAAAAAAATTTCAAGTTGGTGCTCGCCAAAATCTTTGAACTATATTTACAAATAGTTCAAAAGACAAACAGAGGGGTGGTGCATAATATCTATAAATAGTACACAGGTTCCGCTCACTTATTAAATAATGGTGCGTTTCCTCTAAAACATTTTGAAGTTATTGAATCTTTTATTTAGAGAACTTGAACATATAATGATTATTTTAACGAGGATAATATTTCGTAAGACAAGTTTGGTTAATGGTGCATATGCACCATTATTTCGAAACCTATATAGCAAATGGACCACTTTTTTCGGAACCTGTGTAGTAAATGGTGCATTATCTCTTCGAAAACTGTTCCACTCTTGCTATAATAATAAGAAAGTGGTGCATATCAGATAAAAGAAGAGTTATTAATCTTTCCAGCCAATGGATTTCCTTCAAATAGAGAGGGTGGATTATTTTTGATATATCAGGACATACATGATCATATGATCTTGAACTATGAGTTTCTGAAAATTGCTATTTTCGAAGAAACCAAGATTTTGTTTGAAGATCGTCCTTATATTCTGGCTAAATGGAAACAGGAAGCCTATCGTATGACGGAGGAAGAGGTCAAAAATCAGATGCCGGACTATACAATGAGTCCAAGCTTCCGGGCCTTATTTTCATTGTTCACTCAAACATTATACTTCGAAAAACTTATAACAAAAGAAATGTTAAAAAAGGCTGTAGAAAACTATCAGGATACAATGAAGGTCATATTAGCCGGACATTTTATAAACGAATTCCCTATGGATGAGATAAAACGAAGCACGAATGAAGAGAAAATAAGTGAAGCTTTGAGCCGTGAATATATATATTCCAGTATGGATATGGATTATCATTTAATGAGAGACATTGTGACAAAGAAAAAGGACTTTAAAAAAGGAGAGACTGGTCTCTTGGCAACCGAGATTATCGACAATCGTGGAAAGGTCAGAGGATTAGCAGAAATCAGGCCCCCTCAGTCCCATGTGACTGAGCTTGCCTCAGATCAGCAGGAAATGTGGTTTGAACTTATCGAATCTACTATAAACTCATTGGATGAAATGACGGCTGACCTCTTTGATTTAATTACATACTTATGGATGGTGTCTCCTAAGACCAATGACGGATATATAGAGTTTCATAGTAACGATGCCTTACAGCTTAGGAATCTAAAGAAACGCACAGCAAAAGGCAGAGAACTGGATTTTCGTGAGGAAGATCGCTTCAATATCATGAAACGAGTGGCTGCACTTTCAAGTATCTGGGTCTCCCTTGGCAATCAGCAGGTAAAAGTGTTTAACGCCCAAGACATCCAAGACAATGAACTTTATGAATTCAAAGATTTCCAAAGAATGTTCGAAGTTGGAAAAATCCGTGTTGCCTATGATAAAAAAACAGGAGAACCCAAAGGTATTTATGCCGTACAAGTAAAACCATCTTCTGTTCTTACACCCTACTTGGATGGACCGAATCGAACCCTTGGTTTATTAGATTTAAAAGTGTTTCAATATAGCCATTACACACAGCGTGAACACAAGCGATTGACCCGTTATTTAAATATCCAATGGAAAATCAGGACCATTAGAAGAACTTTGCAGCAACCCTTTAAAGTATCTACCTTGTTGAAAATAATGGACATATCCAATCGATATAACGGAGTGCAAAAGAGAGATAAGTTTGAAAACGTATTGGATGAATTGCAGAAAGACAGCGTGATCAGCAGCTGGAACTATACAGAAGAGATCGACGAGGAACAAGTTGGGAAAAAGGGTTGGTTCCAAAGCTATTGGACTAAACTGAGTGTACTTATTCTGCCCACAGACACTGTCGTTAATGAAAACCAGAAAAAGTTACTGATTGATTCAAATCGTTTGGTGAATGAAGAAATTATCGAACGAATGAATCAGATAAGTCACGAGAGCTCAATTACAGAAGATCTTATTTACTCACAAAACTTTTCATTAAATGAGTTAGCTCCAACACTTGAATTAGAATTCATTGAGGATCCATCCATCGTACCATTGAGGAAAAGTACAAATATGGAACCGGAGCAGCAAGCGTTTCATTTGGGACCAGAACTGGAAATAAAGCTCTCTCCAGAAACAATGAAAACCATGATGGACTCCCAAAACATGAGTATCCGACAGACAGCAGAAGAAATTGGTTTTTCCCACTCTACTCTTTCGCGGTACCTAAGAGGAGAAAATAAACGCCAAAACAATAAGAACGATGAAAAAATGCTTAATTGGTTAAAAGAAAAACAACGGCATCACTCTTCCTTGTGAAATAGGTTAGAGTGTTGCCGTTTGTTTATACCCCTTTATTGTCGCAACAAAAGTTTTTTGTATATTAACAATGAAATTATTTGATGTTAAAATCCCATGTAAGCATGATCCGTTCTCATTTTAAGACCCGGTTATACAAACGCTTTTAGGAGACTTTCTTTCTCCTTTTGAGTTAGCGGATGCAGTTATATTACTTGTTCCTAAAATTATGAGACTGAACATTAGTAATGAAAGAGAAAACCTTTGGTTCATTTCCATTCACCCATCCTAAAATTATAAGAGTATTTTGCCCAATACATTTTAAACTAACCATTATTCTAGTTACCTGCCTGTTTGTTCAATAAGAAAAAGGCAGCCACAGCAACCCCTTATCATGCTATAGCACCAGATAGTTTAAGTGCATTTACTCACATAGTTTAATAAAATCTTATTATAGATGTTTACTTTTTCATAAACGATGGATGCTAATGATAATTATTCATTAATAAACGCATGATTGAAAATAATCATATTCAACCATGCGTCATTGAAAATACTATTTTTTTCGTGCTCTAATAAATCCGTCCACAGCGTCCCACACTAAACCAAAAATAAGCAGAATGAGAATCCAAAATGTTAACTGATTCCACACCTTAGTTACGATATCAAACGCTTCAGAACCAACTGTAATTACACCAGCTTCTACCAATTCGCTCATAAATTCAGGATTCCAAAAATCAGGCCCGCTTATCATAAATAATATTGCCAACAATGAAACTGCATTCAAAATTGTCGTATAAATCGCTAACTTGTAAGTCCATTTTCCCGAAATGAGCTTTAAGCATTCTTTTATCATTCCAAACCCAAATATGAGAATAATAAACATTAAATACGAAACATACGATTGCTCATTCAAAAATGGAACTATGCCACTAAATTCGTCATGGAATACCCAAATTCCAAAATATTCACTTGAAAAGGCTAAAAATACAATGATAATAGCGTAAATAACAATCCCGACTATTGATTCCCCACGTTTGATTTGTCTTTTTTCATCCGGAATTGGAGGTAAATCGGATGGCTTCCACTCCTGCTTCTGCAAATCCCTTTGCTTGATACCGACCAACTCACCCATTGCAAAACTATATGTCGTCCAACCGAAAGCTATCGGAAGTCCAGTAACCAACGAAACAATCATTTCAATAAAATGATCCAGAATAGAAACAGGATTTAGTATAGTCTGGATTAAAAAGCCGACACCGATAGAGGCACCTACAACAATTAGAACAATCTTCAATATTAAAATATAGGTATCAAAAAGTTCTGGGCCAATTAAATATTTCTTTGCACCCCTATATTTATCGGCTAACTTCCTTGGGCTACCTAGTTCCAATAATACTTCCTCTACATCACTTGCTTTCAAACTTTCCCTTCCAACTCGTTCCTCCAGCATATCTTCTATTAACCCATGAAGCTCATTAGCGATATCCTTTCGCTGAGTTTGTGGCAGCTTTTGGATAACCGCATAAATATACCGATCAACCATCTCCATCCACATCATCTCCTTTATTTTCAATTAAATGATTTAGGCTAGCTCCAATACTTCTCCATTCAACAACAAGTAAATCAAAAACTTCTTTTCCCGTTTCACTCAGTAAATAATATTTCCTCGGTCTAGCTTCATTCGTATCCCATTTACTTACCAAGAGCCCTTGTTTTTCAAACCTTCTTAGCAATGGATATAATGTACCAGGCTCAACATGTATCCCCTTTTCACTAAGCATCGTTACAAGAGAATATCCATATTGTGGTTCAGAAAGTTGGCTTAGTACACCAATTGAAATTGTACCTCGTCTCAATTCCTGCAATATTTTATCTAAATGTTCATTTGCATTAGACATATGATCAACTCCTGATTTAATTATATTGTATGCCGCACACTATTATAAAGTTCGCATTATTTTACAATGTTTACAATATCCTTCTTCAACTATCCTGACAGTTAGCTTAAGTATATTTCTTCACAAACTTAACAATATTTCAACATAAATATCCAGTTTTCCTTAAAGGTTTTTTTCAATTATATGGCCCTTTAATTGAATATCATAACTAGCTTTTTTAAACACCCTTATTGTCACAAAATTCCCTTTGCATACATTTTGCATTCAAACTTGAAAATTGCATACAAAAAGCATACAATAGAGTTAGATTTAATATGAAAATAAATGAAACTAAGGAGGAATCTACTAAACTATGGCTAGATTCGTATCAATTGATATTGGAAATGATGCTGTTAAGGGCTTTTTAGGAGATCTTACTAACCGGATATACATACCCAACGTAATAGCAAATGTGCAAAATCGAGAAATTGTTGAAATGGAAAAAAATTCGTTACATGCCTTACACGTAGAAATTACATCCTCTGCTTTAAAAAATAAAAATGGTAGTTTTGCAGTCGGAAAACTGGCTTCTAAATACCCGAATAATGACGAATTGACTCCCGACCAGGATAAAGCCGACAGTGATCAACCAGTTATTATGTTATTAACAACCCTTGCTTATGATGCGATAGAGCAATTTCCAGAAGAAGATGGTGTAATAGAAGCAACTTATTATTTATCTACGGGATTGCCCTTAGATGAAACTAAACAAGGCAAAGCAAAAGATTTCAGAAAAAAGCTAAAAAACTCGCAGCATGAAGTAAAATTTTTAAAAACACCTTCACTAGAAGGAAAAATTGTGCGGATAAAGTTTGAACAAGTACTTGTAAATACAGAAGGATTTGCCGCATTTGTAGATTTAACGACAAATAATGATGGTTCCACTAAAAACGAAGAGCTTTTAGGAAAAACGATACTAATCAACGATATAGGCGGTCTTTCAACGGACTCTGCGATTATTACGGATGAAGCTGAAGTAGACAATGAATATAGCAACGGGATAAAAAGAGGTGTATCTACGTATTTAGATACTATAATTCGGAAGGTATATTCTAAATATAAATACTCTATTAAAAGCAGACGGACTCTAGTTGAAATCATCACAAACGAGCAACCCGAAGAACAATATCATATTTGGGTCAATGGAACTCGAGTTTCTATTAAAGATATCATTGATGAAGAATTATCTGTTTTAGCAAAAGAAGAATATAAGTTAATCAAAGATATGTGGCGTAATGTACCAGATATTCGACTTGCTTATCAAACAGGCGGTGGCTCCCTAGTCTTGAAGCCTTACCTTACTAAACTAAATCAAGATGATAAAAACTACCCTCTTCGATTCGTATCTGAAGACGATAGTGTATGGATGATTGCTCGTGCTTATTTCAAAATTCTACTTATGTATGCAAACACCAAAGGGATTACAACACAAAATACCACGTTAACAAAAGCGTGAACTGAAAAATGGGACAATTTGAGCCTGGAAAATCTCTTTCGTTTCGATTACCGTCTGATACCCCTTCACATGTACTTAAATACTTAACAGACAACAAGAAAGAAGCTGGTAGAAAATTTAGTAGCAATATAGCTTCGATTTTTATTGATGCTGTATCACAAAAAGCTTTAAGTATTTCAAACGGTAATCAAATGAACGTCCCCCTTCCTAAAGGGCTAACATCTGAAGAATTAGATTGGTTAAATCATCCGCATACAAAAGCATTAATTAGCCAGCTCCTATATCAAGTCGTTAAAAAACCTTATTCACCATTTGATCTAAATCATCAACCCGAAAAAATCGAGGCAGAAAATCCCCCTGCCTTTAAAGCGAATGCAGCCATTCAAAATTTCGCTCAAAAGGCATTCTTGGATTTTGACGACGACGATTAACCCCCTTCTATTCATAGGGGGTTTTTCATTAGACAAAAATATTCATAATTTGATATAAAAATTATGAATAACAGCTCAAATATTTTATAAATTAAGTCTACATATAGACCTCACACTACTGATACTCTACATATACACAATTTAATGTATTCCACATGTAGCTAGTTGTCTACATGTAGAGTTTTATAAATTCACTTTTTCACTACTGATGATGACAAGGATTAACCTCCTTAAATACATATCCTATTTTCCGCTAAACCTAAACAGTAGTTATCATTTGATTAAAGTATTGAAATATAGTTCAAATGCCGTTATAAATTCAATTCTACATATAGACTACACGCTACATACACTTTACAAATTCCTTGAAAATGTAGACCATTCGTGGGCAATGGTCTACAAATTGAATCTTATAAATACTCACTTTCATCACTGATGATAATAGGGTTTAGCTGTATTTACAGATGGAGATTTTCATGAACAATTTAGTCAGTCATAACTGGATGCAAGATACAATTGATAGCAAATCAAATACCTTTTTAATCAGGTGTACATATAGTCCACACGCTACATATACTTTACATCCTTCCTACAAATGTAGACCATACATAGCCAATGGTCTACATGTAGAATCTAATATATACTCATTTTTATTATTGACTCGTTACAGGATTTACCCACACTTACATAGGGAAGTTTTCTATAGACAAAAATAGTCATAATTTGTTGCAGGTTATTATGAATAGCAAGTCAAATACCTTATTAATTAGGGATACATATAGACCATACATTCATTACATGATGAATAGTAACCTTCAATATTTTATTTTATTTTAACTATCTATTATAATGTTTAGTGTTATTGTGTGCCACAAGTGGTCTATGGTCTACTTATAGACTAAATATAGGTCTAAAAATATCAGTAAAACAAATGGCGTCATAACTTTTTGAATGTCATCCAATAGAAACTCTATGCAAATAAAATTTAAAAAGGAGGTAAAAAAAATGAATGCTCCGAAGCATTGGAAAATTAGTGATTTTGTAGAAGAATTAAGAAAAAATCTAGATATCCCAAACATACATATTAATACAGTTGATGGCTGGTTTAAACGACTAGAAAATGATCGAATCCATTATATCAACCGTACTGTAGAAACAAATGAAAAAATTTATGATGAATTAGATTTGAAGATTGCCATTTTTATAAAGCAAAAAAGAGAAGAAAAGTGGGCCCTCGGAGCTATTTCTAGAGAGCTGACCAACTTTACGAGTTTAAGACCATTTCCTACCAAAGAAGAAAAACCAGCACCATATGTAGACAACATAGAGGCCCTAAAGAACCAAATTACTGAGGAAGTCAAAAAAACATTTGCAGAACTTGCTGCGACGCAAATGGAAGAACTAAAAAATCAATATAATCAATTACTAACTACTTTACCGAAGCAACCATCCCCAGAAGAACAAAGAACAAAACGATTTGAAGAGTTAATGCTACAAAAAAAAATCGAACGGAAACTCGAAGAAGATGCAGAAAAAATCTGGTCAGAACTTCCGGAAACAGAACGCCTGAAAAAGGTTGGATTCTTTAGGAAAGAAGTAGATTTAGAAAAGAAAAACGAGTTTATACGAAACTATAAGAATGACCATTTTGAAAGTTATTTAAAAACTGAAATGGGATTAGAAATATAATAAATTTAAACTTATTAACTGTTTATATGTAATTATTAAAAGTAAAACATAATGGTCACTTAAGAAACTCTCCCTTGAAGTATAAGGATTCTTGGGGGAGTTAGTTGATTCTGCTACTTTACTATTGCCTTGTTTATATTATATATTCTAGCGAGATTTATTTTAAAATAAACATTTAGAATAAATTTTTATTTATTATTAACTTAGAAGTCACCTTTACGTAATCTTCATTCCCCTACAAAGCACCATCCCCCAAACGCTATTTTATCGGCATTCATAGGGGAGAAAAGTAGAGACTTATCAACCTATTATACGTACTACAATGTGTTATGCCTCAGGAAGTGAATACAGAGTAAATGAACCATTATGGTTTCTGCCTCGTATTATTTACATACTCCAGAAGTCGTCATAATCCACCTTATATCCCGCTTTTTTCAATGCTTTAATAATCTTTGAGGCGTTCTTCATAGACGGTTTATTTTCATCTGACTGCGTTATTCTGCTAATACGACTGAATTTTAGGGGGGGGGGGGGAAGCCCAACAACCCCTAAGGTAAGATGTCCTTTTTTACTGCATTTCACATTTTAAATGGTGTTAGATGGCCTTTTTTAGACATCTATATATCAAAAAAATCTTCTGTTTTCGCGTTTGGATCCAGCTGCCGGATCGCCTTCATAATCTTCTTAATTGTGTTTGCTGTAGGGAGATAAGTGGAGTCTGAACAAATCTTCCCTACTGTATTCCGATTAACCTTTGAAACCTTTGATAGTTCTTGAATGGAATATCCGTGTTTCGCTATAAATTTCCCTACTTTTGATTGTGGCTTACCTAATCCCCACATGATTTTAACCTCCTGGTTAGACCTTCTTGAAAACCATCCTTGACCAAAATGCAAAAAAATATTCTCGTGATGCAAAAAAAAGTTTGCAACATGGACAAGCAGTGCAACATAGGCTCTTATCAAGGCAGGTGATTTGGTAGTTAGCAACTTCTGGCCAAAGTAATTACCAAAGTATCTACCTTGCTACCCTTACCAAAGTAATGAACCAATCCGGATTGATATAAAAGGAAATTCAAAAGTGTTTAGAATGAACCGAAAAGCGAATGGATGGGAGGGGAGAGTGCAAGAGGAGGAAAATAGAAATTCACCTAACTATCACCCTACTTTTACCTAACCTTTTTGATGCATCACGCAAGGTCACTCAAAGGAAGAAAAAAGGATACTTAAGAGGATACTGAGTATCCCGTTAAGTATCCTCTTAGGTATCCATTTTCACTCCATAAAACGTTTATATACCAAGGTTCACAAGATTTATGTAACTAATTCCCAAATGGTTAAAAATCAAGGTGTGACTTATTTCGTAATCCTGTGCACCTTTAAAAAGGGGTTTTGAACATGCCATTTTTACTTAATGTACCTTTGGTTGCGAATCGGATTGAAACTATAGATTTTAAAGCATTCATGAATAAAGATTGGGCAAAGAACGTCACGACTGGTAAAAATTCACCTGTCCTTTATTCACTCATCCCATTACATCCTGCAGCATTGATTGACCCAGTTTTCATCGGTATCGGTGCTGCTGTTCTCCTGATTGCGTTAATAGAAAAAGGGTTAGCTGATACAGGTAATGTTTCAATAGCAGCCCTTATCTCTGCTTTCCTTCGCATCGCTTTTCCCGCAGCTGGCATGGCAGCGTTATGGTACCTGGTCAATGATTTAAAATTCCTGTTCTGGTAGGTCTGGTCCACGATGTACAAGAGTAAAAACAGAAGTACATCCTGAACCAGCGTCTTAAATTAAATCATTCGAGGTGAGCATATGAAAATGTGGTTAGCGAAACATAGAGCAAAAGCAGAGCTTGTGAAAGCATTTAGGAATGGGGAAATAGGTAACCGGTATTCTTACGGGTCCAACTCTGGTCTTGTTTATCCAAAGATTCTTTCCGTGAATATCAGTCGGAAGGAAAAGTCGCTGACATATATATTTTCAATTCCTACTGGCATGGATCCAAAGGAAATTAAGAAGAAGGAATATTGTTTCATGCAAGTATTCGGAGAAAAGATTGAGATTAAAGGAGACACCAAGGTTTTTACTCTCAAGGTGTACGTAGGTAACGATTCAAACCTTATCCGTTATGACGCTGATTTGTTCCGAGAACAAGCGAATAAGATGCGTTTACCTATCGTCTGTGGTACTGATATGAACGGCGCTAACGTGCTATATGACATGGTGGAACACCCTCATTTGCTTATAGCAGGCGAAACAGGATCAGGTAAATCCACTCAACTGCGCTCAATTTTGAGCTCGTTAATCCAATTTAAAAATCCGGACCGCCTGCAGCTGTACTTATGTGATCTAAAGCGTTCTGAATTTCATATATTCCGCAGGGTGAAACATGTTCAATCCGTTCTTGTAAGTCCTGTCGTTATGACAGCAATGCTTGCGTACCTCAGCGAGGAATTAAAAAAACGTGGCGATTTGTTAGACGCTCACGAGTTATCGCATATCGATGATTTGCCAGACCCTCCACCTTATATTGTTCTTTGTATTGATGAAGTTGCTTTGTTACGAAAAGAGAAAGTAATCATGGCTATCGTAGAGGACATAAGCGCTATCGGCAGGGCTTTAGGCATCTTCTTAATCCTTTCCATGCAAAGACCAGATGCAAAACTCTTAGAGGGTGCTTTAAAGAACAATTTAACCGTTCGAATGGGGTTTAAGTGTGCTGACCTGATTAACGCAAGAATTATCGGTACACCGGGAAGTGAAAAATTGAAGGAAAACGGAAGGATGTTGCTAAAGTTGCAAGGTCAAGACGGATTAAAAGAGATACAGGCTCCATATTTATGCTTAGACGAGGCGAAAAGTATTTTAGAGAGTCATAAGTCACCTTTTACTAAAAAGCCTTTTAAGGAGCCTTCTAAGTCTTCTGACAATGATTCACAAATTATTGATTCTATATTCGAGGTGTTGGACTAATGAGAAAACGAGATTTGAACATTTTAGCTGACCTGACGCGTTTTCGCTGCATGACAAGGGACGACATTATCACTCTGCATTTCGAAGGTCTTCGGAACCCCATAACATGCTGCAATACGGTTCTGAAGAGGTTGCGAAGAGACGGTTACATTGAAGTGAATACATCGCAGCATCCATACATTTACTTTCCTTCTCCAACTTCCATAAAAAAAGACTCTGCAAAGATTCCACACTTCCTTAAAATCGTTGAATTTTATAAGTCACTGCTGAAATTTGAGCCATCCTCACAATTCATAGTCGAACCTAAATACGGAAAAGGTTATATGGAACCAGATGCTTTTATGATCTGGAAACGTGCGCCATTCTTCGTGGAAATTCAACGCTCAGTATATTCCGAAAAGGTTATGAATGAAAAGTTTATTCGCTATGTCACGTATTATATGAGTAATGAATGGAAGCAAGAATCGTGGCAGCCGGCTGACAAAAAGGTTTTCCCTAAGATTATCCTGATTACCGACACCCGCTATAATTTACCGCGTCATTCAGGCGTCCAATTCTTTCAAGTTCAGGATATAAAACAGTTTTTAGTGTTTGTTGCTAAAACAAGAGAGCAAAAAACAGAATCGCCAAATATAAACGAAATCAAGATAAATATTGGGTAACGGGAGGAGAGGAGCCAATGTCTCCTCCTTCCTTAGTTAAAATAAGGAGTTTTTCTGAATGTATGATTTTCGTTATTTTCATACATTGAAAAGACCACCAAATTGGTGATCGATATCGATATTTTTTGTCTGGAGTGAGGTCTATAACCATTTCTATTTTCTATGCTATGCATTCATTTAGTGAATGAGCTTATCTTCACTAAAAATACAGTTAAAAGGCCTATTTCATCATATAAACATGCTTATATTTGTGTCTTTTCACTATTTTAAACATACAATTAAGTACACATGCACGTAGTAAGTTCCTCCTAAAAACAAAAGGAGATGTTTGTATATGTCAGGTTGTGTAGATGGCGGTCGTGGATTTGGTGGCGGTTTTGCCTTTATAGTGGTTTTGTTTATCCTCTTAATCATCGTCGGCTGTAGTTGTGTCGGTGGATTCGGCGGCGGCGGTTACGGGGGCGGTTACGGAGGATTCTGCTAAATAAATAACAAAAGGGCGACTAACATAGGTCGTCCTTCTTTAAATTAAGATTGCTGACTTATTTATGGTGAATTGGTTTCATTCTTTTGGTTCCACAAAGACCTCCCAATAAGGAGGTCTTTGTGATATTTTTTTATGTCTGGGTTGGGTCTATACCTATGCTATGCATTCATTTGGTAAATGAGCTTATCTTCACTAAAAATACAGTTAAAAGGCCTATTTCATCATATAAACAAGCTTATATTTGTGTCATTTCATTATTTTAAACATACAATTAATTATCCCATGTAGTACCTCCTTTAGAAAAAGGAGATGTTTATATATGTCAGGTTTTGTTGATGGCGGTTGCGGCGGTGGATTCGGCGGCGGCTTTGCCTTGATTATCGTATTGTTTATCCTCTTAATCATTATTGCCTGTAGTTGCGGCGGCGGAGGATTCTTTTAAGAAGTAAGGACGACCGTTATGGTCGTCCTTCTTTAAATTTAAGGTGGTTAATGCAACCTTTACATTTTTGCAGACCACCAATAAGGGTCTTTTTCTTGAACTGATGTCACCATATATTCCTATAAGCTAGTTTAAAAAACTCCTCTTATTTTATTAAGAAGAGTTTACATAATCACGCTTTCAGAAAGTAACCATACCAAAACCCCCTCGAGTACCCAGGAGGTTAACGTCTTTTATTTTTATTGTTTATGCATGATTTTATATATCGTTGGTACATCAGCATTTTCGACTTCTGAAGAAACCTCTCAATTGCATAAAAAATGCTAGTTTTAAACTAATAAAAAAGGACATTTCATCTAATCCCTCTCCCTGGTATCGGCCCCACCTACGCCAGATACTATGACGGCCACACATGCCATCCAACCCATTATCATTATAATAGAAAGCGCTTACATATTCAATTATTAATAGAACACAAGTTTCGACATAAAAATGGAAATCCTTATCAAAGTACATTTTAGGTCTTTGATTCATACATATTTGTGTCACTTTATTAGTTTCAAACATACACTAAATTAGCCCACGCAAGTAGTTAGTACCTCCTTTATAACAAAAGGAGATGTTTGTATATGTCAGGTTGTGTAGATGGCGGTTTTGGTTTTGGTGGCGGTTTTGCCTTTATAGTGGTTTTGTTTATCCTCTTAATCATCGTCGGCTGTAGTTGTGTCGGTGGATTTGGCGGCGGCTATGGCTACGGGGGCGGTTACGGAGGAGGCTACGGGGGCTTCTGCTAATAAGTAACAAAAAGGACGACCATCATAGGCCGTCCTTCTTTAAATTTAAAATGGGTATTAAATGAAGAATGCTGAATATCAAGACCATGTTTATAGTAAATGGGTTTCATTCTCTTAGTTCGTCCAGATAATAAAAAAGGAGCTCTTGATCCGCTCCTGGGATTTAAGTAAAGCATCTGTAATATTATTTAATAAGGCTAACAAGAACCATCTCAGTAATGTCCACCATACCCCATGCCGTAGCCATAACCTCCAACTTGTCTTTCCATTTTATATCTCCTCCTCAAATTGTTTCAAAAATAGTGTATGTGTCCATATTCAATGAGGGGTAGGTATTTGCCTATTTGTAAAGGATGTATGCTTGGTTGTTATTATATTTGAGGTATAGTCATAACCTATCATTGTACTAGCTTTCACAAGACAATAGCAACAGTCAACGATTTACTGTTTTCTCTACTAACCCTCTCCTAATAGAAGAAGGAGTTTTTCTGAATGTATGATTTTGTATATTTTCGTACATAAAAAACACCCTAAATGTTGATTAGGGGTCTGGAAGAATGAGGATTTTGTTAAAAGAAAATGATACTAAGTATATGTTTAAGCATTTAACCCCCCCCCAAAAAAATAGGAGGTCTTGGTTGTCTTTTATAAAAAGCGATGTTTCATGCCATGCATCATTTCTGGCATATTAATTAATACAGATTGTGACTGGATAACACCGTCATGATGTGGGTGATGATGACCATGATGATGGTGTAAGTGATGATAGTGATAGTCAATCATTCCATAAGGATGATGTCCGTACCCCGAAGTATATGGGCTATATCCCATTCCATAAGAAGGATAATGGTATCCCATAGCAAGGCTGTATCCCATTCCATACCAGTCTCTTGTATCCTGTAGCATTATTTTCATCTACTTTTTTTGAAGAAGGATTGTGTCCCTGTTATGCTATGCCCTAATTGAGTCAATGAGCTTATCTTGACTCTAAATGGGTGATTACCTAAAAACTTATTAACTAAAAAATAAAGTCTAATATGATCGCTCATAATACTTGATTTATATAAGTTAAATTGTGTTATCCTAATCTGGATAACCCCTAAAGATATAAACAAAGACCCCCTTATTTGGAGGTCTTTGTGTTTTTATGCGAGTCGGTATTTCTTGTCTGGAGTTGGGAGTCTATACCCACTTCTATGCTATGTATTCATTTAGTAAATGAGCTTATCTTCACTAAAAATACAGTTAAAAGGCCTATTTCATCATATAAACATGCTTATATTTGTGTCATTTCATTATTTTAAACATACAATTAATTAGCCCATGTAGTACCTCCTTTAGAAAAAGGAGATGTTTATATATGTCAGGTTGTGTAGATGGCGGTCGTGGATTTGGTGGCGGTTTTGCCTTTATAGTGGTTTTGTTTATCCTCTTAATCATCGTCGGCTGTAGTTGCGGCGGCGGAGGATTCTTTTAAGAAGTAAGGACGACCGTTATGGTCGTCCTTCTTTAAATTTAAGGTGGTTAATGCAATCTTTACATTTTTACAGACCACCAAAAAGGGTCTTCTTCTTGAACTGATGTCACCAGTATTCCTATAAGCTAGTTTAAAAAACTCTCCTCTTATTTTATTAAGAAGAATTTACATAATCACCCTTATAGGAATAATCATGAGAACTTGAATAAAATACTAGATACTCTATAAATGGTTACGTAATATATAATGGAATTATTCTGTATTAGAAAGTAGGTCATTGTTTGAGAAAATTTATCCTCTATATATTATTTTTTCTTCTCATTTTCGATATTTTTCATTTGATTTATCGAATAAAGCAATACAATCTTGCTAATTTAGATTATGGTGATTCTCTTTCAATAATCACACTTTTAATTGCAATTTTGTTAATCATTCAATTAAATAGGCCAAAGAAAAAATTAACAAAATTTAAGCATTTCCATTGGGAAGCCTTTAATGCCGAAGAGAGAAAAGAGTATGAAAAAGCTCTTCAAATTAGAGAAGAAGGTTTAAGATTAACCACTCTAAATAATCTTCAACGCGCAGAGCTTTACTTGGGAAATGGAGGCACTTATCTATATCTGAATGATTATGAAAAAGCCACATATTACTTTGATAAATCCTTTGAACTAGCTAAGCAAGAGAATTTCCCATACGATGATCAATACGTAACGATTATTGAAAGTTATGTAAAGGCTAATAGAAAAAATGACGCTATTAATTTAGTTGAAGACTTATTGAAAAGACAATCTTATAATAAAAAATTTAAAAAGCTAGAACCCGTAAGAGATAGATTATTAATGTAATTCTAAGTATATGCTCTATACAAATCGAGTTTACATAAAGTCAATTTTCGGAAGTTCCGAAACATAAAATCCCTTGGTGCTCAAGGGGTTCCGAATGGTCCATTTTACTCGTTTATACATGATTTTATACATCGTTGCTGAATCAACATTTTCGGCTTCTGAAGAATCCTCGTAACTGCATAAAAAAGGGGTGTTTTATGCATATTTTTCTTTCAAGATCGCACCCATTAATATAATTCTAATACCTAAACGAGTAGAACAAATGCTTATTTCAGCGTGTCAAAAATCCAATAACAGTACAGTTGAAAAGCTAAGAAACCTTAATTAAAACGTGATTCAACTAATTCAATCAATTTATCGGTCTTTTCTTCTGAAACCGTATAAATGGTTTGGGTATCTTCCGTTTTCATAAATGTACTTCTTTGTCCTTTTTCACCTACCCACAAATACAAACTTTGGTGATTTCCTTTGTCATAAACGACTTCCAAATAAAATTCGGGGTCAGCCATATCAACTTTGCCAGGTTCTTTTACTGCACTTGAAAAGATGTCTTGAAAGGCTTTTAAGGATTCTTTGTCATCAAAAGTGATTTCATTGAAGCCTTTTGGTTTTGAAATGCTGATGCTTTTAAAATCACTGTCGATTGATAGCTTTTTATTGTTTTCTGATTTAGTAGACGGATTAACATTGGTTTCGGTAGAGATATTTTCTTTCGGTTGACACCCTAATAACCCAATTGTTAAAAGGGTTAAAGACAAAATTAAACTAATTTTTTTCAATATCATCACTCCCTTATAGAGTTAAATTTCGTTTTCTTTCACTTATTTCCTTCTATCCTTCTTGCATTAAACTGTATGTTAGTTGAATAAAGTTTTTTCTGAATGTAAGATTTTAGATAAATTCATACATAAAAAGGCCGTCATTTGGCAGCCTTTTTATGGCGCTATCGCACCCGGTAGTTAAGTAACTTTATTTGACTTTCTGTTTAAACACTCGTCACGAAATGGCGAATCGGGTTTTCAGCCTTGCGCCATTTTGCTCATATCCATATACAACGCGTTCCACCGATGACCGTCCGGATCGGCAAAACCGCAGCCGTACATCCAGCCACCTTTTTCGCCCGGCTTGCTGAATACAGTGCCGCCGGCACGTTCGGCTTTCAAGGCGAACTCATCAACTTCATCCCTGGAGTTCGCCCCCAGAGTGAATAACACTTCAGTACCCTGCCACGAATCCGCAACCGCATTACCAGCAAAACCGCGGAACGCTGATTCCGGGAAGAGCATCAAAACAACCTGATTGTCGCCGACGATCAAGCTGAATGAGCCGTCCTGACTCGCATACTGATCATTCAACCGAAAACCGAGCTGGGTATAAAACGCCTTTGCCCGTTCTGGTTCTCGCACTGGCAGGTTCAACCATAATTCTCTCGGCATACCTAACAACCTCCTGATATAGAGATGCAGTAATCACTCACCCCTATATAATTTCAATGCTTATTATAATCTTTCCATCTTGTTTGGAAAAAAATCCTTATTCAACTATCCTGCCCAGTTAGTTGAATAAGAGATTTTTTCAAATGTATGATTTTGTATATTATCGTACATTGAAAATATTTAAGAGTATGTTTACATTAAATTTCACAATAAATTGTTACTTTCATAAAATGACTATGTATAAATAACTACTTTATAAAGGAGACAAACAATAAATGATGCCATATTCTAGCATGCCTTCTCCAATGTATTCAGGACAGCAAATGAGGCCATATTCTAGCATACCTTCTCCAATGTATTCAGGACAGCAAATGAGGCCATATTCTAGCATACCTTCTCCAATGTATTCAGGACAGCAAATGAGGCCATATTCTAGCATACCTTCTCCAATGTATTCAGGACAGCAAATGAGGCCATATTCTAGCATACCTTCTCCAATGTATTCAGGACAGCAAATGAGGCCATATTCTAGCATACCTTCTCCAATGTATTCAGGACAGCAAATGAGGCCATATTCTAGCATGTCTTCTCCAATGTATTCGGAACAGCAAATGATGCCTAGAGAAATGCAAATGGTACCTCATCCTATTCTTCTTGTTGCAAGACAAACTGCTCCTAATCAAATTGAAATAGTTTATGACCAGCCTACTGATTTGGAATCTGCTACAAATGTAAGAAATTACTGGATTAGAAATAATTTAGATAGACCCTCAGACATTGCTACTGTTGCAAGGGATGACATGATGCTCCTTCCAACGAATAGTCTTACATCTAATATGGCAATGATTACGCCTGTTGATAATTCAAGAACAAGGTTCATGATTACTTTTAACATGAATGCTACACCTGGGGTTCAATACACGGTGTTGCCTTGCTTTGTTAATTTACGAGGTAAAAAAGGTTTTAGGGGAGAAAATTGGGGTCCAGAAAGTAGAAACACTTTTACAGCTCAATAAACAGAGGACTTATAATCAATTGCACCCGTAGAATAAGGATAGCAGCATCATTTCATGCATCATATGAATGGATTTATCTTCACTCAAAATAGGTGATTACCTATTAAATAAAAAGTCCTGAATCATATAAATATGCGTATATTTGTGTCACTTCATTATTTTCAACATACTATTAATTAGCCCATGCAAGTAGTAAGTACCTCCTCTAAAACAAAAAGGAGATGTATGTAGATGTCAGGTTGTGTAGATGGCGGCTTTGGTGGCGGCTTTGCTTTAATAATTGTATTGTTTATCCTCTTAATTATTATTGGTGCTAGCTTCTGTGGTGGTGGATTCGGCGGATTCTAATAATAAATAAGTAACAAAAAGGATGTCCTTCAATGGCCGTCCTTTTTAAAATTAAAACTGGTTATTAAACCTACTCCTTAGTTGAACAAGGGTTTTTTCTGAATGTATGATTTTAGATATTTTCGCACAATGAAAAGACCACCAAATCGGTGGTCACGTTGTTGAATTAAAGCAGATAATATAAAAGCGAAATGTAAAAATTGGACAATTGTTTATCGTAATGAATGTTAAAATTCAATCGAATGAAAAGCTAAGAAATGATGTGAGTAGGACTTTCCGAAATTGGATGTCCTATTTTTTTTTGAATTTTACGATTTAGGTCATGAAAAATTTCAAAAGCAACACTAAATAATCAATTCGACATGCTTTTTTATTTTGGTTTCTAATTGTCCTTATAAATATTTATCAATTTAGTTCATTTAATTATAACCTTAAAAATACAAAAAATATTTGACACATTTTCACTACATCGTAATACTATATAGTATTACTAAGTGATGCAGAGTAGTGTGAAAGGAGGAAATATGAAGAATTTAACTGAAATGCTTAAGGGAGTTCTTGAAGGAGTAGTCCTTCAAAAGATTCAAACAGGTGAAACCTATGGGTATGAAATAACTAGGTATCTAAATGAGTTAGGTTTTGATGATATTGTGGAAGGAACTGTCTATACCATTCTTGTTCGAATAGAGAAAAAAGGACTAGTGGAGGTTGAGAAGAAAAAATCTGAGCTTGGGCCCGCGAGAAAATTCTATACACTAAATGCCAAAGGAAAACAAGAATTAAATGATTTTTGGCTACGCTGGTCATTTTTAGAAAAAAAAATGAATGAAATAAAGGAGCAAAGAGATGTTTAAAAAGATGATTCAAGAAAAACGAGAATATCGTGCATATAAAAAAAGAGTGAATGAACTACCTGAAGAATACAAAAAGGCTATGAAAGCAATTGAAAATTATATGTGGAACTTTGCTAGGGGAGCAGGCATGTTAGAGCTTTTAAAGAAAATTTTAGAGATGTTCGAAAATAGTGCCAGTGATGGAATAAGCGTAAGAAATGTAGTAGGAAATGATATAGCAGAATTTGCAGACACATTCCTAGCCGAGTTTCCAGAAGAAACATGGATTGACAAATTAAGAAAGAAATTAAGAGATGCTATTAAATAAAGGGGAGAAAACCTAGTTAGTTGAAGTAGAGGGCTTTCTAAATGTATGTTTTTGTTTATTATCGTACATTCATTACGTTATGAACGCCAAGCTAAAACCCCCATTCAATTAATTGAATGGGGGTTTTTATTAGTTTTACCTACTAGATCAAAGTCAAAAAACGCAAACTTGATATTCGTTTACTTTTCTAAGAGTATTTTAAGGTTCTTCTTCTTTTTCTTTAAACTCGAGAGGTTATGATAACAATACAAACAACACAAGGAGGTTATCAAGCATGAACTTGATATCAATGCTATTAACAGGTACTTTAATCGCGGGTGGTCTAGGAGCTCATACACTGCTTGATAATCAACCGGTAACTGAACAAACAAATGCGCCCTCACAAACAATTAATGAATTACAAGCAAAGACTATTGCCTTAGACACATCAAAAGGCGGTCTAGTAACGAATACTCAAACCGTTGAAAATTATGGAAGTAAAACATACAAGATTTCTATTGTAAATCAAGATACAGAATACACGGTGGATATTGATGCATCAACAGGAGATGCTTTGATCGTTAATCAACAGATGAAAGAGTGAAGTAACCACGGTATAGACGATTTAAAACCATTTATGGAAAAGTTCAATGAGTAATTATCTTAGGAGGTTTTTATAATGATTAAAGATTTTAACATAAAACTATTGTTTGAAGATCAAGTTCATGAACGTCATCAGTTTTCGTTAACCTTTGAAGGCGATAATTATCAAGGGATTTTCTACGATGGAGAAATTCAGTGGTTTCATCCTCAACCTAAACATAATCTTGGTGAAGATGACCTTCAAAACTTGGAATCGAAAGTGTATGACTTAATGACAAACCACGTATATCAAGATTTTAAAGTAAAACCATTGTTTGAAGATCAAGTTCATGAACGTCATCAGTTTTCGTTAACCTTTGAAGGCGATAATTATCAAGGGATTTTCTACGATGGAGAAATTCAGTGGTTTCATCCTCAACCCCAAAATAACCTTGAAGGAGACGACCTTCAAGATTTGGAATCGAAAGTGTATGACTTGATGACTAACTACGTATATCAAGATTTTAAAGGCAAATCATTGTTCGAAAATCAAGTTCCTGAATGTCATCAATAGACTAAATATATAAGAGGTGGGTATCTAAATGATGCCTACCTTTTTTGTTCCTAAAACATCCAGGGGGGTTCTATTAGTTCTACATACTTCTTTTACTATTCTAAAGGTTCTAAAAACGCCATAAGCACCAAGGTGGTTAACGTCTTCGTTGTTATTGTTTATTCATGATTTTATATATCACTTCTGAAGAAACCTCTCAACTGCATAAAAAATGCTAGTTTTAAACAAATAAAAAAGGACATGTCATCTAAGCCCTCTCCCTGGTATCGGCCCCACCTACGCCAGATACTATGACGGCCACACATGCCATCCAACCCATTATCATTATAATAGAAAGCGCTTACATATTCAATTATTAATAGAACACAAGTTTCGACATAAAAATGGAAATCCTTATCAAAGTACATTTTAGGTCTTTGATTCATGCCTATTTGTGTCACTTTATTAGTTTCAAACATACACTAAATTAGCCCACGCAAGTAGTTAGTACCTCCTTTATAACAAAAGGAGATGTTTGTATATGTCAGGTTGTGTAGATGGCGGTTTTGGTTTTGGGGGCGGTTTTGCCTTTATAGTGGTTTTGTTTATCCTCTT
>NZ_KI632501.1:0-65766 GCF_000504145.1 Bacillus cihuensis | reverse complement strand
AATCTGAGCTTGGGCCCGCGAGAAAATTCTATACACTAAATGCCAAAGGAAAACAAGAATTAAATGATTTTTGGCTACGCTGGTCATTTTTAGAAAAAAAAATGAATGAAATAAAGGAGCAAAGAGATGTTTAAAAAGATGATTCAAGAAAAACGAGAATATCGTGCATATAAAAAAAGAGTGAATGAACTACCTGAAGAATACAAAAAGGCTATGAAAGCAATTGAAAATTATATGTGGAACTTTGCTAGGGGAGCAGGCATGTTAGAGCTTTTAAAGAAAATTTTAGAGATGTTCGAAAATAGTGCCAGTGATGGAATAAGCGTAAGAAATGTAGTAGGAAATGATATAGCAGAATTTGCAGACACATTCCTAGCCGAGTTTCCAGAAGAAACATGGATTGACAAATTAAGAAAGAAATTAAGAGATGCTATTAAATAAAGGGGAGAAAACCTAGTTAGTTGAAGTAGAGGGCTTTCTAAATGTATGTTTTTGTTTATTATCGTACATTCATTACGTTATGAACGCCAAGCTAAAACCCCCATTCAATTAATTGAATGGGGGTTTTTATTAGTTTTACCTACTAGATCAAAGTCAAAAAACGCAAACTTGATATTCGTTTACTTTTCTAAGAGTATTTTAAGGTTCTTCTTCTTTTTCTTTAAACTCGAGAGGTTATGATAACAATACAAACAACACAAGGAGGTTATCAAGCATGAACTTGATATCAATGCTATTAACAGGTACTTTAATCGCGGGTGGTCTAGGAGCTCATACACTGCTTGATAATCAACCGGTAACTGAACAAACAAATGCGCCCTCACAAACAATTAATGAATTACAAGCAAAGACTATTGCCTTAGACACATCAAAAGGCGGTCTAGTAACGAATACTCAAACCGTTGAAAATTATGGAAGTAAAACATACAAGATTTCTATTGTAAATCAAGATACAGAATACACGGTGGATATTGATGCATCAACAGGAGATGCTTTGATCGTTAATCAACAGATGAAAGAGTGAAGTAACCACGGTATAGACGATTTAAAACCATTTATGGAAAAGTTCAATGAGTAATTATCTTAGGAGGTTTTTATAATGATTAAAGATTTTAACATAAAACTATTGTTTGAAGATCAAGTTCATGAACGTCATCAGTTTTCGTTAACCTTTGAAGGCGATAATTATCAAGGGATTTTCTACGATGGAGAAATTCAGTGGTT
This sequence comes from Bacillus cihuensis, assembly GCF_000504145.1. Taxonomy (NCBI): domain Bacteria; kingdom Bacillati; phylum Bacillota; class Bacilli; order Caryophanales; family Bacillaceae; genus Bacillus; species Bacillus cihuensis. The sequence continues at coordinate 64,542 of NZ_KI632501.1, read as the reverse complement.
TCATCCTCAACCTAAACATAATCTTGGTGAAGATGACCTTCAAAACTTGGAATCGAAAGTGTATGACTTAATGACAAACCACGTATATCAAGATTTTAAAGTAAAACCATTGTTTGAAGATCAAGTTCATGAACGTCATCAATTTACGCTAACCTTTGAAGGGGATAATTATCAAGGGATTTTCCATGATGAAGAAATTCAATGGTTTCATCCTCAACCCCAAAATAACCTTGAAGGAGACGACCTTCAAGATTTGGAATCGAAAGTGTATGACTTGATGACTAACTACGTATATCAAGATTTTAAAGGCAAATCATTGTTCGAAAATCAAGTTCCTGAATGTCATCAATAGACTAAATATATAAGAGGTGGGTATCTAAATGATGCCTACCTTTTTTGTTCCTAAAACATCCAGGGGGGTTCTATTAGTTCTACATACTTCTTTTACTATTCTAAAGGTTCTAAAAACGCCATAAGCACCAAGGTGGTTAACGTCTTCGTTGTTATTGTTTATTCATGATTTTATATATCACTTCTGAAGAAACCTCTCAACTGCATAAAAAATGCTAGTTTTAAACAAATAAAAAAGGACATGTCATCTAAGCCCTCTCCCTGGTATCGGCCCCACCTACGCCAGATACTATGACGGCCACACATGCCATCCAACCCATTATCATTATAATAGAAAGCGCTTACATATTCAATTATTAATAGAACACAAGTTTCGACATAAAAATGGAAATCCTTATCAAAGTACATTTTAGGTCTTTGATTCATGCCTATTTGTGTCACTTTATTAGTTTCAAACATACACTAAATTAGCCCACGCAAGTAGTTAGTACCTCCTTTATAACAAAAGGAGATGTTTGTATATGTCAGGTTGTGTAGATGGCGGTTTTGGTTTTGGGGGCGGTTTTGCCTTTATAGTGGTTTTGTTTATCCTCTTAATCATCGTCGGCTGTAGTTGTGTCGGTGGATTTGGCGGCGGCTATGGCTACGGGGGAGGTTACGGAGGCGGTTACGGTGGCTTCTGCTAATAAGTAACAAAAAGGACGGCCATCATAGGCCGTCCTTCTTTAAATTTAAAATGGTCATTAAATGAAGAATGCTGACTATAAAGACCATGTTTATAGTAAATGGGTTTCATTCTCTTTGTTCGTCCAGATAATAAAAAAAGGAGCTCTTGATCGGCTCCTGGGATTTAAATAAAGCATCCGTAACATTATTTAATAAGGCTAACAAGATCCATCTCAGTAATATCCACAATGTCCATGATGGTATGGGTATCCACCATATCCCATTCCGTAAGATGGATAACCGCCGTAGCCATAACTTCCAACGATTTGTCTTTCCATTTTATATCTCCTCCTCAAATTGTTTCAAAAATAGTGTATGTGTCCATATTCAATGAGGAGTAGATAGTGCCTATTTGTAAAGGTTGTATGCTTGTATAGTCATAACCTCTCGTTGTACTAGCTTTCACAAGACAATTAGTGACAGTCAGCTATTTACTGTCATTCCCCTTTGAAAATGTATTTTTGTTTTTGTGTATTTCGTTACATTGAATAAGACAAAAAAAGATACTCACCTAATGAGTACCATTCGGAATAATCTCTGTATAAAGGTACGAGGATATATCATGAAGAAAGACCTCACCTTGGTAAATTTCTGACTCTATGATCCGCAGAGTAATCTCGGATTGTTTTTTCTTTATTTATTTCACTCTGTAGTGGGGGTATCGCCTATTGTACTATTAATCTAATGTATATAATTGGTTGCTTATATACTTTGCCCTTGCTTCAATATATTGGCATATATAATCCGGTTCTTTATCAAAAAGGTGGATCTGTTCCTTTATATATGGGTCTTTTAGAACATATGGCCTTATGAGCTCAAAAGTTTCCTGGATTTTAGGTTTCATAAATTCTAAAGTAAACTGGTTACTTAAGATATCTTCTAATCGTTTTTTGTATTGGTCTCGAAAAGTCTTCACATCAAGAATCCGTGCCGTTAACGTATTAAAGCCCTTAATTCTCACATAGTCTTCTTCCATGACTTCTCCATTTATATCCCTTCCCCATGTAGCGTCATAATCCCAGGGAATGACTTCAAAAAGTCCTGTTTCTCCATTCCGATATAGCGCATAGTTATGAACGAATCCATCGTAATTTTGCGTAAAAATAACACCCGCCAGCCAGCAAAGGTACTTTTCAACGTTTATATATTTTACAATCTCCTTTTCAAAGTCTACTCTTGGGATCGTATTGATTTTTATGATTAATTCATGCAAAGCATTCTCATCCTGAGCTGTCCCACATTTTCTCTCATATCCAAACTCAAGCGATTTCTTTATATCTTGATCAAGTTCACTCATTAACGAAAAGTTAGCGTCACCATCCACAGCATAAAATATAGATCCTTTTGGCAGTTTTTGATTCTCTAAGAAATACTCATCGACGGATTCTAATTCTAGATAAAGGCCCTCATTTTTCCCATTTATCATTAAGAAAACAAACCGGGATTTCGGGGATAAACATCCAATTTCCTTGAAAAAGTCTAAAGATAATTTATTTCTTATGAATGATGGATCCTTATATTCTGCGTTTAAATGCCACTCTTTTGCATTTCGAAAAGTACTTGGTTTGTGAATAGCTATATGATACGACTTTTTGCGAAAACTGCGAATATGAGAGCCACGGTAAGCTAGATCGATGTCATACCTTTTTTTGTTCACGTTTAGCTTTGCAGAAATTGGATCATCACACCAAATATCCCTACGTAGCTCGGAAAAATCCAAAGGATGAATAAAAAATTTATATTCAGGTAGTTTCTTAGAATGATCCACAGGCATCCTTCACCTTTCTTTTTATATACTCATATGCCAAAAGGGATTGTCAGGTTATTTTGGTTAGTAAGGCTCTTGTCTATTACCACCCTCGTACAAACCACATAGTTTATAGAGGAAGTGTTCCATTTCACTTCATTAACTTTGAAATGGAGGTAATGAGTATGTCGAATTTTTGCAATGATGATATACAAAGAGCTGTAGACCGGTGTAATTCAATGGGTTTAAGTGACTTCATGTTCCAGAATCCACGATCAAGCTGCCGTTCTAGAAGACGAAATACAAATAGGCGCAATACATGTGATAATCGTCGCCGTCGCACTAGCCAGCGTCGTCGCACCAGCCAGCGTCGTCGTACTAGCCAACATCGTCACCGATTCACCAGCCAGCGTCGTCGCACTAGCCAGCGTCGTCGCACTAGCCAACATCGTCGCCGATGCACTTTCCATCATCGTCGATGTTGCCGGAATTGTCTGTTTGGAAATCGCCGAAGATGTTGCTTTGGATTCTGGTAACAATAGATACTTGATTAAAAATAAGGTGATAGATCTTCTCTATCATCTTGTTTAATTTGCAATACAACAAAAAACCATGCATCCTGCAGGATTCACAGTGATGGCTATTTAGCATCCCTTCTTGCAGACAAGGAATTACGTGAAGCAGGGCATTTACATAATCAAGGCATTGGAAAAGCGATTGAACGCTAAGAAAATGAGTGAACAGTAAAAAAATGCGACCTATATGTTTTGGAAAAGTGATAGTTAAGAGTGGTTGGATGGGATTTAACCTCTACTCAAATAAAGGCATGGAATGATTATCATTCCATGTCTTTATTTGTCTGGATACTTTTTGATCTGTCCAAAATTAGAATTAGGATACTTTTTCAGCTTTTGTAGATGTTCGCTGTATAAGCTCCTGTTTGGTAGAACCTACTTACATACAATTAATCCTAGACATTGGATATTTATTCATTTCATTTAGCAACCGAATTTTTTAATTGTTCATATAATAATTATTCAGAACTAGCGAGATAATTTATCAAGTAGTTTTTTTGAAAGATTTGAAGGTAATTAATATATATGGTTCAAGTATTGAAAAACGTTGTGGGTCCGTCGTGGTTCAATTAGTGGAATATGAAATGATAAAACCCATCGTCGATTGACGGTGGGCTCCTTTTTGTTTGTACTACAAAAAAGTTAGTGACACCACATTATATGCGCGCGCATGAATTTAATGTTACAGACTATATACAACCTCATCATTTCATAATGCTCATTCTCCAAGATGTGACAATCAAGATGGAAATGGTCCTTCCTCTAAAACCAATGATTATATCTTTAGTATGTTTGGTAGAACAAGGATAGGACTAGTCTGGTAATGTATCTAGCCAGTCAATAGGTGGTTCTTCAAAAAGTCTTCATAAGAAAAGTGTGTTCGGAAGGCTATCTCAATTTTTTCTAATGCACCTAAAAGCAATAACCTTAGTCTTCTGTCAAATTCATATAACGAAAGCAAGTTGTTTCACCCTCAATCATCTTGATTAATTAACGGCGTACGTATTGGAAGACGGCAGATGCATTCGGTAAAAATCTGCATGTGAAGGAAGGAATCGCTCTGTTTGATTAATTACGATGGTAGTTATATTCAAGTTTTAAAGCCTCAACCTAATACTAATTTAGCTGAAACATACACGATAATGGGTATTGTATTTAGTCTTTTTGACCAACTGACATAATGACCACATGACCAACATATAAATATCTTTGTAAAGAAAAATTCAAAAGAATCACCTCTTCCCCACTGCATGGGGGGCGAGTAACGGAATAAAGAGATACTATATTACTATTACTTTAAAATCTTTTTAACTGGTTTAACGCTTATTACATGGTTGAGGCTCTTGGCTTTCTTGGCCAGTAATTGCGCTTGCTCCTTTGTAATTCCATTCTTTTTCTCTGTCATGTTCACCACTCTCCTTGGTCCATCCATTCCCAATACATATGTAGTTTATACCTCCCCCACTTCGAAATCATGCGACTCATTGACCAAACGACCAAATGACCCAAGGATAATCCAATTGAAAGGGGCAAATAATAAATGAGAAGAGAGAAGCAAATCAATCCTATCTTATCCGCGCCTCCAAAGACCGACAGTCAGACGTCAGAAAGAAAAATCAGAGCTGATAAGCTTCATGATATTAAAATTCCTATCAGCTCCGTTGTAGACAGTATTTTAAGGCGTGAGTCTAGAAAAAGATGGGGAGGATCTAAAACAGCAATAGGAACAGACATCCTTAAGTATGGTCTTGAGAATATCTTTATGTACCCAGCAGTGGAGTATAAGAAACAAGAAAAGACTGTCCATTGCAAAGTTGACCAAGCTACCTTCATGAAAATTGCAGATCTTGCAGACATATGGGGCTGCAGTATTCGCAAGGCGGCACATCGAGTTTTTACTGAATCTCTCAAGAAAAAACAGTTAGGGAGCGTAACAAATGGTGAAATATAGTGCTGCGGATTTACTTGCAGAAGAACTTTCACTTAGGACATCCCAAGATTTCTTCAGTAAGATGATTTATAAGATGGCCAAGACGTCTTCAGTTAAGCTTACTATCAAAATACCACTCACCTTATATTTAAGGGCGGAAATTTTTTGTGAAGATGTTCAGGACATTGGTGAGGTGCATTTTAACCAGGCGGACTTGATAGCCGTTTTGTATGATGATTTTTTGTTGTATGCAAAAAAGAATCCAGATCCTAATCACCTATATAAAATATTGAACACACTTGATCATCAAGTTGGTAAAAAAACGAATTTGGAACAGCAGCAGGATCAATCGGTTTTTAAACTGGTTCATCTAAGTAACACTGACCAACAGATGCAAGCTGTTGAAATAACCTTTAAACGTAAGTCAGCACTACGTGGTGAGGTAATGCTTGCGGATATAGGTGAACTTCATCCGGGGCATTCTTACACGCTTGAAAACATGATTCAGCTTTTATATTGTGACTTTGTAGAGAAATTTCGAAAAGGTGATAATAACTATGCTTTAGATGCCATCCTTACACGTTTAGAAGAAGAATAGAGCCAAAATAAAAAGGACCCGGTGTTTTCTTGGTCCTTTGCCCTTTCTATCAAACTTGCAACAATACGCAGATTTCTTCTTGTGTTTAAACCAATTGACCGTAAACGTTGTATTCGTGATCTGCCAAAATGTAACGACTAAATTTACCACCATAAGTTTCTTCTAAATATGGTTCGACTCGATTGTGAATTTCGCGTACAACTTTGCTGTAAGATTCCTTATTGAGAAGATAATCCTCGAAAACCTCCTGCTTGATTACGTATATCCAATTTGGACCATTATAGGCTTCATTTTGCCCAACTATTGTTACCATGCGTAAATCCACAAGAATAAGCTTATGAAAGTACTCTTTGTCCCTATAGTTTATGACAAACACCTGGTCTTCAAAGTCCCATCTTTCGTCTACAGACAAAACTTCCACATCATTTATAACTTTAATCATGATTGTCACCCCTTCAATATTTGCCTTTAGGTTAATCGAAAGGGACATGAAAGGAAAATCACGAAAATTCAATTTTCAGCCCTGTTTTGGTACGGAAATGAAGTTTTCACCTAGAAAAAATGCAATTTCAGTGGGGGAAACATGAAAATTTCTGTATTTTATAAGTTTTTTTGACCATCGGGATATCTCTCACGATAGAACGGGATAGGGGTATTAATCAAAAAGCTCTGGTGGGAACCTCCTTGGTTTTTTCCTACGTTTACTCGTTACTCGAAACGGTTGCCCACCTTCAATATCGTACATTAGACGTGCGATATTGTCGTTTTCTCGAAAAGATTCTTTATTGTCAACGAAATGATTGTATGAAAATATGTAATATCATACATTTAGAAAAACCCCTTCTTCAGTTAAAGGGTTAGTTGAAAAAACAATAAATCGTTGACTGGTGCTAATTGTCTTGTGAAAGCTAGTACAATGAGAGGATATGACTATACAAGCATACAACCTTTACAAATAGGCAACTGTCTACTCCTCATTGAATATGGACACATACACTATTTTTGAAACAATTTGAGGAGGAGATATAAAATGGAAAGACAAATCGTTGGAAGTTATGGCTACGGCGGTTATCCATCTTACGGAATGGGATATGGTGGTTACCCGTACCACCATGGATATGGTGGGTACCCATATCATCATGGATATGGTGGTTATCCTGCTTACGGAATGGGATATGGCGGTTATCCTGCTTACGGAATGGGATATGGCGGTTATCCGTCCCATTATGGATATGGTGGATACCCATACCATCATGGACATTGTGGACATTGTGGGCATTACTGAGATGGATCTTGTTAGCCTTATTAAATAATGTTACGGATGCTTTATTTAAATCCCAGGAGCCGATCAAGAGCTCCTTTTTTTATTATCTGGATGAACAAAGAGAAAGAAACCCATTTACTATAAACATGGTCTTGATAGTCAGCATTCCTCATTTAATAACCATTTTAAATTTAAAGAAGGACGGCCTATGATGGTCGTCCTTTTTGTTACTTATTAGCAGAAGCCTCCATAACCGCCCCCGTAGCCATAGCCGCCGCCAAATCCACCGACACAACTACAGCCGACGATGATTAAGAGGATAAACAAAACCACTATAAAGGCAAAACCGCCACCAAAACCAAAACCGCCATCTACACAACCTGACATATACAAACATCTCCTTTTGTTTTAAAGGAGTAATTGCTACTTACATGGGCTAATTTATAGTATGCTTGAAACTAATAAAGTGACACAAATATGTATGAATCAAAGACCTAAAATGTACTTTGATATAGATTTCCATTTTTATGTCGAAACTTGTGTTCTATTAATAATTGAATATGTAAGCGCTTTCTATTATAATGATAATGGGTTGGATGGCATGTGTGGCCGTCATAGTATCTGGCGTAGGTGGGGCCGATACCAGGGAGAGGGATTAGATGAAATGTCCTTTTTTATTAGTTTAAAACTAGCATTTTTTATGCAATTGAGAGGTTTCTTCAGAAGTCGAAAATGCTGATGTACCAACGATATATAAAATCATGCATAAACAATAAAAATAAAAGACGTTAACCCCCTTGGTACTCGAGGGGGTTTTGGTATGGTTACTTTCTGAAAGCGTGATTATGTAAACTCTTCTTAATAAAATAAGAGGAGTTTTTTAATCTAGCTTATTAAACGGGGCAGGTTACTTAAAGAAGCATTGCAGTATAATATAGTTATATTCTTTTTCAAGGGGTAATAATTGATGAATAAATTAAGTATTGTCAAGGATGTTATTGATGAATGGGACCCTCAAAACTTTCTTAAATCAGGCTGTCCAGATGATGAATATGAGGTTGAAATACAAGGTATTGTTGAGGTTTTAGAAATTGTTAATGGTCCTAAAGAATTAGCAATAGAAATTAACCAAATTTTTAACAAAGCGTTTGATACCGATTTTAAAAAAGAGAAAGAATGTTTTGTGGTAGCCCCAAAAATACTTCGCTTATTCAATTAACGAAGCAGATTAGTACAAGAAGGATTATCTTCTAAACAAAGAGGATATGTATGTATATAAGTTTGCAAATAGGAGAGTTAGAAAATGAATGAAAGAAAAAAAGTTAGAGGATTGAAAAGGAAAATTCGCAATTTCAAAAGGGAGTTAAATAAATTAACCATGGATTTTCCAGATGATTTCTCTAACGATTACTGGGAAATTCACCTTCCTCATCAAGGTTCTTATTGGATTAATTCTGTGAAAACTCCTTTTAAAGTTCGTAGACTGTGCTTACAAGAATTAATTATTAGGACAAATCATCTTATTGATAAAAAACCAAAGGATAATCAGGATGTAAGGGTTATGTTAATGATTGATCTTCATTATTGGTGGTCAACAAAAATCGAAATTTTTTCGGTGAAAAATGATGATGAAGGATTCCTTTTTGAAGAAGATAGTTATACAAGGTGGATTACTTTGAATGAGAATCGAAACTTAGCAAAAGAATGGGGCTTAACTATACCAGCTGGGTTAAAAATAAAGGGAATAAAAGAAGAAATAAAGGATGTTGAATTGGTTGATGAAGAAATTTTCGGTGGAGAGATATGGCTTATAGGTGAGTTAATCTAAAACTTTTGTTCTTCAACTAACGATGCACCCTTTAGTGCAATAAGAAAAGGTTCAAACAAAAAAACGAAGTCCAAATACTTCGCTTTTCACTTAATCAACTTCAGCTTATAACCCAACAAATAAACCAGCATTACAACGATAAAGCCAACAATAAATTCTGTAATGTAGGAAGAGATAAAATTTCCACCTATCACTACTTCACTTTGAAGATAGTATACTTCTTCTCCCTTTGATACCATATCAGGTTGATACATAGCTGTTAATATAAAAGCTAATACAAATTTAACAATTAATAATGCTAAATTTGTAATCAAGGAGAAAATAAAAGAGCGAGTAAGTAAATTCAATATAATCACCCATTAAATAATAACAAAAATGATATGTATTTCCTATGATTATACTATCCATAGTTCTGGAACTAACGGATAGCTTTAATTCAATAAGCAGCAAAAAAGGATCTTCAACTGAAGATTCTTTTTTCATTGCCGATAATTGACTCTATGTTAACTAGATTTGTATAGAGTATGCATACGAACCTTGGAAACCTTGTTCAATCTGGGACTTTTATTGTTCCACAGGCGCCTCGTGTCTTTCTAATTATTGCGCTAAGCTTTCTGTCAATTGGTTTTCTTTCCACATGACTGTAATACCGAGGCCAATGACCATAATTACGGCAGCGAAAAGATATGGATAGTGGATGTTTACGTCAAATAGTATTCCGCCCATGGCTGGCCCGACGATAGTACCTAAACTCGTATAAGTAGAGTTCATTCCAGCAACAAATCCTTGTTCTTTCCCGGCGTTTTTTGATAAATATGTTGTTAATGCCGGACGAAGCAAGTCAAATGCAAGGAAGATGAAGCAAGCTACCGCCAACACTGCCAAAAAGCTAGAGATCACGGTGGACGCGATCGCTAATATTGCACCTATAATTAAACATAATTGGATTAGTTTCTTTTCACCGAGTAGATCTACCATTTTTCCAAACATAAATACTTGCACAACAACGCCGAATATTGAGCTTATTGTAATAATAACTGCAATGTCCTTCGGCGTGAAGCCGAACTTATGATCCGAAAATAGGCTAAAAACAGTTTCATATGCTGATAAACCGAAAGCGAGTACAAATACAATGATAAATGCAATAAAGTAAAGCGGATTTAGTGATCTTTTTAAATCGCCAATAAAGTTTGTTTGCTTTGTATTAGCAGAAATTTCTGCAAGCTGTTCCTTTGTAAGCGGCTCTTTTAAAATAAATATTGATGAAATGCATGCTAAAAAAGCAATGGCTGCCGCAAAGAAGAAGGGCAAGCGTATACCATATTCTGCAATAAAGCCACCGATACCAGGTCCTATAATAAAGCCAGTGCTAATGGCGGCAGAAAGATAGCCCATCGCTTTTGGCCGTTCCTGAACTGATGTAATATCTGCAACATATGCAGAAACACCCGGCATAATAAAGGCGGCACTAAATCCCCCTAGGATCCTTGATAGATAAAACACTGATATGTTCGTGCCTAAACCAAAGATAAGTTCTGAAATACCAAAAAGGAATAAGCCGATGATGATGATTTTCTTTCTGCCATAACGGTCAACAAAGCGACCTGCGAATGGTGACATAAGCAGTTGTGCTACCGCAAATACGGCAACAAGATAGCCCATCGTACTTCCTGATAAATGCATGCTATTCATAAAAGACGGCATAACGGGGATGATGAGTCCAATTCCTAGAAATGCAATGAATATATTGCTTAGAAGAATAATTAATAAAGTCTTTTGTTCTTTAATTGGTTTCATCATGTATTATCTCCTCTTTCTATATGTATCATTGATGTGAGATACCTCTCCAAAATACTGTCCAAGAGGCTGCTAATTTTGCCTGCAGCCGTTTCTCATCATTGCCGTATACAAGCTCCAACAAAATGGAATCGACTATGCCTAAGAATGCAAAGGTCGGCGTTATTGCTGCATCTCCAATAATTAATTTTGCATTGATCCAATCCTGAAATTTACTTTCCAGTATCGCCTGCATCTTTTCTTCGATATCTATGACTTCCTGTTCGATTACTTTTTCAAGATGGGATGGCGGAAAAAAAGACATACGCAGCCAAAACTTTAACTGCTCATTTTTTTGGAAAAGATCGATGACCAATTGTAGAAATTCGTACAAATCTTTTTCAGGATTACTTGAATCAACTTTACTGAAATATTGGAGTTTTGAAGATAGCTCTGTCTCTTTCGCATCACGTAAAACTTGCAGAAAAAGATCATCCTTTCCTTTAAAATGGGCGTAAATGGATTGCTTTTTCATGCCGACCTCTTCAGCTATTTGAGCAAGGGATGCTCCTTCATAACCATGAATGGTAAAATATTTTAGAGCAGCCTCTTTAATTTCATTACTTTTCACTAATATCACCTCGAATTTTACGAACGTTCGTCAGTTATATTAGCAAATTAAATAAATATAAACAAGAGGAGAATATATTTAGATATAAAAAAATTTTAATCTGTTAATGTTAAATAAATATTGTAATACAAATTATTATGTCAGTTTTCGACTTATATAATTACAAATTATAAGAGGTAGCATAAGCAAATAAGTACAGACCTTAAATCATTTTTAGTTTATAGAAAAGTATTTGCAGCAAGGTAAGTATAAAGATCTTCAACAATCGGGTGCTTTAATTAAACAAGCAGCTAAAAGGATCTTCGACCGGAAAATCCTTTTTTCAGTACCTATAAGGGTGATTATGTTAAGTACCTTAAGGTCCTCTTTTTAATGTACGAAAGCATACAAAATCATACATTCAGAGAAACTCCCTATTCAACTAAAGAAGCAGAATAGTTGAATAAGAATATCCATAAATAAGTAAAACTTATTGAATATCATAAAATAATTACAATTAACTTATGTTGTGAATTCAGTTAGCCTAGAAATTAATAAAAGGTTTACTAATAGGAGGGGGGATTTGATTGGAGACAGAAATAAGGTTTAGAATGGCTACTAAAAAAGATTTAGATAGTATTGTTGCAATGCTTGCTGATGATGTTTTGGGAAGTAAACGTGAGCTTTATGAGCATCCACTCCCTAATAGTTACATAAAAGCATTTGAGGCTATTACATCTGACCCTAATAACGAGTTAATAGTGGCTTGTGACGGCAATGAAGTGATTGGGGTACAGCAAATTACTTTTACACCTTATATAACACATCAAGGTGGATGGAGAGCTACTATCGAAGGAGTGAGAACATCAGCTTCTGTAAGAGGAAAGGGTGTAGGTACTGAACTTATAAAATGGGCAATTCAACGTGCAGAAGAACGTGGTTGTCATTTAGTACAACTGACAACTGATAAAAAAAGACCAGATGCATTAAGGTTTTATGAACGGTTAGGTTTTAAAGCAACGCATGAAGGTTTAAAGTTGAAGCTTTAATAATTTTTTTAAACTATCGGTGGCGTATCTAAAATAAGCAGATACGCTTTTTTACTTAATGCTACGCATTCTTTAATTGAGGAAATTGCTTCTTACCATCCCAAATCAGTGAAAGAAGAATTTGCATCCCCCCTTTTTTATGCAGCTACCAGGCTTCTTCAGAAGTCGAAAAGGTTGTGACTGTCTGTATTTATTGGAGCAGGGTAACGGAGCTGGTTAATGAAAAAAGGAAATTCGCATAGAGCGAAAGAAATTATATAAAAACAAATGGGGGAGTGGTTTTCTATGGGGCTCATTCAACCGAAGAACTTCGTAAATAAAAATGGGGAACCATGCACAATAAGAACGGCATTACCTGAAGATGCGGAGAAGGTATTGAGGTTTAATCAAACCATTATTAGCGAAGCTCCTTTTTTACTTACTACGGAAGCTGAATTCAAAGTATCCTATGAACGACAAAAAAATTTCTTAAAACAGATTTTTGATGACAATGGCAAGTTAGCAATAATAGCAGAATATCAAAGCGATATTATCGGGATTTTAGACTTCCATAATGGTCATAAAAAGCGAATACAACATCAAGGTTCATTTGGTATGAGTGTTGCAGACAAATATAGAAATCAAGGGGTTGGTAAAGCTATGCTAACTTTATTGTTGGTTTGGGCAAAAGAAAATCCTTTAATTGAAAAAGTTTGCCTAGAAGTGTTTGCTGAAAATACGAATGCAATCTCTTTATACGCAAAGGTTGGCTTTGTTGAGGAAGGTCGTAAAGTAAAGGCTATAAAAGTGAATGAGGATATTTATTATGATTTAATCTCAATGGCATACTTTACGAAGAAGTAGAAAATGTATTTATTTAAAAAGTTAGATTGTGAAAATTTGTACTTGTGCTAACGGGGAGCTTTAGTGAAAGAAGAATTTGCATAAAATACCCCTTTTTAAAAAAAATGAATATTTAATTATCTTTTCACATTCCTCATCATATAATAAATCAATTAATACTGACTAGTTGGTATTAATTGATTTATTTATGATTCATTGTATTATCACGATTTTTGTTGTATTTCATGGGGCCTAGGGATTTTGGTAGATCCCTCATATCCATTAACTGGGATCTCCAAATAAAATCAAAATTATATAGGAGGTTAGGTAACACATGTTTAAAAAATTAGCATTCTCAATTGCTTCAGTGGTAATGGCTGGTTTTCTTTTATTGGCAAATCAAACGGTAACGCATGCTGCTAGTGGGCTTTATCCAGTTCAAAAAACTGGTGGTGCAGGTTTAGACCTTCGAACTACTCCAACAATAAATGGTAAACGAACTCAAAAAAATATTCCAGATGGGAAAAAACTTTGGTTGTATTGTTATGTTAACGGTGAATCTTACAAAGGATCAAAAATTTGGAACTGGGTAGATGATAATGGTTACGGTGGGCAGTGGGACTGGGGTTATGCTCCTGATTATTTTATTTATACTGGCTCATCTAAACCAGTCGTTAGCTATTGTTCATTTTAATCGTAAAATAATAAAAAACAGCCTCATTGAGGCTGTTTTTTACATTTTGATCTCTACAGTCTTTAAAGGACTTACTTCCTTCTTTGTTACTTGTTCTCTCACTATGTCAGTTATCACCTTAACATATTTTAGGTTTTTAGGATCTTGGGAAAGAAAACAGATTAACGTAAACTCGGTTTTTTCTTTGGCTTTCAAACTCAAATCTTTCGGGTCTACGTTCATTTTATTTACATTTACTTGTTCTCCATTGCTTAATACGAGTGTTTTTATGGGACCCTTTTCTAAATAAAGTGGTTGATCTGAAGTGTTTTCTAAGGTGGTTGTTAATTGAATAATATTCATTTTCCCAGTATTCAAACCTTTTTCTTTCAAGTTATATTTCCCAATATCACTTACATCTGTACTCTGTACAATTTTAATGCGTTCTACTTGGATATAGAGTGGACCTGCTGTAATCTTCATATTTGGTTTACTTAATTGATTCAAGACAAACACTCCAAATGGATGTGATGCATTTTCTCCTACTTGAGTTAATGGTTCTTTATAAGTTTTAACTTCTACATTTGGTTTAGACTCTATGGAATCTTTTTCATTATCAGATTTCATTTCTAATTCTGATTTTGTTTGACTGGAACAAGCAAATATAAATATACTGACACCTACAATCATGAGGAGAGAAAATAGTTGCTTCATTTTATATTCCCCTTTATGTATTTATTTTAATTTACATCTTATAGGTTTTAGAAACATCAAAAAATAACTCAAACATTATTATATATATGTTAACAGAAAAAGATTAGATTCTTTTAGATAAAAGGAGCAGTGACGAATTTAATGAAAAAAGTAATCATTTTTCTGGTAATAAGTATTGTTTCTTTTGGAGCATTAGCTTTTGCAAACTATTACCAGGGTAAAAAAGAATTAGTAAATAACCCATATGAAAAAGAAATTTTAAAGAAAAGTACTATTAATCAACTAGATGATCCTTTATATGATAATCAAATCTTACCAAAAGACCTTAAAGAAAAAATAAATAATGAAGATGATATTGTTGTATATTTTTATTCGCCTGAATGTGTCCATTGTCAAAGAGTAACTCCTGTTATTGTTCCGATGGCTGAACAGATAGATATAGATTTAAAAAAATTAAACTTACTTGAATTTGAAAATGGATGGAACGAATTTTCTATTGAAGGAACACCTACTATAATTCATTATAAAAAAGGAAAAGAAATTTCACGTCTTGTTGGTGAAAACACTAAAAGAGATTTTGAAAAATTCTTTAATAATACTGTTCAATAAGTAAATTAAGAGAGAGATAAATATTTATCTCTCTTCATTCCTTTCAATTTCCTAAAACAACGCCTATGTTGACTAGATTTATATGTGTAAATTTTATTAAAACAATTTGTATAGAGTATACATAAGTTATCGTTCAGAAATAATGCTCTTATTCCCCTTTTTTATTAGATTCCTGAATTTGAAGCAGTTCAACAAAAACACCTAGCATGTCCTGTATTTGAATTCGGTTGTCAACAAAGTGTTGTAAATTAAATCCATTAAAAAGAGCCATGCTTGCTATCGCTAAAGTTCTGGCATCCAATGGACTTCCGATAATACCTTCGTTCTTCATTTCCTGAAAAAAATGTGTAAGAAAAGACCTCCATTCCTCCATTTGGAGAATAAGCCTTTCTTTTATTTGAGGTAATTCATTCGAAATCATACATCCTTGTAAAAGCATAGGAGAAGACCCCTTTTCATAGGACTCGTTCACCAAACGCATAGAGTATTCTTTAAATTTATTTAGTAAATCTTGATCTTTTTTATTCAGTGCTTCCTTTAGATCTTCAAAATAAAAATCTATACCTTCTTTTATCAACTTTAGCATGAATTCTTCTTTACTTGAAAAATGAGTATAGAAAGCACCTTTAGAGTAACCAGCGTGTTTTACAATCTGATCAACGCTTGTACTAGAATAGCCTTGCTTAGAAAACAATTCAATTCCTGATCGCATTAATTTGTTAATGGTGTCTTCTGATTGCTTTTGAAAATAATTCATCATAAAATCCCCCTTTTTTGGAAAAAAGTATATTTTCATTATTCAGAATATATTACCAACATATAATTATTAACAAGTACCGACTAGTTAGTACTTAGAAAATATTCCTTAAAGGAGGAACAAAAAGAATGAAAAAGAAGTGGCTATTTATTCTACCCTTCGTTTTTGTTTTGCTTTTTATACCTGTTGCTAGTGCTTTGGCTTATTATACCACCTTTGTTTATGATTTTGATACCACACTTAGAAGCAAAGATCGGACCATTAAAACAAATGATGACGTAGTGTTTAAGTTTAATTCTGTCAAATGTAGAAAAGGCCATTACATGACAGTTTTAGTAAAACACAATGTTACACGGGGGTTTGACACGCTATTGGAAAAGAAGAAAATAAAAGAATGCGGTGGAACTGTCACATTATATGGGCATAACAAATCAATACCAGTTTATTTTATTATCTCTAAACCTCATGACGGCTATTGGGTCCGAGGAACGGGAACTATAACAACTAAAAAGAGATAAATAACAAGCAGCATAAAAGAATCTTCCGATGAAGATCCTTTTTGACATGCCGATAATGCTTCATTATGTTAACTAGTTTTGTATAGAGTATTTATGTGTTCCTTAGAAAACCTTTTCAACTAAGGGCCATATTATTGAAGATTGAGGAGGAATATAAATGAGTAAAATAAGTTGGTTTGGAGTCTTTTTATGTATAGTCATGATGTCAGTTGTTGGCTTTTTAGTATTTGACAATATAGCCTCATCGTTAATTTTTGGAATAAGTATGGGTGGTGTAGGTGGTTGGTTATTTACCACTAAAAAAGCTAAAGAAAAAGAATAACATGTGAAATCAACTTTATTCTATTCAGGAGAAGGACGCTTAAATTGAACAAGTAGCTAAAAGGATTTTCCAGCTGGTCTTATCCCCGTCAAGTAGACAATTAATAAGAAGGTTCACTTATTAGGCAGCCTTAGCTCTATATTCAGTAGGGCTGAGGTTATTTAATTTTTTTTGAAATCGTTTATTGTTATAAAACTTAATATAATTTTTTACTGCTGCCTTAACCTCTTTTGAGGTCTCAAATTGGTAACGGTAAAAACATTCAGCTTTAAAGTGACTAAAAAAACTCTCCATACATGCGTTATCTAAACAATTCCCTTTTCTAGACATACTTTGCTTAATATTGTATCTTTTTAATAGTTGGTTATATCTTATTGAGATGTACTGGAATCCTTGATCGCTATGTAATAGGAGCCCTTTTACATCTCTTTTTTTTACGGCCTCTTTTACAGTATCAGCTACTAGTTTAAGGTCATTTCTTTCACTTATTTTATATGAAATAATCTCATTGCTGTATAGGTCTAGTATCGTAGATAAATAGATTTTCTTTCCGTTAAATAGGAGATAGGTTATATCTGTTACCCATTTTTCATTTGGGCGTGTAGCTGAAAATTCTCTGTTTAAATGGTTCTCTGAAACGGCATATTTTTCTTTTCGTCCAAAGTGCTTCCACTTCTTTTCCGTATCTTCGCTTGAATTCCATTCGCTTTCATTAAACGATAAATTCTCTTATGATTAACTTTCAAACCATACGTCTTTTTAAGCCAAGTTTTAACTCTTCGGTAACCGCAGCTCCAATTAATATCAGGATCTTGTTGGCATTCCATAATCTTAGTTACGATTGATTGATCATCCAAATCCTTATCTGTTGGGTTTTCTTGGCGTTTTAGCCATTTGTAATAGCCACTCTTTGAAACACCTGCTATCATACATAACATGATGATTGTAAATTGATTTTTAAGTTCATGAATTATTTTGTATTCTATTGATTTTTCTTTTCCGGTATCATCCCCCTTTTCGCAGTTAAGAGCTTTTTTAAATAGTCTTTTTTAAGTCCACCTTTCAGTGGGCTACGATATGTTCCTCTCTTTTCCTCTAACCCCTGAATTCCTTCTCTTTTATAGTGAGCTATCCACCTTTGCACAGTTGTATATCCAATCCCTAACTCTTTGGAAATTGATCTAATACCCATATCTTTCTTTTGGTATAAATTAATCGCTTTTAGCTTAATTTCTTTTCTATAGGTTGTTCTAATTTTTCCCATAAAAAATCCCCTCCATAGAAGACAGTACAATCCTTTCTTTTTACTGTCTACTATAAGGGGATAATAACAAGCCGAAGATCCTTTTTTTCATTGCCTATAAGGGTGATTATGTTAACTTACTTGAAGGTCATACGTATTTCACATTGAATAATACATATATGAGTTTGAGTGAAATGAGGGTGAACAATCAGTGAGTGTAGATCAAAAAGCATCCATACGAAGCATTTTAGACGTATTGGCACAAGAAGGAGTAAAGACAGGCGATGTGGCTAAACAAATACCTGGCATAAGTGAAAAACCATTTAGAAATGCATTAAAAGAGGCTGGATATGAATTTAGAAACACTGGTAAAAAGGGTTGGTTTTTTATTGGAGAAGGTGAAGAACCCCTTGATAAAAGTATTTTTGATTATGTGAAATCGAGTTCACCTAAAGTTCATACACCTTTCACACGAAGTAATCAGAAGTTCGCAGAGAGTAATAAGGAATTCACGAATCATTCACCTATTGTTCATGAGCAGTTCACCCAAGATGAAATCCATATGATTAAGGAAATGCTTAAATCATGGCAAGAGGTTACCCCAACTACACCAAGTCTTTATGACCGCGTCAAACAGTTGCCACAAAGTGACAAAACAAGAAAGACTATTGTTATTGATCGTGTCATTGGTAAACGTTTAGATGAGTTTTGTGAAGCCGAGAGGATCAATAAGTCTGATGTGTTGCATTTAGCATTAGCCGACTTTCTAGAAAAATATGAAAAGTGACCAAAGAAACAAAAAGGATTGGATATCTAAGAGGTACCCAATCCTTTTTTCTAGTTTTGTATAGATTATACATGTGATTCTAAAGGATCTTGTTCATTTGTTGCAGAATAACTTAATAAGTAATTGGTATTTTTTGTAGTAAAGTTAGAATATTAGATACTGAATTTAAGGAGGATAAGAAGTGAAGAAAATAACAAAATTTTTCTTCTTTTCGTTATTGATATTACTTTCCTTAAACGGATGTAATTCAAGTAATGTAAATGAGGATATATTTCAATTTAAAGATTCATATGTAGGCGATAATAGTGCAGTAAGGAGCATTGTAAGGCAATTACCATTGGGTGAATATTTTAATGGGTTTGAACTTAAAACCAAAGAAGAGCCTTATGGAATGATTTTGAATTATACAAATATGGATGCAGAAGAAATAGAAAAAAACTACAAAGAAACGGCAATATACAATGCTACATTTATATTTACATTAGTCAAAAATGCAAAATGGATTACATTTAATTTTGATGACCAAGAATATAAAATAACAAAAGAAGACTTAGAAAGTTGGTACGGAAAAAAATTAAGTGAATATACGAGTGAAGAAGACCTAACAAAACTCACAAAAAAATATTTAGAAGATGAAAGTAAAGTGAATCAGTTTTTTAAAAAATAGAGTACTTCTTCCTCAAGTAAATGGTTTAGTTCAATAAGCAGCTAAAAGGATCTTCCAGCCGAAGATCCTTTTTCAGTACCGATAAGTCACTTTATGTTAAGTAGATTTGTATAGAGTATTCATGTCTTGAAATAAAGTAGCAATTTAACTGCATAAAAAATGATAAAATAAAAGGGATAAGATGATATGGAAGAGGAGAAAAAATGAATCCAGGAATAAATATTGGCGATATTATTTTTCAATTATTTGCTTTAGGAGTTCCAATATTTTTTATAATAATCCTATTATTATTTTGGCGTTCTTCAAAAAAGAAAAGAGAACAATTAAACCGTATTGAAGAAAAATTGGACTCAATATAAAAAAAGAACTAATAAATTGATCGTATAAGCAACTAAAAGGATCTTCAATCGAAGATCCTTTTGTCATTGCCGATAAGAGACTTTATGTTAACTAGATTTGTATAGAGTATGCATATTAATTGGGGGATCTTGTTCAACTAAAGGATGCAGGATAAAGGGATATTATGTTAGATTAGTTAATATATAGAGGTGTGATATCAGTGAAACTTAAAAAATTAACTATCAAGCAACGACTTTTAGTTGTTCTACCCTTAACATTTGTAGTAATAGCTTTAGCTTTTTTAATGGTATCTAACTATTATTTTAATTACCAAGAAATTAAAGCGTTAAGTGATGGGTGCTATGGTAAAGGTGGCTATCCCTTAGTAGAAAGGGATTTCGGGGTTTTTAATTACTCCTTTTCTTGCAAATTTGAAATAATTGATTAACGATCAATACTAACTTAGTGCGTTAGTTACAAACAGCTAAAAGGATCTTCCAACCGAAGATCCTTTTGACTTTATGTTAACTAGATTTGTATAGAGTATTCATGTGATACTTTAAATCATTATTCAACTAAAGGGCCATTTAATGGAGGAAGAATCTTAAGAAAATTATGTTTGTGAACAATTGTACTTAAGCTATAGGTGCAGTTTAGCAAAACAGGGAGGATATTATTTAAGTGGAAGACTACAAGATTAAGGTTCAGCAAGTGATAAATGAACGACAGTTAAGTTCCGTAATGAATAATACGAAATGGAGAGGATTACAATCAGCTGTTATGGAGGAATTCCCAATAACCCCTTCTTTCCAGATAAAGTTTTTAGATAATGATTACGCTAATCCTGAAGATTTTGGAGAAGAAAATTGGTATACGGGAGATTGGGAAGAAGGGCTTGAACCTTTTTTTGCCGTAGAATGGATTAGAGTAAATCTGAAATTTACATGGTCTAAGGGACGGCTGTTGGAACCTGAAGTATCAGATTACACAGACGAATTCATTCAATTGCTCAATAAACTTAAAATTCCTTTTGTTAATGAAGACAGTATAATCCGAATATATGGTTACATAAGGAGTACAGATATTTTTAGTTAGACAAAATGTATTTCTTTGTGAAATCGTGTATCTAAACAAACTGGTGCTTTAATTTAACAAGCAGGTAAAAGGATCTTCGGTTGAAGATCCTTTTTTAATACCGATAATGGTGATTATGGTAACTAGTTTTGTATAAAGTATGCATACTTTTTAAACCTAATATTGCGACTTAAAATTAAGGTGTTGTAAACAATGATTTCTACAAACTTTACAAATCTGTGCGCATAATGGAGCAATAGATTTTGAAAAATAGCTACAACGTGTAATATATTTTTTTAGATTAATCCGGGACACTTTATGTTAAATGTCTTTTTATTTTAAAAATACACGAAAACAAGAGATATACAACGGAATTTTAAGAATAATCAAATTAATTGCGTTTTCATGGGTAATGTTCTCGCTTTCATGGTAAATGGTTGCGTTTTCATTGACTTTGACTAAAAAAGCTTCAAATTGCATAATATAACCATAGAAACGAAATAGAAAAGAGCAAAAAGACGATAAAGGATGGTGTAAAAATGGTATTTACAATGATTAACAATCAATGGCGTATTTTTGATACAAAAGAAGAAGCTGCAAAAGCTGTAGCAAAAGAAGTGCGTGGGCATAAAATAAACGACGAATCAGACAATTTGTAGGAAGTTAACTACTAAATTGTCTGTTTTTTTTGTAATAAAGCAAAATCGACTATAAGCTTCTGGTTAGATGTCTAAGAGTACTTACTACTTATGCAAGTATGAGAACCAAAAAACATTTGTAAAATATCCCCCGACTATCACCTCTTTACATTGTTCTTAGGTAAATAATCCCTTTTGTAAAGCACCCGATTTACTCACTACCCCTCAAGACTAATCGAAGCATCACAAATGAATATGATGGGAAATATATTGATATTGAGCAAGGGAGTTTAGTCAGTCATAATTAAGATTTACTTTCACCAGGTACCCTTGCTCTTAATCGTAAAGAACAACGGATTCTTGACAGTGGCAATAAGGATAAATAACAATCTTGCACGTCTGCTAGTAATGGTATTACATAACTCAAGTAGCGATAATCATAAAATGGACATGTAACAGATTCTCATTGATATCAAGATTAAACTCTCATTTTGTCTTCTCTTATAAGTTTAATTGGATATAATATATTTAGAGCAACATTTAGGTTTTTATTTTTTCTAAGAGTTTGATAAAAGGGGATGCCTCAATGAATAAAGAGAAACTATTAAAAAGGCTTCAGAGTGCCCATCAAGGTAATTTATTTTCACTAGAAATTCCCAATAATACTAAAGAAGATGAAAATAAGATTGAAGAATTGGTTAAAGAATTAGAGAGAGAAGGAAAAATTAAATTAAGAGAGTATGTGCAGCGAGAATACTCCGTTTATTTACAAGGAATCCTTAAGTATGTATCCGATTAATCGGGTACTTTTTTATTAGGGTTAAGAAAAAACTTTAACAGAGACTTTTGAAAAGAACAGAGTACATATAACCCGTCTTATATGTACTGGTACCTCTTTTGTAGCAATAAAGAGCGAGGTATTACACAAATCATGTCTCGTAAAGGCAACTGTTACGATAATTCCGTTATGGAGAATTTCTTTGGCATTATGAAATCAGAGTTTCTATATTTCAAAGAAATTGAGAGTGTGGAACATTTTAAACTAGAACTGGAGAAATACATAAAGTATTATAACAATCAACGAATTAAGGCAAAATTAAAAGGCATGAGTCCGGTTCAATACCGAACCCATGCCCAACAAGCTGCCTAATGAAATAACATTGTCTAATTTTTGGGGGTCACTTCACATTGTGCAGTGGTCTTATTTATTAGAAATATATTCTCTTGTTTTGTAGGTGATAAGGTTTGGTTATAATAAATTTCATCAAAGGATATCACGATTATATTATAGTGAGACATGTGTCTTATAAGTTAGAAAAATAGTATTTTTTTAGGGCGAATAAAAAAGATGTTATGGACCAGTGTCCTAGAACGAAGAGTACTGATAATTATATACTTGAGGTGAGCTTACAGAAATGCAACGATTAAACAACTACATGGAAAACAATGAGCAACTGTACTTAATGTTGAAGCAATGTCCCTATGAGATTTTGAGACAAATGAAAGTGCAAGAATTTGAAAGAAATCGCATTATTTATAGGCAAGGTGAAATCCAGAATTCGTTTAGTATATTGGCTGAAGGGCTTGCTGATATTTATGTAATTGGTGATAACGGAAAGACGTATGTTCAATCCACATATAGTGTAGGAGATATGATAGGGGAAATTGAAATTTTTAATCAAACTCCTTTCATGAGTAATGTAAAAAGTATCACAGATGTTTCGTTAATTACAGTAAAGCGGGAACATTTCTTAACATGGTTACAATTAGATCAAAACTTCAATCAACAATTTATTCGTAAAATAGTAGGAGCAGCACATCGTATTATTAAAAAAGATGAAGATAGTAAATTGTATTCTCTTCATCATAGAGTCTGTAAATATTTATTACAACGCTTACAACCAAGTAGTACGGATGGAGTCGTTATTCACATTGATAAACAACAACTTAGTCAACAGCTTGCTGTCACACAAAGGAGTATAAATCGGATACTGTTGGACTTGAAGGATAAAGAAATAATTGAGATGAAGAATAGTGGTATGGTAATTCGCAATATTGCTAATTTACGTCATGAAGAGTTGAAAGGAAAGTCTTAAATGATTTCATAATTATATTATTTTATTAAAATTCAATGAAAAGGTTTCCATGTTGTGGTTTATTTATTGTAAAAAGCTCAGTACAAATCATTACTATAGGAGTGAAATAGATGATTAAACATCCTTTGTTTGTCGTTATTGCTGTAGCAGCATGTATTGGTTCTGGGCTATTTTTAGATTCTTCTTATGTTGAGATATTTGGTTCTGTAATGGGTGTTATAAATGTTTGGTTATTGGCTAGACAAAAGTTAGTTAGTTTCCTTTTTGGATTGATTGCTGTAGCAACGTTTGCATATATATACTTTGATAGTGGTCTTTATGCGATGGTTGTTCTTTCAATTGTACAGTTAGGTTTCAATGTGTATGGGTGGTACTACTGGGTGAAGAATAAAGGTGAGGAAGATGTTACACCAACTACGAAATTATCCAAGAAGGGAATCGTTCTTGGGGTATCAGTTATTTTGATTGGAACATTAATTTGGTCATATTTCCAAGTGAATTATACAGATGCTAGTAGTCCATATTTAGATTCTCTAATTGCTGTAATGGGTCTTGTAGCACAATATTTATTAAGTAAGAAAATATTAGAAAATTGGTTATTATGGCTTGCTATGGGTGTGATGATGCTAGTTGTTTATGCAATATCAGGATTATATGTATTAATGGTTCTGAAGGTGATAAATATGTGTATAAGCTTTGATGGTTATTTAGAGTGGAGACGTAATTATTACGATAATGAACAAAAAGAAAAAACGGTTGAAGCGGCTTAATCAACTAGAGAGTGAGAGTGCAAAAAGTGAGTTTTCATATAGAAGCAGCTGTTGGAGAAATTGCGGATACAGTCTTATTACCTGGTGATCCGTTACGTGCAAAGTTCATTACTGAAACATATTTAGAAGATGCATTTTGTTATAATACTGTTCGTGGAATGCTTGGATATACAGGCTTTTACAAAGGAAAACGAATTTCAGTCCAAGGAACTGGAATGGGCATGCCGACTATGTCGATTTATACGACGGAATTAATCGTAAACTATGGTGTTAAGAATTTGATTCGGATTGGTTCAAGTGGTTCAAGTCATCCAGATGTGAAACAGATGGATTTGGTACTAGCAATGGGAGCTTGTACAAATTCAAATATGTATAAACACTTATTTGGGAATTACTCGTATGCACCGCTTGCAAACTTTAACTTATTACAAAATGCACATGATATGAGTGTTAAATTACAAAAACCTGTCAAAGTAGGTCTTGTCCGAACGGATGACCATTTCTACGATCGTACACCGGAGCCATTGGATGCGTTAACGGCATATCAAGTGTTAACTGGTGATATGGAAACGGCTGCATTATACACTGTTGCAGCGAAGTATAAAGCAAATGCTTTAGCGATACTAACGGTTACTGATCACAGTATTACGAAAGAAACGATTACATCGGAAGAACGTGAAAAGGCACTTACAGATATGATTGAAGTTGCGTTAGAAACAGCTATTAAATAAAAGAAATAAGAGCTCTGTAAAGATTATTCTTTGCAGAGCTTTTTTAAACATATACTATCCAAACTATAGGTGTACAAAAGGGTGGTGCTAGTATAGTCTTGTGGACACGACTAAGTTAAGTTAATAAAATGTGCTTATAGAAGGAGTGTCTGTAAGATGAAACAAAATTTTAATGAAGAATTTAAATCTTTTTGTCTTTCGAAGCGAAGTTTGTTCCCCAAAGGGGGGATTAATTTTCCCCTTTTGCAAGTAGAACGAAAAACACGCATAGCAATGGGTCAAGGGCGGTCTGAACTCAAAAAATTTTTTATGTTGCGTAGCGTTTATTAATAAAAAAGTTTTGTGCCCCTTGACCGATTGACTAGGCTTCTTAGCATTCATCCTGTAAGGTTCGGGTGTCCTTACCGGTTGAAAGCTAAGAAAGCTTGCGCTGTTTTACGATTCGGAAGGCAAAAGGGAAAAATAAAATAAGAAGCAGCCGGATGGCTGCATTCCTTTCGTCTTTATCTCTTTGCTCTTTAGCTGTTCGGCTCGTTCGGTATGGCGGGAACCGTAATGGTACAGACCGTGGTTATCGGACCATTTAATACCGAAGCGACACGTATAGCCTGTTAGAAAGGACGCTTTTCCCTTTCTTACAGGCTGTAGTGCTGCCGCCGTTTATACATTACCTTTTTTATTTATTTCAAAACCACAATAATAAAATGCATATTATCCAATCAACCATATAGAAATATTGGAATTCTGGAACGCTGATTTGTCACTAAAAGGATCATCTGCTAGAATCAACCTAATTAAACTAACAAGTAGGTGATACTATGTGTGGACGATATACTCTATTCACTGACATAGAAGAAATAATGGACCGTTTTGACATAAATGCTCCATTTAATGACGAGTATCAATTCAGTTATAATATCGCTCCTTCACACTCTGTTTTGTCAGTAATCAATGACGGAACAAAGAATCGTTTAGGCTACCTTCGTTGGGGATTAATTCCTTTCTGGGCTAAAGATGAAAAGATTGGTTACAAAATGATCAACGCTAGGGCTGAGACGATCGCTGAGAAACCAAGTTTTAAGAATGCATATAAAAAGAAACGTTGTTTAATACTTGCTGACTCTTTCTATGAGTGGAAGAAAACACCCGAACGTAAAATTCCCATGCGAATCAAACTTAAGACAGATGAACCATTTGCTATGGCAGGGTTATGGGAATCGTGGAAAACACCTGAAGGAAGACCGATTTATTCCTGTTCCGTTATCACTACAACGCCTAATGAGCTGATGTCCTCCATTCATGACAGAATGCCTGTTATTCTTAAGCCCGAGGATGAGAAAGTATGGTTAGATCCTTCTATACATGATACCGACTATCTGCAACAGTTCCTTAAACCATTTGACGCACTCCAAATGGAAGCTTTTGAAGTATCATCCGATGTTAATACACCAAAGAACAATTCTCCTAATTTAATTCAACAAATATACTGAGCGTTCACCCAGAGAGTCAATTTTTTCTTTTAATAGGTCAATCCTTCACTAATCCTGCTCTCTATTTATTAACACCAAATTCTACATAATCCATCATAATAGTCCACAAAAAAAGGCTACTTATAAAGAGTAGCCAATATTAGTGAAGGGTAACCCATTATATGTAGCCTCCATGCTTGCCCGTTCTTCACAGAACAGTGCATGTCCGAATCGTTTATCCCTGACACAAATGTAAACTGACAATAAAGTTATTTAATTTTAAATGCTCAAACAAGCATACCCCCGTTCTAAATTTAGGACGGGGGTAAAAATATAGTTGTTTAATTTCCCATGTGAAATACTTCATTAATACAAAAAGATAAAACAATATAGTAAATTTTATTCCACAATCGCGATTCTTGAATACCTAAAATATAATCGCAACCTATTTATAACCCTTAGAATACATACTCCGTTTATTTCTCTTATTTTTATATTTTGATAAAATTCGAGGTTTGCGCTAGAACCTAATTATGAGTATTTACTTGGCGAATACATGGTTGCCAATAACGGCTGTTACTTGTTGTGTTCCCACCCAATGATTGTCTGCTATTTTCGGATTGTAGAAAAACAGAGCGTCATTTACATGATTGGGATTAGATAGCGCTTCATTCACTGCTCGTTTTGATTCTTCAGATGCAGGATGATTAATAGCACCATTTCCAACAGGTGAAAATTCGTATTTTCCGTTTGGGAGAGGCTGATAAATTACATCATGAATAGAATTTGGGAATTTGGGAGATGCTAAGCGATTTAACACAACTGTAGCTACTGCCACTTTCCCTTGATATAGCTCACCTTTCGCTTCTGCCTCTACTAATCTTGACAGTAAGTCTTTATCTTCAACTGAAATAGCAGAGGACTGATCCGGCTGTGCTTGAGGTGAAGAAGCCCTGCTTCCGATCGTTAACGTTTGTCCAATATAAATAGTATCATTTTGTAACTGATTCGTTGCTTTTAGTCCTTCCACTGTTACTCCATTTTGTTTTGCAATGCTAAATAAAGTATCTCCCGTTATCACCTTATGTATAGAAAAAATGCTAGCTTGTGCTACTCCTGTATGATCAGGAATTGTTAATGTTTCACCAACATATATGATATCATTTTGACGATTATTTGCTTTTTTTAATCCATCAACTGTTATCCCGTTCTGTTTACCAAGTCCCCATAAAGTATCTCCTTTCACCACTTTATGTGGTGCTGCATCTGCTGTTCCTTGTGCTACTAGAAATGCTAAAGATGCTACAGAAGTAACTACCCATTTTTTCACGCTTGTCTTTTTCATAAAAATACCTCCTGAAAAACCTAACCTGCTATTACCTTAGCATAGAAATTTAGGGTTCCATGAAAAATATGGGTTACATTTGTTCTAATTCGATTAAAATTCTTACATAGCAGATGGTAATGTTACAACATTTACGGTCGACTTGACAATTTACTAAATACATGACGGTAATATTGCTAATTAACTTTCGAGGAGCTTTTTTCTGTTATGCCGACGTTTTTATAGTTGGATGTAGGAGCTCTACCAGGTTTAGACTTCCAATTTTTTTAATAGTATGGCTAACGATATAGCTGAAATGACTGGCAATGAATTGAGTGAACTATCAGTATCGTGGAGCAGATTACCAAATTGAATATAATACAAACAAGCTACTGGTAAGAAGAAAAATCTTGATCAGCCAATAATTAAATAACGGAGGAAACGGAGTTATACTCCAAAAAACTTTGTATTTATCATTGTGAAAGAACTTACTTTTTCTAAATTCAATTAAACTAATATATAGCGCGGCTACACAAAATGCGATAATTATTATTTCATAAAAAAAATCTGACATAATATCTCCTTATTTTCTTTTTTTATATTTTTTAATAATTTCTTTTAGTTTCGGTACAATAGTACCATATATAATGCTTTTATTCGGACTGAAAAGAGATAAAAATTGTTTTTCTATAAAGCCACGTCTACTGTACTTCCCACCTAAATTACTGAAAAAATATGCTGCAGGTGCTAGGTGAAAGCTCATAATTAGAACACCAACCTTATCAAGCACTCCTATTTTTTGCCAGTATCTCACTATACCAATACCAATTGACCCTGCAACCGCTCCTCTAAGCATTGTTATAGTAAGAGCTCTTCCAGAGATATGCTTTTTGTAGTTCTTAAAGCCATATTTAAAAACTAAGTTAGCAAAATAAATTACCGCATTCACAAACGCACCTAACACAGCGCCCACTAAGTTCCGAGCAAACGTTCCATCGGGATCAACAAACACAAGTTTGCTGATAATGCACCCAAAGAGTCAATTTACCCTTTTAATAGGTCCATTCTTCACTGATCCTGCTCTCAATTTATTAATATAAAATTCTACATAAACCTTATGTAGACCACAAAAAAGGCTACCCATAAAGGGCAACCAATAGTAGTTAAGGTTAACCCATTATATGTAGCCTACATGTTTTCCCGTTCTTAACCATGTATTTTACATTCACACCCCTTGAAGATGCTTCTTGTTGATATGCGTAGTTTGATTTCCGCCTTACTTTATTGTTTCTTTTTAAATAAGAAATTTAATAATAGGTAAGTAATAAGCGCTAATGTCAAACCTATGATTATTTGAAAAGCATAGGATATATTTAAATTAAAATAACTACAAATTTTAAAAGATAGCTCCCATACTAATAATGCAATAATAGGGGGTAGCATTATTGGAAATACTCTAGCACGAATTTTTTTCACTGTAATATAAGCAATCAAAGCAATTGCAAGAAATGCAAATGCAGGAGAAGAAATTAAATCCATGATTTCACCTTCTTTTTTCCGTAAGTGTAGTACGCTTCTCCGGCAGCCCATCCAAACGCCCACAAATCGGCAAGTATCACTCCTCCAACCCCACCAGCTAACATAGTTATGGCTCTTTTTGATAATCTCTTCAACATTTCCCTTTTGGCGATTTTTATTATTTTTTTAGCATTGCTTGGATTAGAAAATTGAGACACGACACTTTTATAAGATAAATGAGAAGCTTTTTCAAGCTTTGCAAATTTATATATGGTTCCAGCACCTAGTACAAACGAAAAAACTTTTTCTACAATTGTTTTGGCTAACGATATACCTACATATTGTTCAAAAACTGCTTTTAATCCTTCCTTAAACGCATATTTTAAACGTGCAGATATAGCTTTTTCGCCAGTTGGATCAACTAGCATAACTGGAATATTATTTGCATAGTTATACCCATTCAACGTGATAGGATTACTTAAACTCCCTCTCACTGGATCAAGAGACAAAAACACTCCATTTTCAGGGTTATAGTATCTTGCCATTAAATAATATAGTTTTGTATCTCCATCAAAACGATACCCTGCATATCGATATGGATTAACTTCTGCCATTTCTCCACTTTGAGAAAGTATATTTCCCCATGCATCATATTTATATGTTGCAACAATATTACCATTACTATCTGTCAATCCCAATACATCCCCATGATAATTAGTTAGATAGTAATAGATTTCTCCTTTATAAGTCATAGTTAATGGATAATTATTATCATCAAGAATAAGCTTTTACTACATCAAAATTAGCATTTTCTTCATAAAGTACTTTATCTCCATCATAATAATAGAAGGTTTTTCCTCTACTATCACTTGATTACCATATCATCCTTCATGATAGGTCACAAAAAAAGCTACTAATAAAGGGGCAACCAATTTAAGTAAAGGTTATCCCATTATATGTAGCCTCTATGCTAGACCGTTCTTCACACATGTCCGAATCGTTTATCCCTGCACAAATGTAAACTGACAATTAAATTAATCTTTTGCTCACTCTAATAATCATTATTTCATGTTGCCTAAACAGGAATTGTTTCTGTTTTTGATACTGGTGGTTTAACAGTAGCAGGTATACCTGGTATGTAAACTACTCCATTTGTACTTGTCTTAAATTCAGCTTTTGCTTTTTCAAGAATTCCATCTTGATCGAGCAGCAATTCATAAGCAGTTAATGCCATTATTTTTGCTGCATAATGCATTCCCTTCAGCCCAATCGATGAACCAAATGAGGCTGTAGCCTGCCAAGTATGGAATTGAACCCCTAGTGGTGCGCAAGTAGTCATAATTTGCCCCATGGGAACAATCCAAGATACATCTCCTACATCGGATGATCCACCAATGGTTAAACCGAAATGATCCATGTTGTGGTAAAAGTCTGTATCGAGCGTTTTACTTGCATCCTTACTCATAAGATGAGTTTTCGCTCCTGCCAACACAGATGGCTCAACCGTTTGAAGGAGTTCTTCAGCAAATGTCTCTTCCTCTTGAGTAAAAGTGAATGGTTCTGCTGCTTCTGCTTGCCTATACATAAGCTCATTCAGAGTTTCGTTTGGGAGTGTTTCATAGCATCCAGATTTGATTTCCCAGTGTACCGAGGTCTCTGTCATCATAGCTGCCCCTTGAGCAACTTTTATTAACCTTTCCTCTAATTCCTCCACCTGTTTACGGTCTGCTCCACGCAAGAAATAATAAACACTAGCCTTATCAGGTACGACATTGGGTGCCATTCCCCCGTTTGTAATCTGATAGTGGATGCGAGAACCATCTAGAACATGCTCCCGTAAATAGTTAGCACCGACATTCATTAACTCAACGGCATCTAGTGCACTGCGTCCAAGATGTGGAGCAGCACCTGCATGGGCAGTTCTCCCAGAGAAATAAAATTCGATTGCCGTTAATGCCTGAAATCGAAAATTTGCTGTCGTATTGATCGTTCCAGGGTGCCATGTAAGGGCGCAATCTAAATCATCAAATACGCCAGCTCTTGCCATAAAAGTTTTTCCGGATAGCAGTTCTTCAGCAGGGCACCCATAGTATCGAATCGTCCCTGGTAGCATTTCTGATTCCATTCTTTCCTTAAGAGCAATCACAGCATTTACCCCAGCAGTTCCAAGCAAGTTGTGACCACAACCATGTCCTGGGCCATTTGGAACGATTGGGTTATAATTTGGAGTGATGTCTTGGGATAATCCTGGTAGGGCATCAAATTCGCCGAGAATCCCTATGACTGGTTTTCCTTTACCGTATTGTGCAACAAAAGCGGTTGGCACATCACCAATCCCAGCAGTAACCTCAAATCCTGCTTCTTCTAGAGTCTTAATTTGCAAGGTAGATGCAAACGTTTCATTATAGCCTAATTCAGGATTTGACCAAATTTGTTTGGCCAAGTCTGTAAATTTAGCTTCATTCTCATCCATCCACTTAGTAATGTTCGATTTGCCCATTTCTTCATCCCCTTTTCTTTAATTATTGACTCTGTTAAAGTTCAATGTTTAAAACAGCCTAGTGATTCATTCAATCCTGCGACCAATCCCTCAATTTGCTTTTTCTACAGCAGAATAATCTGTTGCTGTTTGGCTCTTTTTAGATAATGGTAAGAAACAAGCGACAACTGCAGCGACTAGGCAGCATACTGTTAAGAAAATGAACGCGGCTTTGTAAGACCCTGTCGAAGCGATAAGGGCCCCCATAATCATAGGGGAAATAATACCTGCAGCCTGTCCTCCAAAATTTATGATGCCAAATGCGGTACCCACTACTTTCTGTTCCATAACCCGATGTGGCACTGTAAAGACAAAACTCATGACAAATGACATAAAAGTAAAAGCAATGCTTTGATACATAATGACCTGAAAAACACCGGATGCAAGTGACATTAAATAAAGAGAAGCCCCTGTAATAATAATTCCAGTTATTACTCCATATTTTGCCTTTGAACCAATCTTATTAATGATTCTTCCACTAATAATCATCCCTATTGTCAGAAATAAGGTAGGAATCGCACTGAATAACCCAACTGATTTAAGATCGATTCCAAGTCCCTGCATTAAGTATGAAGGCATCCAGGAAAGAAGACCCCAGTTTGTAACATTAACAAAAAAGAAGATTAATAGAACTTTCCATAAATAAGAATTGCGGAGCAACTGTGCATATTCTTTTCTACTAGGCTTCACTGCTACCCCAGAATTAGAGTAAGTCCCTGCTTGCCTAGTGGATAGAAGAAACCAGACCACAAAAACAACACCTAATAGACCGACGAATAAAAACACGTTCCGCCAACCAAATGCAACTAATAGTGGAGCACAAAGAATCGGCGCAAGAGCAGCACCAAATGCATTTGAAGACATCATTGTGGATTGAGCTTTCGTCCTTTTATCAGCAGGAAAATAATCAGATATTGCTTTCGTACTTGCTGCAGGATATCCCCCTTCACCAAGCCCAAAAAGAAACCGAATAAGAAGTAACGAAGTAAGAGACCAAGCAAGTCCAGACAATGCAGTAAATATCGACCAGGCCACAACAGCTACAACGATGACTTTTCGCGATCCAAAACGGTCTGCAAGCCAGCCACCTGGAATCTGCATTAGTGCATATCCCATGAAGAAGGCACTTAGTACAATCCCTAATTTTGATGCATCAAGTGTTAAATCTTCTCCAATCTGTACAATTGCAAGACTTATAACAGTTCTGTCAATGTACGATATAATCCATCCAAAATAGAGAACTAATAAAATCATTTTACTTCTTGAATTGTTAACGCTTTCATTCATTGTAAAACCTACCTTTTTTTAAAATGTGTGTAGATTAACTATAAATAAACAAGCCATTATTGTCATTGTCTAAACTTACATTACTTTCTGAATATTATTGTAAATCTCTACAATATATAGGAAGATAAATGGAGAATTGTACAATTAGTTAAGGGGTGAATCGTATGGAACAGAATGAGATTACAATGCGTGGATTTGATGGTGCTTTGACTTACCATGTTTGGACGTTGTCTTGCACAGAAGAGTGGATCCACTTATATAACGGCCTATTTATCGATCATGAGGAAACCCTTTTTTCAAATGAAGATTTATGGCCGTATTCAACCGATATAGAAAGGAATAACTATTCTACTTGCTACAATCCTCAGACAAGAAGCCAATTGTTTGAGTTTGCAACGGAAGTACCTGAATCAACTTTAGTCCGTGCCTGTTTACATTCCGATAGGACGTTATCTGAAATCGAGTGTGATTATTTTGTGCTGAAAGTCCGTAATTTGCTACTTCAACAAACATTAGAGCGATATTGGCATGAAAATGATGCATGGCTAGAGGGTTTGCATTCGCTAACTTCAATGCTCGAGTTGGAGGAACTGTTAAACAACATCATGCACAACGTATTGATTGCTATTCCAACAGTGGACCTTGGATTTTTAATGCTTTATGACGATGAGACACAAAAACTTACTCCAAAAGCAAGCTTTGGATTTGGACCAACTATTTATGATTTCAAGACCAGCATAGGTGAAGGTGTTGGAGGAAAGGTATTCCAGGATGGAATAGGTCGTATCTTCAATACTGAACAAGGATTGGAAGCTATGACTAATGTTCAGGAAAACAATATGAAAAGTTTATTGGCTGCAATGGGAGTTACAGTGATTACTAATACAATAGTAATGGCTGTTCCTGTAAGAATGAACGAGGAAAAGATTGGTGTGATAATTGTCCATCAAATTACCAACAAACGAAAGTTGACTAACTCAGATTTACGCCGGTTGCAAGGTTTTGCTGATCAGGCAGCAATTGCCATTACCAACGCAAGACTTTATTCGAAATTAAAGGAAACAAATGGGTATTTGGTTAAACGGAACCATATTCACGAAGTTTTTACAAAACTGTCTTTAAAGGATTCTGATTTGAATATGATTGCTAAAACAGTTGAACGGATGATCAACCTCCCTGTTTCTCTTTTTGATATAACTAAAAACGAATGGTACCCACATTACACACCACTTTCAAAGAAGCTAAAGAATACAGATTTATTAAATGGATGGGAGGATTCTGTAGATACATTAAGAGTTACGATTAATGAAACTCCTGTTCATTTGTATCCAATTGTTAATGAGGGGATTCCAATTGGTTACTTTGTCGTAGAGCTCCAGCGATTACTCTCTCCTATTGATACTGTAGTGTTAGAGCAGGGGAGTGCTTTAGTTGCACTAAAAATGGTCAATGTCTATTCCATGACAGATATGTACTATAAACAATGTTATGAATTTTTTAATGAACTTCTCCATTATAGGGAGCCGAATCTGCTTGCTTCTAAATCAAGAGATTTTGGTCTTTCTCCAGACAAACCGCTTTTTGTCACAGTCATGCAACTGAGTGGGAAGGTACAAGTCGTCGGTAAACGTGAAACATACCAAAGAAAGCTAATTGCCACTCTACATAATGAACTGGCATCATTTCAGTATCTTCTATTTGGTTTTCAGGATAAAGTGACCATCATCGTTAATGTCACTTCTGAGTCCCAACAAGAAGATGCAATGCAAAAATTAGAAAATGTAGGAAATCTGTGGGCAAATAAGGATGCTCCAGTCCTAACGGGAGGTATAGGGGGGGGTTACCAAGGTCTTGAATATGTTGCAAGGAGTTTTAAAGAAGCGAATAAATCATTATCCTATATCTCAAATCGTGGAACTACTGGCATTATCAATTATGATAATATTGGCATTAACCGTTTGTTTATAAATCAGCAAACGGAGGATATTAGACAATTTATTCAAGAGGTGTTCACACCACTACAATCTCCTAAGGCCCAGTCAAGTAATTTGGACTTGACACTAAGAACATACATTGCTGCTAATCGATCGATACCCGAAACAGCAGAACGTCTGCATATTCATCAAAATACACTCTACCATCGGATAAGAAAAATTGAGGAAATATTGGAAGTCGATCTAAACGATTCTAGTGATTGGCTTAAATTACTTCTAGCCTGTCATCTTAGTAGTTTGTACTGAAATTTTCATCCTAGAAAATAAAGGATTAGGATAAGATGGAGTGAGGTTCTGTGATTGAGTCAAGTTTTTTGAGAAATGTTGCTTTAAAATAAAGGTTGAATAAATTAACTCTATAAACCTTGATACAAGAGCAAATAGAAAAAGCGTGTTTTGAAAAAAGATTGATCAAATCATGCTTTTTCTATATTCAACTGAATCATCCTTTTATAAAAAAATATCCCGGTGAATCATTCTTTTATAAAAAAGATTGATCATTTCTGTGATCCATCTTATACAGATAGGTAAGGGTTCGAAGTTATCACTCCCTTTTCACACCGTACTGAGACTTTCACCTCATACGGCGATCCAACTAATTCCAATTCAATTTAACCATCAACACTCTATGTGTCTCAACTCCTCTTCCATTTCAATAAATCGGTGCCTCCTTAAAAATTTAAAATTAAGTTTTTAAATTACGATTTTTTCCCTCAATATCTGTTCAAGTTTTCTTTTCTCTCGCTGGAGAGCATTATCAATCGACTTTTCATGTGTGTTCAATTCTTCAGAAATTTCCACATATGAATGTCCTTTAATATAAAGGTCCAACGCTCTTCTTTCTAACTCACTAAGCAATTTTGATATTTTTTGATCTATATCATCAGAGTTTTCTTTGTTTATGATTAATACTTCCGGATTCATTATTTCTTGTTCAGAAATCATATCCATGAGCGTATAGTTTGATTCATTATCGTATAGTGGCTTGTCCCGAGATATATAAGCATTTAGAGGACCATGCTTTTGACGATTAGCCATTTTGATCGCCGTTATGATTTGTCTTGTGATACAAAGATCTGCAAACGCTTTAAACGAGGTCATCATGTCGTCTTTAAAGTCACGAATAGCTTTATATAGACCAATCATTCCCTCTTGATCTAGATCCTCTTTATCTGCACCAATCAAAAAGTATGGACGTGTTTTCATCTGAACGAAGTACTGGTATTTATTAATTAAGAATGCCAGTGCTTCGTTATCACCACTATGAACCATCTTTACCAATACTTTATCTTCTAAATTAGCATAATTTTCAACAATTTGATTTACCTCGATATTTACACTCACTGATATCCCTCCGACAAACTTTACTGAATCTATTACTTAATTAATTGATATATTTCTTTTCTATATAGAATAATTTATCTAGTAATTATGTATTCATTATAGAAATCCGTTGAATAAATCGTTTTTATTGTTTTTTTGGTCAACCATCTATCAAATTAGTATTTTAATGTATAATAAATGAAAACGCTGTCGATTCAAGTCTTATGTAGACCTGTTTATTAAATAGCAATTCCCATTCCTTAGATTCATAGAAATATATCAGCTTTAAGAGATAATATCACTGTTAACTTTTCCTTAAAAAATGTAAAGACCACCTACTAATTAATTTAATAGGTGGTTTTAAATATTTGCACACGTTGTGTATTTAGCCCATTATATGTAGCCCTCATGTCTAAATAAGCCAGCCTTGCCCTTCGGCAAAACTGACTTATAACTATACCCCGCATATGCATACTCTAGCAGCTATGAGTTGTAAATACCGT
The DNA here is from genome assembly GCF_000504145.1 of Bacillus cihuensis. NCBI lineage: Bacteria > Bacillati > Bacillota > Bacilli > Caryophanales > Bacillaceae > Bacillus > Bacillus cihuensis. Next base: position 27,371 of record NZ_KI632501.1, on the reverse strand, counting down.
TGACATTATTGAAATACCAGCTGTCTTTTTAATTGTTTATGATGTTTTTTTCAGCGGAATAATATTATTATCTGTTTGTTGTTTTTTGATTTTTTTTCGATATACGATTTTAGACAATGTAACACTAAATTCATATAAAACGAATAGTGGTACGATAACCAATATATCCGACAAAATATCAGGTGGAGTTATGAAAATAGCTAAAAGGGTTAGTAAAAAGTAAGACATCTTTCTAGCTTTAGCTAGAAGTATTGGATTAATGACACCAATTGAGGTAAGGAACATGGCAATGAGCGGTATTTCAAATAATAATCCAAACGGCAGAGTTAAGTTTATCATGAATTTAAAATACTTTTCGGCTGTAAACATGGTTTCAAACGTGCCTTTAGATAAGGATAATAAAAAGTTAAGAACAATTGGATACACGACAAAATAACCGAATGAAAGCCCTGTAATAAACAAAGTAAACAATCCAGGAATGTAGGCTAATGTTATTTTTCGTTCTTTTTTCGTTAGTCCTGGTTTTACAAATAACCACGTTTGATGTGCAGCAATTGGGATGGTAAGTGCGAACGCACTCACTCCTGAAATCATAAAATAAACCCATAGGATTTCAGATGGTCCTAATACTGCTAAATCACGATTAAGATCACGGATAAGCCACTCATAAATTTCCTGCACAAACATGAATGATCCAAATAAAAAAACGATAAAAGCGAGTAATGTAATGATTAATCGCTTCCTTAATTCCCCAAGATGATTCACAAACGTTAACTCATGATTTTTCATATAGGGCTTTTCCTTCTTCCTTTTAGAAATAAGAGGAAGATGTAAGCTTTGAACTTACATCTTCGACACGCTTACTTAGAATGACCACTATCTTTTTCCTCTGACATTAAATCCTTTGCTGAGCTTTTAAATTCTCTTAATGTATTACCAAATGCACGCCCAATTTCAGGTAACTTAGATGGTCCAAATATGATGAGAGCAATAATTAATATTAAAATTAGGCCAGGTACTCCTATATTTTGTAACATGTTGTTACCTCCATTAAAAATATTTTTATACGATAGAGACCGATAAGATGAACTGTATTTATCCTTTCACTGCTTTTTCCTTTTCTTCATTATTTAATGGTAAAGGATCCATACTTTGATCGTTCGCTGTTAAATCAATTCCATAGTCCTTAGCGAAAACCATATGGGTTTCTACAAGAACACCTTCTTTATTTTCATCCAAATTGAAAACTCTCGCTCCACGAAGTCTGTTTCTTTCAGCACCAGAAAGACCGTACGTTCCAAAACCTGTGTTACCAGCATACCCAAGCAAAATTCCATAATAGTTGCCACAATAAGTGTTTATATGATCATGTCCGCAGAAAACACCCTTAACGTCGCCTCTCTCTAACATGGCTGAAAACAAACCTCCGTTAACCGGTCCTGGACATTCATCTTCATTTCTTTCTCCTACTATATTATGTTTCGTCGCTGCAAGATCATGGTTAGCTTGTGTTCTGCTATCAACACTTCCATACCACATAAAACGATGTTCCCAAAGAGGAATATGAATGAACACGAGTGAAGGTACTTTATAACCGTACTGCTTCTCAAGTTTTTTGGATTTCTCATAATACCAATTAACTTGATTAAAACGAAGCCAGTCCCAAGTAGGATATCCTTTAAAATCTTGTCCAGCTATTTGTGCTGGTGCATATCTTCCGCTATCAAGAAGCCAGAGGTTAAATGCGGCTTTATTGCCTTTTGATTTTCTTATTAAGAGGTTCATGTTTCCTGTTCCAGTAATGCCCTTTTCTCCAGGTTCATTCATATTATTTTTGTACTTCATATAGAACTTCAGCATGTCATTCTCATACATTCCACTCATGGTAGAAGAATCTTCATCATGATTTCCAAAGGTAACTGCCCATTTTATTCCTCTTTTTTCCATTGGTTGAGCTACATTATTTAAGGCTTGTTTCATCTCTAGTTCCGTATCACAGCCGCCTGCAATATTGTCACCGTTAAGAACAACAAAATCCGGCTTCTCTGAGTCAAGAACTTTCTCCATAAGTTCAATTGTCCTGCGATCAATTCGTTCATCATCTTGAGTGTCGTTAAATTGTACAACTTTAAACTTTCCATCTGAGTTAAATTGAAGCTTAGCATTTTCAAATTCTTCAGCATGTACATTGTTAGTAAATAAATCTCCCGGCAAACCAGTTGACGCAAGTGTTAACGCAAGCGTACTCATTCCTCCTATTTTCATAAACTCCCTTCTGTCTAACCCTTTGTTTAGATCCTGATTACTCATGAAAATTACCTCCAAATTTTTTAAAATTAATAGAGCCTAGCAATCGAAAAGAGTAAAAATAGGGGAAAAGCATTAAACAATTTCAAGTATAAGCAATCATTATTTAAGAACTGCCGCCATTATCCCCGTAATCTACCTTTACATCATAGAATAAAAATATTGATAGATTATTAATTATGCTAGAAAGGAAAGTAAAAAAAGCAAAGAAAAAACAGAAAACAAATAAACCAAAGCAAACGACACAAAAATGCCTTTCTAAGAAAACATTTAGATTATTTATCGCAGATTAAAGGGCAGTAAAACCCTTAACGAAAAGACTTAGAGAGATCGATGAGGATAAGTGGAGGTTAACTATCCGTCAAGGCCCAATTAAAGGAACATAGACTAAGACCGCCACGTCCTGTGGCAACGTCTGTGTAACCCACATCCTCGTAAAAGCTACCGCTTTTCCTTCGTGCGATGTATAAGCTTCCGAAGCCTTCCTTTTCCTGTGGGCTGCAACTAACACTCAGTGGGGGATGAAGAAACCCCCACTGAGTGAAGTTTCACTTTATAGTAGATAAGATAGATTAAAAAGATGCTTTTTGATATTGTTTTACTTTCCATTTTTGAATAATTTACAAAACTTAATTTTTCCTTAGTCTTATTTTTATTTTCATTTCTTATAATATATGAAAACAAAACAAATCAAAATGATGGAGGCCTTGGGAAGATTATATGGATAAGTATTTAATTACAGAAAGATATAGAGTAATAACTAGAGAACTTGAGCTAAAAAATAAAATTAATGTAGTAGATTTAGCAATAAAATTAAACGTAACACCAGAAACGATTCGAAAAGATTTAAGTGCGCTTGAGGAGAAAAAGAAATTACGCAGAATTCACGGCGGGGCTATTCATTATTTTGGTTTGATTAAAGAACCTCATTTTAATAAAAAAATCGGCATCTCTCATCATCAAAAAAAAATGATAGGGGAATCTGCCGCAACTTTCATTATGGATGGAGAAACAGTTGCACTAGATGTTGGATCAACAACCTTACATATTGCGAGTTCAATTAAAAATGTAAAAAATATCACGATTGTGACCAACTCATTAGCAGCAGCCGAAATCTTAAATAATCGATTAGAAAACCAACTATTTGATGGCAAAGTAATCGTCCTTGGAGGAACAACTAATCCACTGCAACGTTCAATCAGTGGACCATTAACCAATCATTTATTAGAACACTTTTATTTTGATAAAGCGTTTATTTCATGTGGAGGAATAAGCAAAGATGGAATATGTGATTTCGATATTGATGAAGCAACTGCATCTACTATTATGATGAAAAGATCAAGAAGTGTTTATGTTGTAACTGATTCTTCCAAAATTAATCAGAAAGCTCTTTTTGATATAGGGTCATTCTCATCAATTGATTGTGTTATTACAGATCAAGAAATGCCCGCTGATTGGTCTAAAGATGCTATGGTTAGAAACCTAAAATGGATAAAAGTAGGTAATATGTATGAAAATTGATTACCATGTTCATCTTGAAGATGATTAAACTTTTTTCAAATTCATATCTATTGAAAAAAACAGAAATGATACTTATTTAAATAGAAAATACTCTGGAGAGTACTCATCCCCAGAGTATTTTTACACTATCATAACGAGCTATTCATGCTATTTAACAGCTTCTTTTAATTCCTTACCTGGTTTAAAAGCAGGAACTTTGGAAGCTGCAATTTGTATTTCTTCTCCTGTTTGTGGGTTTCTACCTGTACGAGCTGCCCGGTCGCGCACTTCAAATGTTCCAAATCCAACTAATTGGATCTTTTCCTCTTTAGCAAGCGTAGTAGAGATCGTTTCAATCCATGCATCCACTGCTTTTTTAGCGTCTTCTTTTGTTAGTTCTGCTTGTGTTGCCACAGCATTCACTAGATCCGTTTTGTTCATCGTTCAAACACCTCGTCCTTTATTCTAAAAAGTATGTAGTATTTCTCCCTAAACATAACATACGTTCGGTGTGTCTGTCACTTGTAAAGCTAGAGAATATAATAGGTAGCTATATTTCTGTCATTATTGGATTCCCTCTTTGCAAATTCCGATAAGGAGTATTATGTAAACTTACTTATATTAAGTACGAGCGTCAAAATCTGGCTGGATATCCTGGCATAACTTTTACTGAGATATAGGCGGTATAGAGACGCCTACTTCCCTAATAAATACGTCTTAAACGGGAATAATAATCAATGGACGTCTTGTAGAGGATGGATCACACCAAAACGTTTTATTAATTATGAAGGAAGGTTATTTATAAGTGGAATAAATCATTTGACCATTTTACAGATGAACGACACTCACGCTTACTTGGATCTTCATCCTGAGATGTTCCTTGAAGGTAAAGGTGAGGCCCTCTTTAGAAATGTCGGTGGATATGCTCGAATTGCCTCTTTTAATAAAGCTCGGGCAGAGAATTTTGGTGGGGTACTGTTCTTAGATAATAGTGACACTTTTCACGGAACTTATCAGCTATTGCAACCATGGGTGAGTCCCTTATCCTTATCCTAAACCGATGGGGATCGACGGTATGACTGCTCACTGGGAGTTTACCTATAGTCCAAACCATTTTAAAAAACTATCAACATTACTTGATTACCCATTGTTGGCGAATAACTGTTACGCTGAGGGTAGCAAACATCCTGTTTTCCCAACACATACTGTAATCGAGAGAGCAGGCTTGAAAATCGGCGTGATTGGGATTGCTTGTCATATTGTAGATAAGACAATGCCTCCACTTCTCCTTTGGCATCAACTTTACACTTGGGAATGAGGAGTTGCCTTCGCAAATTGATAAGTTATGTAGTGTGATAAAGTCAATCTCATAGTGGTTCTTTCACACTTAGGATTCCCTATTGAAGTCAAGATTGCCTCTTAAGTTAAAGGAATTGATGTATTGTTGAGTGCACATACCCCTAACCGTCTTAACAAATCTGTCCTTATAAACAACACCCTTATCATCCAATCCGAAAAAGGCGATTCATTTCCACTTATTTAGAGTGTTGCCCTGCATAAAATTGAAGTGAGTGTCTTCTCGCCTAAAATGATAATTGGGGATTTCGGTAAGGTTTAACGACTACTATATTAGTAGTATTGGTTAAACCTTACAAAATACTAAAAAGGAGAGCTGATCACTATGACCGCTCTCCCTTACATATAAATATTATTATTCTTGGAATATTTTGAGTAACAAAATTTTCGAAAAACACATCTGGTATCAATCCTAAAAAATCGGGACGAGGTGCCTGTCCCCGTGTTCCTTAGTATTTTTTAAGCGCTTCAATCATTAGTTTCCAAAAACCTTCTACATCAAGTTCTAATCCAAATTTAGCATTCACTTCTCTACCAGTGACTCCGTGTAGATCAACTAATGTGGTTCCTGCAGTAAACTCACCTTTCGTTTCCACGGTAACGTTTACATCTTTCGTCTTAAACAATTCTGGTGCAACACAATAAGCTACAGTTAATACATCGTGTACAGGTGCCCCATCAAAATCAAACATCTCTTTATAAGTAGAGGCAAAAAATACCAATAATTCACCTACTATTTTTGCTACATTATTATCAATTTGATTCACTTGATCGATTACTTCTTTTGTTGCCAAAGCTTGATGCGTGATATCTAGCCCCATAACGACGATTGGAAGCCCACTATCAAATACTTTTTTGGCAGCTTCTGGATCCGCCCAAATATTAAATTCAGCCGTTGGTGTCCAGTTACCAAATGTTCCTCCACCCATAAGAACAATTTCTTCTATATTATCCTTAATTTCTGGTGCTTTTGTTAAAGCTAGAGCAATATTTGTTAATGGTCCTGTTGGAAGGATAGTAACAGGCACTTTTGATTCTTTTACCAGTCTTATGATCGTATCAACTCCATGCTCCTCACTCCAACTACGAGAAGGTTCGGGCAATTCTGGACCGTCTAAACCTGAATCGCCATGAATACCAGGTGCGGTTTCTCTGATTCGAATCAATGGTTCGCTTGCCCCTTTTGAAACCACAACATCCGGTCGTGAAACTAAATCACAAACTTTTAATGCATTCATCGTCGTTTTTTCAATCTCTGCATTTCCGGAAACAGTTGTAATCGCCAAAATTTCCAATTCTGGTCTTGCTGCTGCTAAAATAATCGCAATTGCGTCATCATGTCCTGGATCACAATCCATAATAATTTTTCTTGTCGTCATCATCATTCACTCCTAGTTTATATGTTTACATTACAATACCTATTATTGTTCCTGAAATGACAGATGCTAATGTCGCACCTAACAATAATTTTAAAGAATATTTTGCAACATAATTCCCTTGTTTTTCACTGATTGACTTGATTGAACCAGCTACAATACCGACAGTCCCAAAGTTTGCAAAACTAACTAAATAAACAGATACAATAGCAATCGTTTTATTAGAAAGATGGCTGGAAATATCGCCGAAATTTAACATGGCAACAAATTCATTCGTAATTAGTTTTGTCGCCATAATTCCACCTGCTTGTACAGCATCTGCCCATGGAACACCCATTAAGAAAGCAATTGGTGCAAAAATATGGCCAATAACTGTCTGGAAAGAAACATGAAATACGCCTACAAAGACAACATTAATCAATTCCATCAAGGAAATAAATCCTAGTAGCATAGCAGCAACAATAATAACAATTTTAAAGCCATCCATTACACTTTCACCAATCATTTGGAAGAATGGAAGTCTTTCTTTTTCTTCAATTTGAATTAAATCTTCATCATCAGCTAAATCATATGGATTAATAATATTAGCAATGATGAGTGCACTAAAAATATTCAATACTACTGCCGTTACCACATATTTAGGCTCTAACATGGTCATATAAGACCCAACCATCGCCATACTGATTGCACTCATTGCTGACGTACAAATCGTATAAAGTCTTTTTGGAGATAGAAGCGGAATTTGTTTAATAATCGTTAAGAACACTTCTGGTTGTCCAAGTGCAGCTGTAGATACAGCAAAATAGCTTTCTAGTTTACCCATTCCTGTTATTTTACTTAAAAACAAGCCGATATATTTGATCACGAACGGTAATACTTTTATATAATTTAGTATCCCTATTAATACGGATATGAAAACAAGCGGTAATAACACGGAAAGGAAAAATGTAAATCCACCTTCATTCACCAAATTTCCAAATACAAATTCGATTCCTGAATTAGCGATTTTCATTAATTTCTCAAAGAACCCGCCTACTTTAGTAATCGCAATTAACCCAATACTCGTATGCATCATGAAGTACACGGAAATAATTTGCACAGCCAACATGATCAGAATACGTTTATACTTTATTTGTTTTCTATTGTTACTTACTAAAAAACCAACAACAAAAACAAGTAAAAGTCCTGTAAGTAAGAAAATAAATTTCATATGTTTCACTCCCTTTTTATGGTAGCGTTTTCATAGTTTAAGAAAAACAACTTCTATAAAGTTTAGTTGCTAATAAGAATCTAAGACAGCTAACTTTATAGAAGTTAAGTCTAAACTAATGACGAACTCTGTTTATTATTTATTTAGTTTGGTTATTGAAACTAACTGCAATTTGGCTTCCTACTTTAGCATTGTGTTTTACTAATTCAATATTGGCCACAAGGCTTGTACCATTCGTTAAATCTTTTATTTTTCCAAGCAAGAATGGTGTACTATCTTTACCAATAATATTGTTTTCTTCTGCTTCTTTGATTGCTTGAGCAATTATTCCATTGATATAGTCTTCATCCATAGCATGTTCTTTAGGAATTGGGTTAGCGATTACTGCTCCACCATTAAGGTTTAATTCCCATTTCGTTTTTAATGTTTCTGCAATTACGTCGATTGAATCCGTAGAGATATTTAATTTATGTTCACTACTTCTTGTGTAGAATGCTGGTAAAACTTCTGTTTCATATCCAATTACAGGAACCCCTTTTGTTTCAAGGTATTCAAGAGTAAGTCCTAAATCTAGGATTGATTTAGCTCCAGCACAAATGACAGCTACATCCGTTTGAGCTAATTCATCAAGGTCAGCAGAGATGTCCATCGTCGTTTCTGCACCTTTATGAACTCCACCAATACCACCAGTTACGAAGATTTTGATGTCTGCTAAATCTGCGCAAATCATTGTTGTTGCAACAGTCGTAGCACCAAGTTGTTTTGTAGCAACAATATGAGCTAAGTCACGTCTTGATACTTTAGCAACACCTGAACTTTTACCGAATAATTCTAATTCCTCATCTGTTAAACCAATTTTAATTTTTCCATCAATGATGGCAATAGTTGCTGGAACAGCACCGTTATCACGAACAATTTGTTCAACTTCACGAGCCATTTTTACGTTTTGTGGATACGGCATACCGTGAGAAATAATAGTAGACTCTAATGCAACGATTGCTTTTCCTTCTGCTTTTGCTTGTTGTACCTCTTGTGATAATTCAATATAGTTTTTCATTTAAATTGCCTCCATATCTAAGATAAATTGTTTTTTTGATAATTCTTGTCTAACTGTATACTTTGACATAATCGTTTTATGGGCATTGACCAAGCCAGATTTGACGATGTAATCGATTTCCTTTTTCTGTAGCCAGGAATAAATTACAGCTGAACAAAATGAATCGCCTGCACCTGTTACATCAACAACCATCGGTGTTTCGATAGCTGGAAAATAATGAACCTCTCCATTTTGACTACCTGTCATGACACCTTTTGAGCCATTCGTTACAATCACATTTTTGACACCTAACTCAAGCCATTTTTCAACTGAGTTTTTCCAACTTTCTTCATCACTGATATTAATATTCATAAACGTTTCTGTTTCATCTTTATTTACGATAAGCCAACTTACTGCATTCAAAGATTTTGGAAGCCTATCCATTTTTGGAGATGAAACAGGAATAATGACTAATGGAATATCATGTTTCGATGCGAAAAAGCACAGAAAATCAATCGTTTCACTTGGGCAATTTAAATCCGTTACGATACATTTTGCTTTTTTTAGTATATTAGTATTTTTGATTAACAACTCAGGGGTAATATTCTCAAAAACGTCCATGTCTGCTAATGCAATGGATAAATCCCCCTTCATATCTAAAACGGCTGTATAAGATCCTGTCGTCAAATTGTCACCTTGATAAACATGTTCTAAATTCATGAAAGGAGATGATAAATCATAAATTTCTTGCCACTCTGAATCATGTCCACTTGCTGAAATTAATGTTACATCCTCACCTAATCTACCTAAGTTTTCAGCAATATTTCTCGCGACTCCTCCAACTGATCTAGAAGACTTCACTGGATTAGACGTTTCATTCGTTATTTTACTTTTGGTATAGAATTTCCTATCCACGTTAGCTCCACCTATGCAAACAATAGGAGCTGTTTCATTCAAAACATAAGCCTTGCCAAAGACATACTCTTTCTTGATTAATCCAGAGATAATATTAGCAATCGATGATTTTGATAAACCTAAAATTTCTGATAACTCCTGTTGAGAGATAAATGGATTTTCTCGAATCATACCTAAAATCATCTCTTCATTTTCATTAATATCAATAGCCATTTTTACACCTCTCTTCTCCAAAACAATTGTTTGCATAACCAACATGTGTTTAGTATACGCTTACTTTTCAAATTGTCAATCATCTTTTAAATGATATTTTTATTAACAATGACATGGTTTAAAGATGCCAACTTGTCGGTTGAAACATCAAAAAACAATTGTTTTCATAACCAACATGTGTTTAGTATACGCTTACTTTTCAAATTGTCAATCATCTTAAAATAATATTTTTATTAGCAATGACATGATGTTGAAAATGCCAACTTATCAGTGTGGTTTTTATTTCGTATAACGGAAATGCAAACACCTACTAATATGTTTTTTTAAATTCAACACCATGTAAGTTTTACTTAGTACTAATGTTGCTTAACTTTGGTTTTAATTAACAATATATTACTATTAAGCATTGTTGGTAAGGTCATTCCGAGAAGAATGGTTACAATCCCAACTATTTGCAGTGTAGTAACATGTTCACTTAACAAGATGACGGACACCATAACAGCGATTGGCAATTCAATAGCACCCAATATGGATGACATACCTAATCCAACTTTAGGAATTGCAATCGTGAATAAGTATACCGGAATAATCATCCCAAATAACCCTAATGCCAACCCATACATCCAAAGTCCCCCGCTAAACAAAGTGCCATTCCAAATCACTTCCGGTGATTGAAAAACAACGGACATCATCAAAGCAAAGAATGAAACCAATACTAAACGATTAGAGGTATTCATATTTGTTGTGGCCTTCCCGTTAACAAATAAAAATAAGGAATAACAAAGTGCTGCTGCTAACCCCCATAACCATCCTTGAAAAGGTATTTGAGATACATCAACATCTATTAAACCAGCCGCTGGTATCGTCCCAATGACCAAGATTAGTAAAGATATCGTTTCAATTCGACTGGGAAATTGGCGTTTGGTTATACAAGAAATCAACATGCCGATCCATGTAAATTGAAACAACAGTACAACGGCCAAAGAAGCAGGTAAATAGTTCAAAGAACGACCATATAAAATATTAGTCAACCCTGTAAAAACACCAGCAAAGATCAGAATTTTAATCCCATTAAAGCTTAATTTTGTTCGATTTGTAACAATGAAAATAAACACCGCGATACAAAAACCAAAGAAGAATTGACTTGTCACTGCTTCAGAAACTGAAAAACCACTGCGCATGGCTAGTTTTATGATCGTTGAAACGACACCATAACTACTAGCTGCTATAACGACCAACAAAGGGTACAAATACGTTTTCATCATTATATTTCCTCCTACATGTTTATTATCCGCTCAATTATGACTATGATTTTTAGAAAACCTTCAAAAAATCATAGTCTTCAATATAATTCAAAGATAGACGTATTTACAATCTCTTTTTTTTGGTTATTATAGTTTAACCTATCATTTGTCTGTAAAACTTTCTTCAATCTGTGTAAACAGGCAGAAGGTAAAATTATTATTACTCTATTTGCAAATACACATTTACAAACATTTGTTTATATAATAAACTAAAGTTCAATAAGGGGGGGAGGTTGTGCTATGGATAAAGAGAAACAAATTTTACATTACATAAAAATGAATCCTTACATTTCACAGCAAGAATTATCAAGTAAAGTTGGTTTATCACGACCTGCAGTCGCCAATTATATCGCTAACCTGACAAGACGCGGGGAAATCAAGGGACGTGCCTATATTCTCCAAGAAGAATCGTCGATCGTCTGTATCGGAGGGGCAAACACAGACCGGAAAGCACGATCAAATCAGGAGGTGCGTTTATATTCATCTAATCCAGTAAAAATTACTGAAACTTGTGGTGGTGTAGCACGCAACTTTGCCGGGAATTTAAGTCGACTTGGTTGTAGCACTACTCTTATGACTTGCGTAGGGGATGACAAAGAAGGTAATTGGATACTGAATGAAACGAAAAGTCAAGGAGTCGATGTTAGTCAAGTATGGGTGTTACCAACAGAACGAACAGGGACTTTTACCACCTTATTAGATATAAATGGTGAAAGTATTGTCTCTATGGCTGATATGAATATTTATGAAAAAATGACAACATCCATGTTTGAGGAAAAATGGTCCTATATTGTTTCCGCTCAAGCTGTTTTTTTGGATATGAATATCCCTAAGAAATGCCTCGATTATTTAATTAATCGCTGCCGTGATGAAAACATTCCGATGTACATTGATCCGGTATCAACAGCCAAAGCACGAAAACTTCCATTACGTCTTGACGGTGTAGAAATGATTCTACCTAACCGAGAAGAGGCAGAAATACTTGCTGACATAAAAATCGACTCAATCGAGGATTGTCAATTAGCTTGTGAAATAATTAGCCAGCGTGGCGTCAAAAAAATTATTATCACACTTGGTAATCAGGGGGGCTATTATTTTTCTACTGAGGAATCTGGACACTTGCCTCCTTTTAAAACGGATGTTGTTGATGTCACAGGGGCGGGGGAAGCATTTGCTTCATGTGCAATCTATGGAATATTAAACGAAGAATCGCTTTTTAGTGCTTGCCAATTAGGTCTTGCTGGTGCTTCACTTACCCTTCAAACCGAAGAATCAATCTCCTCCTTTTTGAAACCTGAAAAAATTCATGAAATAGTAAAGGATTTTTCGTAATGAATTCACCTTTTCACCGTAGAAATACCTCCTTTTCATTACGTAGAAGGAATTACTTCGTTGAAAAAGCATCTGCCTCTTCCTAAGCGGATGCCCTTTTTTAACTAGTTTCTTCTATAAAAATCTATCAACTTTTCTGGATATGAAAACACTCGTTAAAAACCTCGAATGACTGTAGCCAATCATCATTTAACTCCTATTCAAAGACTTCTCATTCACCATCCACTTTATCTAGTTGCTAATAGTATTGATTTTTCCCTCACAAAATACTAAAAAGGAGAGCTGATCACTGTGATTGCTCTCCTTTTCTTACGTATGAGTACCGTCCGTGGAATACTATGGTGTAACAAAATTTTCTGAAACGTGCCTTGGACAATCCTTAAAATCGGGATTTGGAGTAAAAATATGACCGTTTCTTTAGGTTTGGTGCAAACACCCAACGTGACGAGCGCCCCGCCCTCCTTTCCAAATCTTTCGAATGAGATTTGTGAATTTAATCAATCGAGTAGGAGAGGGGTGACTAACCCCCGACCTCTCACATCATCGTACGTACCATTCGGTATACGGCGGTTCAAATTAAATGTGACGTAAAGTTTGGTATCGTTCAGATAGACTTTTGAGACCCTCTTTTCGCCAAAATTTCACAAACACCACACTAGCATTACAATAATTATTCAATTTTGCTTGAGATTCTTAAATGGCACTTTAATGGAAGAACTGAAACATGATAACGATTTCTTAATTCTTACTTAACTAAGCACCCGTTAGTTGAACAAGAAAAAATGGCTGCCGATAAAACAACCATATCTTGAACCAACATATAGTGAGTAAAACTACTTCAGCTGGGTAGTATATGTTTAGGATGGTGTGCTTTCATCATTAGCATATTCCCCATTAATAAACAAGGAAGTGAATAGATGAATCAGAGTAACGAACGCAATAACTTTGGTGGAAATGTAGAAGAAAGTGGCAACAATCGAGCTGGTAGTAATGCTAATCAAGGTACGAGTGACTTTGGTGAAGCAGCAACAGCAGGAACTCTTAATGGAGCCGTTGCGGGTGCTATGATAGGTGCTCAATTTGGACTAATTGGTACTGTAATAGGCGGTGTTTCAGGCGGTGCTATTGGTAACCAGATTGTAGAGGGGGCTGAAGTCGATGACAAAACAGCTTCCAAAAATCATGATGAGAGCAATAATAACTCTATAAATAAGTAGCAGGCACTTTACAAAAATGTATTTGTGTTAATCTCACCAAAAAAGGATCGTCAAAAAGACTGTCTTTTTTTTCACTAGTCGAGTAGAAGGGAACCTCTCTACCTTGCGGTAGATTGTGTTCCTCCCCCCTCACAGAACCGTGCTTGCGCTATTTACGCACACGGCTCCTCCTAGTCACCATTCACAAAATATAGCTAATCTCTTCCGTTCAGATTTTGCTAATTCTGCTATCCTTAATAGTTTTGTTTCCATTTATTATCCCTACCTCTGCGTGTAGTAAATGTGTCCCTAGTAAGGGTGATAACTTGATAGCAGCCTTTCCTCCATCGGCATTACCCAACTTCATTGGTACTACGCTGCTATCCGACTCCCTACAACGGCATTTGGCTTCCTTGCTTATTATCGCTTGTACACCATACTCTTCTATAAGAAGAAAAGACCGGTAGGAACTCCCGAGTTGCCGTATCATATCAATGTGTGACGTGCCAAGGTCTCTGACTCCAGAGAGGTTTTATCCTTCTTGCCTTTAACGATGGATAAAATATAGCTTTCTGCTGTGCTTAAGGCATCAGCCCTCTCGATTTACTAACATTATGGAGCTCAATCCCTTCAACCATTTGGCTTTCGGCCCGCCACCTAACTGTCTACGCTTAAAGGCTAATGTTACCATTAGCCCTCCAAGACTCGCTACGAGTGAATGGCTAGTTCTTTCTCGACGGGAATCCCACCCGCTATATGATACGACCTAGGCTCGGCCGCACAAGCACCCTTTAGTTGAAGAAGCCATCTATCGCAATTTTAACTTGAACCATTCCTCTTCGGGTATTAACTCGGTAATAATGCCGAGCCACTTCTGGTTCATTAAAAATACACCCGACTCCCCTTTCTCCCGTGGAAAAAGTTACTTTTTTGACGAGTTTCTTCCATTATATAGTGTACTATTGAAAGTCTTCTTCATATTCCTTTACCAGCTTATAAAAAGTTGTCTTTTTAACGCCCAATTTCGCCATGGCTTTTACGGCTGTTATCTCTCCTACTTTCCAAAACTCATAGACTTCTTTAAATTCTTCCGTTATTTGAGCTTTCGGTCGGCCGAAGGGTACACCATTTTTCAATGCCATATCAATTCCTTCACGTTGCCGTTTCCGGATGCGGTCCCGTTCTTCCTCCGCCATCCAGGAAAGAATTTGCAGAACTAAATCCGCAATGAATGTACCTAGACTATCTTTATACTGTGTAGTATCCAACAACGGCATATCCATGACCACGATATCCGCCTGAATATTTTTTGTGATATCATTCCACTCCTGAAGAATCTCTGCTTTGTTCCGGCCAAAGCGATCCAAGGAATGGATATATAGCACGTCTCCTTTTCTCAACATTCGTTTAAGCAACTGATATTGGGTTCGATTGAAATCCTTGCCACTTTGTTTGTCCATAAAAATATCTCGTTCGCCTATCCCCTTTTCTTTCATAGCTTCGAGTTGTCGTCCCTCATTTTGATCCTTGCTGCTAACTCTTATGTATCCAAACTTTCGATCATCCATCTGTATCTACCTCATTTTCATTCCATTTTCTATTATTCTACTAAAAAACGTTCATAAAAGTATATGAAAATGAGTGAACGTTCGTAAATATTTTTAGATGTTTTACGAACGTAAAAAACAGCTGAATTATAGTAAAAATAACCCGTTCGTAAAAGTGTACTTTTATGAACGTTAAAAATATAGGAACTTATAATATCAATTATAAATATAAACCAAATTGATACATAAATTCTTAACTGTACATATTTTGTTAAATTTGAAGGTGGAACTTAATACTCCACTACGTTCATATAAAACAGTAAGGTTACATCATGCCGCCCATAGATTGTAGGGTTTTACATGAGAATATCACACATTCTAACCTTAATTAAACCGCACAATGAAACATTTGTTCCTCACTAGAATATTCACTCAACAATATAAAATCGGCACCTTCTTGGTACCCAGGTGCTTTTCTTCTAAAAAACGGATCGTTAGTAAGAAGCTATTGAGCTTATTATATTATGGTTCCTGCATTAAGAAATCTAAGATTGTTTGGTGTTACTATAAACCATTTTGATAGCTTCTGAACTTGCTAATTTTATTTTTCCAATTATTTTTTTATATGGATTTGCCTATACTAGTATAAAATGGCTCTATTTGTTTAACGTCCCTTCAACCGAACGATGTATGTATACGTGATTTAGGATACTTGGACTTAAAGGATTTACATACTATAGAAGAGTGTAACGCTTATTTTATTTCCATAAAAATAATCAAGTAAACACGAAGTGATTATACCATTTCGTGTTTACTTGATTTAATTACCAACTTTATTTCTAATATTAATATTGTTGGGATATAAACTACTTTATATTAGCTTCACCCACTTGTCTTCATTTAATATACGCCGTTACTTGTACCAATACGAGTTGCTCCTGCTTCTACCATTGCTTTCATAATCTCCGGAGTTCTAACACCGCCAGAAGCTTTAACACCTACATTTTCACCTACATGTTTTCTCATTAAGGCTACACCCTCTACAGTTGCACCACCTGTTGAAAAGCCTGTAGATGTTTTAATAAAATCAGCACCAGAATCACGTACAATGTAACTTACTTTTTCAATCTCTTCTTTTGTTAATAGACAAGTTTCTATAATTACTTTAACAAGCGCTTTACCTTTTGATTCTTCCACAACCGCTTCAATATCTTTTTGGACTACATCGTAATTACCCGCTTTTAATTCACCTATGTTAATTACCATATCAATTTCATTAGCACCATTTGCTATTGCATCTCTTGTTTCAAATACTTTTGTATTAGTAGTATTAGCCCCTAATGGAAATCCGATTACTGTACATACTTTTACATCAGAACCTTTCAATACTTCAGCCGCTAATGGAACCCAATATGGATTAATACATACAGATGCGAAGTCATGATCTAATGCTTCACGTAATGTCTTTTCTACAGCCGTTTTTGTTGTATCAGCTTTTAAAATTGTATGATCAATTATTTTATTGTAATTCATTTAATATTCCTCCTTAATTTAAAAAAGCATTAATTTAACTTTGATAATAAACTGTTCCCAAACTTAGGTAGTACCACGTTGAAATTATCTGCAATAGTTGCTCCAATGTCTGAAAAAGTTTTGCTTACTGGAAGTTCTTTTGGTTCTTTTATTTTCTTACTATATATAAGTAATGGAACATATTCACGTGTATGATCCGTTCCGTGATGAATTGGATCATTTCCGTGATCAGCCGTAATCATTAATAAATCATCATCTTTTAATTCTTTTAGCACTTCTGTAAGTCTAGCGTCGAACTCTTCTAACGCTTTTCCGTAACCAATAGGATCTCTTCGGTGACCAAATAAAGCATCAAAATCTACAAGATTTAAAAAGCTTAAGCCAGTAAAATCTGTATGGATTGTTTCCATAAGCTTATCCATACCATCCATATTAGACACTGTACGGAGAGATTTCGTTACACCTTCTCCATCATAAATATCTGAAATTTTACCAATTGCTAATACATCATAGCCTGAATCTTTTAATTCGTTCATTACCGTTCTTTCGTATGGCTTTAATGCGTAGTCATGACGATTTGCTGTTCTTGTAAAGTTTCCTGGCTCTCCTAAGAATGGACGCGCGATTACTCTACCTAACATATATTCTTCACGCAATGTCATTTCACGTGCAATTTTACAAATCTTATACAGCTCTTCAAGAGAAACAATTTCTTCATGCGCTGCAATTTGGATAACAGAATCAGCAGATGTGTATACAATTAATGCACCTGTTTTCATATGTTCTTCGCCAAGCTCATCTAGAATTCCTGTTCCGCTAGCTGGTTTATTACCGATTACTTTACGACCTGTTTTTTCTTCAAGCTCTTGAATTAACGCATCTGGGAAACCATCTGGGAACACACGGAATGGTGTTTCAACATTAAGACCCATAATCTCCCAGTGTCCTGTCATCGTATCCTTACCATTTGAAGACTCTTGCATTTTTGTATGGTAAGCTAATGGATTTTCTGCCTTTTCTATACCTGGAATTTCTTCGATATTACTCAAACCTAACTTCGCGATATTAGGCATATTCAACCCGTTCATTTCCTCTGCTATGTGCAATAAAGTATGAGCGCCTTCATCCCGGAAATCCTCAGCATCCGAAGCTTCACCAATTCCCACAGAATCCATTACAATTAAAAATATACGTTTAAAATCTAAAGTAGTTTTCATTTTGAAGGACTCCTTTTTTCATGAAAGTAATGTATAGTAGTTTGATACGTACATTCTGTTCTATCTACTTTATAAAAATGATTAACTTCATTATATTTTTTATCTAATGTAAACCTTAACCTTTTTTAGTGGTACGACAACATTTGCCTAATCTATACTTAAAGAGATAAGTTTTTATTTCATAATGGTAAACAAAGAGTTGATTATTTTTTTATATCAAAATAATTGACCTTACCCTGCTTTCATTTTTTTAAACTTAAGAGATCCTATATGAGAGGAACCTTTTCTCCATAATTCCGGAAACGCTATACCAACTAAAATTAGGAGTATACCTACATATTGAGAAGTTCCTACATGTTCTTTTAATACAACTGCAGACATTAAAATTGCTGTAGGAAGCTCCATAGCTCCTAAGATAGATGCTAATCCAGCTCCTATTAGTGGAACTCCTTTGGAAAACATTAAGGTTGAAAAAAATGGGCCAAAAAAAGCTAAGGCAAAGCCAAACTTCAAAGCTAATTCTATTAGTAATTTTCCATTTGTAAAAAACGTGGGTGGTAAGATGAGCGCACAAATTACAAAACCACCCGAAATCATAAGTGCTGTTTTTGTAACAGGGTTTGCTTGCACAGCAACCTTTCCACTAAGAAGAATAAAGATAGTATACGACACAGCTGCTAGGAACCCATATAAAAATCCGAGCCAATGAACGCTGCTTAATCCAGTTGTAAATATATTGGTAGCGCTAAGTGTCCCTATAAATAAGGGAATTAATGAGAGTATTTTTCCCTTCCCCGGAATCTTACGATTTATAAGAGCTTCTATTAAAACTCCCATCCATGTAAATTGAAACAGAAGTACAATTGCTAATGAAGCAGAAATGTATTGGAGGGCAAGATAGTAAAACATTCCTGTTAATCCTGTTGTAGATCCAACAACAGTCAGCAGCAGAATTTCTTTTTTATTCGGCTTTAAGTACTTATGTGTGATTGTACGCTTTTTACTACCCAAAAGCACTCCTCCCCATAACAGTAGTGCCCCTATGAACATCTGTATTCCAACAACATCATTAACTATAAATCCGTCTTTATAAGCTAACTTTACAAAAGTGGACAATACTCCGTAGCTACAGGCTCCTAATATGATGTAAATGATACCTTTCAAAACCTCACCTCATTTTTCTAGTGTAGTTTTAAAAGAAGTAAAGAGAGGTAAAACACCCTTTACTTCTTTTCTCTCTATTACATTTCTTTTAAAATGCCCTTAACTAATTCAACAAATGTTGCTCTAACTCTACCTGCCACTTCAATGACTTCATCATGACTTAATGGCTGATCTAAAATTCCACATGCCATATTTGTTAAGCAGGAAATACCAAGTACTTTCATATTTCCATGAATAGCTACAAGAGCTTCTGGGACTGTTGACATACCTACAGCATCTGCTCCTAATGTACGAATCATGCGAATTTCAGCTGGAGTTTCGTAAGCTGGTCCACTCCACCAAGCATAAACACCTTGTTGTAAGGTAATATTTTGTTTTTCAGCTACCTTAGAAGCAAGATTGCGTAATTCTTTGTTGTAAACTTCAGAGACATCTGGAAAACGTGTGCCCAGTTCTTCGTTATTTGGTCCGATTAATGGGTTGTTTGCTACAAGATTTAAGTGATCTGTGATTAACATTAAATCCCCAGGTTGAAATGAAGTATTGATGGCGCCACATGCGTTTGTAATAATTAATTTTTCAACGCCAAGTGCCTTCATTACACGTACTGGGAAAGTTACTTCATCTAAAGTAAATCCCTCATAATAATGGAAACGACCCTTCATGGCTACTACAGTCTTTCCCTTTAATTCTCCAATTACCAATTCGTTTGCATGGCCAATTGCTTCAGATTTTGCAAAGTGAGGAATCTCACTATAAGGAATTTTGAAAGGGTTTTCGATTTCATCAGCAAGAGTTCCTAAGCCTGAGCCTAAAATCATTCCAATCATAGGACGATAATCTGTCTTACTCATAATGAAATCTCTAGCTTCTAAGATGTCTTGTACTTTGTGCATTACTAATTCCTCCTTGAATGAATATAAACGTATCTAAACTTAATTTGCTAATAGACAAACTGTTAAATCATGCAATACCTTCTGTAAAAATTGATGTTTCTTAACACTTCGTCAATAAAAGTTTAATTGATTTTATAGCTATTGTAAATAGAATAAAATTCATTTTGGTAAAAAGATATCAATAATAATCTTAATTAACATTAAAAACAGTAAAAAAAACAGTTCTTTTTACATATTTAACAAAAAGAATAGTAGACCTAGCTTCTTCTTTTTTAATAAATCGGGTAAAATATTAATATATTGGTGATTTATTAAAATTATGTTTTGGAGGAAATCTATGCTAAGGCAATTTGTTGGCTTAACATCGCCAAAGGCGAAAAGCCTAAAACTTTTATATAGTTTAATTCGTAAGTTAGGACCTGTGAGGATAAATACACTATCTGAACTGACTGGATACAAACATACGACTTGTTCACGTTTACTAGACGAACTTGTACAGGAAGGACTTATATACGATAGTGGAAGTGGAGAATCAAGTGGTGGACGAAAACCCTTGATGTACGTTATCAAGCCTGACACTTATTATTTAATTGGAGTAGAAATTACCAGTTTATACACGACAGTGTTGCTCCTCGATCTAAATTTAGGTATCCTGGGCGTAGAAAAATTAAAGATGGATTCACAATGTACGGGAGAGTACACTTTAAATTTTGTGTCGCGATGCGTCGATGAGCTACTGGCTAAACATAAAATTCAAAGGGAAAAATTTCTTGGAATTGGCATCGGAGTTCTTGATCCAATTGATCAAGAACAAGGAGTTATCATAAATCCTCATGTGTTCCCTGCAGAGGGTTGGAAAAACCTAAACATTGTCAACTATTTAAAACAAAAAAATAATACCCTCGTATGTTTAGATAATGGAACAAATTTGGCAGCGTTAGCTGAATACCGTAATAACTATTGGAAAGAAACGGATAATCTAGTTTTTGTCTCCAGTGATATAGGAATTCGCTGCGGCATTATCCTCCAAGGCAGATTGATTAGTAATAAAAACGAAATAGAAGATGCTTTTGGGCACATTATAGTCGATATACATGGACAACGTTGTTCATGCGGATCATACGGCTGTCTGCAGGCATACAGTAGCCTGCCGGCCATTCGTAACGAAGTAATCCGTCGGATGAAACGTGGTAAAATCTCTCTTCTTCAAGAAAAGGTTAATGATGTGGAAGATATAGATTTTCACCATATTTTAGATGCCCTAGAGAGGGAAGATCCGCTTTGTCTAGAGATAGTGAAGGAAGCAGCTTATTATTTTGGCATCGGCCTTACTAATCTAATTTTCCTTTTACGCCCTGATATAGTAATTTGCGGAGGAACCCTAGTACCAAAACCGCTCTTCTACGAAGTGGCCTCTGAAACAGCAAAAAAGCGAATGAATTATTATCCCAATAGCCGTGTCCAGATTATTAAATCAACTGCAGCATACAATATTGTAGCTCAGGGAGCTGGATGTATGGTGTTAGATTATTTCACTGAAGAGATACTTCCATGAATATTGATAGGGTATTATAAGAGAATTTGTCTCATATTCTTATAACTACAAAAAAAGTACGGCTGAAATATACTATTTTAGCCGTACTTTTTTGGATTATGATAATTTTGCACCAGCGAGTAACAATTTCCTGTTTCGGTGTTTCCGCTTTCAAAATGGAACCGTTTATAAAAAAGATGCATTGTTTTGGAACTTGATATTTTAAGAATTGTTATCATACATAGGTTCACGCCATAAAACGATTCCAGATATCTGAAACAACATGATAAAAACTACTATTAAGCACTTACCTTAACATTCTTCATTTCATTAGGATCATGTTTGTATTTAAAGCTTACCGCAAAAACAATTGCGAGAACGAGCGCATACGCTGCAAAAACTAACCAGATACTCTGCCAATCCTTTATACCGTCTACTGTAAAATAATCCACGACTTTTCCACTTACAATTGCGCCTACATAGGCACCAACTCCGTTAACCATTGTCATGAATAAGCCTTGCGCGCTTGCACGAATTCGAGGGTCTACTTCTTTTTCTACGAAAATCGAGCCAGAAATATTAAAGAAATCAAATGCGCAACCGTACACGATCATTGATAATAGTAATAAGATAAATCCTTCAGAAGATGGATCTCCATAAGCGAAGAATACAAAACGTAATGTCCATGCGATCATACTGATTAACATGACCTTTTTTATTCCATATTTACGCAAGAAAAATGGAATAAGAATGATAAAGAATACTTCTGAAAACTGTGACATTGATAATAAAATAGATGGGTATTTAACAACAAAACTATCCTTGAACTCAGGATTCAACCCAAAGTCATGTAAAAATGGGTTTCCAAATGTATTGGTAATCTGCAGCACAGCTCCTAATAACATCGCAAATAGAAAAAAGATAGCCATTCTCTTTTGTTTAAATAGTACGAAAGCATCTAGCCCTAAAAGACTCACCCATGACTTATCCTTCTTCACCTTTGATGGTGGACAGTCAGGAAGGGTTAATGAATACAGCGCAAGCAAGAGAGAAGCACCAGAAGCAACGTATAATTGGATGCTGCTTAATTCAATTCTTAGAAGGCTAATCGCCCACATTGCGGCAATAAAACCAACTGTTCCAAAAACACGAACAGGCGGGAAGTCTTTTACTGTATCGAGTCCTGCTTTTTCTAAAGAAGCGTAAGAAATTACGTTAGATAAAGACTGGGTTGGCATGTAAACCATTGCATTAAAGAACATTACCCAAAACATGTACGTAGGGTCTGAAGCTTGTGCGGCCAGGAATAAAGCGATCGCTCCAAGAAAATGAAAGATTCCATATAATCTATTTGCTTTTACCCAGCGATCCGCAATAATCCCTGCAATACTTGGCATAAGTAGCGCAGCAAGTCCTTTTGTACTATAAACGAGCCCGACTTGTGCTCCAGTAAAATTCAAAGTATTAATCATATAAGAGCCGAGTGTAACAAGCCAAGCTCCCCAAATGAAATATTGAAGAAAAACCATGATTCTAAGCCGTGATTTTATCGTCATTTCTACTTCCTCCTAAGATGATGTGCAAAAGCACAGCGCAAAAATACATTGTCCTACATTCTTGCAATCGTTTCTTTTACTAATTTGATAAATTTCTCTTTTACCATAGCAGCCACTTCAATGACTTCATCATGACTTAATGGCTGATCTAAAATTCCACATGCCATATTTGTTAAGCAGGAAATACCAAGTACTTTCATATTTCCATGAATAGCTACAAGAGCTTCTGGGACTGTTGACATACCTACAGCATCTGCTCCTAATGTACGAATCATGCGAATTTCAGCTGGAGTTTCGTAAGCTGGTCCACTCCACCAAGCATAAACACCTTGTTGTAAGGTAATGTTTTGTTCTTTCGCAACTTCTAATACGATATTGCGTAATTCTTTGTTGTAAACTTCAGAGACATCTGGAAAACGTGTGCCCAGTTCGTCGTTATTTGGTCCGATTAATGGGTTGTTTGCTACAAGATTTAAGTGATCTGTGATTAACATTAAATCCCCAGGTTGGAATGAAGTGTTGATGGCGCCACATGCATTTGTAATTAGTAATTTTTCAACGCCAAGTGCCTTCATTACACGTACTGGAAAAGTTACTTCATCTAAAGTATATCCCTCATAATAATGGAAGCGTCCTTTCATAGCTACAACTGTCTTTCCCTTTAATTCTCCAATTACCAATTCGTTTGCATGGCCAATTGCTTCAGATTTTGCAAAGTGAGGAATCTCACTATAAGGAATCTTGAAAGGGTTTTCAATTTCATCAGCAAGATTTCCTAATCCTGATCCTAAAATCATACCAATCGCAGGACGATAATCTGTCTTACTCAAAATGAATTCCCTAGCTTCTAAAATATCTTGTAAATTATGCATTACTATAATTCCTCCTTGAATGAAATAAAAAGTGTTACTTAAATTTAATTTGATGATAGACAAAATGTTATGTATGAATACTTTTTGTAAAAATAATATTTCTTAACACTTCGTCAATAGAAGTTTAATAGATTTTATAGCAATTGTAAATAGAATAAAATTCATTTTGATAAAAAGTTATCCAGAATAATAGATGTAAAACGTTTCAATAAACGTATTAAGGGGTATTTTACATAGACTTTTTTCATATATATACAAAAACTATTAACGTTGATTATGGCATAAAAACGATTATAAAGATAAAATATGGGATTATAAAAATATTTGTATATTGAAACAGGATATTCCTATTATTCTTAGCAATACTCTTATTAAAGGATTCATGATTAGTAACTGTTCCTTCGAGGGGTAGCGTCAGGATTATGCGAAATAACAACGGTAAAGAAAGAAACCTTGTCCCGTTATTAAGCGCTTTTCTTAAAAAAGTTCACAAACTTTGCGGAGAATAGCGAAGCATCCCTTGACTGGCCTTATGGAGCAAACGATTACAATTAGGAGAACAAAGAAGGAAAGCATGGTCTGGGCATAAAAAAAGCTAAAGACTAACTAGCTGCAGTTGCAGCTAGTTTAGTCTTTAGCACCGGTTACAAAACCGGTTAGCTTTTTGGGGTTCGATGCCCCCAAAAGCTGTTTACTTGGTTTTAGGTTTTCGGCTCGTGGGGTACGGCCGAAGGTAAACGGAACAGGAACCTACAGAATGTTAGAAAGGGCGATTTTCCCTTTCTTACAGGCTGTAGTGCTGCCGCCCAAAGAAGGTTTTTTATGTAGCTTTGAAATAAGGATTGATTAATTGTCCACCAATCGATCCATCTCAATCCATTTCTCTTCCTCATTTTTCGTTTTGGAAAAAGATAGAAATTCACTGACAATGCCGCTCATCCGCTTGATTTCTTCATAAATATCGCTTGCCAGCATATCGGCCATTTCAGATTTGGGCTGTCCTTCTAACACCTTCTTTAATAACTCAGCAGAGCTGGCCAATACAGCAAGAGGGTTCTTTAGTTCATGGGCGATACCGGTTGTAACCTGTCCGATTAAGGCAAGTCTTTCGCTTTGCTTGACATGTTCCTCCAATAATTTGAGTTGTGAAATATCCTGCAGCACGGTGATAATACCAATACTTTCTCGTCGTTCATTATAAAATTTGGAGGTCACTACTTTGACAATATGCTTCTGTCCTTCTGCATCAATAATATAAGTCTCCTTCTCTTCTCCAGGAAGGTCCGTATGTAAGGTGTGTAAAGATAGGAAATCCTTTTGATCATATTTAAGAGGCAGCACCGATAAATGTTTTCCTTTGAGCTGATGACCTGTAGTTTTTTCAGTCTTTTTTCTCACTTTTCTAACTAGCGGAAATACCAGATTCATACAGACTAGCTGTTCTCTTTTTTAACTCACTTGAGGGGAAATTACTGATGTCCTTTCATATAACGATATTCTCTCAGACTATTTAAAATATAGATTTCCTTTAATAATTCCTCACCAAAGTTCGTTTCTCTAACCTTTTTTCTCTCTAATTCTTTATCCACCAATCTTTTTACTGATAATACATCCGTTCCGTTACATAGAATATCATCTTTTGAATTAAAGTGTTTATGGGCGATCAATTGCATGCCGAAGGAATTGTCTAGTAGAGTGTATCCAGCTATACCTGTTGTTGATTGATAAGCTTTTGAAAAACCTCCATCGATGACAATCATTTTCCCATTTGCCTTAATTGGATTTTCACCATTAATTTCTTTAACTGGTGTATGGCCGTTTATAATATGACCTTGATCAGGACTGAGATCAAATTCAGTTAGAATTTTACGGCAAATGTCCTCATTTTCACGTAAATAGTAGTATGGGTTCTTTCTCTCTCTATGGGTTTCCTTATCCTTAATAAAGTACCTCTCAAAGGTTGTCATTTCTCTTTTTCCAAAGAGTGATGAATATTATCTGTAAACGAAAAGAATTGGGTACCCTCTTAGATACCCAATCCTTTTTGTTTCTTTGTCACATTTCATATTTTTCTAGAAAGTCGGTTAATGCCAAATGAATCACATCAGACTTATTGACCCTCTCAGCCTCACAAAAAACGGTTCTGGTGCAAAAAGACTTTCATTTAGGCTTTAATGCGAGCCAATACATAGGCCAAGAAGCATTTAGTCGCTTCAAGAATCGCACAGGATCACTGTATACAATTTCCACCATTACCGCATCCATTACCCCCATAAATGCGGATGCCGCTAATTTAGGATCAATTTGACTGATTTGATTTTCCAAAGCAGCCTGCTTGAACAATCCAACAAGTTGGTTTTCCCAGCAATCCAAGAATGGATATACATATACTGTCACAACTTCCTCTTGTAAATGTGCGGGAGGAAAAAATAACATTCTAACCAAGAATCTTAAGCGTTCATCTTCTCCATATCGGTCTTTATATTGATAAAGAATCCGATAAAGCTTGCTCTCCAATGGAAGTTTAGCGTTTTCTTCAAAAAAGTGATACATATTCTTGGTTTCCTCATCAAAAACATCCTTTACGATCTGAAGAAAAAGTTCATCTTTCCCACTATAATGGCCATAAATTGAGGGTTTCTTTATCCCCACTGCTTCGGCTATATCAACCAAAGAAGTTCCTTCATAACCCTTTTTAGCAAAAAGATCCATTGCGACTTGTTTTATTTTATCAGCTCTCATTTGATCATCACCCTAACGGTTGGTTTGCCTTTATTGTGTCGAATATAAAACAAAATGTGGTTCTGGTGCAAAAAATCTAGGAAGCTTGGACATACTGATGTTATCAATCTAAAAAGGATGTGTATCCGTATAAAAAAGCCAACAGAATTTAAGTGGAAACATTACGAACCCGAAGTTATCTTACATGTAGTACGCTGGTACCTCCGGTATAGTCTGAGTCTTCGTAATCTCGTAGAGATGATGGAAGAGCGTGGAATATGCATAGCACATACTACGATTATGCGCTGGGTTCATCAATATGGACCAGAACTTGATAAACGCATTCGTCCATATTTAAGGAGAACCAATGACTCCTGGAGGGTGGACGAAATTTACATAAAAGTAAAAGGACAGTGGATGTATTTATATCGTGCAGTAGATTCTGAAGGGAACACGATTGATTTTTACCTAAGCAATACTAGAGATGCGAAATCAGCTAAGCGCTTTTTCAAGAAATCCTTGGCTCCTTCCCATGTGCCTCAAACCTTGCGTCATTACGGTGTATAAAAATCCGGCTTATCCAGTG
>NZ_KI632500.1:92804-139188 GCF_000504145.1 Bacillus cihuensis | reverse complement strand
TCATTAGCGTGCAAGAAGCATAGGAATCTCACTCATGTGTGCAAAAAACGTTTATTTCACACAAACGAATTATAATGTTATTACGGTAACAACGTAGAAATGAGTGTGATTACTATGAAAAAAGAATCATTGGAAATTTTTGTTGAGGATCTTGAATTAGCTATTCAATATGGTGATGACGTTCTAAGTGTAAAAAAAGGCAAAGTACATCTTACGAAATTGATACAGCTGAGGACTTATTCAAAATGTTAGATGAAAAATAAGGGGAGGTATTGGGTTTGGAGGAGAGAGAAGAATTTGACAAGGAATTCTTAGAAATTCTTGAAGCCGTATTATATGATTATGATGAAGCCGTTAAAAATCTTAAAGACCGTTAAATAAAAAAGTTCCTTTTATATAGAAGGGACTTTTTTATTTAGTGGTAGCATCAGGATAATGCGAATTTACAATGTAAATAAGTGATCATTTATTTCGAGTTTCTTCCTATTATATATACTCTCCAAAAATCTCAGGTTTCCACGAATGAATGGCATGCCGCTCCTTCTCCAATATCTTCTCCAAATAAATCTCTGTAGTCTGAAGTTGTTCATGTCCCAGGCTTTTCATAATGGTATAAGGATCGGAACCATTAAGATGTGAAATTATAGCAAACGCATGTCGAAAATGATGCGAAGAAATGGACGAAGAACGAAAATTCAAGAATGGCAACTCACTTTCTTTAATTACCTTTGTGAGATACTGAGACAAATAAGAAGGGGAATAGGCTCGTCCAGTATTCGTCGTAAAAAGTGGGGAATCCCTTTCCGCATCTTCAATACTAGCTAATCCTCTTGCGTGGCGAAACATTCGAATACTATTCATCCCTTTCTCTTTCAAAGGGATTTGCCTTCTTTTATTTCCTTTCCCTAGTACATCTAAAAAGTAAGAACCTGTGATGGAATCATACTGCAGGTCTTTGACTGTAAGTGTACAGAATTCCTCATTCCTCATTCCTGTCATGGTCAATACATGAATGATTCCAAATACAATCGGATGATTAATTTTACGGAAGTGGTCCAGGAGTTGAATCACTTCCTTCGGTCCAAGGTCCCGATTTGGCCGATCATCCTTTCGTACACTTGTCTTATAAAAACCGCTATGAATGGGTTCACTTATATACTTCACTTCATATAAGAAGTGGAGGAAACTCTTAAGTATCGTTGTTTTTCGTGCTAACGTTGCCGCTGAATAGGCTCCTTTTGCTTGAACATACGGACTTTTTGTTGCTAGCCATTCCTGGTACCGACGAATATGGCGTGTAGAAAGGGATTTAAATAAAGAGCCGTCCACAACCCGCTCCATATCTAGATCAATTTCTGAAGAGTAACGTAATAATTGCTCGATAAAGTGGGTAAGTTCCCGCTCATACTCTTTGATCGTCCGAGCGGATTTATCATGCTGCCGATTCAAATGTTCTTGTCGATATAAAAACCAGTGAAGCATTTCAACATCCGTAAAGTCTGCAAAAGGAATCTGCCCCCTTTTTTCCGCCTCATCCAATTGACCTTGCAATTGAGGTAATGATATCTCCCCTAACTGCTTTTTCCAATTTATCACCTGCAAGTCTCTATTGTTTACTGCCAGTTCTGCCATTCTTAACACCTTCTTTTTTATATACTCATAAATGATAAGCGCAAGACTATAAATAATAATATCCTAAATTATGTACCTTATAATCTATTATAACAAATATCAATTATATAGAAATTATGAACAACCTAAATAAAGAATATATTTGTTTATGTTATATTTAATCTCTATATTTATAGATTCTGATTTATATTATATTAAATTTGATATCTATAAATCTTTATCCTATAATAGGAATATGCAAAAATAGGATTATATAGGAAGTTATACACATTGATTCAGGTGGGGAGAAAATGATAAATGAAGGTGAAAAACTCAATATTTTTAAGTATTGGGATAAAGAAGCTAATGAAGGAGAATTTGTCGGGGGAGATCCTGAAAGTATAGTCGATTTAATCCCATATGAAACAGGGGATCAGGTTCGCGTCTTTTTGAATGTGACGGAGGAAGAGGATTCTGAAAGTTATTATTACATAAGAGAATTTGAGAAAAAGCGTGGAGAAGTAATTGAAGTCATTATGCAGCCACGTTTACAATATCGTGTTCGCTTCAATCAACAAGAAGCTATTTTGTATCACGAAGAACTAACCATTTAATGAGTAGGTTCCATAATCGGAAAGACAATTTGAAAAGATGAGTCTTTCGAAATACAATATAACAATTGGAACAATGTTCGAAGTAGACACATGATATGCAGCAGAAAGGATTTTTTGATTTGTTTACAAAATGGAGAAAAAATTTACTTGTAAATAGGCTGAAAAAAGAAACACATAAAGAAGCAAATACAATTGCTAAACACTGGGAAATGCGAAAATTCGTTATTGTGAATAAAAGTGTTAGAGAGGATTTTCCTGATATATATAATGGTGCTTTTAATACTGAGTCTAAACGTGTATATATTCATAATATACCTTTGACAACAGTTAATTTTCTATTTAATGAACTTTTAAAAATATCTGTAGATGTTGAAGGTATTTCGGTAGAGTTTGACCAAGATAAAAGTGGCCATAATATAGAATTTGAAATTTATTTAAGACAAAATGATTCAGACGACAGAATCCCATCCTTTTTAGATATAGCAAATACTCCATGTAGCCTGGATGTATCGGAACGATTTTATTTTGAACTAATTAGTATATTGGAGAGCAATATATCTTAGTGTTGCTGCACATCACGACTATTAAACGAATTCATTGTAATTGAAGAAAAGACAGATGATATGCAACAAATAAAGACAAGAGAGGAATATAAAAATGCCTAAAGAACAAATGAAAATGAGTATTGCTGAAATAAAAAATTCTATGTTAAATCCTGATTTAATAAAACACTTACATGGACTTAATATATCTAATCAATGGGGACAAATTGATGGTAGGCAACTAATATTAGATGTTTATAGATTATGCGAAAAACATGAAGAACTCTTAAAAGAATTAGAGGACTCGAAAAGAAAATAAAATGTCGCTTTCCGAATATACCGTAGACACATACTGTACTACAGGTTAAGGAGTGTTCTTAGTGAAAGATAATAAAGAGAATTGTCCATTTTGTAATGCTGATTTACAAGGAGAACCCATACCAGTAGAACAACAAGACTCTAATGGAGCTACTCACTTCAGCAGAAAAATTGGTATATATGATTTTGAAAAGGATAGAACAATTAAATGGCAATGCCCAGATTGCAAAGGTGAATGGAATAGATAATCACGTTGATGTGCATTAGGCATATATTACGAAGCTTTACGCAAGCAAGGCACCACTGATGAAGGTTTTTATAGTTGACACGGATGCCTTGAATAACAATATATTTCCCTAGCTGATATAAAGTTACCCTTTTTAGTGAATTTTTTTACTAAACTTATTTAGATATTTAATAAAAAAGATCAAAAAATATAGCATATTTTAAGGCAACCGTAAATAATACAACAAAGGAGTGTATCTCATGGATTGGTATACTCAGCAAGAAGTAGCAGACATGTTAGGGATCTCTAAAGCTACCGTGTACCACTGGGGGAAACAGAAAAAAATTATTAAAATTCCAGATCCGTACCGCACTATTAGAGAAACCCGGTATCAAAGAGCAGAAGTAGATGCAATTGCCCGAGAGCTGAAGACTCAACCAAAAGGACTTCCCCCTTCAAAGGTTGCGAAAAAATTAGGGGTTTCGGTCCAAAAGATTTATAAACTAATTCAAGAAGGTACAATTAAAGCGAGTGAAGTCCCAGTAGGGGATGAAAGAAAAACATACGTTATATCAGCGGTAGAATTAGAGCAAGCAGAAAAACTCCTTACCCCGAGTAGAGATGATCGACCTACACGGAGTGAATTTTATGATAGTAGAAATGGTGTAGCCTTATTTCAAAAATTTTATTCTTCCAAAATATCAGAGGCCCGTATAACTCGGAACGAACAAAACGATTGGGGTTTCTTAATTCAATCAAATCAAAAGTGGATTCCGTATGAAGAAGGAGTAAAGGTGTATCAACTTGTTCCTAGTTATCCGATACATGCTGATCCTGTTGAATTTAAAGGGTATGTGACTTTTGAAATTCCGTCGGATATCATTTGGTTTTATTCTTTTATGGATTACTTATACCAGGTTTGGGGGATGGAGAACATTCGACTAAGAGTTCTTCAGGATGGTTCTATAAAACTTTTAGTTCGTGCTGGTGAGAAGAGGCTAACTTCGAATCAAGCATTCTCAATTTCGGACATACTTCCTTTTTTAATGGATGGGGAAATTATAAAAGATGATGAGTTGTTTATTCTAAGAAGCTCATATCGAAAAACGACTGTTGAACTTCCCAAAAAGATGTTAAAGCAAGTAATAGATGCAGCTGAAAAGGAAGGTATTAGCATGAGTCTGTGGTTAGAGCATCTAATTGAAAAGAATATCAATAAAGAGGATTAATATAGTCGATATACCTTTGGTGGTTCTTAATACGTTTTAGTAAGGGGAGAAAGCTCTCCCTCTCCCAATACCCAAAATAAATTACCACTAGTTACAATGATTAATATAAAAGGCGGTGAAAAAATGGCAGCATCAATCCATACTCTATTAATATGCCATTCGTGCCATAAGCGAATTAAAAGTGATTCTCTATACACAGAATGGGAAGAATCAATCTATTGCGAACCATGCTTTGATAAATACCTGGATTTAATTACCCCAAAAAGTTGGGAAAATAAATAACAAATAAGCTTAGAAGAGCTGATTGCTAACGAGAATGAAACGATTAGAGTTTCTTATTCTTATTAGCAATCAGCTCTTCTATTGTTACATTCGTTTCCCTATAGATATGCTCGGGTGTTTTATTAAGACTGTGCATCACTGCCGCTAGAGCATAGGCTTTTTCTCCACTTCTTTTAATCTTCATAGTAACTTTATGATCTATACCCACTAGTATCCCTCCATGAATCACGATTTAATTTGTTACGTTGCATATCTCAACAGAAAATGATTAAATAGTTAGTAGAACATAATATTAACAGGGAACACCCCTCAGTAAAATTACGCCTGAACTACAGGTGTATTTGCTGAGGGGTTTTTTGTTTATGTTCTATCTAAGGCCACATGAACTTATCTAGCAATGTATGACAAATTTTGATATGATAATTTAGAGAATTGAATCGTAAATAAGAAATAAAAAAAACCCACCGGGGTTTCATTTAATCACTCAGTTTGGCCGCTGCAGATTAAATGAAAGATAGGGGCGGGATTTCTTGTGTATTCATATAACTGTATTCTATCAATTTTATATGATAAATACAAGTGAATTCCTTTCGTTTAATCCTGGCTGGGTAACAGGACAGGGGAAATTTTAATGGATGAGAAAATGAATTTAAAAGGCAAAAAAGATAGGCTTAGATATTTTAGACGTGTCGATACAGGCGTCATTGACCCTAGAGTTAGATTAGAGCAAAAAAAAGATGGATCTATCCAATCAGTATTAATTTCGTATCCACAGCAGGATAAAATATTTTTTTCAGATGACGAAGTAAGAAATTTCTCATTAGATGGATACGGAATAAGTATCCCTTATGTTGATGGAGAGTTTACAATTCTTAATAATTACTTCTTTGATTTTTGGGGCTATTACTTAAACGCAGAAGGGGTAGCACTGTACGGTCATTTAAGAAGATATACATATGGAGAGAAAGACTGGTGCTTTCCAAACATAGACTTAATCGCACTAAAAATGGATAAATCCCGACCTACAGTATTAAACTACATCGAATTATTAGAACGATATGGATTCATATATAAATTTAATATTTTGAATGAAGACCAAGAGAATCGAGAAGAAACTCCTATATATAAAGTTAGAAAAACGATTCCTCTCTTGACACAAAAGCTAATTGAAGGAGATACAGAACTCCAGTCTTCAGTTAGTGCTCCAAAGCACATACAGAAAGCTATAAAAAAAGAAAGAGCTGGATTACCTGAAAGGCTTCATATTGAACATGATAAATATGTAGAGAAGTACTTCAACAATGCTAATGTTATGGTGCCTGAAAAGTTGGATTATGAAGAGATTTATACGGCTTTGCTACAACAAGGGCAACGCAAGAAGCAATCCAAGCGCAGATCTCAAGTGAAAAGAAAACAAATCCATTTGTCGTTAACTAAAAATATGACTGAAAAAGAATTTACAGTATTAGACAATCTGTTAAATGTTGTCCAAGGTCATATATCTAAACCTTCTTTTGAAACGTGGTTCTATGATTTGCTTCTCAAAATAGAATCGGACAATTATACAATATATACCTATAGTGAAGTCTCACTTGAAATCCTACAAAATAGATATTCTGATAAACTAACAGAGTGGTTGAAAGAAATTGAACCAAGAATGGGTAATCTAAAAATAGAATTGTTAGCAAATTAACAGAGCTAAGCTCTGTTTTTTTTGTTCACCTTTACCCGCTTTTAAAATTTTTAATAGGGGGGTAAAAAAATTAATTACCGCTATTAAAATTTTTAATGGGGGGAATAAAATGTTTAATTACTGCTATTAAAATTTTTAATAGGGGGTAAAAAATTTTAATAGCTTAGATTTTTTATGCGTTTTACCGCTATTAAAATTTTTAATAGCGGTTTTTCAAAGTAAATGGTATTAAAACCCAAATGGTACCCGCTATTAAAATTTTTAATAGCAGGATTTCATGGCTATAAAAAATTTTAATGGGGGGGCATTAAAATTTTTTATACATAATAAGTACAAGTTCTTAAGAATTACATTTAAAGAAATATATAATAATCATGGCACTCAAATTCAAGATATTCAGAATAGTAATATCAAATTTGAAGTCTGATGAAAAAATAGGAGGACTTTTATGAAACCATTTGTTTGTCATCGAGAAGAACGTAAACAAGAGGTAATTGCTCTATTAACTGAATTAAATATTCACTTTGAATTTATCGAAGAGAATGAGATAAAGATATTCGGCAAAACACATATTTATGGTACATTTTTAAGTTCAGGTCATGTTCATTTAGAAAAAGAAAGCAAACGGTTAAACAGAAGAGTACATAAATGGCCTTGTGCGGGTATGCAAGCAATAACTTCATATTTGAAACAGCACGCATTATAAAAGACCTCACTATGTCTGGAATGGTAGCTAAGCATAGAAAGGGTTTCGTTGGTTGTAGCAAATCAAATTATTGCAGATAAATTGTGAGTATTAGCTCATGTTAGAACCAATTGCAACCATTTATAAAACAGTTTATAATTAATTGGTATTCTATTTCTTTTTTTCTGATAGCAAATCTATAATGGATTTTGCGGTGACAACTAATACTTTAAGCCTTTGGGCATTTTGAGATTCATAGCTTTTTAATTTGCTATGTTACCAAATGTCCAAGGGCTTTTTGTCGTTTTCTTAAAAATAGAGTTGATTAACTATTGGAAAGGGTGTTTATTAAATGACTTGTCAAAACAAGTATTGTATTAAACCGCATTGTAAAGGAGGTAACGCTCTATGACAGATTCATTTTTCCGTCCTTACAAAGATCGTCAAGTGACCATGAAAATGGTTGTGGACGTCTATAAGAATCTTCATACAGCGGGAGGATATAGTATTCGTTGTACCAAAACAGGATTAGTATTAGCGCATTGTACTGCAGTTACCCTCGAAAATTGTATCTTTCATGTATCTGAGAGCGGGAGACAAAAGACCATAGATCAGAATCGGAAAAGAGTTCATGCCTATGTTCGCGGATACCTAACAGGGATTAATCAAGAATTAGATCCTACGTTGGATACGGTTGTTTACTATAATCCTTATCAAACTGAACTATTTACTAAAGTTGTAAGCGGTGAGTTTATTATGAATTCAAATAAGGTTCATTGTGAAGGAAAGTATTGTTTTATCTGAATTCATAAAGGTCGTTTTGATATGATGCGGTTTATCAAAGATTGGTACAGATTTAGAAAAGACCAAGGCTATTGGTTTGCAATTAATATAAATTAGGGATTGCTAAGAAAGGGAGAGAGAAATGAAAAACATGTACAAGGAAATCTTAGAGGCAATAAAAACAGACTATTTCGCTAAAGTTGATCCAGCTGCTGCTCAAAGAGTAATAGAAAAAGTTAAGAGTATGCAAAATTTTAATAAATTTGATGCTATGCAACAGCTGGCTAATGGTCTAGATTATCCTAATCTTAATGAAAGAAATTTAGAAGCTTTAGCTTGGAGAATGATTGAGAGAACAATGATTTATCCATACAAAGTGGGAGATGAAGTTAAATTTAACAATCGTAATAGAGTCATACAGGAAATTGACTTAGAAGACCGTAGTGCATTATTAAGAAAAGAGGAAAGAGTCGGTGCAGTGACCGTCTCCTTAATCCACTTATATATAATCGAGCAATCAAGTGAGAAAAATAAAGTGACTACTTCTCTTCAATTATCTTTATTTTGATATGGGTATGTATCCCGATCGGATCGTAATAGGTAGAATATAGCCGTTAATGTTCGTGCTTTAGTTCGAACGGAATACATAGGAGCTGTTATGCCAGCCCAATATGGGACACTATTCACCAATTATGAAGAAGCATGTATAGAGTTAATCGAAAGCTATTAGGAGGTACTTACAATGAAACAATCACATATAGAAGCACTTGAAAAATTAGATGCCGTTATAACTGAATTAAGTAAGCTATGTGAGGAAGACAATTCATTTAATAAATTGCTAGGGGAATTAAACCAGAAGCAAAATATATTTGGGAAGTCACTAGATGAATATGATATTTTTTCTTTATTGAATAAAAATAAACTTTAATTAATGATTGAAATTCACTCCATATGGCATTTAATTTTAGTTAAAAGAGGTTTCCTAAGATTGTTTTTAGCAAGGAAATCGTTTAATTAGCAAAAAAAGAAAGCTATAATTAGCTTAAATCTTTTTCTTTTAATTATTTGCAAATCTTATTATGGATTTTGCGGTGACGACTACATTAACAGCCTCTGGGCGTATGAGATTCATAGCATTTTTTTAGCTATGGAACCATTCTGCCCAGGGGTTTTTTGCGTTTTCTAAAAGAAAAAGGTCAAGAAACGTTGGGAAAGGGTGTTGTAAATGTTGGATGTACTTCATGAATTTACAGAACAACATGTATATCAAGTTTTGGAAGTGAGAGTCGATGATTTATCTCTTCCAGAAGTAGGGGACATTGTATTAAAAAATATAATTTCGGGCGATATTACTACTTTTAGTATTTGGAAAGGTGATGAGGATATTTCTTCTTGTTATGTGTGTTTACCAACCAATGAAGAAGATCCAGATGAAAATGATGTTTATAGTATGGGAGAAGATTTTGGTATCGAACTTGAGAGTTTTATTTAATTATTTGTAGTTTCTAAGAAGCAAATGAATTCATTCATTGCTTTTTTTTATGGGTCTACAGCTAATGAATCACGAACTAAGAGGATTTAAAGTCAAATTAATATAAGAAATGAGGAATAGACAATGGTAGTTATGCAGTGGCAATTATGGAACATAAAAGAAGCGATAGAGTATATACGAGAAATGAAGAAAATCGGATTAAATTGTAGATTGTGTAATATTTCAGATTTAGATTGGACCATTCTCAAAATGATGTTTGGATCTTCTGTTGAAAGAGTGGGTGAGTAATATGTATCAAACACTTGCTCAAGCTTATAAAAAGCCTTCTCCGCTTGCTGAGATCCATACAGAACCAGCAGTTGAAAGTGAGGAATATTATTTTAGTTTGCTTTCCGACTATGGAATCAAGTTAAATAAGCCTCAAACTGAAGCTGTTAAGGCAGTAGACGGCCCTGTGCTAGTCCTAGCAGGTGCTGGTTCTGGAAAAACTACAGTCTTGACCACTCGAATTGGTTACATGATCTATGAGAGAGATATTGACCCTTCTAACATTTTATTAACCACTTTTACGAAAAAAGCCGCTACAGATATGATTGAGCGCCTTGCACGTATACCTGGAATGAACCGGTCGGCGAGTCGTTCTGTAACAGCGGGAACCTATCATTCTATTTGCTTGAGGATTTTAAGAGAAGAAGGACTTCAGTTTAGTGTGCTTTCGTCAGAACGGAGGAAACACATTATGTTAAAATCCATTCTTCGAAAAATGGATTTACATGAAGCGTATTCACCTGAAGCTGTAGCAGCCATCATTTCATCATGGAAAAACGCTCAATTACGCCCTGATGATATTATGGGAGATTCAAAAATTGAGTTGGAACTAAAATCTGTTTACCACAGTTACGAGGAAATGCTGGAACAGAGTAACCTTTATGACTTCGACGACTTGCTTATACAATGTTACTATTTACTGGCGTTCAACCCGTCCATTCTGAAAAAATATCAAGACCGCTATAAATATATTTTATGCGACGAGTTTCAAGATAGCTCAAAGGTCCAATATTCGATCATCCAGTTATTAGCGGATTCACATAAAAACCTTTGTGTAGTGGGTGATGACTCGCAAACTATATATAGTTACCGAGGAGCTAGGGCGTCGTTTATGATTAATTTCGATAAAGTATATCCTAATTGTCAAAAAGTTGTGATGGATATTAATTATCGTTCTGGTCCATCTATTGTTGGTTTAGCCAATTCAATTATTAAATATAACAAAAATCAAATTAAAAAAACCTTAAAAGTGAAAAAATCAGAAAATCATCAAGTTTCGATTATGTATCCAAACAATTCAGATGCAGAAGCAGAGTTAATCGTACAAGATATTATTGAGAAGCGCAATAGAGGGCATGAACTAAAAGATATGGCTGTACTCTACCGTACCCATTCAACAGGCAGAGCTATTTTCGACAAGCTAGTAATGTCAGATATACCCTTTATAACGTATGGTAAGGGAACAGAGACCTTCTACCAAAATCAATTCATTCGACCTATGATTGCACTATTACGAGTTGCTACTAATCAGAGAGATATTGATGCAATCGTAGAATCTGCTCCTATTTTCTATATTAAGAGAACAGAAATGAAGGATATGATTGATGATTTAATCAGAAAAAGACAAAATGACATCCCTAAGAACCTATTATATAGAGTTTTACTGGAGTATTCCGAAAAACTAATAGGGTTTCGGAAAGAATCCTTACTTTTAAAAATTAGATGTTTGAAAAAAATAGGAGAAATGACAGCACCTCGTGCAATCCAAGAAATACGTACGGGAGAAATTAACTATGAGAAACAGTTGGAATTGGATAAGCGAAAAACCATAACGGTGCATAAAGAGTTGCTTATTGAAATATTGGATGAATTTGAACAATCTGCTCGTGGATTTTCAAACGTTCAATCCTTCCTTTCGTTTATCGATCAGGTAGAGGAAAAGAATAATGAGATGGACGAGTTGCGTAATCAGCCAGATATAGAGGCCGTTCGCTTAATGACGATTCATGCAAGTAAGGGACTCGAGTTCAAAATAGCCTACGCGCTTTCCTTTATTGAAGGCGTAATTCCTCATGTAGCATCCATGGATACTGAAGAAAAAGAGGATTCTCAACAATCTTCTTTAGAAGCAATTGAGGAAG
The DNA here is from genome assembly GCF_000504145.1 of Bacillus cihuensis. NCBI lineage: Bacteria > Bacillati > Bacillota > Bacilli > Caryophanales > Bacillaceae > Bacillus > Bacillus cihuensis. The sequence continues at coordinate 127,524 of NZ_KI632500.1, read as the reverse complement.
AGCGGAGACTAGCGTATGTCTTAACAACTAGAGCGAAAGACCATTTATATATATCTGTTCCTAAACATCATCGAGACAAAAAGACAACCATATCAAGGTTTTTGAGTGAGGCACTTGAATTATAGAGAAAATGACTAATCAAAAAACGAACTTAAAAAAGGAGAGTTTTAAAATGTACAAAACAACTATTGGATTAGGTAATGACTTTTTATATGGCTATGTGAATGGAGAACGTTTCATGGTGGCAAACACCGTTGAACAAATATGTGCTTTCATTCTAAAAGAACGTTTCAAAGATGTTATAATCACAGATTTCTTAGACCAAATGGAGATTGAGACATCAATGGGCTTTATTCTATATTGTAATAACCAAGAGTTTTTAGTAAATGAATTACTTCCAGTTTTAGTTCCTATGCAAAAGGGAGAGAAGGATATACCAGAATTTGTTGCTTATGTAGATAATTCTTTAAATTGTTGATCTGTCGATAACATTAATAAAAAAATAGATTATTTATAACCAATACTATATTGATAATCCAGATAGGTTTTCTATCTGGATTATACAGGGGGATGTACGATGTACTATAAATTATTAATAGATTGTGAAAAGTCATTAGATTGTTTAAAACAACAAGAAGAAGGTGTAATCTATACCGCGAGAACTCTATCTAAATATAGCCATTGCCAAGTTGATGTTTATTTAATTGATAAAAAAATTAATCGACATATAAGCTCTTTTATTAATGGTAAACCGAATATTATAGGAGTGCCAGCTTAATGAAGAAGCGGAGCGGATTGACTAGGACCGGCTTTAGCTTATCGTTTGGCTGCTGTGGGCGGTCTAACTATTGCAATTTAGGGAAGGGTACCTGCTATTATGAACGGATTGATCCAGAGGTGCCTACAAGTTGTAATGCCTGGGTCCGAAACCATAAAAGCAATCTAGAAGAGAATGCTGATAGCCAGATAAATCAAAATCATTTTATTGATGAAGAATTGGACTTTAGTGAAAATGAGGAACTTCATCAACTATCATTGTTTGATTGAATTTAAGATTATAAATATAACTGTACTAAGACGGATTATCTTTCGTCTTAGTGCTGGATTTTGTAGGTAGTTATACCTAAATCTCTTGATTTAGGTATAAACGTAAGGTAAGATAATGAGATATAATAAAAGAATTTTATATAGAACAACTGGGAATACCCCATTCTGCTCATGAAATTGACGCTCTTGCGTTATTATTTCGTGAGTAGAATGGGGTGTTCTTATTTTTTTAATCCTTATTAATTTTTTTGGAGGTACGGCTATTGAAAAAAATAGAAGAAAACATAGAAATGGGGAAATCTAAATGAAATTACATCATTTATTTTTAGCAAGCTCTATGGCTTTATCAGTTGTTGCAACAGTACCTATGAATGTTGTTAAAGCAGAAGTAGTTGAATCAGGTAAGAGTGTAGGTATTAATAATGGCTTTAATGTTAGACATAATTCTTTTGTAGTTTCGAAGACTGGTAATGTTTATGTATGGGGAGAATTTTATTCACCGACACCTACTTCATTAACTGGTGTATCAGATGTTAAAGAAATATTTCACACTACTTCTAATACTTATTTTCTAACTAATTCAGGCGATGTCTATGCGGTAGGTGCTAATTCCTTCAGTCAAGCAGGTAGTAAATCAGAAGGGACCAATATTACAGTACCAATAAAAACGAACATTTCTAATGTCCAGTCTATATCAGGAAATGGAGAAACCATATTTGCCGTTACAAATGACAACGAGGCTTATGCTTGGGGAAATGGAGGTAATAAGGTACTAGGGTTAGGAACGACTGACAATATGGATGTGCCTACAAAAATGAATTCTTTGTCTGACGTAAAAGAGGTAAAGGTTTCTGATACTACTGCTTTAGCAGTTACCCTTACGGGAGAAGTCTATGTATGGGGAAACTATGAAGGTACTTCACTATTATTACCCAAGAAAATAGAGGGTCTTAGTGATGTAAAAACAGTTTCTGTAAAAAATAATCAATTTATTGCACTTAAAAATGATAGTACTCTATATTCTTGGGGCAAGGGAGCCAATGGAACTTTAGGTCATGGAGATGTTGTAGATAAAAGTGTACCTACTAAAATCGAAGGGATTTCTGATGTTAAAAGTATATTAATGGCCAGACACAATGCATTCGCACTGACCAATTCAGGGGACGTTTATTCTTGGGGGAAGAATAGTGAACATGGAATATTAGGACATGGAGATTTAATTGATTTACTAGTACCAAAGAAAATATCAACTTTATCAAATATAAAAGAAATTTATGCATCCTCTGTAATGTATTATGATTTTATGCTTGCTTTGACAAATGAGAGTGAAGTCTACGGTTGGGGCGGAAATGATCTGTATCAATTAGGTCTTGGGGATAATGCCAAGCGGATATCGCCAACTAAAATTCCAGGTTTGACTAATATTTCTGAAATAATATCAGGTGGGCTTCATAGTTTAGCAATAACAAAGAGTAGCGAAATTTATGCATGGGGTTATAACCACATGGGACAAATAGGACTAGGAAATAAGAATGCGAAGGGAGTTGTACCTACAAAAGTTGAAATGTTTCAAGCTTCTGAACCTGATGAACCGACAGTACCCACACCTACAGAAATAAATAAAGATGCAGGATTCTCAATCACTAATTCAGGCTTACATTTAGAAGTCGATATGCAAAATCTAAATCCAACTATAAATCCTGAAAATATAAGTTCAGGCAGTTTTGCAGAAAACATTGCGGATGTTCAAAGTTTAAAAGTGAAAGATTTTACAGGAATAGATGAAGGTTGGTCAGTTTACGTAAGTGCAAAACAAATTGAAGAAGTTTCTCCAGTAGGAGGTTTTAAAGAAGGGACGGCTGCCATTAAATTACCTACTGGAGTTCTATCTTTAGAAAGCAGCTTAGTTTCAACACCAATTTTTAACGTAAATACTAATTTATCATCCTTAGATAGTGGGACTCCGCAGAAGTTTGCATGGGCGGCTCCTGGTGCAGGAGCTGGGGAAAATAACTTACCAAGTGATGGAGATTTCAAAGTGAAAATAAAAAATCTATCTTCTGTAGCCAAAGTGGTTGATCCGATTAATTACCCTGATAAAGCAACTCCATATCAAACTACCGTTAAGTTTACTTTAGTTCAAGGAGAACTTTAAAAAGGAAAAAAATAATAATCCCTCCTTAGTAATAAGGCTAAGGGGAGATTATTACTTGACCATTAAAAAATTGAGTTTATTAATTTTCTTTTTGCAATTAACCCTACTACTAAATAGTGAGACGAAACGAATAGCCCAATTAAATTTTCTATGGAGCCTATCTTGGTGGCGAATAATTAAGACAAGAATCAAATAGCACACAATTATATTAAAGGAACCCCGAATCACAGTTTTAGGTTGTCCTGCTACATAATTAGTTGAACCAAAATAATACAGAATGTGTCCCCGAGTAACTTGCAAAAGGATTCCAAAGAAAGTATATTTAACTTAGTTCAACTGGTAATGCAAATCACGTAGATACTGACTTTCTCCAATTTAATATTCATTGGATATACTAGTAATTACTTAGAATAATACATTACAATTATATTTGATAATACAAAACATTCATATAGAAACTAACCGGGAATACCCCATTCTGTTCATGAAATTGACGCGCTAGCGTTTTATTTTGTGAGTAGAATGGGGTTTTTCTTGTTTTTAAATCCTCCCCTAAAAACTAGGAGGTAATGCTATTGAGTAAATCGAAGTAAACGTAATCCAATTGGTTTGTCACAAGTTCGTTATATAACACTAAAATAAAATGTTAAAGGGGTAAGCACATGAAAATAAAGAGTATTTTATTTACAACAGCATTGATGGTTACTAGTTCCATTGCAATCGGAGGTAATTCAGTTCATGCAAATGAAATACCTTCACAAGCGGGGCTACAGGTACAATCAGGAGGTCTACATTTAGAAGTTGATAACGTGAATCTAAATCCTCTTTTAACTATTGATGGTCTCCCAGCAAATCAATTCAAACAAAATGTAACAGATGTACAAAGTTTAGTGGTAAAAGACTTCACCGGTACTAAACAAGGTTGGTCTGTCTATGTAGAATCTAGCAAATTGGTAGAAAAAGCACCTGCTGGTGGATTTAAAAACGGAACAACAGCTTTAGAACTTCCTACTGATGTACTTTCCCTTGAAAGTACATTAGTTTCTAATCCGACATTCCAAATTAACAACCGATTAAATGCAATAGACAAGTCTATACCACAAAAATATATTTGGGCAGAAGCTGGTACGGGGGGAGGAATTAATCAAATGCCAGCAGATGGAGAATTTAAGATTATAGCCCGAAACTTATCTGCGGACTTACAAATGGTTGATCCAGTGAACTATCCAAATACAGCTACACAGTATGAAGCCACGGTTAAATTTTCACTTGTTCAAGGAAATGTATAAATTCTAAAGGAGGTATGGGGTCCTCCAACCAGGGGGCTCCATAATAAATATATGAAAAAAAATAAAATACCTTCCATAATGTTAGCCGCAACAGTAGCATTATCTTCTGTTGTTGCAGTTGCACCTGTGAAAGCTAAAGCTGAAGAAAGTATTGTGTCAGCTAAATCTTTAGGAATTTTTAATAGTATGGATCAATATTCAAACGTATCTACTCATACTTTTGTGACCAAGAACGGGGACGTGTATATTACTAATTTTGGCGAATTAACACCAACAAAAGTTGCTGATTTGTCGGATGTAAAGCAAATATTTTACAATGAGCAAAACACCTATGCTCTCTTAAATAATGGAGACATTTATTCTATGGGAAGTGGTACAAACGGCAAATTAGGTGATGGCACAACTAATACAAGGTTGAATTCTTTTAAGAAAGTCGATGGCATTAGTAATGTAGAGTCTTTAGTTGTATCCAGTACCTCCATATTCGCTATAACAGTAAATAAAGAGTTGTATTCTTGGGGGATGAGTGGGAGAACAGGGCACGATGGTAGCTCTGATATTCATGTTCCTACAAAAATACCTGGGTTATCAGGTGTTGAAAAAGTATTTTCAAACGGCGAGGTAACTTTTGTAACACTAGACAATGGTGAAGTATACGCATGGGGAATATCAAGTGTAGGGGCATTGGCTTCTGGAGTGCAGGTAAGCACCTTTAAAACTCCTACCAAGATAAATGGTTTAAATAATATTAAATCTATTTTCTTAGGCAACAATCCGAAAAGTTATTTTGCTGTGTCTAAGTCAGGGGACGTCTATTCCTGGGGGATGAGTGACAAAGGTGTTCTTGGATTAGGAAATGTTACTTCAGCTTTCACGCCAACTAAAGTAAATATTTCTAATGCTAAATCACTAACAGTTGGCCCATGGAATGTGTATGTAGTTACAAATTCAGGTGATGCCTACACATGGGGTTTTGGTCAACACTCTTTAGGTTTAGGGCATTATAATACTGTAAAAACACCAACTAAGATTGATAGTTTATCAGATATTAGAGCCATTATTCCTACTGGAAGATCTGCTGTCTTTGCTATAACCAATACAAATGATGTTTATTCTTGGGGTGGAAATGAATCAGGTCAATTAGGGCATGGAGATAAAGAGCCTTTATTATTACCTAAGAAAATTAGCGAACTAAAAGACATTGACTCGATAAACTATAGCAGCAATAACAGTAATGGTGGAGAAAGTATTATGGCCCTAAGTAGCTCCGGTGAGGTTTTTGCAATGGGGTTAAATAATTTCGGTCAATTAGGTTTAGGCAACAAATTAAATTATTCTACACCACAAAAATTATCGTTGTTCACCGCTACTGAGATAGAGCCAGAAGTACCAGAAGCCCCCAGTGAATCAGAAGTAAATAAGGACGCTGGATTTACGATTACTAATTCGGGTTTACATTTAGAAGTCGATATGCAAAATCTAAAACCACTCATTAATCCAGAAAATATAGCTTCCGGCAGTTTTGCTGAAAACATTGCAGATATTCGAAGTTTGATAGTTAAAGACTTCACTGGAACGAATCAAGGTTGGTCTGTGTACATGAGTGCTAAGCAAATCGAAGAGATAGCACCAAAGGACGGATTTAAAGGGGGGACAGTAGCTATTAAATTCCCAATTGGAGTTTTATCATTAGAAAGCAGTTTAATTTCATCTCCTATTTTTAATGTAAATGCTAATCTTACATCATTGGATAGTGGGACTCCGCAGAAGTTTGCATGGGCAGCTCCTGGAGCAGGATCTGGAGAAAATAGCTTACCAAGTGATGGAGATTTCAAGATAAAAGTAAAAAATCTATCTTCTGTATCAAAAATTGTCGATCCAATCAACTATCCTGACGTTGCTACTCCTTACGAGACCACAGTTAATTTTACCTTAGTACAAGGAGAACTATAAAAAAGAATAAAGGAGAAAGATTCCCCTTAGTTTTTTAATAAGGGGAGTCAATAAAGTGATGACTATGAAAAGAATTTTTAGCCTATTAATCTGTTTTTTTGTAATGATACCTACTACTGCATTTGGAGAAGATACAAATAGCCCGATTGAATTTTCTATCGAACCAATCTTGACCCAAAATCAAGACAAGAATCAAACTGCATATCATCACATAAAAGCAGTCCCAAACAAAAGTTATAAGTTGTCCTACTATATTACTAATAAGACTAAAAAAAATACAGAGATTTTTGTAACTCCAAGTAATTTGCTGACAAGCCCTCAAGGACAATACTATTTTGTTAATTCTGATGGGAATAAAACAAGTAGAATCCATAAAGATTACCGAGTTGCACATTTAATTAACCATCAATCCTCCATAAAATTAAAACCGTTAGAAAAGAAAAAGATAACTTTTGAAATAACCTTACCAGCTACCGAGCTTGAAGGCTTAATGGTAGGGGGGTTAATTTTTTCTCCCGAACAAACCTTCACTTCTAAAAGTGATGGGATGACCATCAATTATAAAATACAAAAAATATTACCGATTAAGTTAGAAATCAGCACAATAGAATCTCATGTACCATCACTAGATTCTATTACTTATAAAGATAAGTCCATTTTAATCGGCATTGACAATACACAGCCTACGATCTTAAAAGAAGGAAAAGGAAGATTAACAGTTCAAGATGATAAAGGAGAAATAGCATTTCAAAAGGAATTCGGAAATTTCGAAATGGCTCCTATGACAGGAGTAGATTTTCAAGTTCCGCTAGAAGGTAACATAAAAGAAGGGGAATATGTCGGAACAATAGATTTACAAGTTAATGGAGAAAAGAATACCCTTACCCAAGTATTTGAAGTAAAAGCAAATTCAAACATTAACAGCGGTATACCTGATGTTTTTAATTTAGTAACAGATTCTTTATGGATATGGATTATCATAGGAACAATTATTATTATTTTCTTCATAATTTGGTGGAAGAAAAAAAGAAAGTATACCTATATGCAAGCACGAACTGAAGATTTATATAACAAAAAATTAAATAATTTCCTGATAGAGAAAGTTAAAAAAAATCTCTACTATTTACATAGAGAGATAGAAGAAAAAGAGGTAAATGAATACAAATCAAAACAAATAGTAAAATATAAAAAGAAATTTTTCGAGAAGAAAATTGGTGTTTTTTCTTCTGAAGGAAGAACAAAAGAAGCAGTATATTCGTATTGGAATAAGCATAATCAAAATATAAGTTAATCATTAATTTCAAGCAAACAACAGGCAAATGTCCTGTTGTTTTGCTTTTTAATTGGAAAATTGATACTCTTAAACCTTACTTTTCTATAAACTAATACCGGAGGAATATAAAATGTATTATATTGAATTGAAAAAAGAAGCAGTTGCTACTTGCCGATTTTCTGTAAAAATAGAATATACAAATTTTAAGAAGTTCATAGAGTCTAGACTAAACAAAGCCCCTATTTATATAGTGATCGTGAGGAATAGAAAATTACTAATGGACACATACACGTTGAAAATATCAGACACAGACACAGCCGAAGAAAAAGGTACCAAAATAGAAGTAGGTAAACAGTTATTATTAAAATTCCCAGGAAGTAGAATAATTCCAACATATAAAAAATTAGAAATACAGTTGGAAAATGTTTTATTTAATTGGCTATATGAGGAATTCTATAACTATCAAAAGTTCTGGAAGGGACAAACTCCATTTAATCTATAGATTGACAAAATATCAATACATAATATAATATTATATTATAGTAAGGAGGAATGATTAATCTACATTGGGAGTGAAAATTAATGATAACAGATACTTTATTCAGTTTAAATGATGGTAAACCTACATTATTAAAGAGTAACCAAAAAAGAAATATTCTTGAGTATTGGAGAACCATAGCAAAGTATAAAGGGATATACTTGCCGTTATATGCTAAAGGAATTATGAATTATATACTTAATGAAATGGACCACCAAGGCATTTTAATACAAACATTAAGTGTAATGAACCAAAAAAGTGGAATAAGTATAAACAAGATTCGTTATGTGCTCTCTAAAATGTTGGAGGCTGACTTGATTTATCGTCGTCGTGGAGTAGTAATGATAAAGGGATATATGGCACTTTTAAAAATGACAGGAGAATCTCATTAATGAAAGACTATCAGTATGCCCAATTAATATGTAATAGCTTTAAAGAACACGCATCAAAGAAAAATCTAAATGTTACTGATGAAATAAAAATCGACTGGGGAGAACTTCAATTTTTGCTTTCCATGTTGGAAAAAATGGAGTCTATGGTAAATGCCCTTTCGTCTATTGAAAAAATAGTTGATGAGATAGCTGTAAAGAAATACATACAACAAGCATTGATACAATTAGACTATTTATCAGTTAATAAAGAACTACGAAACCCACAGTTTGATAGTTGTATAGTAAAAGACGAGTTAATCAACGATCCGGACGTTAGCCCATTACTTAACGAACCAATAACGGATTTCGACGAAGTAGTTATTTACCGCATGTTTATAAAACAAATGAAATTAGAGGAATCTTTGGACTACTTTATTAAAGAAAACAGTCCGCTATTTAGCTAGTATAATCTTGTTTTAGATAGGTGGAATTGATATTGAGGTCACTCGGAAAAACCATTAAATTATCTAGAGACGGTAAATTAAAGCTAAGCAAAAAAATATTAAAGAATATGAATGTGACTCCAGGCGATTTAATAGAAATAAGCGTGACAAATAAGAATATTCATCTACAGACAGTTAAACCAACTTGCATGATCACAGGGAAACAAGCAGAGAATATGATACAACTAACGAATGGTGACTTTATAAGTAAAGAGGGAATAGAAATTCTAAAGAGGGAATTAGAAAAAATGGGTTGGTTATAAATTTTTTAAGTCTATTTAACTTTGCGCTAAATTCAAATTTAAAGAAGAGTTAAATGAATGAAGCCTTTGAAAAAAAGATGGCATTTAATCTATTGCAGGAAAAATAATATATGAATTGAGGATGATTAATATGAAATCAGTAACTTTAACATTAGCTCCAGCTACTTTTGTAGTGAATGGTAATTCAAACGAAGAACTCCTTGAAAATGCAAAGAAAGCATTGACCGAACAGCTAACTAATAGCATATTCCCTCACATTACATATGCTATCAATGATGCCGATGTATTAACACATGAATCTGCTTTCCCTGGCATGATTGTTGAAACTAATAATGGCGACAAAGGAATCATAACAGCAGTTAATAGAAAGAATCTTAATGTAACGTTAACTAAACATAGAAGTGTTTCTGGACCGCCACAAGCGTTTAAAAAGTCTTCTGCTACCTTTTCAGATGCTAGGAGTCTGAGACATGAAATAATGAAGCCAGATTGGTTTGAAGGTGATACAGGCTATATCAAAACCAGAGAAGGCATTCGGGAATTTGTAGTCGGAAAAAAATCAGGGAAAAAAACTAAAATACATATAATCGGACTAAACAAATTTGTATCATTAACAGAAGAACAAATGGAAATTCATCTTAAAGATAATAAAAATGAATTGAAATAATAATTAATTTGGACGTTCAAACTCAGAACGTCCCTTTTCTCATTATATGTGCAACAAAACAAATATTGTTTCGTGATAAAATAGACCTAATAGAATTTCATTACTAGGATTTAATGATCAAATATGGCACTTGCTTTTAAAGTGAGTTAATACCTCTACCTGCTTTAGTAGAGTAATTCCCTATATTAGGCAATGATTAAAGGAGATAAAAATGAGCGGTATTTTAGAAATGAAAAGTTTAAAAGACCATTTAGTTACACAGTTCAGCTATTCTACATTAAATCAACTTGACTCACAGTCAAAAAAAAATATAATGAAATCTATTTATAAACAACGTCATCTTAAACAAATTAGCTTACGATGTTTATGTAAACCAGATTTAATTAAGATGACGATTGCTTATATAGAAGAAAAGGATACATATTACTTGAGAAGTTCCAGTAATCAATCTAGTAAACATGCTGAAACTTGTCATTTTTATAAGAAGAACTCAATTTCCTCTGACTCAATAAACGAAAACGGATGGAAAATGGACGATAAAGGAAATTACTTCGTTAGTTTAAATACTCATGACTACAAGTTGCAAGTACGGAAACAATCCCAACTAGACTCCACTACATCAACAAAAGATTTAGGTGAGATAGGGATTAGCTCTAGCAAAGCCAGTTTAAATCAACTTATTAAATTTATAGTCACTCAAGCATGGAATACATGTATCAGATTTGACTCAAAAAAAGAGTATCCTACTTTATCACATGTTTTTAATAAAATCTTTCAATCTACATCAAGAAAAATTTTTGTTACAAAAGAACTTTCCCTACATCAAGTTTTATTTAAAAAAGGGAAAATCGGAACAATTTATCATTTAGAAAATGAATACAAAAAAAAAGCGCAGCCATTTGTTCTTTTGCAACTGGACTTCTTTGTCGAATTGATTGAGGAGCGCTCTTTTGTCATACATGCTAGGAATCCTGTAACGCAAGAACTTTATAAATTTACAGCTCCATTTCAAGTTATGGACCATGCTAATAGAGCGGTACGTGTGTCGGATGGACCCTTTATTATTGGTGGATTTGTAGAGAACAAAGGTTTTGGGAAATCACCTGAATTTATTAGTTTAAGTATGCTGCCAATCAATAAAAATGGTGTGCCGATAGAAAGTTCATTTGAAAGAGAAGTTTACGATCAATTATGTGATGATCAAAGATTGATTGAACGGCCAATAGAATCTAAATATTATCCTAAATGGAATGGACTAATCCCAGATGGTCTATTACTTGATACGACGCCCGAAACCATAATAGAGATTTTTGGAATGTCAGAGAGTAATAAAGAGTACCATCTTCACCGAAAGTTTAAAATAGATCATTTTAATAGCTTAAAACCAAATTATGAACTTTGGTACTGGGATGCGTTTAACGGTTCTGAAAAGCCTGTCCTGCCGTCTTAAACAGTACATAAGTCTTTCACAAAATAATCAACAAGGATATATTATATGGAGGTTTGGTAAGTGTATTGCTGTGAAAATTGTTTTAAAGACCGTTTCCTAATAAATAAGATTAGAAACAATAATATAATTGATAGCTGTGATTACTGTTATGAAGATGGAGTGAAAGTTATTAAAGTTGATGATTTAGCAGATGTATTTGCTATTTTCATTCCATACTACGAAAAATTAGAACATGGAGAACACTTCATCCATGAAGTGCATGACCCAGTAGATATTGGAGAATTTTTGTATGACTTAATACAGCATGAATGGATGATTTTTTCAGCAGGTATAGAAGGTCAAACTGCAAAATCACTCTTAACTGATATTATGCTTTCATTAAATAGTGAATATAGTGAAGCCGATTTATATGTAAAAGCTGCTGAAGCGGTATACTTTGAATCAACACTAGAAGTATGGGATAACTTTTCAGAAGAGTTGAAGCATGGGAATCGCTTTTTTCCATCCAAAGGCTATATTGCCGAGAATATAGTTAATATTTTAAAAGAAAATAATCATATTATCCCTCAAAGTGCTATTTTTTATAGAGGGAGGATAGGAAAGCATATTATTGATAATATGGGGGCACCGCCCAATGAAATTGCAAGTCCTGGGAGAGCCAATCCTAGAGGTATCTCTTATTTATATGCGTCTCCACAGAGAAAAACATGTGTAGCGGAACTAAGACCGTATAAATCTGCTGTAATAACCCTAGTGGAGATGACAGCTAAAAGGCAATTAAAGTTTGTTTCTTTAAATACTGGAAGAGCATTAATATCCCCTTTTCAATTTAACGGAAACCTACTTGAAGCGACGGAAACTCTATCGCTATATCAAAAATTAGTTTTTGAATTGTCTAAACCAGTTAGCCCTGATAATTCTGAAATAGATTATCTACCCACTCAATATCTATCCGAATTGATCAAGAATGAAGGCTTTGATGGGTTTATGTTTAAAAGCTCTTTGGGACCTGGAGATAATTATGTAATCTTTAACGAAAAAAATGTAGATTTAAATTCGGTTGAATTTTGCAAGATTGATGAAATACAATACACAGTTCATCAAAGTTTCTAATTGATAACTTTTTGTTAAAATTGTATTTAGTGGAAAGTTTCGATAAAATTCGACAATAAAGGAGTGTGCGAATTGCCTGTCCCTACTCGTAAAGTCTTATTAGCAGAAAAACATATTGAATCGGCACTTAATGAGCTACCTTCCTATGTTGCTGAATTTGTTCGCGCAAAAAAAAGAGCGAAATATTCACCCGAAACATTAAGTGGTTATTTACATGATTATAAGCGTTTCTTTACCTGGTTAAATCAAGAAGGTTTTACAAATGAGGAATCTCTAAAAGACATCCCCTATTCTGTTTTAGAGAAATTAAGAAAAAAAGAAATTGAATTCTTCTTTGAAATGCTTACAGATGAACTAATAGAGAAAAATGAAGGTGTATTTGTTAAAAGGTCAGATGCAAGTCTAAATCGATATATTCAATCTTTAAAGTCCCTTTTTAATTATCTGACTACTGAAACTGAAGACGATGATGGAGAATGTTACTTCTATAGAAATGTCATGTCTAAAATAAAAACTCCCAAGAAAAGTGAGTCAGCTTCATACCGAGCTAAAAAGATTAGTTCAAATCTATTGGTCGAGAATGATTCAGGTGATTTTATTGATTTTATGAAGAACCGTTATGAAACCACCCTAACTCCCTTTCAAAAAGCAAGATTTAAAAATAACAAGGAGCGAGATATAGCGATAATTTCTCTATTTACTGGATCTGGGGTAAGGGTAAAAGAAGTTGCTGGCTTATTATTAACTGACATAGATTTTGTTGAGAATAACATAACTGCACTACGTAAAGGTAATAAAATAGATACAATTAGCGTAACAAGAACCGCAATGCAGGATTTGAAGTCTTATTTAGATGTTCGTGAAGAATTATACAAACCAGATAAAAAAAATCAATTTGCATTTCTTACTATTTATAAGAAAAAAGCTAATCCAATAACAATTGAAGCCATACGTGCAATGATAAAAAAATACACAGGTGCTTACATGTCTGGTAAACAATTAACTCCACATAAATTGCGCCACACTTTTGCTAAGCAATGGCTTGATGAAGGTGGAAGTTTGATAGCCCTCAGAGATCAATTGGGACATAACTCCATTGAGACCACCGCACTCTATACGAATTTGTCACAGAGCGAACATAGAGAAGTATTGGATCGTATGGATAAAAAGAAAGAATTTTGAGATGTGGATTTTAGATAAACCAGTGTTCCATCCCCACAGCAAAAGAAAGAGGTAAGATATTGGAAAATGAACAAATAAATCTAGATATTATATACGACTATAAGGACAGACCGGATATTATGAGCGGACGCTGCGATAATTGCCAAAAAGCTCATTTTAATAGTTCTATTAAGAATGGCGACTTCATTCGTGAATGTAGAAATTGTGGAATGAAAAAAAATATATAGAAAACTAATATAATTTAAAGGTTGTGAAATTATGAACCAAATTTCATTTGAAGACCTGTTCATTGAAGAAAATAAGGTAATAAATGAAATTCAAGAGCCTTCTCCCCTTCAAAGAGAAATTATAGCTCTCTTGGAATCAGGGGAAACTAGCGCATTACAAATATGTGAGAAATTAATGAAATTAGGAAAGATTTCTTGTGAACGTTTTTCAACTACTAAGCCCAGAGATTATGGACAAGTTTGTTCCTGGCTAGATACCTTCGTTTCTCAGGGCATACTCTTATTGGTTGAAGACAAAGATAAGCAAGATAGAATTTATAAATTAATAAAGTAGCTATTGTGATTAAGATATAATTATTGAAGTTTCTGAAGTGCACACGCATCCGATAAAAAGACGTATTTAACTACCAATGTAACCCGTTCTTAGAACGGGTTTTATTATTTTCATTAATAAAAAAATGACTCAGCTTGTGCGAGCCATTAGGCATATAAGCTTTTCATTGACGTTTCATCTCACATTGTGCACATATTTAATTAGGTGTTATTAAGAACTAACAGTGCTTGTATCGCTTCATCTATTAGTTTTAATTGTTCAACTTATATAAGATTCCTTGTATGCTGCTTTTAACTTCGTGTGAGTTTCCTAGTTTTTTCACTCTTTGAATGAAATCCAAATACATAATTGCAAAAACATCTTCCACCATAACTAACTCATTTTCCAAGTATGGTTCTAAATCATGAAGGAGAACTTCCCCGCGATATAATTCTTGCTCCTTTATCAAAATTTCTAAGTATGCCATTTGCTCTTCTTTTACTTCTTCAATTTCTTCATATTCAAAGCTAAAAACATTTGTTGAGATAGGCCGTAGAATTTTTTTTTCAGCTTTTTTACGATTCTGACCCAATGATCTTTTTTCATTGGCTAAAAATTTAGCTGCTATTTCGTGTTCTCCTCCTGTTTGCACTTGAAACAAGAAATCGTCATATAACATGTAAATCAGCTCAGCGATATTAAAGGAAGTAGGAACCTTATCTCCATACGCAATTTTCATGTCTTCAACAAATACCTGACCACGCAAATATTCGTAGTATGGTATTTTAATGGTTAGCTTTTTCTTATAAGTCTTAATAAATTGAAAAAAAGTTCTTGTCATTGAGGAGCCGTTCAACCTACCTAGTAAGATATCATATTCACTGTACGATCTCTTCAAGTGAGCCGCCCCTTTCTAGCCAAAGTACAACTGAATAAACAATACAATAAACAGTTCTTCTCTCAGATAGTCTGTGTCGAATGGAAAGCCCATACGGACCAGCTAATTCTGTATATTCACTTTCTTCTAATGGGCGAACATGCATATATCCTTGCTTGTCTGTATAATCTGCAGACCAATTAATGATGTGCTGATGATTAAGCCCATAACGTAGCAACATTGTATTGAATTTAGTTTGGGTAAGACGTTCATTTGTGTGAGGTTTATAAAGTCTTGTTGCCTGTTTACAGAGGGTTTGAAGCTTCATATGAAGGATCTGTGTAGTTACAAACTTAATGTCATGAGTTTTGTCTGAACGAGTTTTTCGAGTTGCTTTAGACGATGTAGCTTTTACTGTCTTTTCACTTGAATCATTATTGCGTTTTGAAAATATAGGATTAATATACTTCACTTCCCCACTTCTCCCCTCAATTATTTCAATTTATCTCTAGGGCATTTGTCCATTTGGACACCCTTTTCTTTAATATAGGATGGAGGGAAGAGTTTTAGAACATATTTTAGTATATTTTAAAAGGAACTTGTCCAAGATGGAGATATATAGATTGATATTGGAGGATGAAAATATGTCGGATAAAATAAAAAAAGATAATATTAAATGGATACAAGCTTCTAGTAAAAAAGCAAAGAAAGCCGGAGTAAAGTTACTTAGTGTAAAAACAAAATAAAGAATGGATTCCGTTTTAACGGAGTCCATTCTTTATTTTGTTCTCGAATAATGAAGTTCTTTAATTACAATAAAGTCGTTTAAGGAGTATCTTCTTTATGTTATAGCCCAAGATGTGTACTTTTTTCTTCACCTGGACGCCTTGTTAGAGGATAAACTCCACAAATACTGGAGTAAATAGGAAGCCATTATCGGTATAGCCTCTCCCTTTTAATTTACAACGAAGTACAGGCTCTATATAGGTAAACTTCTTATCTTCATTAATAATTAATTGAGAGACAATATTAAAAAAGGCAACTTTTTGCTCTCTAGTCAAACCAAACTCTACAATACCGAGCGGTCGCATTATTCCTGTTAATTCATCTCTTTCAGAACATAAGAGCCCAAATTTATCGTTTCGATATCCTGTTATCCATGCTTCCTCCACATACGTCCAAGAGATAATTTTTATCCAATCGCCTTTAGTAGATCTTTTCCCTACAAGGTAGCGACTCTCAAGTCTTTTACTTACGATCCCCTCCTGCTGCCGCTCTTCTACTTCTTGAAAAAGTGAGATGCCATCCGTCAATCGGTAGTCAACCATCTTTGTATGAGGATTCATTACAAAATGTTTTTCGAGCAATTCTTTTCTTTGTGTAAGGGGCAAATGAGTCATTTGTTGGCCCTCCCACCTTAATACATCAAACACCATAAATGTAGAAGGATTCAACAAGACTGCTTCTTCTATTTTTCGATTATTTGAAAGACGGAATCGGTTCATTACCTTAGAAAAGTTATCCCTTCCTTTATGGAAGCAAACTAATTCACCGTCCAATATTGAATCATTGGGCAGACCGGTTATAACGACCTCTGGAAATTTTTTTGTTATTTGTGTTCTATGTCGAGTAAATAATTCTACATGTCCATTCGCATTTTTGGTGTAAATGAGGCGGATTCCATTAAATTTAACTTCATGGAGGTATGCTGGATCGGAAAATGGTTCATATGGTTCGTGCTTACTAAACGTCTCTAATAACATCGGATATAAAAAAATGGTGCAGACCTCCAAAGGGTTTTCCTTTATTTATAAACAATTCCCATGAAAAATATCCAATAACTTTCAATTTATATGCCCACAAAGTCTGGTATTTCATTTAAAAGTATCGAGCTTCTTAAATTTATCCTTTATCATATTGAATATATAAAACAATAAAATTTTAAAGAGGTGGCATTATGGATGAAAAAAAATTCTTAAGAACAATGATAGAGACATTGAAATGGGATGGCGATGATTACGAAGAGAAAGAAAAAATGCTGAGTATTTTGCGATATGCGGAAATAGAATTTGAAAAAACAACAACTTTTACAAGAAAGCATTATCAGTGTTATGAAGATATAGCTATTCGAGTTAGAATACCTATGTTGAAAGATGCAAAAAAATTAATCCAATCTTTTAAAAAATTAGTAACTTACATATATAAAGAGACTAAAGAATATGATTTAGGAAATGTGCTTATAAGACCTAAATTCGTTGAAGGTCAAGATATCGAAATTGTAGAACATTCTGTAGCATTTGAAGAGATTAGAGAGGAAATCATACAAGGTATCCGTATTGCAAAATATGTTATTTGGGTGTCTGTTGCATGGTTTACAGACAAAGTAATCTACGAAGAACTTTTAGCTAAGAAAAAAGAAGGTGTACAAGTTAGAATTATTACTTCAGACGCATCTAATAATAATAAATTAAAAGCTGAGTTAATAAGTGATTTTAATGCCTTATTTGTTCCTGGATTTGGAGCATATGGAAACAACCTTGTTCATAATAAATTTTGTATTGTAGATTTTGAATTTGTAATGCATGGATCATATAATTGGACTTATGCTGCTGAATATAATGATGAAACTTGGATTACTTCAATAGATAAAGAACTTGTTGCTGAATTTTCAGAGGAATTCAAGAAGTTATATATTAAATATATTTAATATAATTAAATAAAAAACATGGTGATTCGTATCGGAATTCGCCATGTTTTTTTTCTTATACCGAATCAAACCATTAATAAATAGTTGTTTTCTTCTTTCTTATTGCATCATCAATCCAAAGATATATAAATAAAGAAACTATAGGTAAGAATTGTGCAATGCAAGAAATAAAAAGTGGTAAACCATTTAACCAAGCAAATAATAAGGTAACAAAGCGAATAATTAATCCTATTAAAAGCATTTTTATTCCCATATGACGTGGCAACGGATTAGCATAAGTATGAGTTAAAATAGGTACACCTTTCAAAGTAAAAAAACAAGAAAGCAAATAAAGAAAAGTTAGAACTATCGAAATAATAGTTATCATAATCATCTCCTTTATGGAGAAATTTCATCCTACATATTGTTTGACGTAATTTCTTATTATAGTTTATTTATAATGAAACATATCTAGTATGAATTGTGGTAAGTTTCCTAGTATATAAGTTTCAAACTAAATGCACTGAATTTTTAGGAGCCTTTGGGTACTTTCTACTTTCCCAAGAGTGCGTTCTTCTGATTTCTAAATCACTAATTAAGAAATAATCATAATGAATTTGTTCGCTTCCTATTGGATCATCCCATGTGCAATCTAGATGAAACCAATCGCCATTGACTTTTACCATATTCCAAGCATGTGCTGCTCTTGTTCCTAATTGCTTAACTTTCGCCTCACCTCGAATGATGAGTGTTTCTACACCGATTTCGTTCAACAAGCGGTAGGCCAGTTGTGCATATCCTTGACAAACAGTTCGTCTTTTCACCAACGCAGCATAAGCAGTGTATTCTGTAAGCGATTGATCATAATCTACATGTTGGACAATGAAATCATGAATGAATTTAACTTTTTGGGGTGCGGATACATGCATTGGAACGGTTTTAATGATCTCACTTATTTTGCGATCGACTATTAATTCTTGTTCTTTTGTTGTTTGATACAACATTTTAATATCGATTGTATTATGTCCGTTCAGATAAGAAATTTGATATTCTTGTGAACTAATGGAACGCTCTAAATAGTGATCTTTATGTAGAATCTGTTCAAAAGCAAACTGAATCACTTTTTGAGCTTGTTTCATGCTCATATTATTTAGATTTATTTGAAATGATGAAAGTCGATTAATTAGTTTTTCATACAGAGTTTGCTCAATTCCTGAAAACTGATAAGGATACGATTGTAAGGGCACCATCTCTGTTGAATGAGTCGGTTCATATACAGATAACCCATAATCCTTGCAAACATCCGCTAATCCTCCATAAAAACCGCTTCCAACCGGATTGATTTTCCAATGGTCTTGATAACGATATAATTCAAATAAAATCAATGCTGTTTCATTTGAAAAAGGACCGTTCATTGTAAATGAAAGAATTGGTGAATTGTCACCGTTTCGAATTTGTAAATGAACCATTGAAATGTATTGAAAAGTTTGTTTAGTATGAGCGGATTCGTGGATTGTTAATACAAAAGAAACTTTCTGAATAGACTTTGATACACAAGCTAAATTCACTTTGAACTGCTCTTTTTGTATTAAAGTAGGATTCAGCCGAATAACGGATTGATCAGATGATGACGGATTGTTGTAAAAAATCATATTTGAATCTTGATGAACCAGTCCATCTCCTTCTAATAAAAAGGCAGAAACATCCATATCATAATTTGCCGGTGCACTCCATCCTATATCAATATCCAAATTATTTATAGAAGATTCGATTGGGTATTTTTCTCCTTTTTTTAATAGCTTCATTCCCAGTCCCTCTCTTTTTCTGTTTATTTATCTACATAAAGTATAATCCTTTAAATTTAAATACGCTTTACGCGTCCATTAAATTTTTCCTTCCAATATCCCCCATCAAGATTCGCTATTGCTACTCCTGTTGAACCCTGGGCTCCTATAAACTCACCATCACCTAAATAAATCCCTACATGACCATCCTTCTTATATGTATCAAAAAATACTAAGTCACCTGGCATCATCTCATTTGGATTTATAGCAGTCCCTAAATGTTTTAGAGTATCTGTAGTGACAGAGGTTCGATCTCCTAAATCTATCCCGGCTTGAGAAAATACCCAATGAACAAAGCTGGAACAGTCAAAACGACCATTGTTAATATCATAAGTATTTCTACCGCCCCCAAACACGTACACAGAGTTTCCAATCCATTGATTACCGATTGTTGTTATATCTTTTTGGGTGTAAGAAGTATTGCTCATGTTTTTATAACGCTCGGCTCGTTTGTTTACTTCTCGAACATACCAATCCGCGTGATTATAATGCCATATAGCTTTGTTTGGATCAGCAGAGAAGTTATGTCGGGCTAAATAATTTGCAGCTGAAGCAATACTATCTGGTATACTCCATGGGTCACTTTTACCATCATTGTCAAAATCTACGCCAAAACCGTTTCCCGATTGGATTACAGCTGGATCTGTTATATCAAGGTCAGGTGAAACCGCTCCACCGCCAATATCGAATTTATACCCTACCCAACTGCTAGGGAGAAACTGCATATGTCCAATAGCACCCTTATTAGAAACCATAGAAGCCATCGTAGAATGGTTGGTTTCAATACTATGAAGCGCAGCCAAATAATACCACGGGATATTATAAGCATCACCTGCGGCTTGATAATATTGCATATATTGCAAAGGCGCTCCTTGATTCGAATCGGAATAAGAAGGCTCACCAATACTTGATTGTATAGATTGTTGGTATTGCTTTTGAGTCTCTAATGAACTTTGTTGATTGGATAAGTCCAAATTTTGTATTTCCAATGAATTAATCTTATTGGTTAGTTCTTCTTTCTTATTAACTAGGTTAGTCATTAGCCGTTCTTGCTCCGCTTTTTGCTCATTTATGATGGAACGAATCTCTTCATAAGCCGCCTTTTTTTCAGCTAACCCTTGATGTTTTTCAGTTAATGTAAATTTATGATCAGAAAATTTATTATTTTTTTCTTCATAATCTATTAGAAGAAGTTGATCCGATTTAATAATAGTTGCAATAGCTTCAAATCGTGTAATAAAGTCAGTAAAGCTTTTAGAGCCTAGTATCACTTCTAAATACGAAGCGTTTCCCCCCTGCTCTTGTAAAATAGACATTCGCTTATTGATTAATTCTTTACTTCTAGTAAGTTGTGTTTCTATATCTGTTAAATCGGCTCCTACAACCTGAATTTCAGATTCTAGGCGACTCATTTGCTTCTCAATCTCTAAATATAAATCCTCATTATCCTTTACTGCTTCTATGATTTGTGCAATTCTTCTTTCTATTTGTGATTGTTCAAGTTCTAAATTCTTAATAAGGAATTCAAATTCTTCTATACTTTTTTGATTGGTCTCTTTTGTTTCTTCAATTTTATTAATTTGAGATTCTAAGGTTTCCCCGCTTATTAATTGTGGACTGAACCCCAAGCTACTTAGAGAAATAGCTAAACTTGCCAATATAATACCTTTTGTTTTCATATTAGATTCCCCCTATTATTTAAATCGAATATTTAAGAGATTTAACACACAAAAAAACCCCACAAGTATGCACGAGTGCATGAACCTTGTGGGGTGTTCCCATTCAATTCTTGATATAATACAAATATTATATCATAATTTACCAGTATTTCTCTATGGATTTCATTATGATTATCGTTATAAATGGAAAAATATGTAGTTTTCATTTGACAAATTACCTACAAATACATCATAATATAATATAACATTATATTTTTAAAGGGAGGGATTGCATGTTTGCAGATTATTTATGGTATTTAGGAGCTAAGCAACAATATAACATGGCAAAATCCCAAGGATTAGCAGGCTTAATAGGGCTATTATCAGTTGTTTTATTTGTATGGAAATGGGATGAATGGTTTCTGCCAATCGTTGACAAGTTAGGCTTGGTTGATTTTGCTGAAAGGATAGGAATCGTTCATGGTTTAGGGGCTATAACAGTCATGAATGTAATTTTTATCACGTATATATTTATTTTATTCATTCTTGCCCTTGTTTTTATAGGCTTTTTAGTAGGTTTATTACTTCTTATGGTTGGGCACTCAAAAATTGGATGGACAATAATCATGATATTAACTACTCCTTTATGGCTACCATCTGCTATCATTTATAAGAGGAATATTGTGGCTAGATCTTTAACAAGTACGTATCAAAAAGATAAAGAACTACAGCCTCTTTTGCAAAAATACAAAGACTTACCTACGGTTGAAAAACAATTTGAATTGTACATAGAACAGATTAAACGTATAGATAACACATGCACCGTTCAATCTAGTAGAGATAAAAAATTCGCAAAAAAAATTCTTTTCAGAGCTGTATCAGCAGTTAAAGAAGATACAAACTGGTTAATAGCCTTGGATCAAAAAACTCAAAAATTACATTTATTGTTTCCAAACCCTCTGCCCCAATTTGGTTCACGTTCATTCTATTCTCCACAAGAGAAAGAAATAGGTCTTTATGGGATCATTTCGCAATGTTGGGATGCTAAAGAAGATATGGCACCTGTACCATATTACCATTCTGACCATTACGTCCCTTCCATGGAAATTGAAGTGAACTGGGTAAATGGAGAATTGGAATTACATATAGTTAAAAGTGAAATTAAACCTTTTAACATTTTGTTTTTAGGTAAGTTCTATCATATTCAAGGTATGAAAATACAATCCTTTTATAGAGAGACATTAAAATTAAACCCAGTAATTATTCAAGCATTAAATAAAGCACATGTAGCTTACTATGTCTTGCAAATCGCTTATAAAGATACAATGTACAATGAAGATGAAGCTTTACAGTTATATCTAGAAGAAAGTAAACATGTTGCAAACGGTGAAGCTCTCTTCCCTTTATATGCTGCTGATGTTGAAGAAGAAATTCAGGAACATGCGGAAAATGGAGAAAGCTGGGCTATAGAATGGTTAAAAAGGGTGGAATCTAATTGGTAAGGAAACGCGGAGATGTATTAATATCAGATGAAGAACTGTTGAAAATAGCTGAAGAACATAAAGATAAAATTACAAGTGTGAATAAGTGGAATCAATACGCAAAGGAGAATAAACTCCCCCATTCGCAAACATTCATTTTACGCTTCGGTAGTTGGAATGACTTGAAAGCAAAGTTAAACCTTGAAACAAATCGTCAGCATCGTCCTTTTAAATATGGAGTTGAAGAATTAAAAAGCATTTTAAAGGAACATAGTAAGGAATATACGAGTATTAATCATTGGAATCAATATGCAATCGAACATAAATTACCTACTCATAGTGTCTTTGAAAGACATTTAGGACTCCTAATGCTAGAGGAGCTAACACCTTTTAGAGATAGGGTATCAAAGGAAAATTTGAAAGATGTAATACTAATGCATTTTCCTGATTCACCTCCTACTATGACAGAATGGACAATGGTAGCAAAAGATATGGGACTTCCCTCTACATCAACGATTACAAGGTGTTTCGGAAAGTGGAAAGATATGAAAGAATATATATATAGACCTAAATGATGCACTTTTAACTGATTAGGAATTTTAAAAGAACTAAAACAAGACTCCCCTTTGTTTATTACTTAAGGTTCTCTTTAAGAAGCGGAATGTTTAGTACAAAAATAGATCAATAAACTAAAAAACTCAATAAAATTATTGATGTAAGAAAGCAGAATATAGAAGAAGCACCATTCAAAATTCCTAAATCAAAGCCTTTAGATGATTAAGTTAAAACTATTAAAGAACATAGAAATAGATAAACCAGTCTGGACTTGCCAGTTTCATATTAAAACTAGGTTGTTAGTGGCAAATCCAGCGTGACAAATTGCACCCCATCGTAGGATTCTAAAGATAAGGGAGTGGGGGTAATGGAAAATAAGGTCTGTACAGTATGCAATACATCCAAATCACATTTTAATTTTAAGGGTGATCATCCTGATATTTGCGATTCATGTGATAAAGTTGCTTATGAAAAAAAGCAGAATAAGCTATTAGGATGTATTCTTGTTTGGTTATTATTTTTTATCGTTATGCCCATATTTGGATGGCTTTTCTTAGATTGGGATATCTCTAATGATGATGTAGGGTGCATGAATCGATTTTTCGAATGCGAATAAAAAAGAACGTCTAAGATATTATGTGTGTTCCAACAAAGCGGAAAACTACTAATTCTTAGACGTTCTTATTTTATATCCCCGAACCTTCTATCTTATTCGAAAGTATCTTCAAATACCGTCCGTATAGTTGATAAAGGCGTATCAATTTGATAATAATCATTTTCATCGATTTCTTTTTCATCATGAGTATGCCCATGAAATGACTTTAATGAAAATGGTATAGAAATACTCTCTCTGGTACTATACGAAAATGTTATTTTCCCCGTAGTTAATTCTTCTTTGTATTTACCAATATCAAATTGAAAGCTTATAGATTGAAAATCACCATTTTGATTAATTAATTCCATTGTATCTAACAAATAATCTAAACGCGAAACCCCATCTAAATCCTCAATTATCAATGCAGAATTTGTAAAGGCGCTATAAAATATATCGGGGTCATTTAGAACCAAACCGGAATGTAATAAGTCGAAAGGAAACTGCTTTGGATTAGATACCACTTCATTATCTAAGGTTACTTCAATTAATTCCATAGTTGTAGGTAACTTATTTGCAATAAAGGTTTCCATTATTATTTGTTCAGATTGCGCATGCTTCAAATGTTTAGCGATATCTGATTCTACAACTTGTGCTTCTGTTACTTTTTTCTCTTTATCGATGATTAATAGAATGAACACACACAAGATTAAGCATATAGATACTGATATCAATAATTTATTTTTGGTAATATTCATTCTTACTCTCCCATTTACAGTGGAATCAACAATGCTGGATTTATTACATTCTTTTTCTGTTGTTTAGAGCCTTTATGTAACTCAAAATGTAAATGGATCCCTGTAGAACTTCCACTTGTACCCATTATTCCAAGTAATTGACCTTGAGTTACAGTTTGTCCTTGTTGGACAGATACGGATTTGAAATGTGCATACACCGCTTCATAAGTTTGTCCACCTACTGTGTGTTTTACATACACATGATTTCCGAATCCACCTCCGCAGGAGCTCCCATAATAACCTTTTGCAGGACAACCAGTAATAGATCTAGTCACGACACCGTCTGCAGCTGCTACGATTGGTGTCTTATCAGAGGTTTTACCAAAATCAATTCCATAGTGCATTTTACTTCCTAGTTTTCTATATCCGTAAGGACTAGTCACTGTACCCGCAGTCGGTCTCATAAATGTACCAGGAGCTAAAGGTGGTACACTACCGGAATCTGGTGTATATAAGGCTTCATTTTTAAACTGTTCAGCGGCATTTTTTATTTTAGTAACATACCAGTCCGCATGATTATATGCATAGATTGCCTTATCCACATTATTTGAAAAACCACTTTTACTGAGGTAGTAAGCCGTTGTGAAAACTGCATCTTCGATTTCCCATGGAGAAGCGATCCCATTCCCATTTCCATCTCGTCCATAACCACCGTATTTTTTTATTTGTGCCGGGTTATACTTTATAGTATCAGGTATATTTGGCCCTCCATTTGAACCTTTACAGGAAGGGTACGACCAGCCCAGCCAAGTACAGGGCATAAACTGTGTGTGTCCTTCTGCACCCGCGCTTGATAGCATAGTAGGATGGGTTGAAAAGCCAGTTTCGATATAATGAAACGCAGCTAAATAATACCAATCTACTTTATATTTTTGCTGTGCATTTAAATAGTGTTGCATAAATGCAGTCGGAACTCCTGCTCCAGGAGTGACTGTGCCAGAGAAACCAATCATTGAACCACCTTCTAACCATTCTGAATAACGGATTTCGCCTCCAGTAGCGGCAAACAGTGCTTCAACCATTAGTAAATCTTGATCTCCATAGTCAAAAGGATCTCCAGATAAAACACGTACATAGTATGAATAATCTTCTGTAACAATTTCTTCTTCTGATTGTGTATGTTCTCTTGTTTTTGTTGTAGTAACAGTTTCAACGGTTACACTTTCTTTGGTTATATTTCCTTCAGCATCAACAACATCTTTGGTTGTAGTTGATGTAGAGGTAGATGAGCTCACTTTCCAGTCTGTAATCAGCGGTGTATAGATGAATTCAACTTGTTGGTTCCATGACTCTACATGTTCTAACTTCGATACCTGACTTTTTTGTAAATTAGTACTGGTGCTACAGCTGGTTTGTCCATCTGTAGTTGTACAGGTTGTTGTCTCGGTTTCAATAGCTTGATCTAGAGTTACGTACTGGAAGACAGGTTTTAGAGCATTCACCATCACTTCCGCTGCTTCTTTAGGAGATTCATCCCGTTCATAAGATTCGTAGATTTGTAGAGCTGAAATTACAAGTCCTAAAGGTACCTTGTAAGGTAGTTGCTCAGGTTTAGATGAATCAACAGAATTGTCTACAAGAACAGTGACATACTCTTGTAATTCTTTTGCTTCTCCCGTTAAACTTTCATTTGCTCCCCCTACTCCAGTAAAAATCATGGTAGTAGCCAAATAGATCATAAACAGTAGTAAGAGGCCACCAACAATACCCAGGATATAAGGTAATCCAATAGAACCTAAAAAGCCAAGTAAAGCTTTCCCAGCAGCCAATAGTGCTTTTGCAGCTACTTTAGCTGCTGCTTTAACTGCTTTTTTCATTAACGCTTTTGCTTTTTGTTTGATAACTTTCTTGGCTTTGTCTTTGGCTATTTGTTTAATAAGGGATTCTTGTTCTTCGTTATTTTGTGCCATTCAATCACCCCAATAGCCCTTGTTTACGTCGTACTACGTCCATTTGTTGTCGTTTACTAAGCGTTTTTTGAACACGTATAGTGTCTCTTGAAGGTAGTAGTGTACCAAAGGTTTGTGAGGAGTAATAAGGCTCCGTTTCTAAAGTGCCTTCCTCTGTTTGTAGAGCAGATTGAACAGCAATTGAATTTGGAATTGGATTAGCTGGCTTCAAAACATTATGATGAATTTTCATCGGTATTTGTCTACTATCTTCCGCATTCATTCTGGTATCACCCGCATAATAAGGAGATACACGATAGGTCATACCATCTTTTTGTGCAGTAACATATTGGCGATCCTTTTCTAAAATGACTTGAACATTTCCCATACCACTTGTTTTAAGGTCTTCGAGAAAAAAGTTCCCATTATCTACAAATTGACTATATGAAGGAATTTCTGGACGATCTGTAGCCTTATGGAAATCACTTATTCTTGGACTACCTAATAGTTCATTTGGATTGCTGGCAATAACCATGCTAGATGGGACCTTCGCCCCTCCACTATCCAATCGGTAGGTTGATGATTGTCCATTTTTAGAAGGACTAGCTACTAAACGGTCTCCTTGCATGTCTAAATCCTGATAGACAACGTCTCCTTTACTCATTCCACTATGTCCAGACCCGAGACGAGAAACCACTTGAGTTGAACCTGTTTTCGTTCTTACCTCAATATAAGATTCGTTAGGTGTGGTTACTTGTCGGATAGCTCCCGGTGCAACCACCTTATTTCCATTGTCATCTATTGTTGTTTGAGCCATTTGTAAGACTTCTGAAGGTGCATAAATAGCTTCTTGTACACGATCTTTTAAAGGAGAAAAGCGCGCGGCCGCCGACTTTGCAACTTTGTAACCAGTTGCCCCAAACAGTGCACCAGCTACATAACCCGCACCGTTTTGAATATTATTTTGTGCTTGTACAGCTCCACCTGCTCGATCAATGATATGATTCATGCCAGTGTTATAACTATCACTACTTGCCTCCATGAATCCTTGAATATGGGAGGCTATTCCATTCATTCCGGAGGTAGCAGCAGTATATGAAGCAGTAGCTTGCATTCCGGCTAAATTAACAGCTTCACCAACTGTTTTTAAACCCTTTACAGCGCTTGGTAATCCACTCGCCCCACTTACATATTGAACAGCTTGGTGTCCCAGATTTCTCAATCCTGTCAAATTACCTGTGCTTAATGAAGCACCAGCTGATTCAGCACTATCCTTGTACATACCTAAATTTGCTTGATGGACAGATTCCTTATTTTGATTCCAAGCTTCCAGTGCGTCCCCTTTTGACATTCCGTTACTCATTTGATCTTGAATAAAGGCTTGTCCCATACTCTTCGTTTTTGCACTAGCCATTTGACTAGCAAGATATAATGCATTAGGTTTCCCGTTGGGTTGTAATACCGAAGCACCTTGAACATGTGCCACCGCTTCAGATGCTGCTTGTGAGAGTGTATCAACATTACCAACCCCAGGAATGCCTCCAATTTGTGAAGATAAATTATCATTAAACTTCGCCATACTTATAGGTTCTTGAGCGTCAGCGCCCATAGACGAAACAATTTGTCTCCCTTTTTCTGCAAAAGCATTTCGCATTTGTCCTTTTTTTGCTAAAAATGCGCTATTTCTACGTGTAGCAAAGGCTTCATCACTTTCACCTGCTTGCTGTGGATGAGTATTGGAGTATTCATCATTAAAAGATTGTAAATTATCGTTTGCCCATTGATTCGCCATTGCATTTGATGATGCTGAAACTAAAGAACTTCCACTTGCATTTTTGCCATCATTTGCTTGAGCAGCTGCAAAATTTGCCTTTGCACTGCTATGAAATCCAGCGCGTTTTTGAGCTTCAACCTGTTGATAATGACCTGCTAATTCACTCTCACTAGCGTCAGGAAATCTCTCTCTCAAACCAGCCATAACTGAATCTCTATTTTCGTCAGCCCAACTAGCAGTTTCACGATTTGCGATTTCATTTGCGAATGAATCACTAAAGTCACCTTGCTTTTTCAATTTATCAGCATTGGCTAAAAGAGCCTCTTGTCCAGCTTGATGACGAGCTTGAAGTCCATGGATACCGGCCGCTCCTCCGCGACCAATTGCGCCACCTACAGCGCCTCCAAGTTCAGAGCCAGCAGTTGCACCTATCATTGCTCCTACTGGTCCAAGTGGGGATCCTGCAATAGAACCTGCCATACCGAAAACAGCTTTACCGGCTTTACTTGTAATTTCACCCGCTTTTAGCATTTTTTCAGCGAGAGTAGTCGTCCCATTATCTCCTCCAGGTGTAGCTCCAATAGTATTTTTTAATTCAGAATCCTCACTTGTACCGTTTTTCTTATCTTTAACTCCTGAATATGCACCTTTTAATGCTCCCATTACGCTCTTATCTCCTAATGAACCTTTGACAGCACCATACATACCGGATAATCCAGCCATTCCAAGCATAGATCCTGCTTTAGCAAGTCCTCCTTGCATGTCACCACCTAACATAGGTATTAATCTGCGTACTGATTCACTAATTGGGATAAAGATTAGATAAACGATCACTGTTTCAATAAATCCACTTGAAGTAGCTGATAAAATAGCAATTGTCCAAAAAACAAAGGCATGGATAGATTGGATAGCAATAGAGCCAATCAATTCTTTAAACCATGCCCCAGTTATTTCTTTTGTCTTAGGGTTTAACCAAAAAGCCATCATGATTGGACCTAAAGCCATTAATATGAGAAGGGTAACTTTACGCATCAAATAATAAAAATTTGCCCATAAGGTTAAGCCCACTAATATCAATTGAATGAATATGTATCCGATTACTCCAGATGTTTCCTCTGAACGTTCTTCATTAAGTTTATCAAGGTTACTTTCATAAGCTCCCCCAAATAAATTGGTCACACTTTGATTTATAGTAAATAATAAATCATAGAGAGTAGGAAGGTTAAATAAGACTATTCCTACTAATAATAGATCTTTAAAAAACTCTATAGTTTCGTTCCTTCGACTTGGATTTAATGGAGCGCCTGCAATTCGCATTCCTGCTATCACAATTAGAGAAACAATTAAAAAACCGGTTAGAGTAAGCATGGTATAATATAACGGACTTAACCCATCGGTTAAATCTGATGGCCTAAAAGTTCCCCAAACCAACTCACCCTTCTCACTTTTTCCATAAACCAAATCTTTAAGAAGACTTAGACCTGTAAATGGCTCTATTAAGCTATCAAATAGAAATTTTATGATACTCTCGAAAATTTCTATGAGCTTGTCGGAAACTAATGACAAATAAATTACCTCCCTTCTTTTTATTGATATAGTTGTTGGTTAAAAGCTTTTCGTTTAAGGTGTTCATTTAATACAGCATTATTACTTTCAATAAATATAAGTTCGTCTTCAGTAGGATCAGTTTTTAAATGAACGGAAGAACGTCCTGAACGTAAAATGCCTTCTCCTTTATCAGGGTTCTGGAAAAGAATATTAATTTCTCCCTGTGATAAATCAAAATTTTCTTCGATAAGTTTTAAATCAATCTTATTTTGCTTAAGGAAAAAGAAAGTATGTGTATTTTGTAAAACCCCACGAGCTTTCTTTGATTCTAGAATTCTCACAAAATCTTGACTTGCTATTCTAAGTCCCGCATTCCTTTTTCGAGCTCTCCTTGCTACTTTTTCTGCGAATGAAACAGTTTGATCTGAGTCTACCATCGTCCAAAATTCATCGGCATACACTATTTTTTTCTTGTCCTCATTATCCGAATTTTTTACAAAATACTCCCATATATAATTTAGGATGACATGATAAGCGATTGGCCGTAAGAATCCTTCTTCCATTTGAGATATATTGAAATTTACGAGCCTAGCAGAGTGCATATCAGCATCAATATTGGGACCCAGATTTGTTTGTCCATCGAAGATTGGCTTAGAACCATCCATTAAAAATGGACGAATGGCCGCAATTAGTCGTTCTGCTTTATACTCTTTACTATACTTCTCTGTTAAATATTGATAGGCATCTGTTAATGTTGGTTCTGGTTTACGAACTTTTGATTGAATAATTTTGCCGTTTTCTTCTTTTACGGTATGTTCATAGAGAGAATCAGGGTTCGTGGAGTAACCTGCCTTTTCTGTATACAGATATTTAAGTGTCTCTTCAACATAATTTCGTTCAAAAACATCTAGTCCATTATCTTCTTGGTTTTTGCCCCTACAGATAATATCAAAGAATCCTAAACCTTCATTTATTTTTTCACGGATAGGAACGAAGGAAATATACTTTTTCCCATTTTTTTCAATAATTTTTCTTTCATCTGTTTCATCAAGTAGTTCTAATTCTTCATCCTGTTCTTTTAAATACGGAATATTTGATACATTAATAGCAAGAGGATTTATTATAATAGCGCTCTCTTCATGTAAATCTAAATTGACACCGCCTAATCTTTTAGTAATCTTCGAAAATTCTCCCTCGACATCTATTAATCTTGAAAAAACAGCAAGTCCAGTAGTTTCACGTGATAATAGCATTTTCATTAGAAGTGATTTACCAGAACCTGATACACCAAAAATAGCCATATTATAATTATCAGGAGGATGTTCATAAGTTCCAAATGCATTATAGAATTCTTTTTGCCCAGTTATTTGATTTTTTCCAATAGGAATCCCCCCATTGAACTTTCCACTTCCTGAAATAAATGGTGCAAAGGTTGATAGTGAGCGTCGATCTAAATTTCGTAAACTATCTTTAATTTCGTTCTCTGATAAAGGTGTTACAGAACGGAATCCCTTTTTTACTCTTCCCCATGTTGCAGCTAATTTAAAGAATAGGGAACTCATTTCATCTTCAATACTTTCACTGAACTTATCTAATTCACGTTCGCTATTGGCATATAAGGTTCCTAATACGGATACATGATATGAATCGTTGTCACTGAATTGTATTTCTTCCATTAAGACATGTGTATCTCCAATCTTAGTTTGGAGATCTTGTATTTGGTCTTGATTACCGCGGGCAACTTGAAAACTCATGTTTGATTTTAAAATGGTATCTTGCTTTTGAAGCATACGGATTGCATCGCTTCTAGGAATCTTATGAATGTCAATCATGACGTCTATCTCTCCACTGGAAGTTAGAGAATTAAGCCAAGTTGTTTTCATCTTTCGAGGATAACCATCACGGGTTATATAGAATGGACGAAAATATGTTTTCGTACCTAAAGATTGTTTAATAATCCCGTAATCGTCAGAGGAACGATGAATCCCTAATCCTTCAGGGGCGATAACATCCCATATATCAGGTTTCATATTGATTGCAAGTTTATCTTCGGGTATAGGAGTTTCAATCAACTCTGTTGATTCCTGCTGTTTCTTCTTCTTCTTTAGCATTACTCATTTCCCCTTTCACTAATGTTATTTGGCTGGCACTTTGGTCAGCAGTTACATACAATGCTAGCTGCTCTTTGTTTTCTATATCTTTATATTGGTTTTTTACTGCTTTTCTTCGATTAAATGTATAATAAAGAACTTCACTTATTCCGTCTGTTGTTAGGAGGTCTACTCTCATATCAGCTTTTCTAAGTTGAGACCTAGCGGTTGAGACTCTCCTATATAGTTCATTGAAGGCTTTCTCAAGGATTTTTTCTTCTAATTCATCCTGATCATTCGCTTTTATATCCTTTTGATCGATTTTATAGTCAAAAATAAGGAATCGTTTAAGTTCAAAACGTGGTTGAGATCTTTGCCAGTTGATTAAATCCTCAATCATTTTTTGTCCATACTCATAGGCAAGGGGAGGTAAATCATCCTCTTCCTCCATAACTTTTTGAATGGCTTCAATAGGTTCTGCTAAATCGATAAAACGATTTTGAAGATATTGTCTGACAGGATAATTAATTTGGGCCAACCATGTTTCGTATATTGCATCTACCGCTTCTTGTTCTGATTGGTCCAATAAATAATAGTTAACTGGGTCTACCTCCGCCATCATTGAAAATGTATAATCACTATGATGAATCATGTGATTTTCAATCTTTAAGATGTGAGGAAAAAATTCCTTGAAAGGAACGGCTTCCTCTTCATCTAAGGGTGAGTCATTTTTTTTATTCTTTTTTGCACCCTTATTATTCACTGGTTGATATTGATGTCGTTGAGTTTTCTTATCTTTCCATGGCAAGATGGGCTCTTTTAAAATTATTCGTGAAATAACATATATACATAATCCGACTATTACTAGAAAAATTATATCTTTCATGGGTGAGAGAGCTCCTTTCTATCTAATTACCTTTTCTCCAGCTTCCATACTGTGATTTTCTTTGAAGCTTAATAAAATAATAAAAATCTCGATTCATGTTATATTTTGCAACTTTGGTGAATCCAAAGAAAAAAACAATTGCTACGATAGGTGCTGCTGAGAAAAGAGCGACAAGAGCACCTACTAATGTTCCGAATCTGGAAAACAGATTAAATATCACTGGAACATAGCTGTATAAAATTAATCCACCTATTGCTAGGTAAACAAGATGTCGTTTAGATAAAATACCAAGTATTTCTTTTTGTTCACTTGACATGTCTACTGGAACTTTTGAAATCCTCATCTAGCTCAGATCCTTTTATTTATATTTTAAAAAACACCTTCTTCTAAAGTAGAAAGAAGGTGTTTTTCAATTTTTAATTTAGGTTTAAGCACCAAGACCAGTAGCCCAGCCAGCGATATCGTATGCTTTGAAAATTATATAAGCTCCGACTAAAACTAAGGAGAGCTTAATAAATCCTTCTGTCCTTTTTTGTGGGTTTCCACCGCTTCCTGCTAATGTCATTCCACCCCATACCAACATGCCTACAATCCAGAAACCTCCAAGTGCCATAACGAAATAAACTACACCATTCAAATCTTTATAAACCCCATCCATTTTACCCGTATTGGTGATACCAGATTCTTTAAGTGCATTAGTAACATTGGCACCTTCAGCTGCTACTTCATTCGGACTCGTTATAAAAATAAAAGAAAACAAAATCATCAGTGTTGCTAAAATCCCAACATATTTTTTCATTTCTATCCTCCTTAAAGTTGGTGATTTTTTCAAAAAACGCGAAAAAACCCCATTCTGTTCACGAATCGGCGTAATTATACGCATCTTTCATGAACAGAATGGGGTATTCCCAGTCGAATTATATTAAATTCATCGCACTTCTATGATAATGCAAAAGTCTAATAAAGTGCAAGTGGTTTTTACCTATACGAAGGAAAGGATACAATTTTTTGGTAGTTTAGTAATATATCCATGCTGATTAGAATATAGACTAATAAAGATGAGTATAATATATTGAAACTTTTAATTACAAAAACAAAAACTAATACATTACATAGTAAGTTGTTTTATTCTGTTTTATTTATTTGTTTTAATGTTTTACTTGTTTTAATTGTTTTAGGGTGTCTAAAAATGTTGAATTACCAAGGCTTATAGACAATAAACTATCACTAATTTTACGTGAACTATCACTAATTTTACTCGTACTATCACTTTTTCTACGAAATAAATCACTTTTTTTACTACAAACTATCACTAATTTTACTCGAACTATCACCTCTTTTACTAAGTATCACAAATTTTACTCCAGCTATCATCTTTTCTCCAAGTATCACTAATTCAAGGCGAATTATCACTAAATTTACTCTTAAGTATCGCTAATTTTACGCACTATCCTACTTTTTCTTAAATTTCACTAATTGTAGGAGAAATATCACTGAATTTACTCTTAAGTATCACTAATTCAAGGTGAACTATCACTAATTTTACTCTTAAGTATCACTAATTTTACGCACTATCCTACTTTTTTCTTAAATTTCACTAATTGAAGGAGAAATATCACTGAATTTACTCTTAAGTATCACTAATTCAAGGTGAACTATCACTAAATGAAGGCGAACTAATCACTAATTTTACGCACTA
>NZ_KI632500.1:0-90798 GCF_000504145.1 Bacillus cihuensis | reverse complement strand
TTTTTCTTAAATTTCACTAATTGTAGGAGAAATATCACTGAATTTACTCTTAAGTATCACTAATTCAAGGTGAACTATCACTAATTTTACTCTTAAGTATCACTAATTTTACGCACTATCCTACTTTTTTCTTAAATTTCACTAATTGAAGGCGAATTATCACTGAATTTACTCTTAAGTATCACTAATTCAAGGTGAACTATCACTAATTTTACTCTTAAGTATCACTAATTTTACGCACTATCCTACTTTTTTCTTAAATTTCACTAATTGAAGGCGAATTATCACTGAATTTACTCTTAAGTATCACTAATTCAAGGTGAACTATCACTAAATGAAGGCGAACTATCACTAATTTTACTCTTGGATATCGTTAAACGAAGGCGAACTATCACTAATTTTACTCTTGGGTATCGTTAAACGAAGGCGAACTATCACTAATTTTACTCTTGGGTATCGTTAAACGAAGGCGAACTATCACTAATTTTACTCTTGAGTATCGTTAAACGAAGGCGAACTATCACTAATTTTACTCTTGGGTATCGCTAAACGAAGGCGAACTATCACAATTTTACTCTTGGATATCGCTAATTCAAGGTGAATTATCACCAATTTTACTCTACTTTAACGAGTTAATGAAATCACTATATTCTAATATTTACTAACTATCACCTTTGTGCTAAATTAGTGATAGTAAAGTTGGGTATGATTGGAGGATATTATGGATAGTCTGGTTGCTTCACAGCAAAATGAGATTAGCGTTATAGATACTAAAAATTGGGTAACAAAATCCAATGAATTAATCGAGAGTACATATAAATTATCATTACAAGAGCAACGTATCCTTTTAATAATGGCATCTAAAGTGCAACCACAGGATGAAACATTAAAAACATACCGATTCCGAGCGAAGGAGATTATTGAAATTATTGGTATTAAAAAAGGTACAAGCTACTATACTCATTTGAAAGAAGTCGTAAATGGATTACAGAGAAATGTATTAACCATAAAAAAAGATGGGATACAAAGAAACTATAGTTGGCTGATCACTTCTATTTACGAAGAAAATGAAGGATATGTTACTTTACAATTTCACCCTGAGCTAAAGGATTTCTTTCTTGAGCTAAAAGAGAAGTTTACTACATATCAATTGGAAAACGTAGTTAGCTTGAATTCTGTATATTCAATTCGAATCTATGAATTACTAAAACAATATGAAAAAATAAAAAAGAGAGAAATGACCGTCCAGGAACTCAGGAATTACTTGGCGATTGAAGTGACTAAATATAAGCAATATGGACATTTTAAAAGTAAAGTACTTCTTGTAGCTCAAAAGGAAATAAATATGAAAACTGATATTCAAATGGAATTCACTGAAATAAAAACAGGACGAAAAGTAACCAGTATTGAATTTAGAATAAATAGTAGAGTGAATAAAAAGGTAAAGGAGTTACCAGTAATAAACACTGATAATGACGTGAAAGTACCTATAAAAGAACAATTAATCAGTCTAAAGGTTCCTAATGACAAATTAGATTGGCTATTAAATGAATTTTCGGAAGAACAAATAAAAAGAAACATTCAATACGTCTTAAATAGAAATGAAAAAGGCGAAATACAATTCATTGGCTCGTATACGGTAAAAGCAATACAAAATGATTATGGCAAGGTTAGCTTAAAAACAGAAAAATCTCCGAATTCTAGAGAACAAAGAAAAGCTATCCGAACAGAAGTATTGCCAGACTGGTTAGAAAAAAATAAATTGTTAGAAAATGGGGCATTAGAACAGAAACAAGCGCTTTATTTTGAAGAAAGAGGGTTGCAAGAGGAATTTGAAAGTAAAGCATTTGAGATTAGAATTCGAGCAGTAGAAATGGAAAAGGAGCTATTTAATGTAAATGATGAGGAAAGATTAAAGGAAATTGGGATGAAAGCAATTATTAACTTCTTCAAAAACGATAACAATAACAGAAAAATCGTTGGACTAGAACCTCAAGAGGTAAGTGATATCTTAGATCCCGAACTTAGGGACATCTATAAGTACTTACTAGAGGAGTTAATTAATAATTAATTCTTTATACTTAATCATCTACTTAAAAATCTTATCAGTTAAGTGATTTTATAACTAATCAATTCCATATAAAATAATTTGGAATGAAAAAATTTTTTCAAGTAAAGAACTTTATAACACTTTTGTTGTATGAAAAGTATATTTAGACATAAAAACACCCCGTAAATGTTAGTTGATGTCTAACATTTACAGGGCAGTTCAATATAACAATTTTATTTACCACAGCAAGGTTTCTGTTTTTTTGTAGTTGTGCGTTTTACCATATTCTCTTTCCACTCATGATTACATTCTTCACAGAACCACCATACAACCATTATTGAATTAGGAGCATACCCGTAAGGATCTCTTTTATTTTTGGTAGGATGCCATTGCTTTGCTAAATATGGATAGTGGCCACCAAAGCTTTCTTCTGGAAGAAAACGCTTTCCTGAACAGTAAGGACACTTGGTTAAATATGCTGTTCTGGACTTCACAGGAGTTTCCCAGATATGTCTTTCGTTATTTCCACATTGCCAAGTTATTCTTTTCCCCGATTTAGAGGATAGACTCCAGGGATTAATTATTTCATTCAAGCTAGGGTGCCATTCTTCGAGCATTTCTGGGAATAATGCAGCAAAGCTTTCCTCTGGTAACACTCGAGTCTTTGAGCAGTACGGGCAACCCTCACCATTATGAGTCCGTCTACTAATTCCTGTTTCCCATATATGCCGTTCATCCCTCTTGCACAGCCATGTCACTTTTTTCCCTGATTTAGGTGTCAACTGCCATGGGTCTACTCCTTCGTTCAATTTTGAGTGTAGCTCTGAGAGCAATTTTGGATGTAGGGCAGCAAAGCTCTCTTCTGGCAACACTCGTTTTTTAGCACAATAAGGACAGCCTTCTCCTCTTATACGAGACCAAACGGGCATATCCCAGATATGGTTCTTTTCCCTTTTACAGCGCCACCATACTTTGTCCATAGGTTTTAAAAATGGATCATCAGGATTAATTCCCTTATTTTGTTCATAACACCATTCTTCCATAAGTTTAGGATATTGAGAAGCAAATCCATTTTCAAAGTATGTTCTTGTACCTGCACAATATATACAAGTTGCTTTTCCATTCACTCGATACGCAATACTCGTTTTCCATACGTGCTCTGAATTGTTTAGACACATCCAATACACAGGTTCTTTGGAGTTTGGTAAAACATCATTTGGTGTTACATCTCCATTTAATGTTGGATGCCATTCCGCCGCAATTTCTGGATATTTACCCTGTAATGAAGATAATTGATTTAAGATTTTGCTTCGGCAAACTGGACAGCCTTTGTTTTTTCTGCCTGTTCTATTATATATTTTCTCTTTCCATTCATATCCACATGAACAAATCCACCAAGCCTGAACATCTGATCCATATGTAATTCCGTATGGAATGTTTGCTTTATTTAACTTTTGATGCCATTGGGCAGCTATATCAGGGTGTGTTGTAACAATAGAGTTACAAATCGGGCAATTTCCCCATCCGTTTTTTCGTTGTTTCACTGGTGCTTCCCACTCATGACCTTGATTACATTGCCACCATACAACTTGATGAGAATTAGCAAAAATATGTTCTGGACTTACTACACTATTCTTTGTACGGTGCCATTCTGCTGCAATTTCTGGAAATAACACTTTTAAACTTTTTTCTTTTTTATTAGTACGGTATTGACTCAAAATTTCTAATCGGTCATTATACGAAGAAATAGATTGCATGGCTTTTCGAATCATGTCTTTCTTCTTTTCATATATTAATGGATATTGTTTTTGGAGATGCAAATCCAAGGAAATAAAAATTTCAAGAATCACTCTATTTAAAGATGAATAATAACGACCCTGCGAATAATAATGAGTCAACAATAATGCATCATGTAATCGTATAAATGGTAATCCATCAGAACGTACACGTATCAATTGGACTCCCGCTTCTTTCAGAACATAGTTTTTCTGTTCATCGTTTTCCTGTTGCCTGTCTCTATCATGAAAAGGTCTTCCGTCATACTCAACAGCAAATTTAACAGATGGAATATAGATGTCTATTTCTTGCTTTTTATCTTTAAAAGTTTCAAGATAAAACTTATTTTCAGAGTCTTCCATCACTTGTTTCAAGTAAAAATGAATTGCCTGTTCTGGAAAAGATGACTTTTGAGCTTTCCAACACTTTGGGCATCCTCGATTAAATCGATCTACTACTCTTGCTTGCCATGTGTGGGCTTCATCAAATTGGCATTGCCACCATACACGTTCCGTTGAACCAAACACTACTTCATAAGGCGTCTGCTCTCCATTTAATTTAGGATGCCATTCTTTCGCAATGTCAGGATAAACAGTTGCTAAGCAGTTATCATCACATACTTTTTTATTACTACAATATGGACACCATGAATTAGAATTTTTAATATCGTTGGGTATTGCTTCAAACCTGTGTCCTTTTTGACACTCCCACACCAGAGCCGTCATAATATTTACATAAATTTCTGATAAACACTTACCATGTTTTAGTTGAGCAAGTTTATGCATATCTTCAATCGACAGTCGATTATGTGTTGTACTTTTGTATAATTGTTGCGAAAGACTCACTTCTTCTTCTTCCAAGGATTTAAGTATCTGTTCTACATATTCAGGAGTTAATTTTCTAACCTTAGCACAGAATGGACACCAGCTATTTTTAGATTTTAAATCATTCAAACGTGTTTGAAAGATATGCCCTTCCCTACACTTAAAAAATAACTTTTGCTTATTATTAATATATCTTTTAGATAAACAGACTCCCCCCTTGGCTTGAGCGAGTTTTTGTATTCCTGCTATATCCTTCCTTACAGGCACATTCTACACATCCTTAAAAATCTTTCAGTCAATTTATTGTAGCTTTTAAATAAAGTTTAATTAAAAAAGTTCAACAAACCCATATTCTACGGCACAAAAAAAGAATCCGATTGTTAAAGTTGTTTATTTTTCCCCTTCCGTTTTCTTCTGCCGACCAATATAGCAACTAACATAAATCCCCATCCTATTATATCCATAATGACATTACCTATATCGCCAATGCCATAAATCGTTAGCCCAATCAAAAAAGCACCAATAAGAATAAGTGGCATTGCAAACAAAAACCTCAAATTATTCAACCTCCATATGTAGGATTTAAATATTCCTATTGAAATAACCTGTCATTTATCTGATTAAAGACCAATAAAAATGGACTGCTAATACAGCCCATAAATACTCAATTCTTGCGCCCTTGTCATTTTTCTAATCTTGAAGAAACTTATTTTCATGGTAGTTGAAGAAGCTACGGCTCACCTTATCGTCACTTCTTGGCTTACTAATACAAAGTAATTTCTGCATCTTAACCACCCTAAAAAAAATAGAGAAACGACTTCATCGCTTCTCTTTAAATTTATTTAGTGGAGATTATTAACTTCTTATTCATTTTGGATAGAATAATGAAAATTTACATCAAAGGTCACTAAGGTAATTCTCACAAATTGTGAAAAAAATCTCATGAATTATGAAATGATTCTCACGAAATATGAAAAATCATGTTATATGAAAAAAAGTTCTTTACTGCGATGCTGTTAAATCCTTTAGAATAAAGGTAGCAATTTATGTAACAAAGTAATAAAGTTCTTTACTAAATGTAATAATCTTAACAATATAGGCAAGTTTTATAATATAAAAGTTCTTTACTCATTTTACATATATTAACTTACTTTAGCTTTAAGCGAAAAAAGTTACCAATCGCTTATTCTCGTTACTTCAATAAGAAATTAATCAAGTAAAGCACCATTAGTTTAAGTACATTTCTTCACAAGCTATTCAACGGTCCATTCGAATAAAGTTGAACTCTTACAAACCCAAGATCAATTATGTTTGTTTTGTTAGCCAAACAAAAAGCACCCTAAGGATGCTTATTTTATCATTTTAATCTTTCCTCAATTTCCAAGGTCGGGAAGTAATCACCATACGCATTTGTTTCCTTTTCATTACGATTCATACTGATACTTCCTATATTAGCATATGTAACAGTTAGTATTTGCCAACCTTCATGGTTTAATAACTCATCTGATAATTGACTGTATCCATTAACTGCCATATCCTTAGCGGAAAATAGTTCGTTGGGTACTAATACAATAGTTGCTATTATTTCACCATTTTCAACAGAAACGTAATTTAATTTGTCATTTTCTCCAATAGAATAATACTCAATAATTTCTTTTACTTTATCAACTGTAATTTGCTGTTGTGATTGTTCTGCTTCTGTGGCTGCTTTTGCGTCCGCTTTAGCTTTAGATGCTGCCTCTGCTTCTTGTTTTGCTTTTTCTGCCGCTAAACGATTCTCTTCGGCAGCCTTAGCTTCAGCTTCTTTTTGTTTCTGCTCATCTTGCATTTTAAACCATGGAGCTGCTTCATCTACTTTCGCTTGTAAATCTTTATTTTTTGTTTCAAGGCTTGCTACGGTTTCTGTTTTAGCAGACAATTGTTTCTTTAATTCATCTACCTTAGCATTCGCACTATCAATTTGCTCTTGTGAAGGACCAACAGCGGCTCCAATACTAAGAGCAATCAATGCTGTTATTACATACTTCCATCTCTTTTTTAAAAATTCTAAAACCACTTTCAATTTGTAACTCCCCCAAAAGTATTTTCATATGATGCCAGTCCAATTT
Organism: Bacillus cihuensis; assembly: GCF_000504145.1. NCBI lineage: Bacteria > Bacillati > Bacillota > Bacilli > Caryophanales > Bacillaceae > Bacillus > Bacillus cihuensis. The sequence continues at coordinate 84,040 of NZ_KI632500.1, read as the reverse complement.
TACCAGAATAATATTAAAAAAGAACTAGACTTTTTTAATTTCTTCCAATTGTCAATGAATCAATATCCTCAACAACAGTAACGGACTTCCTAACTGGTTAGGGGTTCTTAAACCATAGGAAATTGAAAACTCCTTCTTCAACTAACTTGCAACGTTACTTTAAGTACAATTCATCACAATCTCCCGCCTATAATGGAAATAAGCGCTGTTCCTTGTTACAGAAAAGCGCCCGATTGTTGAATTTCATTTTTATTAATTTTTATCGTTGTACCATGTAGTAAATTTACCAAGTAAATTTAAGCCCTTATAATTTCAACTTCTTCCTACTTCTTCATTATTCATTTATCCAATATAAATTATTCTGGATTTTCTTCTTTTGGATTAAGTAATGATGCTGCAAACCCTGCTATCGCTAATCCTCCAAAAATGTATGAAGATGTAATTACATCGTTATCATCATCCTTAATCTTAGAAAATGGTAATTGAGAAAACGTATTTACAAATAAATTAGGAAATACTTCTCCCCAGACTGTAAGTATAAAAGATATAGCAGTAGCTACTATTAGTACCCACATTATCCCTTTGCGCTTTTTATCTTTAAGAGTATATATAACATAAATTGTGGCTAGAAAGGTAAACACAGCCCCGGACTTATTAGCGAACTTTCCGAATGTTTTAAAATCCTCTGGACTCTCTCCACCAATCATCATTACCCATAATCCATAAATAGTTAATAGAATTCCTGCAATTAAACTAGTCCCAACTAAAAAGAAAAAAAAATCCCTAACACTCTTTTCCATGCTCCAAATTCCCCTTCCCAACACTTATAGCAAATTTATCCTATTCGAAAGTTATTATTAAGTCAATAAGTGGTGTTTAAACTAAACATTAATTAAAATAATTTCTTCTATAAATACTGAAAAATGAAAGCTATTCATTACGTAATATGATGATGTTCCACAATCTGGCCCTATAACGGAAAAAAGCGATCTTCTTTATTGAAGAATCGCGCCCGATTGTTTCTGTAAAGTCCCCCGTTTATTACATTCATTTAATTTGCCTTGAGTTCTAGGTATTTATTCACCAACGGTACCGTCTCCATCACGATCATCCATAAATTTATAGAGCCAATGGTCCGAGGTGATGGGCATACTGTAACCCGCTGCTTTTGCTTCTTTAATTGTTACTTGACCATTTCCATCTGTATCAACGCTAGAAATATCTTCAGCGCCATTCGAAGCATTGGACTTATTAGAACTAGTTGACTTATTTGAGTTAGTTGATTTACTTTCTGTTAAGCCTAGAGATTTATTTATTTCATCAGGGTTGCCGTTATCAAACTCATCCACAATCTTATTACCTTTTAAAGTGTAAGTGTACTTATAGTGAGAAGGAATCTGTGTTTCCGTATTAGGATATGTGATAATAGCTTCAAAATTAGTAGCCCCGCCAGCTTTACGAATGGCATCCTCCATATATGCTTGATCACCATGTCGGTTGAGCGTACTATTTTGTGGAGTAATATTATAAGCATTCGATACCCCTCCGAGAGAGTCCGCAATGATATGTCCTTCATCTAAATCTGCTCTTTCGACACCAGGAACTTTTGCTTCATCAGAGTAATATCTGCCAGACGATGTTACAGGTTCGGTACGGTCATCTTGTAGAATGATTTCGTCAGCAATGACATGGACTAGTTGCCCAAATTCATTCGTGAAGGCCCAATACTTTCGGTCCCCATAACCAATGTCAACAACGACGTTAGGTTCACGATGTCCAGACAAATTACCACCATCAACTTCAATAATTTTGTATCCCGAGAACAGGTCATTATTTTGTTCGGTTGGTGTTTCTTCCACTACTGGTTCATCTACAACCGTTGTGATCGTCTCTTCTTTTGCGCTATTATTTGAATTTGTTTCAACTTTGGTTACATCTTGTGAATCTGTTTCTTTATCTGTAACGGATGCATCTTCTACGTTAGTACAACCAACTATAAAGATGGCAGTTAGAATTAAGATTAAATAGTTTATTTTCTTTTTCATTTTAGGACTCCTTATAGTATTTTTTACTGAACATTCTAGAGAGCTTTGAATAAAACATAAATTAACATTGTTAACCTACTTATAATAGCATATTACAATATTAATTTTATTACAGTAGATACTTAGTTCGAAGTATGTAGTATTAAATTCCAATAAAGATTAGTAGAGTCCATTGCATTGAAAAAGGCACAATTCCAATTCATGAATTGCGCCCGATTGCTGTATATTATTGTTTAGACCTTATTCAAGATAAGCTATACCTATACGTTAAGCATCCTATGAGGTATTTTAAATAAAGATGAAGAGAAAAAGATATCATGACATGACTTCAACTAATATCGAAGCTTTTGTTCGTAACAAAGCTTTTAATTGGGCTAACAATATCACTTCATCTTTTTGATTTGTAACGGTAAATTTAATCGTGATTTCTCCCCGGCTTTCACTAGAGGTCTGTCTTAGTTCCATTACTTCAACTTCGGTTGATAATACATCATTTTCTCTTACTGGTTTCGTAAATTTTATATAATCAAAGTTTTTGCCAACAAGAAATTCATTACCGAATACCTCAGTTCGAATCCATTGGCCCCACATAGCACTTACAGTAAGGAATCCAGAGCTGATGATTCCATTAAACATTGAATGATTTTCAGCAAAATCTTTATCAACATGAATAGGGTGTGGGTCATATTTAGTAGCAAAGCTATGAATTTCTTCAGCCGTGATTAATCTTGAATCACATTGAAAACGTTGGCCCACTTCAAACTCTTCAAAATACATGCTAATCCTCCCAAAATTGATTAATATTTAGACTTTCTAATCTATTAATTATATTATAAAAATTTATAATTTGAAAAAGGTTTGTTTAATGCAACGGAGGCAATAGTTCAATAGAAAAGGTGCTACCCTTTCTTAAAGGAATGAACCTAATTTTATTATTAAATGTTATTCAACAAAATGGCCCTTTAATTGAATATGGAGAAGTTATTTGCACAAAATAAAAACCCCTAATCCCAAAGAGCATTAGAGGTAAAATTTGTTTCATTAGTAAACAGATTTTTTATCAAGTAAAGGACTTTTTTATCAAGTAAAGAACTTTTTTTCATATAACAAATCGCATTAAAATAACTTTTTCAGAATCGGAGCACGCAAATTAACAACGCAGTCATCGATTCCTTTTCCATCAGAAGGGTTCCACATTGCTATATTAGCAGAATAGCCTTCTTTTCTTAAATATGTAGCCAGTTCTCTTAAATAAAATGCAACTTGAGGATTTTCCATAGCATCCATATCAAATGCGATGTTTACATGCTCTACCTTCATAGCTTTTAATACAGGAATTACGCTTCTCCAGCTATTCACACCTGCAGTGGCTATAAAAGTCGAACCAACATCCTTTAACTCCTCTGAATTATATACTCGAGTAATATGCTCAACTGCAATATCCGCTTTTAAAGCCCCTTCAGTTAACCAAACTGAACGACTATTAAGAAGACAACCTTTTTCCCAATTGTCTAGTTCAGTAGAAGGAACGGCAACATGCACAGGTAAAGGATCACCAGCTCCTGTTCCATTTTCTTTATTAGCTGATGATAACCAAAAATAGCGTTGGCCTTTTACTAATTTAACAAAGCCCGCTCCGGATTCACTATAAACACCATAGCTTTCTCCAAGCTCTAACTCTACTTCCTCGACCGCAACACCACGTATAAGTATTTCTACTAAATTTGGTTGTGTTTTAACACGAGCCTGTAGTCCAGAAATGGAACCTGGATTTATTTCTACATCGTTAAGAGGGTTATCTATCCTGGTTTGGAAACCAACAATCTGATTAAGATGATTTCTGTATGGAATAAGAATACCCTGTCTTCCTGATATAGACCAACCATATTTATTTTCAAAAAATCCTGGTATCCCTGCAAGTAGGCTAGGATCTAAGTAATTAGAAATCTCTTTAACCGCATTCCATGGTTTTTCTGGAAATGATTTATATCCTCTAATATCAATTTCTTTTTGTGACATTTTTCTTGTTGAACTGGTTAAATGTTCATAATGAGCACTAGAAATATCAATACAATCTAATAAAGTACTATAGACTCTATCTAGTTGATTAGGATTAGCTTTTTTGTTTCCTTGAATAAAATTCCCATCAGAAGGAACTGATACATTACGTTTACTTTGTTCAGTCAAATAATGTATCCATGACGGAAATTTAACGGAAAACTGAATATCGCTGTTTCTACGAATACAAACTACTCTGTCCCCTGCCTCATTGATCATGCAGCCGCCACTTTTATGGCAGATAGGACATACTTCCCTTGTGAATTCATACCACCCTTTTAGTTTGGTCCGTCTTAGATTGGACACATTAATCACCCTTTTTCATAGTTTTATTCTTAAATCACTCGTTGTGTAATTTGGGATATAGTAGGTTTAACTGTTATAACGATAAACTGATTATCCCGATAACATTCCAATACAGCCATAATTGGCAAAGTGTCTATATCGTTGCCGAATATGATAAATTGAATCCGTTTATTTACAACTTGAGTCGATACCCTATGACTACTCATAATGCATGAAATTAAATCTTTCCTTAGATAACCCCTTTTAATCATGCTTTCCTCACACTGTTTCGATATTTTGACCTTCCCCATTAACAGAGCTTTTTTTAAAATTTTTACTCTCACAATCCTTCACCTCTTTCTTTGTAAACACAAAAAAAGCGGCTTCAGACAAATCGTTAAAATACCAATTAAGGTACATACAACAATCAGTCCAAAGACCCGCTTTTTATTCCTCACCGCGCATTGATGAACAATGGCAAATAAATATAAAATAATAGATTCTAAATTTATCCTACCATGTTTCTATTAGCCATTCAATGATTTTAAAGCCCTTCTCCACCATCTTTGTTTCGTTATCTCTGTATTTGGACTTTCTTTATCGAAAACTTTTCCGAATAAATGTATGGATAAATCCTCGAAAGCGGGATGTAAATATTCTTTAATCTCATTATCAAAATATAGAGGTTCAGTTTGATAATAGCTTTTCATAACTTGTTCATGCATTGACGGTATTTTCGTTAATAGATGTAAATCTAGCTCTTTTGCTAATCTCTTTTCCTGAGAGAAAGGATAGCTTTTATTAAAAATCGAATATATCCGAAGATTTTTTTTCTTTCTAAGTGCTTGAATATAGTCATTCCATGCGACTGTTTCTTGAAAAGAGTCGTCTATTAATATCCAAAGTTCATCTAAAAATTTTAGGGATTCTTCTGTATGTGGTGCCATCTTCCCTGTTGGCAAATCTACTAATGTAATATCTACAATATTAGTTGCAGTCATATACGTTTCTAAGGACTTAGAATCCCATTTAAAGTTTGTATCATCATGATCCAAAGGCAAGAACTTAACACTTTTAAAAGTCCAATCAGTGTGAATCGGATTTATGTCTGTTTGAATTGCCTTTGCATAACTAACCCAATCTTTAGGGATATCTATGTATCTTTTTAACCAATCTTTTAAAGCGTGTTGTTCTGTTAACCCTTCAAGAACAGTTGTATAGATACGGTTTTCTGCCAAGTAAAAGGAGAAATTCATTGTAAAAGATGTAACTCCGATACGATGCAAAGGTGCCCATATACCGATCATTTGATGACCTTGCCATTTATGGTTAACAAATAACTCTTGTTGTAATTTTCGAGAGCGTTCAAAATAAATATTTTCATCTTTTCCTTCTGTACTTTTGCTTGTTAAAAGTTTTTCTCCATTTTGTGATGGAACTGCTTCTTCTTGAAGCTCCCTTTCCGTGTAATTAGCACTAAAAATAGTTTCTATCACTTTTTCGGAGACTGATGTACTAATTTCTATATCTTCTTTATTTTCCGCTTGTGTACTAACTTCTGAAACACGATCTGCAAGTACTTCTAATTCTGTATTTTTTTCTATATGCTGTTCTGCTATAAGATTTTCAACATGTTCTCCTACTCTATTTTTAAAATTAGGGGTATAGATAACCTCTTTATTCAGAATATGTAAAAATTCTTCGGCAGATTTAGCAGTTTTATAACCATGTAATGAATATGATTCAGATTCTTTAGACCAGGAACTATTATGAAACCAAGCGATATATGTGTTTTTTATAGTAGGCAATATGATACTGGTTAAAGTTTCTGGTGAACCATTATATAAGATTAATGAAACTAAAGAAGCGTCATTTTTTATTAGCCAACTACAAAGATCTTCTTCATCACGGGTAAAAACCATATCTAATTCATAGCGCCGAGCTATTGTATCAAGGACTTCTTTTGTAAATTTATCTTCATGATTTTTTAAGGAAACTAAACATATTTTAGTCATATATATTCCCCACTAGCCCTTGTCATTAAATAAGTGTTAATCCTTTTACGAAAGGATTTTGTAAAGGGAGAACGCCCATTTATAACACTTTCAACATACATAGGGCTATATCCTAATTCTTTAGCAAATTCATATTGTTTCATTCCTAGTTTTCGAATTAAAAGAAATAATCGATCAACATCCGTTTGAACGTGTACATCATCTAACGTTGCTATCTTCATTTTTCTCCCTTCTTTCTCGATAAAAATAAAAATGCTCACACCTTCCCTGGTTTATCCCAAGGAAGATATGAGCAGTATTTGCTGTTAAGTATATGAAATTATTTACATTAGAATTACTATATCACAACATAAACCCGTTATGGGAGATTTTTTTGTTCCGCTTTTTTGATTTTTAGTTTATACTTTAAGCATAATATTTTTTCTGATTTTTTTGCAACTGACTTTCAGTTTGCGGTGATAACTACTATTTAAAGCCTTTGGGCTCGATTGTGTATTTGAACATTTTTGTATGTTCAGGTTGACCAATCTGCCCATTGGCTTTTTTTGCGTTATTCGACAGAAAAGGTATTAAAAAACTATTGGGAAAGGGTGTTAATCATGAGTAATCATGAACTTACTACAGGAGAAATTATGGAAAGATTAGCTGCTCCATTCAAATCTTCAGAAATGGAGTGGAGGGTTCAATCTGCGACGGAAAACAACGGTCAAATTAAGGTTTTGGTGTTACCGTATATTGATAGTCGTGCAGTGATGAATCGTTTAGACCAAGTTTTACAAGTAAATTGGCAAACGAAATTTTTTCAATTAACTGTTGCTGGAAAAGAAGCCTTTCAATGCCAACTTTCCATTAAAATTGGAGATGAGTGGATTTCCCGTACAGATGGAGCGGAAGCTAGCGATATCGAATCGGTGAAAGGTGGTCATTCCAATGCTCTTAAAAGAGCAGCGACTCAATGGGGAATTGGCCGTTATTTATATGATTTACCTTCTCAATGGGTACCATTGTTTGAAAGTAAACAGAGCGGTAAAAAAGGCACTCCACAGTATGTTAATGGCGAGTTTAAAGTAAAAGGTGTTAAGAAAAGATTAACTGGTTATTTCTATGCTCCTGAAGTATTCAATACTAATGGTGGTATGACGGGTAATCCTGACAATAACCAAGCGCCTAGACAGAATAATAACAATCAAAGTAACCCTAGTAACGGAAAACCTAGTCAACAGAGTAAAGCTAATGGGACCGCAGGTAAATCTGATAGACACGAACAAGCACTATTACACGTGAATAACATATTAGATTATCTCGATGTACCATTTGAATATATTCCTAGATTGCTGAAAAAGGCGACTAATTGTACATTGCCTTACCAAAAAGCAAGTCCTGAACAGTTAGGAGATCTGTATAAAGTTCTTTCTCCAGTAAAAGATTATATAGTTGAGGCACAAAAATATGATTTGAACGAGGAAGAATTGCTGAATTATGCACAAATTGTTGTTAAAGAACCACTTAACAATATTTATGCACTTTTCTTTAATCTAACTAGAGAAAAGGCCATTGAAGCAATAAATATTATTAAAGGTGACAGAGAAGGAAATCATAAGGCTAGTTAAGATTTTTAAATAGACATAACAGGAAGCTTCAGAAGTAGATTTAGACTTCTTTTTTCCTATTTATGAGAGTTGAACACGATAAATGAGTACAGAAATACTGTACTCCTTATCGTGTTTTTTATTACCGTCTGTAAGCCTGTACCACGTTGGGCAGCATGAACTGAGAGGAGATTATTATGAAATTTCAATTAGTGTCAGAAAAAGTACAAGAGGTATATAAAAAAATCGAAAAGTTGTTAAATGCGAGAAGTGTAATTCCGATTTTATCTGGTGTGTTGGTGCAGGTACGTCAGGATTGTATTGTCTTTACGGCCAGTGATGGAACCGAAAGTGTGATACATAGAGTCTTATCTTCTGAGGAAGATGGCGTTGTGGTCATATCTGAAGGAAAAGCTGTATTTACAAAAGAAGCATTAGCTGTGTCCAAGAAGATAAAAGGGCTCATGACGTTTGAGACAACTGAAAACAATGTAGTCGTTTCTCAAGATAAAACGAAATTAGAGTTTCCAGTTCTCGATGGTGAAGAATTCCCAAAAATCGAATTTGAACCAACTTTAACACCTATCGTTTTTACCGGTAAAGAGTTTTTAGATATCGTACATCAAACTATTTTTGCTGTATCTCAATCAGAGACAAGACCTATTCTAACAGGTGTAAACTTTCAATTTGGGAAAGATGGGAATACATTTGTCGCTACCGATAGTCATAGATTAGCACAAATTGAATTGGGTGCTGCACCAATTGATGTAACACTCACAGTTCCTGCTAAGACACTCGATAATGCGGTGAAAACTTTTGACTTCTCAAACGATGTCATGGTATTAGCCACTCCGAATAAGATTGCATTTGGGAATGGTAATACAATGTTGTCTACCAGACTATTAGAAGGTAACTACCCAGATACTTCGCGTCTAATTCCAAAAGCCGACTTTGAAACGGAATTAACCGTTAATAAAAAGGAGTTTTTTGAAGCGTTAGACCTTTTAACAGAGATTTCTAAGCAAAAGACAAATGTTGTACAAATATCGATCAATGGATTATTCGTTGAATTTTCGGCTACTAACGGGACTAGTAAAGGTAAAAAGGAAATTGCCTTTACTAATTTAGAAGGTAACGATAATTTTTCGCTTTCTTTTTCAGGGGAATTTGTCAAAAATGCCTTGAAAGCCATTGATTCTGAGGAAGTCAAATTGAGTTTTGCCGGACCCATGAAGCCGTTTTTAATTAGACCAGCTGATACGGAAGAATCATCTATTGTTCAACTAATTCTTCCAGTAAGAAACAACTAAGCGGACTATTTAAAATCTTTAAACTAGCATCTATCTGGTAGTTTTGAAATGGGGAGAGTTAAAAATGAGTTTTGATTTTACTAAATTCAATAAAGTGATTGAAGAGAAAAAGATAGAAACAGTCAGTGATAACTTTGGTGAGAACTATACCTATATGGTGATAGCAAACCGTCTTTCAGTTTCAGAGATTGATTTTAGCTTATTTGATATAGAGGACATAACTCAAGCTCACAATGAACTTGAGCACGCAATAACAGATGAACAACTAGACGGAGAAGTGTACTTGGATCCTAATCATCCATTTACAAGAGTCATAGCATTAGGGAATAAAATTTCGACATTGGAGAAATTACCTAAAGTACGACCTGCTTCTCCATATCGTTTTTTGTGAGGGATATTATGAGTCTAACAATGGATGATGTATACGAATTAAAAGAGTCCTTACGTAATCTTATTATGCTGAAAATTGCTTATGACTATGAACTTGATATGAGTAAGTTTCATGATTTTTATGTCAATTATGACATGGGAATCAATGATTCCTTTGATATTTTCATGTCAGCCATCATACAGCAGTTTGAGGTATTTGACTATATTGGTGGAGACGATGATGAGAGTATGGAAGCGAAGAGATACTGGGCTTGTGACACGGACGTCTATGAGTCTACGGCAATTATCGTCTTATTAGATGACCGTAAACAAGAGCTTTTCAGTAATTTTACCTTCGCAGACATCCCTACATACAGTCGTGAGCCTTATAGATACGAAGGATACGGAGGATATTGCGATATTTTTGATACTGAAAAAGGTATTGTAATCCTTTATGACGAGGAAGATGGACCAGTTGATTGGTTAGAGATTTTTAGTCTTGTCATAGAGTATGGGGCTCATTTAAATAATGTGGAGAGTGAATCAAATGAAATGTCAAATTGAAATATCTGATGTACCTGTTAACAGCGAATACCCTGTTATCGTGAAACAAGTGGGTGAAAATGGTGTAGTTAGAGGACCATATTATATAACAATTGATAATTTAATAAAGGCGTTGAAACAAGAACCTGAAAACTTATTGGATGCTGATGGAATGAGGATGAAAGAAACAAGTACACCTCCCCTTCCGTTTGGTACGATTCGCTATTCATCAAATGAACCTAAAACAAAGCAGCGGATCACACTAGAGATTCCCAAAAAAGAGTGGGATATCCGCTATGGAGATGAAATGGATTCATTTTACAGAATAGGTTTTCCTAGAATGATTGTTCAATTCCTGGTGGTAACAGCAAATAATATTAGTCGTGTAGATGAAATGCGGATCTATGCAGTTGAGGATAATAAAAAACCGATTACAGATGAAACGCCATTACACATGTTCCCCTACCCTAATGTGGGAAAAGGAAATGCAATTGTCTGTTGGGGACAAAATCAACGTCTTGAAATTCAATCACTTGTGGAATTAGAAAGAGCTTTCCATTGGTTCACTTCTGCTCCTTTTAATGAGGATCATGGAGTGAGAACTACACTGGGTATTCCTCTATTCCGGCAATTGATTGAAAAGATTGAAGATAAAAAGTTTGATGATGAGTGGCTAATACCTATGAATAAGACTTTTGGAGACCTATATAACATCTAACAGAATATCTATAAATCCACACCAGGTTTGGGTGGTAAGATACAGGAGGATTTTTATTATGACAAACGTACAAACAGATATTTTTTCACTATTTAACATTGTAGATGACCATGCGGTAAAAAAGCAGAAAGAAGCAGAGGAACTAAAGAAAAAAGAGCAAGCGGAAAGAGAAGTAAGAGCCGCAGAGTTAAAGAAAAAAGTGGCTGCAGCTGCTGGAAATAAAAAAGCTGAAGCAAAAAAAGAAACCCCGAAAGTTGAGACGGTTAAGTTTGAACCAAATGAAGATACGATTATTCGTCACTTTGGGGAATCGATAGCAATTACGGCTTATTTTACAGTAGAAGAGCTTGCAGAAGGCTTACTTGTTACGAAGAAAGATTCTGATCCAGAGCGCAAGCCGTTAGAACCTGAAATGTTGCGTAAGCGCATGGAAAAGGACTTTCCAGAATTAGATAAAAATCATACTGAGATTATCTTTTTAAAAGATAAAAATATAATACTACCCGTGCAGAAAGCTAAGAAAAAAGGATATTGTAGTGAGACGTTATCTTCGGATAGCGTTTCTCGTTTTATTTCTAAAATTCCTTTTCATATTCTTAGAGACTTCATTGCACTTGCTAAATTTTATGGAGAACAAAAACTAGAAATACATGCTGATATATATTTTCAAAATGGTTCGTTCTTTTTGGATGTACCTGGACAAGATATTCATGAGTATTTTACTGAAGTCACAGAGTCTGCTATTAACATTGGAACTCGAGTAGAAGATGCCATTAAAGTCATGGAGATTCATTCCCATCATCAAATGGCACCTAGACCCTCATTGCAAGACAACCTCTCAGAACGCGTTCAAAAGAGGCTGTATGCGATTGTAGGATTCACAAATAAATTACTACCTGACATAACAGTACGAGCCTTTATATCAGAGGAATATGGCCATATAGAGCTTTCTCCTTTAGATGTATTTGAAGACCCATTTATGCACCTCCCCTCTTTTGAGGATAAAAAAGTAAAGGTGGTTGCAAAATGAGTATATCAATCTTAAAAAGTGCTAAAGACCAATGGTTTGATTATAACGCTGTCTTCCCTTTTATTGTTCAAATAGGAACAGGTGGGACGGGAGCCTATGTAGTTCAACACATTGCACAGCTTTTAGGAACTTCTAAACAGAAAGCGGCTTATGTAATTGCAGATCCTGACGTAATTGAGGAGAAAAATTTAGGGAATCAGCTCTTTCTTCCCGAGGAAGTGGGATTAAAGAAAGCGGATGTCTTAGCAAGCCGTTATTCCGCTGCTTACGGCATTGATATTGGTTCCTATAGTGATTCCTATATAGAAACACCTGAACAGTTAAGAAAGCTATTCTCGACTGATTATATGTCCATAAGAGTCCCGAATCAAAACGTTCTGTTTTTACCTATCATCATCGGTTGTGTAGATAATAATTTTTCCCGTCAAATCATACATGAATTATTTTCTCAAATGAAAACGTGTATATATATCGATGCTGGGAATGAAAATGTTACCCTTCCCCCGGATTGGATGAACAGACCCAAAGAACAATGGACAGAAGAGGAAAAACAAGAGTTTAACGAAAGTGGCTGGCGTGGACAAGTAGTAACAGGTGTTAAGTTGAATCTATTTAAACAAGGGCCAATTGGTGAAATGTTTCCAGATGTATTGGAGGATCAAGATGAATTGCGTCCAAGTGAATTATCCTGTACGCAAATCTCAGCTTCAGAACCTCAGCGTCTTATAGTGAATAAATTTGCCGCGCTGATTATAGCAAATATAATGACACAAATTGTTGAAGATCATCATACGATTAGTTCTCATATTGTCTTTTTTCATGCTAAGCAAATGCATGTTAGAGCGGTCGAAGCTAAACAATCATAAAATAAAAATAGCCTCCCATACTAATGTAAAATTAAATAAAGAAATTAGGCACAAAGCATTGATTTGCTTGTGCCTTTATTTAATGTGTGACATTATATATAGTTTCCTTATTCAATAAGGTTTTAAAGTCTTTTCGTGACTTTAAATAAAAAAGGTTGGGGAGGGTTCATCTAGCGATAATCCAATTAAGTATGTATATTAAGGAAGCTTACCGTCATCCGCCTTTTCATCTTCTATTATTTGTCCGCAATACATACAGATTCGATCATCAAAGTTGTAACCTATTAATTCGTGTTTGCATTGATAATCTTCATATTCGTTACTCATAACTATACCTCCTGGTTTATTAGTATTATTAGGTTCCCTCATTGAAAAAAACCCTCCACCTACTATGTAAAATTAAATAAAGGCACAAAGCATTGATATGCTTGTGCCTTTATTTAATGTGTGACATTATATATAGTTTCCTTATTTAATAAGGTTTTAAAGTCGGGATTCTAATATGTCGTTCCACTTTCAAGGGCAATATCAACAATTCCGATTAACCATTCATTACAATGTTCGATTAATTCATTTTCTGTTATCGCCATTTTATCGAAAACTAAATATAGATTTTTACCACTATCCCCTACATATTTAACGGTATTATCATCTAATTCAAAAAGGTAAATTAATGGTACGTTTTGATAGTCTAATTCAACCTCAACAAGATAATCATCACCATGATACTCGAATCGGTATTCTAAAACTTTTTCACATTTAGGTTTTCCAATATGAATTGTAGGTTCATATTTATAATTATTTAATTGAATCATTGGATTATATCTCCTCACTTTTAAAGAACTTTATTTTCAATATGATAGATAATACCAACGTAATAATGCAGAATTTCAAAATAAAAATTAAATAACTTTATTATTTGGATTCAGCTGCTTCAAACTACATATATTCCTTTTTAAGTTACTATCATCGTTCATCACTATTAGGAACCAAAACTTCCATATTTTCAACATGATAAAGTCTTGTTTGCAACGATGCCTTTATAGTGTCAGATAAAGAATTCAACAAATTATTAACGATTTCTATTTTTTCACTATGGGAGATAAAATTGGACAATGAAACTTCTAATATGTAAAAAGGAGTATTATTCTCGTTTGAAAAGGAAGAGAAACGAATAGTCCCTACCCATTTTGAGTTATTAAAGGCTGTCCAGGTGTATAGATCCCAAATCTCCTGTTCTTCTGTAAAAAATTTAGCTTGCATATAAATTTGAGGATTTAAAAAAAATATATCGAATGGATTACCCAGATTCATTTGCCTGCTCGTTTCAGCTTGGTTTCCCTTATAACGCTTATCTTGTATAAAAGCTTTATATGCGCCATAGAGGGCTACATCTTTCCTAGTTTGCTTGATAAGATCATAAAGTCCATCCATGCTTTGTATAAGGTTCATGGTTATATTGTGAGATAACTCCGTTTTATACCATTCATCAGAACCTTCAAAGACTGTTTCAATGAAAAGTGGGATTTCGTTCCGTAGCATTCCTTTTGGTGTTGACCATACAGTTTCAGGGAATTTCTGATCGGAGTCATTAAGTAAAGTAGTCATGATGTAATAACCTTGGAAGTATTGGCTTTTTATAAGATCATTGACTGATTCTTGAACTAATTTTTCTTGTGACTCAGTTTTACACTGGCTCATAAACTTATATCCATAAAAGAATATGAAGTTATCAATCTCCTTACGAAAGTCCTCATTTGATTCAAATTCATTTTTTAAATGCGATAATACATGACTATAAATAGTATCTAAATTTGCCATAATAAAATCTCCTCTCTAAGATTATTTGTTTGTCACATATGGTGGTGCAGGACTATCATCATATAATTTCCAGATACCGTTCTTCTCTTTAATGACTGTTATATAGTAAATAAATTCACCATTCTCCAGTTCGTATTTTCTATAGAAACTGGCTTCTTGAAACCTATCCTGTTTCTCTAACTCTGTTAAAGAATAGTTTTTTATAGGAGCGGCAATTACTTTTTTGAATTGAGCTTGTAGTACTGAAAATGACTCTATTTGGTTACCCTTCTCACGAGGTAGCATGTTTATAAAATTCTCATGAGATTGAGGAATAATTAGATTTGTGAATTCTTCAGCAGACATTTTCCCAGAATGGTATGCAAAGAATAAATAGCTAATGTATTGGGAAAATTCATTTGGGTCTTTGTATCCTTCTTTATGTTCGGGCACTTTAATATTTAATTCTCTGCGTAAATCTAAATCATTCTTAAATAAAGCATCTTCTTTAGTATTTTCATCTAATTTTTCAAGTACTTCCTTTTGTTTATCAGAAATAGACTCATTATTTGAAGGAGTTTCCACTTGATTGTGGCTCTTTTCTTCAATTACTTTTTGATTTTTGATTTCTGTTTCTTTAATCTTTGCTTCAAATACAGAGGAACTACATCCAGTTAGTAAAATTAACGCTAAAACAGAAGGTGCAGCTTTTCTAATCATTAGTTCAATAGGCATATGTTGAGCGCTCCTCTTCCCACTCACTAATTTGTTGTTTAATTATATTTTTTTCTTTTTTCGGTAATAAAAAAGTAAGTTCCATACACTCTTCAATAGGTCTGTTAGATTGTAAAGCTCTTAGAAAGAGTGGACTAAAAGGCTTTATTTGCATATAACTCCCAGCACAAATGATATTTGAGTGAAAATGATTATAAAATAGTAGCGCTAATGTTCTCTGTTGTTCAATTCCTAAATCAGTTGAAACAATCACAGATTTTTCCGTTTTCTGCCCGAATAAAGCTACCCAGATTAAAAACATGTTAAGACTTGTTTTTTGAGGGTTTATGGTTTGGACATAACCTTCTAGTGTCCAGTCTCTTAAAATTCTTTCTAACATAATTGATGGATGTATAATGCCAGTTAATAAGGGTTTATTAATCGTTATATAATTTGTTAAATGAAAATGCTGGATATAATTATTTAATATCGGGATTTTTCGCTCTTCTAATTTAAAACATAAAGATCTCCCCTCCTTATTTGTAACTAAATAAGGTTTAGCTATTAGAGCAGCTATAATTAGATCTTCTAAAGCACTGACATTATGTCTCATTTACTATTATTTCTCCCTTCCCCAAATAAAAAAGCACCTCACAATAAACAAGATAATCCTTGTTTATGTGGGGTGCTCCCATTTTATTTATAAATTTTAATGTTTAGTCTTTGAAATAGCTCTTTCATTATAATCTAGAATTTTTACGCGTTCAAGTGATTCTTTTAGTAATACCCCAGCTCTTTCAATACTTATACCTAATATTTCTTGTATCTCATCTACTGATTTCTTCTCTTTATGATGGAGATAATGAACAAACGAAAATCTTATATCTTCTGAACGAAAAGGATATCCAATAACGTCAGCGATCTGCTGTTTGTAATCTTTTAAAGAACCTAATTGTAATGGTATATACTTATCATTCTTCTTGGAGGTCAATAAGTAAGAAGACCCTCTGAATACAGAACGTTCTATACCAGCTAATATCACAGGTACTTCCTCACCTTGAGCAATAACTATTTGGTTATAACCATTATCTTTAGGGATATGAATTTCAATAGCATCTCCTTTATCTAAGATCCACTCTAATCGAATATGCAGAATATCTTTTATTCGAACTCCATTTAAAACAAATATGTACAACATTTTTGAGTAAAGGAGAAATTCGTCTGAAGTGAGAATGTGATTCTTTTTTGATAGAAGAAATTCGTAATCGATTGTTATGTCTGCTCTAGTATACTTGGTCAATTTCTCTTTCAATTTAAACTTAGGCATGAAGTCCACAGGTATTTTATCTATATCCCATAGAAAATTAAAGAACTCTCGTATATACCGAATTTTTCTGTTCAAGGTACTATCTTTAAGACCGTTTTCCCGTTCTTGTAAAATGTAACTTTCAACATCACCAGGGAGAATATCATGCACCTCTACAGATTTTTTTTGAAGAAAATCCACAAAGGCTAAAAAGTGATTTATTGTACTAACTTCTGATTCTACAGTTACAGGGCTTAAACCTTTTGATAATCGATGTTTTTCATATCCGTATGGCATATAATACTTCCCTCCTTTTGATTGAATTGTATCACAATCCACAAATAGTATTTAAAATCTTAGTTGCTTCTAGAGAAATTAATATGGCTTATCAAAGACACCTAGATTCAATTCAATAATTATTTAAAATTCAATAAAACTTAATTTTCCTCGATATGCATGCAGCCCAATTGAACTCAATAAAACTCAATTAAAATAGCAATTGGGTTTTCAATATAACTCAATAAAGTCAATAATCGATCAATTATTGGGCTAAAACTTTCATATTAATAGTGATCGTTTTGCTTTTTTATTATGCATATACACCTTAGTGATTATTCTTTTAAAAATGAGGACAAACCCATTTGTTTATATTTACAGAAGGGATTTTTTATAATAAAACAGTCCAGCATCTAAGGCATTGTATCAAAACAAATAGTTAATCACTTTTAAATGACTTTATTATTCAAGAACAAATTACTATGTATAAATACGCTCGGACTACCTTCATATACTACAAAAAACGCTCACCTAAAATTAATGAGCGTTTCAAACTTGAATTAATCTAAAATTAGGTGTATCTATTTCACTTTTTTCACACTAAAATCTCCTACAATACTGTTGCTATTTTCAATCTTACTGAGGGAGCTTAATAAGCTAACTTAAAAAGTCGATTCCTTAAGAGACTGGAAATTGGCTTTTTTTGATGAAATATTTGCTTAACATATAAAGTTTCCGAAATATTGGCTGTACTCTTTTTAATGTTAGTACCACCATCCAATTTTGATTCCAAAAAATATATTTCTACTTACTTTCTTAAAACACATCTTTTATAAAATCGATGACCTTTTTCCACCAAGATGAACTTGATTCCTCAGACTCTGAATCAAACGGGTCTGACTCAATATTTAAGGTGTTTAAATTATCTTCCTTAGTATCTGTTTGAACAACTATTTCGGTGTTCGTTTGTTCATTCTCTAAAGGACTTTCGTATTTAACCGTAGGAGGTGTATAGTTGTTTCCGATTTCTTCTAACTCTCTTAAAGCATCTTCAACCTGTTTTTTAGCTTCTTCGCTACTCTTCTCAACTTTATCGATATTCTTTACAGCTTCTTCGTTACTCTTTTTAAATTCTTCAATATTCTTCTTTGCTTCTTCACTCATTCTATTAAATTCTTCTTCTTGTTTAATTATTGAATCCTCAAGTTCTTTTTCTCTTGCTTGTTGTAATTCTCCCAATTTGTTTATATCAGGCATATTTATTTGTGGAACCTGAGTGGACCCATCAATACCAAAACCGTTTCCACCATAGTAGTCTGGGGATGTTTTAGTACCTATCTCACCTGTATAGGGATTTACGTTACCCTTAGTTGACCAGTTGTTACTAAAATTTCCATCGGGATCACTTCGGTAATGTGGTTTTACTTTAGTTCCATCGCTTCTGGTGTATCCTTCAACATAAACATCAGCGTGGGCAGGAGAATTAATGAATATTAAAAAAATAAATAATAGTAACCCGATTACCTTTTTTGGTGCCATCTTACCACTCCTCCTTAAAAACTATTGTACTAATAAACGTTATTTATTCACATAAGATCTTTTCGACAATAATAACTAAAGAAAGTGTGTTATAAACGATGTTAATTCTTCGATGAACCCATTATAAATGAAATTAACAGAAAATCCTTATTTAACTAACAAGTGCTTTAGTTGAGGAAGAATAAATAAAAAAGTCGATTCCTTGAGACTGGAAATTGGCTTTTTTTATGGGTGGAAATTTCCTTAGCGTTGTAAATCTGCATTTTCCTGACGCTACCCCATAAATAAGAGCTGTATACTCTATACATCCTTAGTTAACATAAAGTCAATTTCAGGAAGTTCACAAATATAAAACCCCTTGGTGCTCAAGGGGTTCCGAATGGTTCATTTTTATCGTTTATACATGATTTTATACATGGTTGATGAATCAACATTTTCGGCTTCTGAAGAAGCCTGATAGCTGCATAAAAAAGGGGTGTTTTATGCAAATTCTTCTTTCACTAAAGTACCTCGTAAGTTCAATAAAGATGTTTATTCATTACTCATTTTAAAGAAACCCTCTGGATACAAATAGTCATCTACAACATCTACATCTGGGTACCGAGTAAAAACAGACTCAAACTCATCATTTTCGATAAGGTAGTCAATAACTTCATAAATTCGTTCTCTACTTGCAATATCTATTAGAACCATATCGCTTGACCAAAGATATGCACCTTTCATACATTCGCCTGTCTTTGCATTCTTCTCTCTCAATGTCTGTATGTTTGTGTAGGTGAAAAAACTCGCAATCCATTTAGAACGGTCAGAGAAAGTTACGATGACATCAAGGTTGTCATCTTCAACATTCCATTCACCTTCAGCCCATTCTTCAGCTTCTATCCATATGTGTCTATTGTTTGTTTCTTTCAAAGGAACACCACCTTAATCAGATATATTATAGCTTTTTTCTCTAGCATTTGTTGAACTAAACTGCACTTTTAGTTGAAGAAGGGGTCTGTTCGAATGTATGATTTTAGATATTTTCGTACATTGAAATCACTGATATTACTGGATCTTATTATTAAAATAGAGATATCATACGTTGAATGTACGATATTGGAGGAAAAATTACGAAAGAAAAGAATGTGTAGCCATTGCGAACGTCATAGAAAATCGAAGACTTAACAAAGAAACAACCGGTGTTACTTTGTTAGGACGGCTGATTGCAAGAGAAAATAGACCTCCCTTGAACTTTGGTTTGGGAAAAACATCATGGCTTCTGTTGAAAAGTTTTATAACGTTCTTCTACTCCAATGCCAGTATCGATAACATAGTTAGTCTTATTTAAGTCTTGATCAATACTTGGCGTTACGTCAAAAATTGGCTCTAAGATACCACCTAAGGGACGATTAGGAAGGGGAAAGAGTACCTTTATTTCAGCTTCTGGATCACATTCTCTTAAGATTCCTATTAATTCCTTGATCTTCATTTAACGCCCTCCAAATCCGATTGATCTATTCTTGTATTTCTTTTTATTTTTGCTATTTACTTTTTGTTTTTGACGATTTTGTTCTCGCTGCATGCCTCTTCCTGCCTGTTCAATGCCTTTTACACTGGCATCTAAACGTCCAATCCTTTTTCATATGACTAAGTACTTCATAGGTTTCATTTACTAAGTTAATAGTTGAAGAAGGTGTCTTTTCGGATCGTACATTGACTGTGATTTAGCCACGATAATTGACCTTTAAAAATAACTTTCATGCGTCTCAAAAACTTGTACCAAAAATCTTAACGTTGTAAATCCGCATTTTCCTGACTGCACACCTATAAACAGATTTAAAATAAAAAGCTGTCGGTCATTCAAGTAAAACATCCAAATTTGTCACTTTGTCACAAAATAAAAAAGATAGTTGGGAAACTTAATTTTTTCCAACTATCTTTACTCTCTATTGGTCATAAATTAGTAATTTTTAATCCTAGAAAAATTAATGTATTAATAGCAGCTACTCCAATAATTCCCCAACCAATTAAAGATATATGTTTATGTTTTAATTTCAAAATCATTATTAATCCCCTCTCCCCTCAGATTCAAAGCTTGTCTTATGTTTTCTTCCTTTGGCTCTCTTAATTCCTCTATAGCTTGGTCAACTTGCTTAATTCGTCCTATAAGCTCTGGCTTATTTAAATCTAATTGATTTTTCTCAAGTATTAGATTTTGATGTTTAGTTTCTAGTTGATTAATTTTTGAAGTTAAATCTATCTTAACTCCTGGATCGTTCTTGTTAGGACTATTATCTTTTTTACCAAGAAGTTTTTCCCAAAAAGATAACGACTTCTCCTCATTATCAGGAGTAGACATTAAAGCCTTGAAAATCGTAATATTCATTTCTGTATCTGCAATCTGATCTACTACATGACGACTAGTAACTTCCCAGACATCAATCTCTTTTTGAATTTGTTGTTTCTCATACATTAATTGATTTAATTTAAGTGAATAATCATATCTTAATCTCTGAAAATCTAAGTTCTCTGTGTACTTTTCGGATATGGCTTTAAATATACCAGAAAGCTTTTCATCTATCTTATCTTCGATAATGGTTTCCAGATGCATTTGGTTACTTTCATTAATTTCATGACTATTATTAAGTTTTCTTCTAAATGGTTCATCACGTTCTCTATAATTTGGCTTGATACCAATTATTGCAGCAATCGCTGATGGCGTATAACCATGGTCTGTTAATAATAAAATCATTTTAAACTGAAATAAAGTTTTGTAATCGTATATATAGTATCCTGTATTTCCTTGCCGATGTATTAATATATATTGATAAAAATCATCTCTATTTAAAAAGTTAAGTAGTCTTTGATTTTTTTTAACCTGTAGTAATTCAGCTGCTTGCTTCGTTTGATAAGTGATTTCAAATAGAACTCCATCAAAAAATATACCTGGCGAAAACAATTCGTCAAATAAATCTAATTGTTTGATATGTATATATAACGGATCATCACTGAATATTTCTTTGTAGTGTTCTATTTTTTGTGCTGCTTCCAAGGATCTAACCTCCTTGCATTATCTTGTGAAGACAAGATTGTTTAATATCATTTTATAGGAACAATAATTAACAATCAAGCAGGAAAACCGAATATATTGAGCTTTATTGAGTTTGATTGACTTATTTATTGAGAAAAATTGAGTTAATTGAATTTCAAATAAAGAATAATTTATTATAATCAATTGATTATTCAATTATTGAGTTGAACCAAGTCTAATAATTGGATTTTGAATTATTGAACGATCTTTATTTATCTATTAGTTCCAAAACCCTTTAATAGCAATCATTATTGGCCTTATTGAGTTTGATTGAAAATCCAATTATTCAATTATCAATAATTATTATGAATTAGACGATTCAATAATTGGTTATTCAATAATTAGTAACCCTCCGAATGCAGAAATTAATTACAGCTCAACATAGAAAAAACATTGATGTTCATGGGTTTATTGAGTTATTGAGTTTGATTGAAAACCCAATTATTCAATAACTCAATAATTATTGAGTTTTGGATGATTCCGCGATGTGCTATTCAATTATTAATAACCATTCGATACAAAAAACAATTACAGCTGAACCTAGAAGAAAAACATTGATATTCGTAGGTTTATTGAGTTATTGACTTTGATTGAGTTGGATTTATTAATAATTATTGGGCAATTAAATAAATGAGAGTAAGTATTAATCAAAAAAGAATAGATTCGTATAAACCAACAAAAAAAACCGCCCGTAGGCGGTAAAGATAATGATTCATTTTTCATTGAGTTAATTAGTCCTCATCAGAAAAGTTAATGTTATCTAGCAAGTCGTCTAATGAAGGGACTGTTTCTAACTCTTTTTTTGAGTTGTTCTTATCAGATGTAGAGGGTGCCATGCCGAAATCTGCCAAGTCTAAATCAAGATCAAAATCATCATCGTCGTCACGTTGAATACTTTGAAGAGTTGTATCTTTATAAACTCGTTTTTTGTTCTTCTCCATGAATTCATTATATTCATTCACTAAACCTTGTTCCAATCTGGCTGGAAGTCCATCTACCTTGTAAAAGGTATAAATTGAAGCTTTAAAATCATTTTTTTCTTTAAGGAAACCACTAAAAACTGTCCCGTTAACTGGTAGTATTTCATGTACATGTGTTTGAGCGTCTTCCAAGAACCCACCATTTCCTAAATCTTTCTTTTCATCCAATATAGCGAGTAGCCCTACATGATGTACTTTTTTAGCAACAATGGAACCATCTTCTAATTTTTCTGTTACATCAATAGGTTGATGAAGATTGCTGTTTTTAAATGATTTTTTAAATAGATTGGTAATATCGTCAGCATTGGTTGATTGATCCATAGGAGCCTCTACTTTAGATAGCACCAAACTTCCTCTTTGTTCCATGATTGCTCTTCTAAAATCCTGAGAATCCAGAAGTACCGATGTTCCACCACCAGTAGTAGCAGTGTTTAACTCATGGAAAATTTCTGAAATTTGTTTGTTTCCGTAATCGCGATAATTATCAATTTTTCCCCGTTCATTAGCGGGCATTTTATCGAATTCATCTTTGAACACTTGATTATCCCCAAAAATTACAAAGGCAATTCCTTTTGAAGCATCTTTAGCCGTTTTCCATATTTCTTGTGAAAATTCATTAACTTGATATAGAACATCAGGGCCGTCTGTTCTAAGAGGTAGCGTTACAATTACACCAATTTTTGTGAATCTTGACTCCGCAGCCTTAAAAGCCTGCTTAATATATTTCTGCCTGTTATTAAGAAAGTCATCTTGACCTACACTTTGTTGGATTTTCATAAGCTCTTCTTTGATTAATGGCTTATTGTTGTACTCATAAAATTCAGTTATTGCTTTAACAATAGTTGCTGTACCAGTTCCACCACCGAGCCCTGCAAAGAAGAGAACTAAATCATCTGTTGGCCGTACTTTATCATGAATAAAGGATTTGAGTTTTTCATTTGCATCCTCGTTTTCTTTCAAAATTTCAATTGCTTTTAGAGGATTTTTACCTAAACCACCAAGATTAAGAGAAACTCTACTAGATTCCGGGATGTTTTTAAGTGCTTGTAAATCGCCATCATTGGAGTTTAAAGCCAAGCAGTTATATAACATGCTACCATCTGGAGAACTAAACGCAGCAAATTCATCTGCCATGCGTGATCCTGCATTACCAAATCCTACGATTGTCATATTAATAGCTGGTTTGTTTTTAATAAATGATTTAGCCATTGTTTTCTACTTCCTTTCGGGATTGAAGTTTTTGTACTATTTGTGCTCCTCGAAGTGTAGGAGATAGTAATTTATATGGTTTCATCAATTCATAAGAGATGAGGGACATACCGGATAATTTATCAACAGAACGTTCAACGGTTTTACGATCAATCGCCGCAAATCGCTTTTCATATTGCATTGTTTTTCCATTTTTAATCCCAACTCTTCTTTCAATTTTAAGATTCTCGGCTATATCAATGATAGTAACTGCCTTTTTTTGTTCTCGTCTAATCCGAGTTATGTAATTTAAAACTTTTTTACTTACTAAATCTTTGTTAATAATATCGATAAACATTTCTTCGATATCCGACGGGAAACTCACATTGCTGTATTTTTGATTCATCTCTTTGTCCATATCGACCCGCCCTTCATTTTCTTTATTAGGATAATAGTATCTTAATTGAGATACTATTACAATTAAAAAGTTATATTTTTCTTCACAAAAATTAAACAAACGTTGTAATAACAGCTATATTTATAGTATCTATATATAGTAACTATATAGTTTGTTTTAAGGTGTTTTATGTGTAGTTTTATTATGAAAACTCTATTAGAAGGGGGAAATTAAGAATATTACTGATTAATTACAAATTATTTAGCTAATTTAACATCTTAAAAGATTATAATTATTCATATAGTTACTAAATATAGTTACTATATATAAACCTTACATATAAGCAATTATTTTGATTTTTATCATTCAAAATATATGAAGTATCTTAATGTAGTATCTATATTGAGTTTATTCTAAATTAGTTGAAATTATTGAGTATTATTTCAACCAATTATTGAATAATTAAAGTCAATCAGAGTAACCGGATCTTTACGGGCAGTTGTCACCAACTTACTTGTTTTTTAGGTGGGGGACTACTGCCCGATAAGTCGGTAATTTAAGGGTTATTTAACTTAAATATTGGTCTACATAATTTTTGTCAATAAAGCTAACTAAATAAGACCAGAGCAATCCATTTAATTACATTTGAAGGATTAGAACTGTTTACATATAAAAATCACGTTGAATAAGAAATTTTGACAGTCTAAGTCATTACAGCGATTTAAAACTAATAGGTCGTTTCAGTATCAGAGATGGGAGAATTAGCAATTGAATGGGTTACGAATCTGGTAAAAATACTTAGGGGTAATTGCAAAGAAGTTGATTAGAAAGGGGATTGATTCTGACATTTTAATGGAGTTGATTAGTGAACATCTCAAAGTAAATTATTAATAATTATTAGCTTCTGTTTTTCTGACGTTAACAATCCCGTTTATAATTGATTCATTATTTTAATTAAAATACAGGCTTAAATCACTTTCTAAATATCTATTTTTGTATCTAAGGATTTTGGTGTATTTTTGACTAGAAAATTAAGGTACCACCAAATGTACTTTCTGCGGATAAAGTGCATTTGGTGGGGTTCATTTGGTGTCAAGGCAAGTTTAACACATGGTACATAAGGTTTTTTAGGGTGTTTAGAAGCCCAACTACCCCTAAGGTAAGATGTCCTATTTTCTCAAAAAATATTACAATTATAGGAAATTATTTTCACTGTTTTAGTACATCTTTTTTCTTCAAATTCTCACTCTTTATAAGAAGGGGATTTCTAAATTTCATGGCAGCACTTTGGTTTTAATGGTATACTCATTTTTGAAATTTATATCAAACAAACAGGAACACCCTGTCCACACACAGCGTACACAAGGATTGTATGCTGAATTTGGATAGGGTGTTTTTTTTTATGGAAAGGAGAAGGAATTTGAACAGTAAAAAATGTGTGGTGCTAGATGGGAAAACCCCCCACAAAAGATTAGAACTTTCAAATAGGGAAATATCTTTGCTTTATGAAATTGCTATACATGGTGTTGTTCACGCTCAATCAATTCACAACTACTTGCAGCATTTTCTACAAAAGAAACAACATCCTAATACGGTTACAAACAGAATTAGAAAGTTTGTTGAATATGGAGTCTTAATTCGTTTGCAACAGAATGTAAGTTACACACACTCTGTTCCGTATAGGTATTATTACAAAATAGGCACACAGGGTATATTAGCGCTGGTAGAAGCAGAACTCCTACCTGAGGAAGAGTATATGGACCTTGAGCGGCGCCTATCCCTTTTGACTATTCCGAAAAACCATAATGGAGCACTCTCGATTTTGGCTTTCCAATCTAAACTACGTATTGAGGAAAATAATCTTCCTGATGTAGAACATGGTAGGGGAGTTTATGATGAGAGGCTTTTGATAAATGCAGAACATGGAGGGGGGATTCTTCCCATTGTCCCTGATTGGTTTTTTAGAAGAGGGAAACGAGTCCTTTTTTTAGAGTTTGATTCTGGTGTTCAATCACATCAAGTGATTAATTCTAAAATTGACCGCTATATCGATTATGCCGAGGATAAGCCCGAGGAAGAGGTTGTGATCATTTTTTCTGTAATGGATGCAAGTGTACAACTTGTAGTGGATAACAAAGATCGGTCAAGGAGAGTTGCTGCTTTAAAAGAATCAATGTTACCTGTACAAGAATGGCCAAGGAATTTATCTATTTATGTGCTTTCTGCAGAAAGAACCCCCAAATTGATATATCAGTTATTATCCAATCAAAATCCGCTCCCTCAATCAATCAGAAAGTGGAATACTATTGGATGGCTAGAGGAATTAAAATCTAGTAAATATTTTTTGAGTCTTCAAGAATTAAATCCTGAAATGGTTTATGGAATCTCGAGAACTGAATTATTAGAAGCTGAGTTCATTTACAGATTAGATCATTTTGAACATTACTATGATGTTGCTTTTATATTTGGAGAAGAAGGAGCGGTATCTACATATCAACGTCTAAGATCGCATCATATACGAACAACCGGTCAGTCGAGGTATGGAGAAAAAATAGACCGTATAATCGTTATCTATTCAGAGTATGAACAAGCAGAAGCAGATATTTATGGAGCGGATTGGACGAATGTATGGATCAGTGACAAAGAGGTTTTGAAAAGAAAACAACCGATACAAAAGATGTTACGAGTCAAATCACCCTTTAAAAAGGAGTTGAGTCAATTTGAATAAAAGCTCAGCTTGGAAGCACCGATTGCCGCTCTATATCGTTACTTTTTTATTTTTGGTGACCTTATATAGTATGTTCTATTCGTGGTCTAAAGTGACATCAATGATTGCCACCCAAATAAGAGGGGAGAATGTAACATATGCTTCTTTTTTATTCGGTAGCAATCTGACCCCCTCACTCATTATTTGTATTCTATTAGCCATTATTAATGTCATAAGTTGGCTAATGAGTACACGAATCAAGTTCTATCAAAAGAAGGCCATGCGAGTTATTACTTTTTATGTAACTTTATTTAGTATTATTGGGAGCCTAGCTGCCTACGGAATGGGACAAGCAAGGTTACGTATAATTCCATTTTTTGAAGAACGACTGAACAATGTAATCGAAACAAGCGGATTTTTTGAATCAATCGTATTTGAACAGACGAATGGATTTTTCTTAATGGTGCTAACATTACCAATCATTTTATTGGGCTTTATTGCACTTTTCTTATTAGGCAAATATATTCAACATGATCAAGAGTTAAATAAAGCTTTTTTTGAATTCCAATGGGCAGGAAAATGGCAACAAAAACTTTCAAAACTTGAAAACAAAGAAATGTGGCCAGACCTAGAATTGGGACTTAATTCAAAAACAAAAGAAATGGTAACTATACCAGGAAGAGACCGCACACTGAATACTAGTATAGTAGGTTCGATAGGAACAGGGAAAACGGCCGCGCTTGGTTTGCCTACACTAAAAATGGATTTAGATCATGTGACGAGTTTCATAAATGATTATCCTTCAATTTACCAAAGAGAGGATTTTCATACCGAAGAGGTTGAAGGAAGATATATGAGCGGTATTTCAGTAATTGAACCTTCAAATGACCTCTGTATGAAAACCTTTCAACTAGTTAAGGCACATGGAATTCCCGATGAGGCGATTACGTACATTAATCCACTCGACCCGGATTCTCCATCCATCAATGCTATGCGCGGCCCCGTCGATAAAGTTGCTGAAGTCTTTGCCTTAGTTATTGCTGGTTTGAACGATTCCAAAGATGGAGGGAATTTCTTTTTTGAACAAGCGCAAAGAAACCATCTCAAGCATTATATCTATCTATTAAAATTGCATGATGAAGAAAAAGACGTAGAATTAGATGATCTATTAAAAATGTACGACAATCCACAGATTGTACATGAAATGCACAAGAAACTACGAAAAAGAATCCCTAAAGATATCAATGTTTATGAGAATAGAGATGAGCGGAACTATTGGAACATTGTTAAGGGTATAGATGATTGGTTTACACAAAATCTACTACCAAAACAAAATAGACAGGGAATCGCGGAAAGAAATGCTGATGGTGAAATTTTATATTACGATGCGATAGAAGAACATGTACGAGGATTACGAAATATCTTAAACGATATTGGAGCTAACATTCTGCTTCGTCGAGTACTATTTGGTAAAAGTGATTTTGACTTCGATCTTCACATGTCTGTGGGGGGAGTCCTTTTGGTCAATACTGCAAAGGGTGAGTTAGGAAATCTACATCGAGTTCTAGGGAAAATAGTTTTAATGAATCTTCAAAATGCAAGTTTTCGTAGACCACCTATGGTTTCATCTTTTCATCATATCCTGGTTGATGAAGCACCGGACTATTTATACAATGCTTTTAAAGGGTTCCCAGCTCAATCTAGGAAGTACAAAGTAATTATTACCTTGTTATATCAAACCATTGCACAATTAGCTGAACAATTTGGGGAATATTACATGACTACCATTATCGGTACAATGCGGAATCGTATGGTATATGGGGATGTACCTAGCTATGACGCTAAATATTTCTCTGAAATGTTTGGTGAGAAATATGTATATTCAGAAGGACAATCTGAAATGTCTGTTTCTCCGCTTCAAGAAAATCCTGTATCCCGCTCAGGTTCTTCCTATTCGAAAACTAAAGAGCAAGCAATGAGCACAGGCGATATTATAGACCAGGAAGCATTCCAATGTGCTGTAAAAGTTGTTGTAAATAATAAACCGATGCCTGTAGTTCAAATTAATGCCAACTTTGTACCTAAAGAAGAGTTCTTAGAATCAAAACACAAAGTAAATCCTGATAGTTTAGATGTTTGGATAGAGCAGCGGCGCTTATTCTTAGAAAAAGGTAAAGAGGTTCAGAGTACAGAAAATAAAGAGAGCCAGATTAAAAGCATAGAAGAAACTGAGGTTTTACAAGTAGAAGATTATATAGTTGAACAAAATAATACATTCGCCATTGAACAATCTTTGGAACGTGCTATAACTTTTAAAGCAGAACCGCATCCACGTGATCCTGTCATTTATACAGCTGCAGAACCACAACCGGTCATAACAATAACTAAAAATGACAACGTGGTATCTCCTGAAAAAGAAAGAGATCTCGAAGATTGGCAGACTGCTTTAAAAACACCCATTTCAAAAGTAGAAAATTCTAATCAAAATGATGAACTTATCGATATAGGAGTAGTAGAAAAACAAAAAGAATCAGAATCAAAAGAAAGTCCATATAAACAAAGTGATATGTCTCCTGAGCAACAAAAAGGCCTGATTGATACTATTTTTGAAGAGATGTAAGCTTTCAATTACATATAAAATATGAGAAAACACTTGCACATAGCTGAATGGATTTGTAAAATGTAGCTATTGAACACGAATCTAATTTTAATATCTAATAGGGAACACCCCTAAAGTTCGGCTCTATCTGGAGCTGTCTTTTAGGCGGTGTTCTTTTTTTGTAGATTCGACAAAAATGGTTTTTAAGAGTCGTAAATATACAATACGGAAGGTGTGGTTTATACATGAAATCATGGAATGACCAAGAGGAATTAGAGGATTTAGCGAGAAAGGCTAGAATAGGAGAAATCGTTCAAGGTGTGGTTCGAAGTTCATCTTTCATGAAGATTCCAGTAATAAGAGGTAATGGACAAACTCAAATGGTTGAGGAAGAAACACTAATTATCGCTTTACCTGGAGGGATTACTGGTTATTGCCCAGCTTCTGAATTCTGGGATCGAGATTATAGTTCCATGGTTAGATTCATTGGAACAACTCAAAACTTTATTATCACAAGATTAGATCAACCTACACAGATGGCACTATTATCAGAAAAACAAGCGGGTAAACAAATTCGAGATAGTTTTTGGGATGATTTAATCGAATTAGATAAAAACGACAGCCTGCAAGATGAAACGTATGATGCAATTGTCGTGGGATATAATCAACAAAAAGGTGTCGTTCATTTGCGTATTAACAATCAAGATGCTTATATGTATCGTAGTGAATGGTCTTGGTCAGAACGACCAATCGTTGATGCACAGAACGGTGAAAAAATACAAGTTAAAATTATTCAAATTGAACCAAACGAGAAATTAGTTCGTACTTCCCGTAAACTAGCACAGCCAGATCCATTTGATTTTATTACTAAATTGAAAGTCGGTCAGCTCATAGCAGGTAGAGTAGAAGCAGTACATCCAGTTCATGGCTTATTTGTTGAAGTAGAAAATGGAGTTGTACTTAAAGCTGGAAAAGTACGAGCATTAGAAGAACCAGAAAAAGGTGACTTTGTCACATGTCGTGTCCGCTCCATTAATGCTGAAGAACGAAAAGGTAAACTAATGATTATTAACTACCCGCGCGGGAAGCGGAAGAAAAAAGACTTAGGTTCCTTTTTGTTTGAATAATGATAGAGCCAACTGAAGAATTGCTCACCAATGCAATTCAGCTGTTCCCGAGAGAGGATAAGACCTTATGTTTTTGGGACCATCCTAACTTTAAGTCCAGTGTCGCACTTCCCGATGACTATTTTGCAATTACGCGTGCTGAACAGGGGTTAGAAATGATTCATCAAGGGCGTTTAAAAGAGGATTCTTTGATGGTTATGAAAATCGTTGGTGATGCAATATGTGCAAATGAAAATCAGTTACGGCGCTACTTAAGTAAGAGGCAGTCAGCCTCAAAAACGAGTTCGACCCTTAAAAGTTTAAGAAAATATGGGTTTGTTGAACGGCATAAAAGCCATCTTGCTTTTGAAGAGGATGATGAAATTTCTTACAAACCACCCGCTCCCTTTACACTAGGGATTGGGGGGTATAAGTTGATGAATCATTTATACCCTGAGCATTCCTTCACACAACCAGAACAGTGGAGCAAAAATTCATTAGCCATTCAAAGGTATGTAGCTATGAATGAAATGCGCTGTTTATCAGTAGAAGCTGGTGTACTAAGAGGTTGGAGTTGGAATCCTTATATCGGGGGCAGCGCTAAGTATAGAAGTCCATTAGCTGTTGCAAAGCTTGAATCTCCTCAAGGTGAGATACAGCTACTCATGGAACGTCCACAAATGGCACAAAACTTCATCGGTTATTACCGTACAAAACTTGAAGTGTACCGCTATTTATATGAACGTGACAAATATTTTAAAATAGATGGCTTTTCGAAAGCTAATCTTCAAATAGTATGCTTGTATGTTTCGTCTAGTAGCATGGCTAAATTTATTCAAGAAGAAATTCGTCTACATACTTTCCCGTTTGATATTTGGTTATTGTCCAATGAATGGATTTCAGAAGAAAAGGGTATGTCTGAAGCTTTTTGTACTGTTAACCAAGATGGATTGAAGAGAATACGCATTCCGTTTTTGGCACCTAAACAAATGTAAAAAAAGTATAAAATATATAGATATAAATATACAATAAAGAAATTGACATACTATGACTTTCCATGATAACGTTAGTTCAACACTCTTTTTCAATAGTTTTTTGACTTTTGAATAAGAAAAAAGGGAAATGCGGAAACATTTCCCTTCCCAATTGAAAACTTAATGAACCATAAATGGGAATACCCCAGAAGAGTAGAAAGCCTTAACGGTCTCTACTTTTCTGGGGTATTTTTGCTTTTTCTGAGATAAATAGAAAGGTGGAACGCAAGTGCGTGTTTTACTTGCAGTAGGTGAGCCAAATTTAGCAGATATTTTACGTAAGTTTCTAGTAGAAGCAAGTTTTGATGTTAGTAATAATGATATTCTCCATAGAGATTACTTAAAGGAAATCATGGAGGCTGAAAAACCTAATATATTGATTCTTCATGATACTTATTTACCTAGTAATTCACATTCTGAAGATATAAAAGACCTAGAAATGTTACAACTTATTGAGTCATGGAGAATAACCTACAACGATAAAATACGGGTTGTTTATCTATGTGAAAGAGATCGTCGTGATCCTTTCTTAGGACAGCTAGTCGCCAGGAATGTATTAGATATTTTTAATGAACGTCAAATTTCAGCTTCATCATTCGTTGAACAGTTAAATCATCCCGCTCAGTTTGCTAATGTACAAAAGTTTGGAGTAGGAGAAGTCACCGTCGAATTTGAAGAAATCAAGGAAGAACAGGACAAAGAACAGGAGACCGAACATTCGACTTTAGTTAAAAATGCTCTTCATAATGTGTCTCAACAACTTTCTGGTCACTTGAAAGATTTCAAAAACAAACGAATTGAGAAAAAACTAAAACAGACCGCTGATAAGGAAAGCAAGGAAAAAATGGAGGAAGCTGAAGCTGCTGTTGCGCTTGTCGAAACTCATGAATCAGAGCGGGAGCCAGCTGAAACCTATGAAGAAACTCCACCCATAGACGAACCTGGATCAAGGAGTAGTCGTAATAAGCAAAGAATAAGAATGCCTTCTTTTAATAGTGAAGATATATTAGACCTCATGCCTATACCTAAAGAGATCTACGTTCAAAATCGTGTTGTAGGAACGATGGTAATAGGGGTAGCAGGTGTGAAACCTCATATAGGGGCTACTCACATTGCTCAAAGTATAGCGAGCTACTTATCTTCTACAAAACATTCGGTTGCACTTGTTGAATGGAATGAGTCAAAAGATTTTGACCGTATTCACTCTTTATATGAAGGAGAGAGTCAGTACATAAATCATGTTAAAGCATTTGAGCTTAAAGGAATTGAACATTATAAGTATCGCAATTCCATGAATTTAGGTGAGATTTTCTCGAAATATGAATATGTGGTACTAGATATAGGTGAATTATCAGATTCCTTTTTTATCGAGGAATTTTTACGAGCCCATTTAAAATTCGTTATTACTTCACCATTTGAATGGAAACAACATTGGCTTGAAGAGTTTCGTACATCAATCCCTAAAACGGATGGTCTAACCTATTTGGTCCCATTTGCAAACAAAGAAAGTATTCGAGACTTAAAGAATAGGTTCCCTTCTGAGGAATTTAAAATGTTTCCCGCTGTACCTAATCCTTATGAACTTGATACGGAAGCGGATGATGCCATTGAAGAATTCTTAGATGGTTATCTGAAAGAACAAAAGACCATGTTTTCCAAATCAATGATTGTTATCGCAAGTATTGCAAGTATTGCAGTGACTGCTATTATTGCAGCTTTTCTGTTTTGAATAAGTGAAATACAAAGATTTTAACATGCAGCCTAAACAAGGAGGAAAGAAGATTGAATATACGGTTAAGAACAAAAAAGCTTATTATAGCAGGTCTTTGGGGAGCTTTAGGAATGCTTATCATAGCTTCGGTAGTTGGGGCAATCTGGTATCAATCGTCTCAAAAAAAGGAATTAGCATTACGTGCTCAATATGATAAAAAGATTCAAGAATATGAAGAATGGGCAGATGCGAATGTAGAAGCTTATTCTGTGAAAGATGATATTCGCGCTGGTACAAAGATCACGCAAGATATGATTCAAGAAGTAGTTGTCCCTAACCGGGCCGCTTCAAAAGATTTAATCGCCAGCAAAATTTTATTAGCAAGTGGACTTTATGCAAAAGTCGATTTAAAAGCAAATAGCGTTTTAACTAATGCAACGACTTATAGAGAAGAAATGCTAGAAAAAGATGTAAGGGAAATTGAATATAATTTTGTTGTTTTACCTACAAAACTAAAAAAAGAAGCATTCGTTGATCTACGAATTCAATTCCCGAATGGAGATGACTACATTCTTTTATCTAAAAAACAGGTTAAAGACTTAACTGATTCGACAGTATGGATGAATTTAAATGAAGGCGAAATTCTGATGATGTCCTCGGCTATCGTAGATGCCTATATGGAAGAAGCTAAAATTTATGCAGTTGAATATGTAGATGGATATGTACAGGAAAATTCTAATGTCACTTATCCAGTAAAAGCAAATGTACGTGAACTCATTACTGAAAGCCCAAATATTGTAAGCATTGCAGAATTAAATCTTGAAAAACAAAATCGAAAACGATTAGAGGACCAATTACATAAAATGGACGCAACAACTAAACAAGAGTTACGTCAAAATGAAAAAGCTGATAGATCTGAAACCAATACTGATGGACAAGAGCAAACTAAAGTAACAACTGAAGAAGACATATTTACACAGGCTGAAGGAGGTAAGGAAAAATGAAGCAACAAAAACACTATATTCTTATGTTAGGTACTCGAGATAAAACGGATTTTGGAATGTACTTATCCCATGTTTTTTCTGGACTTGATAAAAAGGTTTTGTTGGTAGATTCCACCGAAAAGCAGTTGTACAGAGACGGGTATACGACACTTGGAAAAGATCGATATTTATACGATTTTCAAGGAGTTGATATTTTAACCGGTGTTAAGGATTGGAACAGTATAAATACCTTACTTGAAAAAGAAGATGAAAAACTGTCCACTTATGATGTTGTTCTTGTTGATGTAGATAACCTACAGAACTCTCTTGCTGATTGGTCAGGTATAAACACTCAACTTTATGTAGGTGACTACGAAAGGATGAATATGCAAAAGGATAAGCAACTCTTAACTCGTTATATTGATGAAACAGGTAATAACGAATTCTTCCATATTAGTTACTATGTTAGAAATAAATTAGAACCTGATTTTTTTGACGAATTAACTGGATATCGAATTCAATGGAAATCTCTACCGATAGAAATTGAATTTGATGAAGTAGATTTACAACTAAGAATTATCATGCAGCATAATCTACAAATTCCTTTTAAACGTTTATCAAATGGTTATAAAGAGGCGCTAACTTCTATCGTCACAGCTATTTATGGTTTACACAAAAAAGAAGTTATGAGTGTATTCAACCATTCCTTTATGAGAATACCTCGTAAATTGTTAACTGCAGAATAATCAGAAAGGGGAGTTTTTTTTGAGTACGATTGTATCTTGGAGTCCAGTACATGGACAAGGAGCTAATACTACTAATACAGTGGCACTTGCTTCTGCCATGGCATTTGATAATTCATATAAAGCATTATTAACTTATACACAATTTGACAACTCTCCATTAGAGTCAATATTTAATGAGGACAAAGAAGGACAGTTTGATGATAAAGGGTTCGGAGCATTAGGTCGTTTAGTTAAAAGTAATTTATTAAAAGAAGATGCAATTATAGATTATACCGACACAATCATTCGTAATCGTCTTGACTTTCTACCGGGAAATCAACGAAACATAGAGGAAGAATACCATGAAAAAGTGTGGCGTAGTGTTTTAGCAATTGCCAAAAGTTCTTATGAATTAACTTGGGTTGACGCATACAGCGGTAAAAGAAACTTCATAACATCTACTTTACTCAGTGAAGCAGACTTAGTGATTGTAAATCTACCGCAAAATGCACATGTTTTAGATTTGTTCTTTAATGGCGATCTTATTCCTGAAGAATTACTTTTTACTCGTTATATGATCATTATTGGTCAATATGATGAGAAAAGTAGTTTGTCTTTAAAGAATATCAAGCGTAAATATCGTGTTAAAGTGCCCATTTATAGTATTCCCTATTTTACGGCCTATAAAGATGCTTTTAATAACCAAAGAACACAAGAGTTTTTCTATCGGGCTGTAAAAAGTGTTAAAAAAGATTATTCTTATCATTTTATGAATGAAGTACGGATGATCAATAAGCAAATAAAAAAAGAACTTCAGCTAGATAAAGCAGAAAAAGAAGATGAGGATTGGTCATGACACAGGAAGTGAATATCGTTCTAAGTCTCCTATTAATAGGATCTGTGATATTTTTCATTGTAATTCGCTTGTTGAGTCAAAAAAAGGTGACAAAGTCAGATGAAGTACTGGAACAAGAAACATTTCAACTGGATAAAGTCCATTCCTTTGTGAAAAAGAAAATAAATGAAATGACAAGTGTGAATCTTTACAATTTAGGGCTAGCTGAAGAAGCATTTATACGTCAAACCCGTAGATTGAATGAATTAAAAGAATCCTTAAAAATGTGTAATACAGGGGATATCAACAGCAAGACTTATGTAAAAGAGTTTTTATATGATTTATTGAAGGAGCAGTATGGATTCAATGAACAAAACGTAAATATCACAATACCATTCGATCAGCCACAGAACATGTCTGTTCGTGAAATGTTTGATACGCTGCTGTTTATTTATCAAAAATCTTATAAATTCAATGCTCTTTCTATGTTCATGACAGAAAATCACTTAGATGAAGAAAAAGAGGATGGAGGGTTTCGTGTCACTGCAGACGAAATTCGGCAGATTTATAAGAAAAAGGTTAAGAATTTAACATTTGAAGACAAGCTCAGAATTATTACTCAACGGATTTATGCTCAATATAAAGGGTTTGGAGTTATAGACGAAATCCGAGATATGAAAATTGATGGTGTTTCTGGAGGAGTATCTGGTCTCCCTAAACGCCTTGAAAACTTCGATGATGAAGAACTACTGGTTGACCGTTTAAAATTGCAAAAACAATCATTTGATAGCGTTTGGTTCATGTTTAAAGGGAAAACCATTCATTTATCATTCCTTTCATTCGAACATGAAGCAGAACTAAGACGAGTTGTGCAAAATGTTTACAAGTATAATCATCCAGGTCAATTATCAGAAAGCCGGCCATACCTAATCAATGAAATGTTTGACGGTTCACGTGTCGTAGTTGTTCGTCCGAAATTTGCAGAGTCCTGGGCATTTTTCATAAGAAAGTTTGATACAGCTACTATTGAAATCGAAAAGTTGCTGATTCATGAAAATAAAAACCTTCCTATACGCCTAATGTCTTTTTTAATGGCGGGAAATCGAATTACTGCCATCACAGGTTCTCAGGGTTCAGGGAAAACCACCTTACTTATGGCACTCATTCAATACATTCATAAATCACTTACACTACGGATCCAAGAGACTTCTTTTGAATTGAATTTACGACGTCTATATCCAGACCGAAACATTTTAAGTTTTCAAGAAACTGATATAGTAAGCGGCCAAGAAGGATTGGACTTGCAAAAGAAAACGGATGGTGCTGTGAACATTGTTGGAGAGGTAGCTACTGATGAGGTAGCCGCTTTGATGATTCAAAGTTCTCAAGTCGCTTCTCTCTTCACACTATTCTCTCATCACTCTAAGACATTAAGTGATTTAATTTATTCTATACGTAACAGTTTGTTAAAGACAGGAATGTTTTCTAACGAATCCATTGCAGAGCAACAAGTAGTGAGCGTATTAGAATTTGATATTCATATTGAACGTGATTACGATGGGACCCGGTATATTCAACGAATTACAGAATGTATTCCTGTTAATACCGATGAAAGTGAATTAGCGCTACCTGCACTTAACGAACTATCAAAGGAAGAAATGTTTTATGAAGCAGCTACTACCTATTTCAGGCAAGCAACGAAACGTCGCCAATTCCGTGAGCGAAATATTGTGGAATTTATAGACGGTCGTTATGAAGCTGTAAATCCTATCAGCAAAGAACGGCAAGAGGATATGCTAAGAAATTTACCTATCGCATTACAAAGTGATTTCCGCTCTTTCATAAACGAGTATTGGGGGGCTAGCGAATGATAGAAGTGGTTTTGCTAGCCTTTATCATACTAGCAATCTTATTTTACGCAGCATATATGATTTTAGAAATGCGTTCACCCAGTGATAATGCTCAGAAATACATTGATAAACCAAAGAGTGATTTTAAATCTCTTTATAATGTACAAGCTCAAAAGGCTTACGTCCTTTTTTTAAGAATTCCTATTTTGAAGAAGCTAGTTAAGACCATTCGTAGAAAGATGGAGACCGTTGCGAGTGTAGATGAATATTCGCTACGTCGTGAAATTATGACAACTATTTTCACGATTACCATCTTATGTGCTGTTATCCTTACAGGTTTTGCTGTATTTGCACCCGATTGGAACATCATGGTTTGGGTACTGATTGGTTTAGCGTTCTTAAGCTCCGTACTAATCGATCTATTTGTTTATCGAGTAGAGGAACGACTTTTAGTACAGACAAAAGAATATTTAGGTCACCTTCGCTATTTTTATCAGCAAACAAAAATGGTTGATGAGTCCGCTTATGAAGCCATGCAGATGTCAGGCCCTGTTATGAAAAAACAAGCGGACCGTATGTATGAAATATTACTGTCACATGAGCCTAACAAAGCTTTACAGGAATATGAAGACGTGGCTCCTAATCGGTTTTTAAAAGTCATAGCAGGACTATTAGTGTTAATTAAAGAGCAGGGGGATGTAGAAACGGATAAAGGTTCTGCATTCCTACGTGGATTAACGAGTATGACCCAAGAATTAAATGATGAGATCCTTTTTAGAAATAAATTACGCTATAAGTTAAAAGGACTTACTGTAGTAGCCATTATACCCATGTTCTTTGCATTACCCATCAAGTACTGGGCAAGCACATATTTTCCTTCTTTAGGCGCTTTTTACGATAGTTGGTTTGGTGTTTTCTCTCAAATAATCGTCTATGCATCTGTATTTATTTCTTTCCTTTTAATTCGGAAAATGAAAGAAGTAACTGAACCAAAATACCATGCTACTGTAAAGAGAAACTCTTGGGAAGAAAGGCTTTTAAAATATAAACCAATTTCTAAGTTTATTAATTTACTAGTTCCACACTATTATCAAAAGACGCATTATAAACTGACCAAATTGATTAAAGAAGCCAATTCGCCCATGAAAATTGAATGGCTTTACTTACAAAGAGTTCTTTTAGCATTGTTAAGCGCTGCTTTTATGATAAGCACGACCTTTATCATTCATTTCAATGAAAAAAACGATGTTTTGTATAAATCTACTCCTGCTTCCTTTTATATCGGAAAGCAAGCTGAGGATGATATAGCTAGAAATGAAGCATTAACTGCTTTCGACCGCGAAATTTTGTTAAAGACATCGGAATGGAAAGCTCCAGATCAATCAGATGTTCAAAAACTTGTAGCGACACAGATGGGCTTAGAAAAGGATGACCAAGAAGTAGAAACGATCACTAAACGTATCATGATTAAGTTTTCTAAAATAGAAAATGCTTTCGTGAAATGGTGGGAAGTCCTTTTGGCGATGGTTGTAGCGCTATTTTCTTATCAGTTGCCAGTTTGGATTCTTTACTTCCATCGGTTCATGCGCAAGAAAGAAATGGAAAATGAGGTTAATCAGTTTTACATTCTTATCGGTGTTTTACGTGAATTTGACCGGATGAGTGTTGAAACGATTTTAATATGGATGGAACGCTTTTCAGTCGTATTTAGGGAGCCGCTTAGAGAATGTCTACAGGAATTCGATAGTGGTCCAGAAGAGACATTAAAGAACATGAAGGACAAGGTTTCATTCGAACCGTTTAATCAAATTATCTCAAGGTTAGAACTCTCTGTTGTGCGTATCTCTATTAAGCAAGCATTCAATGATTCTGAAGTTGAAAGAGACTATTACATTGCACAACGTAAAGAGATCAATGAAAGGTCAATTGAAGAAAAGTCCTGGTTTGGAGAAGTATTAGGGTTAGCGCCTGTATACATACTCATTGGTCTATATTTAATTGCACCATTCCTTTACATCAGTATTACCGAGTCAGGAGACTTGTTGATGCAAATACAGTAATAAAAAAATCCCAAAGAGGAAAAGGAGAATGTTTACATGGATGCAGCAAAAAAAGCGTTATTTTTTGGAGCAGGGTT
The DNA here is from genome assembly GCF_000504145.1 of Bacillus cihuensis. Classification (NCBI taxonomy): domain Bacteria; kingdom Bacillati; phylum Bacillota; class Bacilli; order Caryophanales; family Bacillaceae; genus Bacillus; species Bacillus cihuensis. The sequence goes on along the minus strand of NZ_KI632500.1, from coordinate 44,252 downwards.
ATTTTTAACGATTGGACTGATTACATTATTCGTTATGGTTTACGGAAGTGCGACAGAAGCTTCAAAATCTGCTCAAACCGAGTTTTCAGGTTTGCAAGCTGAGTTAAAAGATCAAAAGTATTTGGTTTATGATAATACTAAAGTTTCTGGTTCACAAGTTGTTAATGCCGTTCGTAAATTCAAATCTGAAGGTGAAGCTGGTAATATTGGTGTTTACATTGAAACTGGAAAAAACGGTAATGGTACAGGTACTTGGTATTACAGTAATGCATCTTCAGTTAATAATTTAGCAAAAGCTTCTGTGGATACAAGTAATTTAAGTGATGAAACAAATTCCAATTATGTTAATCCAAGCGGAATGTTTAACGCTACCATCGTACGTGATAGTAACAATGCCATTCGCGCAATTAAATTTGTTCAAGAGAAAAAATAATTTTTGAAGGAGGCGGAGCGGGTTTCCCGCTCCGATTGTATATGAACGTGCCACAAAGAGCCATTGGCTTATTTTTTTCATTGACAATCTTAATTTCTGGAATAGGTTTTAGCATTCCTCAATTACAAGATATATCAAAGGGTCTTGACCAAATAAAAAACCCTTATAAACCGATTGTTGAGGTCACAGAAATACCAAAAGCACCCTTATATTCTGGTTCACAGGTGATTGGTCAGCTTATCGATATAGGTACCAATAAAGCACCTATTCAGGTAGATGATGTAACCTTTTTAAATGACAGTGATGTTAAAAATAATCAAAATATAGTTGATTTACCCTCTTCTTATTTACAACAGATCGAGAGAAATCCTGATGGTACGATAAAGAAAATTATATTTACGAAAGAGGTTTAGATAAATGGGTAATCCAATATCAAAAATAGTTGCCTTTTTAATCGCCATTTTGTTGATAGTTTGGTTACCCATCTATCAATCTTTTGAGAAACAAGACTCCATAGCATATCACCATGCCTATCAATCGGTTACTACTTTTGTAGATAATGTACGCAACAAGGGATATATCACACCTGACATGTATGAAGATTTTCAATCGTCGTTAGAAATTGGGTCTTATTTATATGATATAGAAATGACGCACGAAGAAAAGGTTTATACACCTGTACATACCGATCCAGCCCAATCTTCTACATTTACTGGAGATTTCTTAGTCCAATACGACGAATATTATGAGTCTCAAATTCTTGAAACCTTATTTCCCGATACCACAGAGGATAAAGATTCAAATGTTAGAATCTATTATTTACATGTTGGAGACCGATTTAAAGTAAATATATCAAATAAGGTCAAAACTAAATCTTCTATGATGCGAGAATTTTTCACATTCGGAAAAACGGGAAATGAAGCAATCCTTGAGATTCCATATGGAGGCATGGTTCTAAATGAAGATTACTGACTTTGCGATAGTCTTCATCATTTTAATGGTGCCGCTCTTCTTTTTAATTCAATGGAAAGATGAAGGAGTTACGAAGACTGTACAATTAACTAATCAATATAATTCTGCATTAACAGCTGGAGTTCAAGATGGAGCATTTACTATGAGGATGAATTCAGATGCTAATTTCGAAAGTGGATATGGAACATTTAAGTTCAACCATGTAAATAAAGAAGAAGCCCTTTCCTCTTTCTTTGAAACGCTTAATTTGAACTTTGGTGCAGCTGAACCCATTGGACAAGATGTTCTCTCTAGATACGTCCCTGTCATTGGCGTAATTGACTATGATGGCTTGCATATTAATGCTTTTGATAAATACGAGAATGAACATGGCACAACTACTTGGAAACGTGTTTGGCTGCCGGAAATTCCTTTTACTTATCATGATTCTACTGGTAATATCATTAAATTTTCGATAGATGAATATGTACAAGTTTATGATCAAGCGTTACAAAAATGGGTTTCAGGGCCAAGACTAGAGATTGCTCCCCAAGTAACGATTCCCCTTTTAACAGCACCCAACTTTGAGGTCATTCGCCGTCAGGTCATTGTGAATACTTTACAAGATCAATTGGCGTATTATATAAATGAGCATAATACCTATACAAGAAAACTAGGGATCAATTATACATTTGCTTTACCTACGATTTCGCAAGAAGATTGGAATAACAGTGTTTCAGACATTAGCTTTTTTGCTTTTATTCAAGGAGTTCCCTTAGAACGAGACTCTATATATAATAATTATTCCTTTGCAGGCAGTCGTTTAACTAAAACAACAAACTTTTTTGGTAGTGTTGTAGACGGAAGAAAGATTTATTATAGAGAGAATAAGAATTGTGGGACTACCTATCCGATTGATGAAATATTTTCTAGTGCAAAGCAAGCTGCAAAGAAAGGATACTCTTATAAATCCTGTTCAAGAAATTGACGTTTTAAGTCAGTTTGATATAATAAGAGTACATTCTAATTTGCATTTACAAGAGGACCACCCTCAAATGCAGAACACATTGTTGTTCTGTCTTTGAGGGTGGTTCTTTTTTTGTATGGATAAAGGGGGAGAGATTATTCTTTTGTTTTTATTGCATTTCATAATATAATATTATATTATATGAGTAAGGATACTTGTTCTTTTAGGTAATCATACTCAGCTGAATGCCGATAAAAGAAAAGAAGAACAAATACATGAGGAGGATTTAATATGAAAAAAAATTCATCAATCTTTTTAGCAGCTATGGTGGCTTCAACGATTACACCTGCTGTAGTTGCACCAATCCAAGCAGAAGCGGCTGTCAAAGACTTTACGGATGTACCACCTACTCATTGGGCATACCAAATGATTAATGAAATGAAAGAAAAAGGAATCATCAATGGCTATAAGGATAATACATTTAAGCCTAATGCTACGATCTCAAGGGAACATGTAGCACTACTATTATCAAAGTCGTTGGATTTACCTGCAATTAAACCAGCTGTATCGTTTTCTGATGTTCCTAAATCATCGCCTTACTATGATGCAATCACAACAGTTCAGCGTGCAGGAATCTTTGATGGAGGTTCTTCAGGAAAGTTCAAACCAAAAGAACCTATAACGCGAGCTCAATTGGCTAAAGTCTTGGTTTTAGCTTTTGATTTAAAGGCCAAATCTAATACCACTTTCAAAGATATACCTTCTAATCACTGGGCTAGTGATTACATCAAAGCCTTAGCGTCTAACGGAGTCACAGTTGGGAATAACGGAAATTTCTTACCAAATGACCCTGTAACAAGAGCGCATTATGCTGTATTTTTACATCGATCTATTAATCTAGACCCGGACTATGTAGCGCCACCTGTTGTAAAGCCAGAGACGCCAAATGTTCCTCCAGTAACAGGAGAGGTTGTAAAACATGATCCTACTGCTACATATGAGCAATTGTTGAAAAAATACGGCAAGCAAGAAATTGTTTACCGAGAGGTAGTTCCAGCTCTAGACAGAGATAGATTCTTTGTAATAGATTTACTTCAAGATTTTTATGACATTAACAACGCAGCAGGTGTAGATCCAAAAATACTAATAGGCGAACAGTTTCAATTCCCTGCCTACAAAAATTCAATTGTGGATGGGTATATTGTTAATGCGATTTTTGCAATACCAAACACATTCCCAGTAAGTGAACTAGTGTCAATTACAGGAACATCGTTTTTGAATCATTCACAAACAACCGAGAATTTGAATGACGGAATTGTACCACCAAGAAAGTCTTTAACTTATGTTCCTAGCTATGAAAATAGTCAGTATGATCTGTTTGAAGATAAAGTATTCTCTTATCAACCAACTCAAAGCGGTCAAATTTTAGTTGACCTCCATATTAATTCGAAAAATGTTGTAGTTAATACAAAAGATAAAGTGAACACACAGGTACTAAGCAAAGCACCTGTATTATCTTCTAATTCATTTTTAGTGGATTCATCACTGTTTAAATCATTTGGAGACGTTATAGCATCTTCTACCAAATTAAAAATGACAGTAAATAATAATGTTTTAGAAATTACACCTAATAGCAAGCAAGCTTTATTAAACGGTAAATCTATCACTCTACCTTATACTCCAACTTATGCTAATGGAATCTATTATGTAGGAGTAGAAGAAACTGGAGAACTACTTGGACTACAAGTAAGAAAAATGTTAGATTTCCAGAAAATTCATATTGGTAACTTCTCTTTAGGCGGAGATATTGATCTATAAACAGAGGGAGGTATCTAATGAACAATACGATTTACAAAACAAGCAGAAAACCATATTTGATTATGGTTCTGCTTACCCTTTTAACGTCGCTATTCATCGGCTATCCGACTGCAATGGCGGAAACAGTCGATCCGCAATTTTCTAAAAAGAACTATGTACCAAGTAAAGACCCTGTAAGCCCAGGTATACTATGGCCAGGGTTTATTACGACAATCAATACGAACGGATGGGGATATCAATCCCCCTCTTGGTCTTCACCGACAGTGGATCAATATGAAGGGCAACAGGTACAATTCCCTACGAATGACCCGTTTATGGCTGGTGATGGAACAACGAGAAATTATTTCTTTTCCCGTTACATGTACGTGAAAGTGGCTGAAGTAGTAGCAGACGGTACTTGGAAAACGCCACATAATTTATCCAGTAACTCACCAAAGCAAAACCATATTGTAGGGGATGGTCTCATGATGGTAGGACGTCCAAATTCTACATTTTATAGGACAGGAAGAACGATGTTTAATTTAAACAAAGTTACTAATTGGGCGAATGCTTTTAATGGAAATCCCGAGTATGTTGCTAATAATTCAACCACTCATTTAATTAGAGCGTCCGATGTTCGACCGAAATACATTAATAAAAACGGTACTTTTGACCAATTCGTTTATATTAGGGATTTGGTTGCGCTTTCTGGAGGGAAAGTATGGATAATGCCCGAATCTGAAACTGACGTCAATGGTGATGGCATTCAAGACTACAATATTGCTGAAGTAGAGATTACTGAAAAGCCATTTATCGTTCGTGCCCAAATTAAGCAAAATGGTAGTGTGAAGGGCGGATTAGATCGAAACGGAGCAACCTCCCCACCATCAACAAATTCTGCCTTAGTTTCTTTAGAAAAAAATACTGCAAGCACTTTAGAAGTTCAGCTTAGTGAATATGCTTATGATACAGATGCTCAAAGTTGGACGATTGATATTAGTGGACCCGTGACCGATCGTATTCAAGGCAGTGTTAATACCGGGACAAGTAACGGCAGAAAATATGGAACGAGACATATTTTATCCGTTCCAATTAAGTCATCGATTATGTCCACTCCTGGTACTTATACAATGAAAATAAATTCTAAGGATGGCGTAATGCGGAGTTCCACTCAAGTAACGCTTGTTTTCACAGTAGGAGATGGGGGAAGTACAGAAACCCCGCCACCAACACCTATTGGAGGTTCGTGTCCAAGAATCATTCAAGAGGGCCCTAACGGAGGTACAGTAGCCCAAACCTTAACTATCCCATCACCAAGCGGTTCTATTTCATCTGATAATGGAATTTTTGATGTCGTTAAAGGGATTCCTTCATCCGAATACTTAAAAATATATGCACAGAGTCATGAATATTTGGTAGACCAGAACTTTTTTCAAAAAACAGGGAAGGTCATATATACAGTCAAGGCTCAAAAGGTATTTACGCTAACATGGCAAGAAGTAGTTCCGGTTGAAAACGAGGAGCCTATTATCGTTCCTTATACAGAAACTGAGACAAAAGAGGTAACGGTTCAAGTTGAAAGGCCTTATAGCTTTTGGCAAATTGGTAAGTATACCATTCATCAATTAGAGGATGCTACGTTCTCAAATTATGCTTTGCCTGGGGGAGCGGTAACCGTTCCTGCTTATACTAATGTCACAGCTTCTGGAAATTTTGTTGCAGATATTAATCAACACGTTTTTCCAGCTTCATGTGAGAATATCAATTTACCGACTCAAACAATCAATGGAGGAAATTCAAAGCCGAGCACCCCTGATATTACGGGAGAAGCACAAGCTAAAGCGAATAGTAGTGTCGGACAAAATAATGTTAAAAATGATAATGCGGTTTTTAAAGGAACGACTATAATGAGCGATACTGTAGCTACAACAAACGGTCCAACTCCATCAAGTGTACCTTTACCTGGATACACTTCTATGTCTGAAGGTGGACTTTTGATAGATGCAGCTAAGACAAATTATTACCAATCTCCGAGTTCTGGGAATCTACGTTACAGCCAAGTAGTGAATATTAATGGAAGTGGTGGAGATAGATCTTTCCCGTTCTCTGTTAACCCAGTAACTGTCCATACACCAGTAGTAAGTTATGCGAAAGCTACGGATGATAAAGCTCATGATCAACGGACAGAGCCTCCATACAGGAGTGAACCAACGAATGCTGATACAGAGCGGCATGCATTTGTCTTAAATCGACCATTTACAGTAACACTTCCTACAACAGGAACACACAGAGCAATTCCTGGTTATGGGACAAAGGATTATGCAAAATATACCCGCTTAAAACAAGTTATGTTTCCATTTGATGTGTATAGCAAGGATAAGGTAACTTTTTATCCAGCAAATACATGGATAGAGATTCCGGTAGCTCAGAATTCTTCCGAATTTTATCTTCCATCATGGGTTCCTGAAGGAGCGTATACAACTTACTATCGGGTATTCGCAATTAATGCTCCTAGTTCAAACTTTGGAACAGAAGTGGAAGCGAACGTAAACATTCCTAATTCAGCTTTCAATATCTCACCTGCAGGTACTCGTTCAGCTGCACATGTTGCTACTGATACGATTGCTGTAGATGTAGTTGGAAGACTATATGATTTTAGGGTAACGGATATTTCGGATTATCGTTGGGAGAGTGTTTTTCGCGAAAATCTAGGAATGGCTAAACATAGCGGAAATGCGTTTTGGGTAGGGAAAAACGATTTAGAAGGTGCACCACGTGGAAATCAAAGCCCATTTGCATTACCTATCCGACAAGGAAGCCATCCTGATGGTTATAAAAACGTTGCCGTTAAAACCGGTTATCATTTCAAATTTGATTTAAAAACAATGGGGGATATGTATGGGAATAACGATGGCATTCGAATCACACCTACATTCCAGTTCGTTAGTAAAGATGGGGAAACAAAACAAGATGTAGATTTATATTATCATTCTAAAAACGAACAATTCATCAAAGTTGGCGGTAGTGCAGATATTGCTACTCGTTCAACAGTTTTAAATGAAAGATTACGTAATGTACCTGATAAACAGCTGCTAAACAATGCTGATTACTACTATAGACATGGTTCAAATTATGGTATGAATCCATCTTCCGTTTTTGAATCAACGTTTATCGAGCAATATATCAACGACTTTACGAAAAGAGAAACCTTAATGGGAGCGTATAGTTGGTTGACATTACCATGGCAATTAAGGACATTCATCGGTCCAGAGAAATCTGACGTTCCTTCAAATGCAATGGTTCCTCAATCAGATGCCATTGCCAGTGAACAACAATGGTATGGTGAATATTCTATCCCAGCTGATGTATATGCAGTTGAGAAAGGAACGAATATTGCCAATTATGGTCGGGTTAATAAATTGAAGGACTCTTCTTCTATTTTCTTAAAAGATGGTTATATTATTGTAAATTTTAATATTGAAACCATTCAAAAGGGAAATACAGACCAACCATACTTACAATATATTAATACCCATTATCCCCAAGCAAACCAATGGAAGCGAGAAGGATTTGAGTACAGTTTTGTAGATCCATACGGACATACGTTTAATTTAGAAGACGGGGATGTCATTTTCTATCATTCGGATGAATCAAGTTATGATGACTTCCAATCTTCCGTAACACATTAAAAAAAGAGGTGAAAAATCTTCACCTCTTTTTTGGGGTACTTTATATTCAATATTAAATCCACTGATGGGATAATTAATAGAGTATATAGAACATTTCTCTTGCGGTGCCCTTAGAAGGAGACTCTCCCTTTTTACCTTTGAAATCAGGTTGAACCGTCTATTAAAAAGATGTACTGGAATTTCCTATCTCTATAAAAAAGGTATTTCGTTTTTTTGGTGAATTAACCTATTTACTGATAATTAAGTTATGCCATTAAAGGGCCAGATTGTTGAACAACTTCTTTATAAAAACATAAGGATATTTATGTTAAAATTTAAGTGAGTTTGTGAAGAAATGTACTTAAACTAACGGGGCAGGATAGTTCCATAAGGAATACCTAAATATTAGATCTAACGAGGAAACTATTTTAAGGAGGAAAACATGAGCTTGGAGCATGTTTTTCACCTTATTTCTAAGATGATATAAACGTCAGTTCTATTAAAGAACGAAAAAATCTCTAATCTATACTTTTAGAGATTTTTTTAATGCAAAAACACAACTTTTATTTAGCTAATACGTCTAAGTATTGAACATTCAAGAAAAGGAGGGTTGGTAACTTGTCGAAGTACAGAAAAGAAGAAATTTCAGATTGGTATGACCAACATAGTAAATCTATTTTAAGCTTTATTTTATTGATGGTTAAGGATTATCAACAAGCAGAGGATTTGACCCATGATACCTTTGTAAAAGCGTATTTATATCATAATTCATTTAATCAGCATTCGAGTGAAAAAACATGGCTATTCAGTATCGCTCACAATTTAACGGTCGATTTTTTAAGAAAACGTAAACCCAGCAGGTTCTTTAAAGAAGTATTTCTTTTGCAAAAGGACAATAACTCATTGCCTGAAGAAATGATTCAAATAAAAGAGGAATCATTTGAACTATATAAAGCGTTAGGGGAAATCAAAGATACATATCGAAAGGTGATAGTTTTAAGGAAAATCAAAGGTTTTTCTATTGAGGATACGGCAAAGATATTGAGCTGGTCTGAGAGTAAAGTTAAATCGACTCTTTTTAGAGCTATTCCAGCATTGAAAAAACAATTAATAAAGGAGGGGTATTTGGATGAAAAAACAATATAAAGATACTGATTTTGATAGTTCCTTTAAGAAGTTAAATGCCGATCTAATGTGGAAAACAAAAGAAAAACAAGAACTGAAAAAACGAATTTTTACTGATATTGAAAAGTTGGAGTCCCAAAAGAGAAATAAGAATCCCCTCCTATCAACTCGTATCAAAAAAGTAAGTTTGATCAGAAAATTAACATACTCTGGAATCGCGTTGATATTATTATTGGGTTTATTTATTGGCTCTACATTTGTCTCTCCAGCTATGGCCCAAATTGCAGCTAAAATTATGCCACTGAAAATTACTTCAAGTTTTTCAGCTAATAATATAGATGAAAATCTTCATCAAAAACTGATAAAGCTCATAGAAAATCAAGGATACAAGGTGGACTCTGTAGGATCGATTTATGATCCATTTACTATTGATATTAGTCTCATACTCTCTAACGAACAACTAAAGGAAGCAAAAGAGCAACTTACTCCATTGGTGAAAGAAACATTAAGTAATCATGGTATTGACGACTACAATTTACTGATTAGAAATATTGAACCATCTGAAAAATCTACTAGCATATCAAAAAGAGATGTTAAAAGGCAGGTTATGTACGATTCTTTACGTCAAATCGTATTCGATGTTTTTACTAAATACGGATATGAGGAAGAGGCCAATTATGAATTAGCAGGTTTGGAACAAACATGGTTTTCAAACATTTTACTGTTAGATATGCCTGATCATATTAAAGAGCAAAATTCTATTATCTCAGATATTCAACAAGAAATTGAAGCACAAAATCTAGATATCAAAGATATTAAAGTCCATTCGTTTAACTTTGAACATCGAAAGCAAGACGGTCGTTGGTCTTATATTGCTAACGATCTCCATGAATCTCTAGCTGGTAAATCGACTTACAAAGTCACTGGCTTGTCTTATCAAGTGAAAAAGGGACATGCCTATATCGACTTAGGAACAAATTGGACTACTACACCTAGCACACAATTACAAGATGAGCTTGAAAATGCTATTAAGACGTATCTAGCTTTACCCGACGTGAAAAAACAAATGCAAGGAGATCCATATACAATCAAATTATTAATGGAAAATGGTGAAGATTTCATGGTCATTTCACCTGAGGGGTGAGTTCAACAAGGATTATAGATTTTTTATTATAAAATTAACTAGTGGGATACTTGGCAAACTCCTTTTAAAAACAGCTTTATTTCAATAAGGAAGGTTGTTGTGCTAGCCTTTTGCTTATAGAACTAACGGTGTGCAAGAGTTAAACAAGGTGTTGCAGTCGCAGCATCTTGTTTCTTGTTGTGCTAACTGAATCCGGTTCTCAAATGATTATATTCCATCCCCTTAACCTCCAGTATTCCCCTATTATATCAAGTTTCTGTCCTTTAAAGAAAAAAGCTCAGTTTATTATAATTACAACCGCTTAATATATTGGTAATATTTACTTATTAAAGATTATAAAAAGGAGGAAGTCATGGCCGGTTGTTTGGGGTTTATCATGCTGGTGATTGTTATATGGGTTTGGTTTTTGATATATAAATATATCGGTCACACCCCTTTAGTTAATGATTATTGTATTTATTTTAACTGTAGATTCCCAGACCATTATAAGAGAAATTGGTTCGGTGATATTTGGATTTACAGTCCATTGTGGCTGCCTGTTTTAATCCTTTTGGTGATATGGATAAAGAACAATTGGAAGTTCGTAAAAGAAGCAGTATTAACTAGGAAATTTAAAATCGCAGCTACTATCTTTTCTTTAGGTTTAATTGCTGCCCTTTATATATTTATTAGCCCCATTATTAAGGAGAAACTAGAGATAAAGAGAACTTATGATGTTGCTGCACTAGCTATGAAAGATGAAGATTATCTTTCAGCATTAGACAATTTCGAAAAAGTCGTCGATTATAAGGATTCTACAGAACAAATTGACAAGATTCACTCTAAATTATTTGAATTTGTGCCAGTTTTAATTGAAGAGAAAAGAATTTACGGAAATATGGATGTCTATTTGGCGATTCTATCATCTGTACCCAAATATAAAAATAGGGTTAATGAAATGATAAAAACAGTTGAAAAAGTTAAGGCTGATGATTTATCAGCAGCACGGGATAAACTTCGTAGAACGGAACCCTATGAAGGGATGTCTGAGTACAATATTAGTCTGTCTAGTTGGGGACCACCGACGGAAGTTAATAAAGATGTAAATTATGATGCTATGAGAGAAGATAGGAAAGTTAAACATTACAAATGGATTGAAAAAGATAGTCTTGGCAGAACCATCAAGATAAAAACGTTAATGGTAAAGCAAGGTCATGTATGGGGAGAACCAAAGGTTCATCATTATTATCAGAATAACTAATTTTGATTAGTTTCGTTAGATAAATAGATTTAAATAGGAGGATTAATTAAAATTCAATTTTACTTGTTGAGCTAACGGGTGCTTTACTTCAAGAAGGAGTAATGCCTATTTTCTTATCGAACTAACGAAACAGGTTAGTTTAACAACGGCAAATAGTTTTGATAAATAATCAACAGGTGAAGGTGGAGATTATTATTAGAAAATTTATGGTTATTTTAACGTTTATAGCCATTTTTTTCATAACTGCTTGTAGTGAAAAGGATAATATTGACCATTTCTCTTCTAAAGAAGAAACTTTGGAACATTTTGTTCAGAATGAAAATATTAAAGGGAATATTGATTTAATTACAACGACAAATGATGAAAGGTTATTAGTAGTACAGTCAAGTGGAAATACATATTTCGTCGGTGAATTAGTGGAGGACAAGGAAGGATATCACGCTAAGAGAATATCAGACAATGTTGAAATGACAATAGGTGCAAGTTGGGAACTAAATACAATGGATAAGAGTGAGTACACTATATTTTTTGAAAAGAACAAAGAAGATGCGAATTACATACAGTTCTCTAATGGAGAATATGATATCTCGCTTGTAGAGGGACATACGATAAGTGAAAACACCTTTGCTTTAACAAGTGCGATAAAGGGAGTTGAAATAGTAAAAGATTAATTCAACTAACGAGGTGCTTTAGTTTAATAACGATCTTCCACAATCGGGCGCAATTCTGTAGCAAGAATTGTGCCTTTATCTTTAGAGTAGGTCCAGATTGTTGAATAACGAACTTAAAGTAAAGAATGAATATTTATGATTCTCTTGAAAAAAGATTGTTAAAAAGTATAGTTAAAGTAACGAACAGTTAATAGAAATTGAAATGATTTACCTTAGTTTAGGTAGAAGTTAGGAGTATTAAATGGAAGAATTAATTTTACTGTTATTTGGAGAGAATATTCCTCCACATCGACATTTACATAAACTATCAAATAAATTCATCAATATATTCCTTAAAGAACGTGAAAAAGTTAGAGAATCTGATTACTATTTAATTTTTGTTGAAGAACGATACTTTGGAGATCAACAGCGAGAATATATTAACGCCCCAGCCATTCCTATACACAAAGATTTTTTACATCAAGTTGAATCTATTTATGCTAATTTAAATGCTGAGATGATTCTTTGCACGATGCAACACGAACATCCTACAGTATATATAAACGAAATCGAATATGAAGGATATTGTTATTATGCGAAAAATACTAATGACAAGATCCTTTTTTTTGAGTCTGATATAGAGCAGTTAAACAAGAGTTTCATAAGAATGTCAAAAGAAGCAAACACAGAACAAGTTATGAAAAATTGGTTAACTAAATCAAAAATATAACCTTTTTGCAGCTTTCGTGTTATTCGGCAATCGGACGCGATAGTTGAACAACACAGCTGGAAAATGAACAAACTTTAGGCTATAACTTTTTTCTATATAACAGTTAAATAATCATTCGACTGTTTTTTTGATTAATTTCAATATTTAGACAATTATTTATGAGTAAAGCACTCTATATTGTATAATTAAAGAAGGAATACCAAATATTTTCATTGCGGTTATATAAATAAATGGTAAGATAAAAACAGTTACATTTTTTTGTCCTTTATACATAAATTGGATTTTTTATATCATATAAAAAGGCTAATTGGTTTCAGATTGCCTTAATGACAACCTTTTATCTTTAGGTTAATGTTAATGTGAAAATATCGGTTCATAATATTTTTTGGTGAATTTTTTTGAATATGAATGAGCAAATTTTAGATATTCTAGAGAATTAACAAAGAAAAATAATAGTTTGAATCTGTTTTTAGCAATTTTAGGATTATATGATACATCTACTATATTTTTTACACCTTCTATTTTTAATTGAATTTTCACTCGTGACTTCTATGGGGACACAAAAAATTTAGGATATATAATTTCTCCTTTTTTAATGTTTTTATAGTTTTAGCTAAGGAAAAATTGATAGACAATAACTAAAAAAGAGATTCAAACTATTATAGATATTGACTATAAGAGGGATTCAATAACATTTACTCGTGGATAATAAGGTTGTGGCTTTGAATAAGTTTTTACCAATTATAAAATATTTGGGATGTTGTATAAAAAGATTGATCAAAATATTAGTCAATTACTATCAATAATGCTGTTAAATAAAGATTTGTAATTTATTTTGCTCAAACTTTATAATAAAATTTCATCAGAAATATGAAGAAAATTAGAGTGTTAATCAATATTATTCCAAATTTTTAATATATGCAGCATTGATAAATCAATATTTACAGCCTACTATTAACCAAATAATTTATAAAGTTACTTTTGTTTTTATTAGGATATCCTTATCATAGGGAAAGTAGTGGAATATGATCAATGACAAACTTTTTTATTAACCGAGGGAGTGAATTTGAAATGTTGCATTATACAACAAATGATTACTCATATTCTCGGATAAAAAATTTAAGAGATGAAGAAGGTACAATGTTTTTCTTTGTGGACCTCACAATCATTCAATATCAAAGATTAGGGGACTCTGTGAGAAAAAAGGTTAATCCCATTTTTGCACATAGTAAGGTTTTTCCTATTGGAGAATTGCCGAGAAAGTATAACTCACTTCCTGATGATGTAGTTTACTATTCTATTACAAAGGAAGAATTTACGAAACTATTATCATTATCAACAGAAGATCCAGACAAGCTGTTCTTCTTCCATAAATAATTAAAAATATTGATTTTATTAGTGAATGGAAAAGTAATCCTGTATTATTGTGTATAGCATTTTTTTTTGTTAAAATTATATCATACCTTTTTCGTTTAATTTCTTTGCAAATCTTTGTGATTTTGCGGTGAGAACTATAATTAAAGCCTTTGGGTTTTTGAGATTCGTAGCATATTTTTTGCTATGTGACCAAACTACCCAAAGGCTTTTTTGTGTTTTTATTCAGAAAAAGGTCAAAATTCTTTGGGAAAGGGTGTGTAGTTATGCCAAATCGGTATAACCAATTATTTCAGAAAACAGGAGGGCGTGTTAATGAACTCGTACAAGATTGTATGAGGTTAACAACGAAAGGAGGCGTTGAGGTATGTTTCGAGTGACATGCTTTGTCAAAGAGAAACCTGCTACTTTATTGCCTTTATTCCTCCCGCTTCGTTTTGTGTGGACAAAAAAAAATGGTGTAGTATGGAAAAATGAAAATGTGGAATTTAGGATTCAACCATTTACGAGTGAGGGAAGAGAAAGTCATGGATACCGTATCTTTTTTTGTGGAAATCCAGAAGCATTTCAGTATTTGTTTGATCTATCAATTGGACAATTCTCTCCAACTATTACTGGAGTTGAGTATACCGGTGAGAGTGAAGAGTCTCAAAATAGCTTAGTACGTCTTGCTGAGAAAAATGGTTTCTCACGTGGAAGTTTATATGGAATTTATGAACATAAAGGTATTGGAGTTGTCCTATTACCTTCTGGGGAATTTAACTTACAAATTCGAAATAGGAAATTGACGTGCTCATCTATTAAGAATGTAATGAATAATATTGAAGAAGTTGCTGAAGTATTTCGACCAGATCACTACGACCTCTTTTCTTTCTTAGAAGAAACGGCGGTGACTGCATAATGAAAGTTGAAAAGGAATTATTACCTTCAGAGAAGCTCGAAGTATTTATAACTTCTTCTGAATATAATTTATTGAAGCAGAATACATCGTTTCTTAAACAAGCTAAAAAGCATTTAAGAGAGCAGTTTTCACATTACGAAGGTAAACGTCATGAATTTAAAGATATCAATATGTTAGCAAAGTTTGTCCCAGTTAAGGTCTATGAAACAGACCATAAAGGATTAATACAGGAACTTCTTTGTTATGTACGTCCTGATGTTATTTTCCCTTTAATACAATTGAGCGGAATCAAGGAAGAGGACAAGGATTTGCCTTTTAATAGCCTTAAATATACTTTTCCTAAAACCTATTACGTTAAGCCTTTTTTTAATAAAATAGGGAAGATTTATAATCAAACAACGGACTACCTCTTTGGGGGTCAAACTACAGAGCAGCTTCTTGAGGAAATAAAAGACTCAAGTAGCACGCTTAAATCATTGGAAGAAAAGTATGATAATTTAAAAAACTATGCAATAACTTGTTCAGCCTTTAATGAAAAGAATAAGATATTAACTAGTTTTGGTAGTTTATCTAAAATAGAGAATAAAACGCTATGGGACATTGAAAAGCTTTATAATGAAGGGTTTGAGGATACCATACTTCAATACGGAAAAATAAGTGTTTCAAAATTAGACGATTTAATATTGTCCGGTGCTGTGCCTAATAAAGTCATACAGGATTACCGTAAGGTTGTAGATATTCGTTTGGATTTTATGGTTATGCAACTGGATACTGAAGAACGGATTTTAGGGATTCAGCAACGCAAAAAGATCCAATCAAGTCTTAAAAGGCATGCTTAAAATTATTCACAATTCTATTATTAAATTTTACCATTTTATTCATTTATGATAAAAAAGAATAGATATTTAGGAAAGAATTGAGCTCAAGCATAATTTTGAGCTCTTTTTCTATGCACACAATCACTTAGTCAAGCGTCCTGAAATTTAATATCTAGAATATCTTCTAACATTACCGAATCAATTTTCTCTAGTGGGGTTAAAATTTTTATGGTTTTACTTATTTCATTAAAATATTGAATTAGTCCAACCGTGATATACTTTCTTTGATCTCTAAAATACGTTATAGCAACCAATGACGTTTGTTTCATACTCTGACATATGACCTGGTTCATATACTCGAATTGTTGTTCATCAAGTTCAGGTTTAACTTCGGCATAATACTCCCTATCTGCACCTTCAAAAGCTTGCAAAAGTTCAGGAGTCATAAAAGCAGGCTGCCACTTCTTATGTACTCCACGATCTATAATAGCCATTTATACCCCTCTCACTTTAAGAACATTTGTTCTAATCATACGCCACAATTTCTATAAATTCAATGTGAATGTAGTTCTAAAAAAGTTGAAATATATAACTTGCTAAGAAATTATTCACTTTAAACAACCAGAATATTCTATAATTTGGTACATTTTGTTATTGTTTTTTATTTAACCGTGTTTTATGCTAATTTAGCAATTGGTTCTAAAGTCCTCAATTAGTAAATGAAAGGTTTTTTAACAATTTTATCTAGAAAACCTCTTTTTTTGATGACTAGTAAGTTGAGAACCGACTGTTTATATAATGCAATCTGATTTATAAAATAATTTTAAAGGGGAAGAAGTATGTAAAAGGAATAAGGCGACCATATTACAAACTATTAAATTTTTTTATGCTAAAGGTTATAAAACATAATTTAGTTTTGTGTAAAACACCAAAGAAGAGAACACTTGGAAGAGGTCAATTTATATGATAAGGATTTTTGGAAATAAAAAAACTATAAGAGCTAAATTAATTCTTGCTTTCTCCTTCATACTAATCATTCCCTCAATTAGTATTGGGATACTTTCTTATATAACAGCAAAAGATGCAATTGAAAGTGAAATAATGGATGGAATTGGCGGAAGTATTGACTTATTAAATACATCGGTCGATGATACTATTCAACCTAAATTACATGATATAAATAGCTTTTCCCAGGCTGTAACATCTGAGATGTCTAATGAAGGTAGTGACATAGAATTACGGAAACAATTTGATCAGTATGTCCAACTGCATCCAGAAGCTACAAGTATTTATATAGGAACCCAGACTGGTTCATTGACACAAGTCCCTAAAGTACCACTTCCTGCTGGCTTTGATCCAAGAGAAAGAGATTGGTATAAAGAAGCATTCAAAAATAAGGGGAAATCCATAATATCAGAACCCTATATCTCTGCTGACACAAATGAAATGGTAATAACTATATCACAAACAACAAAAGACGGTTTGGGAGTTATAGGTCTTGATATTAGCATAAATAATATTCAAGAAATAGCAAAAAAGGTGAAAATAGGTGAACAAGGATACGTACTTCTTTTAGATAAAAATAAAAAGTACATCGCTCATCCTACTAACAAGCCTGGAAGTGATGCGAGTGAAGACTTTTACAATGAAATGTATAATCAAAAAAAAGGACAGTTTGATTATGAATTAGAAGGCGAAAAGAAATCAATGAGTTTTGTTACAAATGAAACAACTGGTTGGAAAATAGGAGGTACTGCAGTTTCTGCAGAAATATCTAATGCAGCCGCTCCAATATTCCAAAAAACGTTAGAAGTCATAGTGATTGCGATGATTATTGGAGCAATTATCATATTCATTATCATAAGAGCTATCATTCGACCTATTAATAAATTAAAAGAACAGGCCATTACCATTAGTCTTGGAGATTTGACCCAAGAAATTAAAGTACAATCCAATGATGAAATTGGACAATTAGGGTCTGCTTTTAATGAAATGCAAGAAAGTCTTAAAGCTTTAGTTCAAAAAGTAGAAGAGAGTGCGGAACAAGTTGCATCTTCTGCTGAAGAATTGTCTGCAAGTGCAGAACAAACAAGTGCGGCTACTGGACAGGTAGCCACTTCCATCCAAGAGATTGCAAGTAACGCTGAGAATCAAATGCATAGCGTGGGAAAAAATGCTCAGTCATTTAATGAAGTTTCAGAAGGTGTATCCCAAATTGCTGATAGTTCTATGAAGGTATCTGAACTTGTGCACCAGACATCTATCCAAGCTGAAGAAGGAGGAAGGTCGGTTACAAATACAGTAAATCAAATGAAAGCAATACATAGTTCCGTTATGGAATCAGATGAAGTGATAAAAACCTTATATGAACGGTCAAAACAGGTAAGTTCTATTTTGGATGCGATTACTGGTATAGCAGATCAAACCAATCTACTTGCTTTAAATGCTGCTATTGAAGCGGCAAGGGCTGGAGAACACGGAAAAGGTTTTGCTGTAGTTGCGGATGAAGTACGTAAGCTTGCAGAACAATCCCAGCATTCAGCAAAAGAAATACATGAAATAGTACAGGGAATTCAAAAGGATACACAAAATTCAGTTCAAATTATGATTCGGGTTACAAAAGATGTTGAGGCTGGCGTAAAAGTAGCGAATGATGCAATCGAAAAATTTAATATTATCGTTAAGAGTTCAAAAGAGATTACTCCTCAAATGGAGGAAGTTTCAGCAAGTGCTCAACAAATGTCAGCAGCAGTGCAAGAAGTCACAGCGATCAGTAATGAACTAGCCAAAATTGCGAAGATAAATGCTTCAACTTCAGAAGAAGTTGCCGCTTCTACCGAAGAACAATTAGCTTCAATGGAGGAAATTTCTTCATCTTCAAGGTCTCTCTCTTCTATGGCTGAAGAATTACAGAAATTAATTACACAATTTAAATACTAATTTCAAGCTTTGAAGAATCAAGCCAAACTTTATTAAAATCGTGCTTAATTTAAAAAGGAAACTCCATTTTGATCAAAGATTTTATCAAAATGGAGACTTTTTATTTTTTATCAAATAAAGGTTTGTTACCTCTTTTTATTCAAAATTTATTCCAAACCTACAGTGAATTCACCAGTAAAAATCTAAAATTTTACTAAGTTGCTAAAAAATAAATATATTTAGATTAAATATGTTATAATATTGTTATTCTTATTTTTCTATGTTTAGTTTGCGATACTTATTGGTATCTGCGGTGGTAACTATTAATTTAAGCCTTTGGGCTGATTGTGTATATGAATGTACTTTTCATTCATTTAATCAATCTCCCAAGGGCTTTTTTGCATTTAAAGATAAGGAAAAACTATTGGGAAGGGTGTTAAGTAAATGAGTAAATTAGCGATTTTGTCTGAACGGACAGAAACAACAATGGCTCGTATTAATCGTGAGGTATTTGGAGGTTCAACTGATTGTAGAAAGGTCCGGATGGAGATTCGTACTCCTGATGGCAATCGTCGTATCTACAGTCTTAATGCTGTAACAAAAGGTGAAGCTAGAGAAGAAGCAGTTCAAATTGTGAAAAGTATGGTAAAAACTTTCAATGACGAGCGTGTTATGTGGAGGATGGCTGGAGACCGAGTTTGGTCTTTTGGAGCTGCTGGAGTAGCCAGTGGACCGAAACAGTCTGTATTTAAACGGTTTTTCGATTATTTCTTTGAATTAAACGAGGACTGATACATTCATTTTTCACATAACGCTCATAAATCCACACCTTTTGGGTGGTTGAGTCATGGAGGTACATTATTCTGATGAATTGTTCCAATCTGGTAGGCCGCTTAACAAAGAAACCTGATTTACATTATAATCCAAGTGGAGTACCTGTAGCTAACTTTACACTTGCTGTAAACAGACCGTTTTTAAATCAACAAGGCGAAAGAGAAACTGATTTTATTCCGATTGTCGTTTGGAGAAAATCGGCAGAAAATGTAGACAGATACTGCCAAAAAGGTAGTCTAGTAGGAGTAACTGGTAGAATTCAGACTCGTAATTATGAAAATAATGAGGGGAAACGTGTCTATGTTACTGAAGTCGTTGCTGAAAGTGTTCAATTCCTTGAATCTCGTAACGATTCTTCAGTGGATAATAATGAAGGTACCTCAAATAACAGTCGTAGAAGTAATTCTAATGGCCAAAATAATCCAAATCAGCGGAGTAACAATTATCAAGACTACAAATACGCACCTGCAGATGATGATCCTTTCGCAAATAGTGGAAGAACCATTGATATAGATGATGATAGTTTACCCTTCTGAATATCGCAGACTGTGTAATTCGTGAAAATAAAATTTAAGAATAAAGAGTATCTACATATTCGTAGATACTCTTTTTTATAAAAAACTATAACAGTATTAGGAGTATAACCATGACAAATAGAGAAATTAAAGTCTTAGTGAAGACACCATATAGGTATTGGAAAGAGGATTCTTCATTTAAACATCAGAATTTTGTGAAGCAAGATGTTAAACCTATTCCTTTACCTGAAAATATTAATCTCTGGGTACGTGAAGCTTCCGCTCACCCTTCAAATATCAATTTATACCTTATTGATGATATGTCGATTGAACCTCTATATGGAGACTTGTTTGCTTCTGGAGTTAATGATATGGGAGAACCTATCTCTTTAACTACAGACCAGCAGCAATGGTTAGCAAATCATATCGGTTTAGTGGACTCTACTTATGAAGGTACGGTTTTAGGAATAGATATTCGTAAAAGCGGGGTGTTAGTATGAGTCACATCGGCAATAAGCTTCTCTCGGGTTTCTATGCTACTCCTGAACAACAAGGTGTCTATCTATCATCTCTAATTTCGTTTGTAGGAGAAACGGCGGTCTTCGATCCAACTTGTGGGGAAGGTAAAATCCTTAAACAACTTGCTGAAGCGTCTGATTTTCCTATTAAGACATACGGGGTTGAATTAGATAAGCGAAGAGCAGCGACTGCTTCAACTGTATTGGACCGAGTCATTCAGGCACCAATTGAAAGTATGGTTATTTCTCATAACGTTTATGGCATGGTCTTCCTCAACCCTCCATATGATCACACAATGATTGGAATTGGAGATGATGAAGGTTCTGACCGAAAAGAATATACAGAGTTAGTTAGAAATACAAAGTATCTTGTTCCTGGTGGGTTAATGGTCTATATTATTCCTTCTTACCGCTTTGCTGATACTAGGATATCTCGTTTTTTAGCTACTCATTTTGAAGACATAGGAATAGCTAAGTTTTCGGACGAGGACTATGAGGACTTTAAGCAGTGTATTTTTATAGGTAGAAAGAAAAGTTCCCAGCACAAGAAGGTAAATACCAGTTTACTAGAATTCCTGCAACAATTAGATAATGAGAGCTTTGTTCAGTCAAAAGTAACACCTATAAATATTTTTATAGGGCATAAAAAGTGGGAAGTTCCTGAAACTCACCTAGAAATCCCTACATTTTATTCGAAAATTGAAAATAAAAATGATTTTATTGATATGATTCGAGCAAATAAGGGGTTCCAGGCCTTTAAAGAGCGTACGAAGCCCAAACAGCTTGTAATTGGAGGAGAACCTATCATTAACATCGCACAAGGCCAGATGGCTCTGCTTCTGGCGTCAGGAGCTGTGAATGGGATAATAGGGGAAGGTGATACTCTCCATGCTGTTCAGGGAATGGAAATCGTAACTAATGTTACTACTGAAGAAAAGACAGAACATACTATTATCACGAAAACTCGTACTAAAAGGGAAGTTTCGGTAAAGGTCATTTTGCCATTAGGCAAGGTACGTAAGCTCGTTTAAAACGACTGATAAAAGTGTAGAGAACAAATAAAGTTGGAAACGTACAAATAAAGTTGGAAAAGGAATAAATAAGTTGGAAACACGTATTTTAGAAAGCTGATTTATCAAGATTTCTAAAATTTATGTAATGAAAATTTGCTTTCGTGTTTCCAACTTTATTTCTAAAACTAACTATTATAACAACCAACAAGTCCTTTTAAACTCAGACTTGTTGTTTCCAACTTTAATTGTCTTAACAAGAAGTGTAATAGCTCTGAAACCTGCAATTTATTAGGGGCTATATTCCAACTTTTATTAACCTAAACAGACAAAAATTGTGTGATAAGAATTGATAAATTTCTAATTTTATACAGGGGGAAATAAAAGTGAGAAATAAAAAGTTAATGGAAAAAGTAATTGATTTAGATACTCAAGTTTTATTAACAAGAGCGCAGAGTTTGAAGGTAATGGTGCAAATCGCAATAATTAGGCAAGCATTTGGAGTGAAAAACGATGAAACCTACAAGCCTGTTAAAGATTATGAGAGAGATACTATTCTATCCGATGATGAAATAAGAAAACAGTTCAGTAAGGATTTAGAATGGCTAAACATAGCTAAAGAAAGAAGTGATTTCGGGGACGTAAAAGAGTTTGAAAATCGAATTCACTATTTTATTGAGGCAGTCAGATTTTTTAACGCTAACTTAGCAGATGAATTTAATAAATCTATGAAAGTTGAATGAAATGTTGAATTTATCTATAACAAGAAGATCTTTTAAATACGAAATAGACTGTAGAAAAAATATGACATAGAGGATGTATATAGATGATGAAACCAATTTCCATTATACAAGCTGATATTATCTTTAAAGCTCTATATTACACAGCACGTAATGAAGGTGTTGAATTACCAGATGAGTTGACTGAAATATATGAAGTATTAGCAGAAGAAAATCCGAAGGAAACACATGTAACAGATGCTGTGGATGTCATGGAATATTTAAGTGAGTTTATTAAAGATAGTAGTGAGTATCAAGAATATTTCATCAAAGAAGATGATTTAGATGATGAAATATAAAAAGAATGAGTCTGTGAAGAATGGATCAACGATTATGTAATACATTTAGTAAAAATTTTTCTTAATGGTGAACAGTACGAACTTAGAAAAGACCTAAAAACGAGATTACTCTTGTTTTTAGGTCCTTTTTTATTGGGGGCGATCTTTATTTGAATGTTCATCCTTTACTTTTTCGAACAATTCATATAGAAACTTTGCACAAGTAGAAAATGTGGCTTTGAAATAAAGTTGAACTGTTTTGAAAAAAGATGAACCCGAATTCCCTATCTCTATAAAGAAGGGATTTCGGTATTCTTGTGGATTAAGAACCTGTTAAGTGATAATAAGTTATTCCATTAAAGGGACATTTCCTTGAATAAGTGAAATAAGGAAATTTGTAAAATATGTTACAATTTAACTAATTTAAGATAAAGCAAGGGAATTGGCATTATGTTTTTAAATCTACTTCTAAGTTATTATCTTGAGCTTGGATTAGAATCTATATTAAGTATAGTGAAAAGGGAGAATTAACTCATAAATTATCATTTAGGGCTGCATTTTTATTACAGTATTCTTCTTTGGGAGAGACAAAATTAGAGGTTTGTAAAAATATGAAGTCAATTTATGATTATCGCTCTGCGATTATCCATGGTGAAAATCAAAGTAATTTGGATAAAAAGAGATAGCTATCTAATTTAAACGAAGAGGCAAAATTAGTTGTAGAAGTCGCATAGGCATATTAAAAGAATGTATAAAGTTTTGACACATAAACTAAAATTTTTAAAATCTAAAAATATTGATGAAGGAATACTTGGAAATTAAGAAGAATACAGAGAAAAAGAGGATTGATTATTACTATGTCTAATGAAGAGGTTTTATTAAATAAAGTTTTAGATGCGAGTTCTAATACAATTTGGGATGAATTGAAAAAGATAAGAGAGTCTTCAGAAAAAGAAAAAAAGACTATTAGACGTAGATGGATATGGGAACTTATTCAAAATGCATCAGACTGTACACCTAAAGGTAAGAAAATAGATATAAAAATAGATTACTCTAATAATCAAATCATATTTAGTCATAATGGACTGCCATTTTCGTATGAAAATTTATTAGATTTAATCACACAAATTTCCTCAAAGCAAAGTTCAGAAGAAAAGAAAATAGGCAAATTTGGAACTGGTTTTATGTCAACTCATTTATTATCAGATATTGTACAAATTCAAGGGTCGTTTATTCAAGAAGATAATAAGTATACAAAATTAGAGTTCACTGTTGATAGATCAGGAGATGATTATAGCGATATTAAGAAAAAAACAAAAATTATGTTAGAACAATTAGATCTTGTAAGCAGAAATCAAGAGGAATTACAAGAAAAGTATGAGGATACAAAATTTATTTATTCATTAGAGGATCATGACATAAGAGAAGCAGTAGAGGAAGGGATAGTAGATTTAAAAGAGACTATTCCTTATGTATTAACTTTTAATAAGAATATCAACTCTATTACATACAATGGTAATTGTTACAAGAAGGGAAATGAAAAAACTTCAAGTAAAAATGACAAGCTAACAGTTGTTCAAATTAACGATTCTGATAGTAATAAAGAGTTGCTAATATTAAATGAAAATAATGTAACGATTGGTTGTGCTATTGAGTTTAAAGACGATAAGTTATATTTCTTACCAATTTCCAGTACTACGCCAAAAATTTTCTGTGAATTTCCTCTATTAGGAACTGAAGAATTTAGTTTTCCTATAGTCGTTAATTCAAATTTATTTGATGTAAAAAGAGATAGAAATGCTATTAGAGATAGCAATCAATTAAATAACGAATTAATACAAGTAGCTGTCTCTTTATACAAGGAATTAATAGATTATTGTTCAAAAAGTGCAATGACAAGAAATGAATTCAATATATGTATTTTAAAAAAATCAACTTCATCAATTATTCAAAATAATAGTTACAAAGAGATCAAAGAATATATTGATAAGAGTGCAATCATTCCTATTCATAATCATACGGAAGGTTCAAAGCGATTGGCATTTAAAAATAGTGATGGACAAATGGTAATAGGCATACCATCAACAGAGGAAAAGATTCATCAAGACTTATTTTGGGATATTTTATCTAATTTAAAAACGTTTCCGATACCAACTAAAGATACTTATAAAGGTTGGGATGCGGTGTTTGAAGGTAATGTTCGATTTTCTTGGATAAACGATACTTATTTAAAAAATTCAAATATTGATAATTTAGTCGCCTTTTTGAAAGATACAACCCAATTTTTAGATTGGTTGAATGCTTTTTATGCTCTCTGGATTAAGGATGAAGGTCTTGAGAAAGTTGTAGAATCAGTATTTATACCGAATCAAAATAATAATTTTGTGAAATTTGATAAGATTTACTCCGATAAAAATATAGATGATGAACTAAAACAGATTTTAACATTATTGGGTGGGAATATTAAAGGGCAGTTATTACACCAAGAAATTAACTCATTTGAAAACTATTTTAAAGAACACCCCAAAAAAATTAAGACTAATGAAATATGCTCTGATCAGATTGAGTCTAAAGTATCGGAAATTCTAGGTAAGGAAACTGTGGATAGGGCAGAAAGAGAAGAATCTACTCAAAGGGTATTTAATAGATTAACAAATTGGTTCCTATCAAATCCTGAAAAATCAAAAGAGTGGTTTGAAAATTTATATCCGAAGAGAATGATGTTGTCTTCCCCAGAAGAAAATCTAAGAAGATATAAAATAGCCGAGAAAATAGAAGAAAACAATATTAAGTATGAAGAATTAGATGAAATTATTAATAATCGAGATAAAATAATGGAGATTATAACTAACTCTGAACTGAGTAAAGAAGATATTATCAATCAATTAAAACATGTTATTACCTCATCCGAAGAAATGAAACGCTATGTTGAGAATTTACTACATAGAAGTACAGAAAATATTTTTAAATATTTAAGCAGACTTAAAGATTATACACTTCCAGCAACTTTAGAAGAATGGATGAATGAAAAGTATTCTGATACGGTATTTCCAGCTAAGTATAACGGAAATGATTATAGAATCATTATTCGTCCAAGTGATTATCAAAAAATAATATTTTATTATGATGAAGAATTAGAGGCTTTAGATGATGTCAACTATCAATTGTGGACGGATGATGGAGAAGTACAACGAATGGTTACTTTAGGTGATTTGCTTAAAACAACAGGTATATCTAAAATTCCATTGACTAAGTTATAAGAGAGGTAATTCTTAGTGTTTAGAACAATTAAAGATATTGAAAACAAAATAAGTACAAACAATAGACAGAATACAACATATATACACCCAATTGCGAGTCATGAAGAAATAGCAAAATTAATTGTTGCATACTCAAACAGTAACGGTGGAGATATAGTCTTTGGAATACGAGATGATGGTAAAAGATTAGAAATAAAGAATTTTCCCTTTAGATTTGATTTGGAGAGAGCTCAAAATTTGATAGAGGGTAATATAGATATTAAAAGTGAGTACTTTACTTTAAAAGGCATTAAGCTATATTATATTTCTATTAATAAAGCAGAGGAATTAGTAAAAGTAAATAAAACGATTTATAAAATTGGTGATAGTGGAGTGGCTGAACAGATGAAGAACCAGAAGATATTTATTTCATATTGTTGGAATGATATAGCGTTTGCTGATTTAATTGATAATGATTTCAAAAATATAGGGTATACTTTGACTAGAGATGTTCGAAACATTGAGTTTAAAGATAGTATTAAAGATTTCATGAAAACTATTGGGAAACACGATTTTGTTATTAGTATTATTAGTGACCAATATTTAAAATCAGTAAATTGTATGTATGAAATATCTGAAGTTATGCGTTCGCATGAATATAAAGAGAAAATGTTATTGGTAATACTAAAAGATTCTGATAAAGAATTTTTACCTTCACTTTCAGAGATACCGTCTACAATTGCAGCTAATATATATTCTTTTGAGCAACGGATAGGATATATATCTTATTGGGAAGAGAAAGAGAAGGCATACTCGGAAATGATTCGGAAAATAACTCAAGATACAAATAAGATTGAACCTTTACAGGAGTTAAAAAGAATAAAGAGTATCTCAAATAACGTCAGTGAATTTTTATCTGAAATAAGTGATTGGAACAATACTAATTTAAGTGACCTAAAAGCATCTGACTATACTGCTTTTATAAAAGAAATTAACCAAAGTGTTAACTAAATGATTGCTTTGAATTCATTTAATGCTATATACATTAGTGGATAATTGATATTTTAGTCAATCTTTTTTATAAAACCAAACGCCACACAAAAATCAAACCCACACATTTTGATCAATCTTTGTTCAAAATGTGTGGGTTTCTTCTATTATAAAATCAACGTTTGCAAAATGTTTTTAATTGAACTTTATTCGAAAGCTACAGCACAATAAAATTGCTGAGTAACTAACCCACATTATAATACCAGTCTATTTATATCTTTTATAATAATTATGATTATGTTATATTTTTAGTATAACTTTTCTTTTTATTTATTTGCAGATCCATTTAGGATTTTGCGGTGATGACTATTAACAAAAGCCTTTGGGCAGTTTGAGATTCATAGCTTTTTATTTTGCTATGTAACCAATCTGCTCAAAGGCTTTTTTGCGTCCATTAAAAAGGATAAGTCAAAATTACTTTGGGAAAGGGTGTTTAGTTTGAATATTACTAAGTTGGAGGAACACTTTAACGAGCAAAAAAGAATTTTTTTAAATCAATTACGAGATTATGGAGTCTTTTTAGAACATTGTAGTAAGCAAGGCTTCTTGTATCAAATTACTAGGTCTATAAAAGGTAATTTATATCAATTTACAGTAGCCTTGCATAACGGGAAAATTAACATTATTCAAATGGATAATGTAGCAAATTGAACTTCATAGATTGAGAGATAAATAATCAATAATATTATCAAGAGTAAATGGACGTCTATTACTGATGTCCATTTTTTTATTTAACTAACCATTATTTATGAGCGGGACAATAATAAAATATCAGGAGTGCTTAACATGAATCAATTATCTATTTTCGATACCGATACACAAGATACACATAATTTTAACAGTGTTAAAGATGTAAGAACGGATAAGCAGGAGAAGAAAACCGTTGCCTATGATGTAGGAGCGACGATAAGTGGTGCTAGGAAGCATTTAGTAAAAAGAAAAATGAATTTCCTAGATAATCCGAACAAAGCCGATTTACATGCATTTGAGGATGAAGATGTAGTCACCGCTGCGGAGGTTATCACACGAGACACATTCTTTAATTGGTTTTCCTTTAATGATTGTAGAGAACGCGGGGTAGAACCTATGGCAGCAAAGGCTATGCAATTACTTATCCATCGTATGCCGAAAACACCTGCTGACAATAGGGAAAGCCGCTTAAAATATATGAATGCCTGCTTATATATTTCTGAGCTATTCAAAAATATAACAACCTGGATTTCATTTCAAGAAGCTGAATCAGAGATTAGTCAAATGCTTTACTATGAAGCCCAGATAGATTATTTAGATAATAAGGTAAAAGCGATTAATGAAATGATTTCAGCTGAAAAGGATCCTGATACACTCGAAAAGCTAGAGAACCAAAGAGCTGAATACCATAAAACCTATGGGATTGTAAAGAAATCCAATGCTGTATCTTTATCTTCGTTGGATAATTCTTTCCGAAAGTTCTTCCGTGACCGTTCATCTAGATCAAGCGCTTATAAAGCTATCGGTAATCATTCTACTTGGGATACCTTAATCAAAGAACCAGGCATAAGTACTGATAAATCAGTGAAAGTGAAGCGTAAACCTGTATGGGAAAGAGAACTTCCAGAGAGACCAGACCGTTTTGGAGGAAAGATTATTAAAATAGAAAGCCCTGAAGAATTGATAAACCATTTTAATTTTAAAGCAGTAGAATTTGGGCATTATCTCGATGATGAAAAAGGCAGAGAGCATTTATTCCGCTCAGCAGAAGCATTTACAGATTTAATAGCACTGCTTAAAATTCCATCACATTCTATAAGCTTGGGCGGAGAACTATCAATTTCATTCGGCTCCCGTGGGCGCGGATCGGCTAATGGCCATTATGAACCAGCGAATAAGGTCATCAATCTTACTAAAGAGAGAGGGTCACTTGGTATATTAGCCCATGAATTTTTTCATGCCTTAGATCATTACCTATATAACTATTCATATGACTTTAAAAACGGGAAATATGGTTTCTTATCTGATAAGGTATATGGGTCAAATCTTCCATTAGAAATTCAACATGCAGTTGATGAATTAATGGACGTGATAAAAGAAGGGAATGCCCCAGCCTATATAGATGTATCTAAATGTAAAGGAACCTATAGATTTAACCGTGTATTTAAGAGACGTTATCAGGATTTTAATGGAGAACTTCAAGATTTTATGGACGAAGTGATAGAGGAGTATGATGAAAGAATCAATAATCTTCTATCTTTTTATGTAAATAAATCCGATCGTGAAGCTTATCTATCCAAAAATGAGCGGAAGCGGAAAATGCATATTAAAAAACATGCGGAAGCTCTTGCACAGTATCATCAAGAAATAACCGGTGAAGAGTTAACACGTATTCCATACTCATCTGACCGATCTTTGTATTATCAAACAGCTATAGATTTAGACAAGGGGAAGGTCAAATATTGGGCGTCGAATGTGGAACTTACCGCTCGTGCATTTGAGGGCTTTATATTAGATGAATTAACTCAAATCGGGTGGGTAAGCGACTATTTAGTATGCGGAGCTCGTGATCCAATATTTCCTCAAGGCGAAGAACGACAAAAAATAAATTTAGCGATGGGGAATTTCATTAAAGCGATTCATCCAATCCTAAGTGGAAAAGATTTAAGTAAATAACTGAGAAGAATGGAGCAACAAGAAAATGATTACTATTGCGAACAGAGTGTTACTAAATTCAAAGGAAGCGGAATTTGTACAGTCCGCTGCCAGTCAAAAAAACCATTATAAAGAAGAGAATCTTGAACGTTTATTAGCACTTATTCCTGGCGAAAAGGAAGCGGAGGCCCTAACATATTATAATTTTTTAACAAGTGTTTCAGGTAGAAAATCCTTTGAGTTTGAATTTATCATGGATCACATATCCGGAAGTTTTATTTTCCATAACTGTACCGTTGATGAAGCAATAACTAATGGATTTTTAAAACTTGAAAAAGAACACCCAGACTTGAATTTGAGCGCTGAACTGGAGATCTTAGTGTATCCTTCAGTGGAAAACCTTCCGTATGAAATGTTTATAAAACATCATAAAAATGAGGGAATGTAAACCATAATAGACAGAGGAAAATCTTGTCTTTACAAGGTATTCCACCTTTGCTATACTTTAACTATTAATTTGCGACATTTTTTTGTCTGCGGTATTGAACATCAAGCTCTTTTGGAGCCACTTTTTTGTGGACCCCAAAAGAGCTTTTTCATTGAATTTTTATGAAAAGAGGGAGTTATATGCAAACTACATATATACAGATAGAGAAAATTGATACCTTTGAATTTGGATATGCCATTCATAAGGAATTTGTTGAAATTATTGCAATTGATCACCAAAAAAACTATATACGAACGATTGGAAGATGTACAAATTCAACTAATCCAGATTTTCTTTTAGAGTCTCGTATCCGAAAGGGATTTAATGAAAAAGGATTAAAATTTCAAGGGAGAAGCGGTTATCGTCTCCAACGATTACTTGATAATAAAGAAGCATTGTAGTTTTTTATTATGATTTCATATATAATATGTATATACTTTTTTCTTTTCTTTTATTTGCGACATTTTATGTCTGCGGTGATGACTACATATAATAACCTTTCGGGTTAAATTGGATGATAATAGGTACTTTACTATTATTAATAATCAATTTTTCCTGGGAGGTTTTTTTTCGTTTTCATCCACTAAAATATGGTGAGAAAAAGTAAAAAACTATAGGGAAGGGTGTTAGGGTATGGCTAAAAAAGGATTTATTCGAAAGTCAGCCGACGAAAAAAAACAAGAAGTGGAGAAATTATTAGAAACATTGGACACAGGTGTTAAAAACTTTGTTTATGATCCGGAACGCTACAAAGCACTATTGGATATGGTCACAATGATGCCCAATTATTCATTTAATAACATTGTGCTTGCCAAGCTACAGCTTCCTTTCGCTAGATTTATTGCTCCATACTCAAAATGGAAAGAATTAAATCGCAACGTAAAAAAAGGAGCCAAAGCACTGCGTATTTTAGCGCCGCGTTTTAAGAAAGTTTTAGACAACACAACTAATGAAGAGGAAACCAAGCTTATTGGGTTTGTTAGTGTCCCTGTTTTCGATTGTACGCAAACGGAGGGAGATCCGTTACCGATAGAAAAACATAAGCTTAAGTTAGACGGAGAATCCGAAGAAGCCAAATCTATTCTTTCGTGTGTAATTCAATTAGCAGCGGAAGATGAGTGTAAGGTAGATATTGATTATGCCGAAGGAGCCAATGGCTTTTACTCACCTAGTACACACTCGATTGTGATTGACTCCTCATTATCTGTTAATCACAAAGCGAAAACAGGAGTACATGAACTAGTGCATAGTCGTATTCATCGAGACACTAAAGTTTCTCCTGAAGAATGTGAGTGTGTGGCTGAAGGTGTTGCCTATATTGTTTGTTCATATTTTGGATTAGACACTTCTTCTTATTCATTTGAATATGTAAGGGGCTGGTCAAGCGATCAGGGAGCATCCTTATTAAAATATGGAGAGACAATTCAAAAGGCAGCAAGTCAATTAATACGAGATTTTGAACGAATGGCCGAGGTAAACCTTGTAGAAGAAGATGCAGTTATTCAAAATGAACTTTTATCTGCATAATTAATACGTATTTGCGATGTTAAAACCAACTATTTCATACAGAGACCGAGCAATCTAAGGATTAAATTCTTATCCAAGAATTTAATTAAGGTTGTTTTTTTTATGGCCGAAAGGAGAACATAATGAATTTTAATATTGAAACAGAGGACAATCCTAAATTATTTCAGGTATATATCAATTCCGCTTGGCATGAGGTATTTTGCTACGGGCTGGCATTTGAAGAATCCAACCGTTCCTACGATAAATTGCTATTTACAATTGTAAGCGGGAGTGATACGGCTTTACAATCCATAAAAGCAGCTATAGATATTGGCTCTTATGGAGGATTAAAATTTGGTTATGGAGAAAAGGAATTAACCGGATATAAGTTTTTCACAGAGAAGACGTTATTTGGAGAAAAAGGGAAGTATGAAAAATTCTCCATGACTCTCAACCAAAACCGTAAAGCCCTAGCAATCGTGCACGAGGATGTTTTAAATAACAGTAAATACGTTCTGTCGTTTGATGGAAGCCCTGCACATGATATTGCTCAGTTATTAGGCGGAGCTAAATTTGGACTCCACATTCTACCTGAATGGGAAGAAACGGTCTTGGAGGAATTGATTAATCGCAAATATTTAGTTGAACATCAACTGTATTGCGATTCATCGCTATTTCCTGAAGGATTGAGTCTTTATTCTATTGATTTAGAAGAAGTGGTAGCGGATCGTTTCATTGAAAATCTATTACAAGAAAAACTTATTTCATTTCCACGAGAAGGAACAGGTACCAAATTAGAGGAACTTGAAGGTCTGACTTCTTATTTGATGGATTTTAATGGTGCTATGGTGGAAAAATTAGCGGAAACCGTAACGCCTACTCATAATCCATTAGAGCATGAATCGTTAGCTCATTATTCCAGTTATCCTCGTGAACTCTTTCCTGTACAAGCGCACACTGCTACTGCAGTTGCAAAAAGACTGCGAAATCGAAAAAGTAAGTCAGTTCTTATACAGGGCGAAATGTCTACGGGAAAATCTAGTATGATGACAGCGATCGCTGATGGGTACCATCATTTAAAAGGAAAAAAAGGGTACCACGCTTGTTTAATGTGTCCTCCTTCCTTAACGAAGAAATGGCCGGATGAAATTCGTGAATTAATACCACACGCTAGTATTCATGTTATTTCAGATTCGAGTCAACTCATTGCCTATCATTCAGAATGGACGAGACAAGGGCGCCCAGAACCTACGGTACCTACTTTCTTTATTATCTCATTTACAACAATGCGCGGTGATTCAAGAACCGTACCTGCCGTTCATTATGTAAATAAATTAACTTCAAAACAGAGGTTAGATAAGGAAACTAATTCCTACAAAAACGGATTCTATTGTCCTTCTTGCGGGAAACCTCATCAAACAGTTGATGGTAAAACAAGTGAGCTTGATGAAAATGGGAATGAAGTAGTGAACCTTTCAACGAGTAGTATGACCGAAAATGAATTTGGAGACACTAGAAGAATCAAATCAGGGGTTAAGCCAGCAAATGCTTTTTGTTTCCATTGTAATGAATCCCTTTGGACAAAAAAAGTTCCAAATCGTTACTCAGGGTTCAAAGAGTGGGCCAGCCATGAAAAAAGAGTAATCCATGCTCTTGGACAAAATAACAAGCGCTTGATTGCGCAGGTTCAATCAGAACAACCAGAATTCCCAAAAGTAGTCGGAATGCCAAGACGTATAGCGACGATTGAATATATCAGAAGAAAAATGCGGAAATTTTTCCATATATCCATTATCGACGAGGTGCATGAACTAAAAGGGGGTATGTCTGCACAAGGTAATTCCCTTGGTTCGCTAGTAGCAGCTTCAAAGAAAGTTGTTGCAGGCACTGGTACTTTGTTTGGCGGGAAATCTGCCGATGTCTACTTCCTCCTCTGGAGATTATTGCCACATGAATTGGTGGCAAGCGGATATCGATACGAAGAATTTACCCGTTTTAGTGAAGAGTATGGAAATATTGAGGAAACAGTCTACACACGTAGAGATGGTTCAAAGGAATATTCCAATACGAATTCTCGTGGCGGTGAACAGCGTTCTTCTAAAAAAATAATGCCAGGTATATCACCATTTATTTTCGGAAGATATATGGTACAAAACGTCATCAGTGTTCGACTGAAAGATGTATGGCCAGATCCAGTAGAATTGGTGGATACTCCAACTATCTTTGTACCAATGACTGAAGAGTTACGAGAAAACTATCAAGTTATGATTAATACTTTTGAAACAGCGATTAAGAGACTTAAAGATGGACATAAACTGTACATGCCTATGACGGATTACGGAATTGCTTATCCGGATAATCCCTTTACATTTCCAGATGCAACATTGCTAACGGAAGAGGGAGATCGGGAAATCATTTGGCGTGCTAAACACATAGGCGAAGACTGTACACTTCCTAAAGAAGCTAAGCTTCAAGAAATCATTGAAACAGAATTAGCAGAAGGAAGAAAATCCATTGTTTATGTGAGAGATACGGGCACCTCAGTTTCTGAACGCGACCTTCGTCCTCGACTCAAGAAAAAACTTGAAGAGATCGGTGCTAAAGTTTGTATCTTAGATGCTAGTACAACTAAAACAAATATGCGAAGTGACTGGCTAAAACAAAAGATTGAAAAAGAAGGCTACGATGTGTGTATCGTGAGTCAGGAATTAGTAAAAGTTGGTCTCGACCTCCTTTGCACTCCTACTCTAATATACTATCAATTCTCCTGGTCCTTGTTTACTATCAATCAGTCATCGAGAAGAAGTTATCGTATTGGCCAAACTCAGGAATGTAGAATTTTCTATCTTGCATACGAAAACTCTTTCCAACAAAATATGGCTGAAATTATCGCTATGAAGAATCGTGCAACGGCTGCTATTAATGGTGAGGTTTCATCAGACGGACTGTCCGCTATGCTTGGCGATGAGGGAGATCTGCAATCCATGTTGATACAAAGCGTTAAAAATGGAGGAGATATCCTTAAAGGCAGTGCCGAAGATTGGATTAACCAAACTACAGACAGGGCTCGTGAACTTTTATCTGGGATCGGTAGGAAAAATCGGAAACTATCCGTTATGGAGCAATTTACTAATTGGATTGATACTGAAATCAAAGGGCAAACATCTAAAGAAGCCATGTACCGCATGAAAGAGGAAATGGTTGAGAATATTCAAAAAGGGATTGTTCCAGGATTTGTTGTCAATAATGGGGTTCTTGAAGTAGACATTGTAGGAGCATTTGGTATTGCTCGAGAATTTATTTCAAATGGATTCATTATTGAGTTACTAATTAAACCAACAGTGACTGAAAAATCGAATAAAAGTACTAAAGAACCAGTTGAAATTATTTCAATTGTCGAAGTTAAAACAGAGAGTAAAGGAAGGAAAAAATCAAAACAGCGCGCCGCAGAGGGTCAGCTTGCTTTTGATTTATTTGCCTAATAAAACTTAACATTTGGAGGAGCATACGATATGAGCTTTATGATTGAACCAATTCAAATAAATTTGTTTTTAATTACTTATTTGTTAATTGAAAACTACATCATGTACCATCAAAGGTTTAGTACCTCAATGGATAAAGAAGCTATTGAATATATTCCATTATGGGGAATGCCGAAAGAAGTTATTAGTGAAGATGAATTAAAAGAACAAAATGAAATAGCGGCTGTGTATAGTCCTTCAATTATCGAAGAAGAACACGAAGCATATTTCCAAAACTTCACTAAGGATTTATTAGAGGAAGATTGTATAAATGTGGAGCCCCCGCATTCCTATTTTGAACATGAATATATTCATACCGAACAAACATGGGAAAACCTTGTTGAACCAGTTCGAAATTTGGATCAACAAGCTGGACCAAACGAACACTCTGATACATTAACAATGGATGATTGGAACGAAGATCTAAGTACAAACGTATCTAACCAACTCAGTACCAAAGCTAATGCTAAAATTGAAGATTGTTTGTTAGGAGAACAGCAATGGGTGGTTGAATTAATAGGACAAGAACAAGATTTTATACATGTTTCAGACGGGACAGCCCGTGCATGGATTGATGCAAAAAATCATATTGACCTTAATAGAGGTGATATTCTATCAATTTTGGTCGATAGAATCTCTTTTATAGAGATTGAGGCTAAAGCAATTGATATTTTACAATCACGCTCTATGGAGTTCATGATTCTGGATGAACCTAATTACCAAGATTATCAAATAGACATTACAATATCTGCTTAGTAAAGAAATAAGAAGTTATCCGACTTTAGTCGGATTCTTCTTATTGATTAAAATGATATTTTTTAATCAATAAGAAGAATTTGTATATACATTAGTTATAAAGACCTATTTATATTATATTTCACTGGAAAACATTGATATGTAACTAGTTAATTAGTAATATAGGTACGGGAAATAAGGGAGGAATATTCAAAAATGGAAAAATGTATGTCGAAAGTTGTCGAAATTCAAATTGATGAACTAGCTACTCTAACAAAGGATATTCGAGATAAGGGCTTTTTGCTAAAAGAAATAGAATTAGAGTATCGTAAAAAAAGCGACCTGGTAATAGTTCGTATTATCGGATATAAAAATAAGAAGCTTTCAGAAAAATACTACGAAACAATTGAACAAAATATTCAGCAGCTTGATGGACAATACATAAGTCTACTTATTAAACAAATCAAGGCCAACTTTACAACCAAAATCTTAGTAGATACCCATGGAAGGCTGTCTTTACATCAAAGGCTAATCGATATCAAAATAGATTGTGAGAAAGGGCTAAATGCCGATAAAGTATTCAGGAAACCATTTTTGAGTCTTTTACCTTTTGCTGAATATATAACCGAGATTGAGTTTCGCGGTAATGCATACCAAGTAAAAGTGATGGATGTTCAATTACTTATTACAGCTGAGGATCTTGCTGAAATAGTGGAATATCCTTTAATTAGTCCTAGAGCAGAACTACAATGGACTCAAATTGGTAACCAAGTATTTAAAGAACTTACTAGTGAATTTAATTCCCATATCATTATACCTTGTATTGAAGGTGAATTATATTGGGAAAGCAAGCTTGATACGGTCCAATTGCAAAAAAAGAGCAGTGGGAGCTTATAAATGAAAGAATATACTGGTGCACTCATATTATTTCTTGGTCTTTTCTTTGCCCCACTTGCAGTAACAGCTAGTCCGCTGCCTTTTATGCCTGAAATGGATGAGAATAAAAAAATAGAATCAACTACGTCAGATTCGTTATTCCAAGGATTATTAAGTGATTTTGGTGGTTTAGTAAAACCACTATATGGTTGGGGAATTGATTTAGTTACAGCACTCTTTGTTATAGGAACAGTCGTAATGATTATGTCCATTCTATTTAGAAATGGACAATGGCAAAAGTATGCTCAAGGTACAATGTTTATATCATTCATAGTTATGCTCACTCTACGCGGCCTCCCTATCATAATCTTATCTTTAAAAACAGCAAAGGATATCGATGTATTAATAAGTGATTCTGTCTCTACTTTAAGTTTTGTAGCTGTATTTTTAGGTTTAATTAGTATTTCTGTAAGCTTTCTTTTTCGATTCGGATATAAGCTCATTGAACATCCGGAATTTCACAAATGGTCAAAAAACTTAATTAGCGTTTCTATTCTTATGATGGCTCTTGCTCTAACAATTCCATTTCTATTCCCACTAATTTAAGCCAAATTAGAATGTTTTTCATGAAAAAATTTGTTATAATTAACTTATTATACGACAGGGAATACCCCTTTAATGAACATGGAGATCAATCCGTGGTTATTAAAGGGGTATTTTTGTGTTTTTCGAAAGGAACTTTTTATGAATATGCTACTAGTTGGACCCCAGGACTTACGTATGCGTTGGCACTCATTATTTGAGGTTTTTTTTCCAAAAGTAAAGATTCTTGAAGAAGATACTAAAGATAATATCCTAAAAGAAACTAATGAAGTATTCAAGCTTGTCGTTTTCTTACCTCAAGAAATGGATAATTTTTTCTTGCAGTATCTATCTAGCCTACAAAACAAGTCTGTTCCTATTTTATGTATGGTAGATAAAGTGAATTTTAAGGATTATCACACTTTACTAAGCAACGGAGTGAGCGGCATCATTTCTCAAGATTCTTCTTTGGATATATTGCGTAACGCCATTCATCTAGTCAGTGATGGAGGAATGTACTTTGAAGCTAGTATAGCTTCCCATGTGTCTTCCTTTTTAGAAAAAGTATGCAAATAGGATTTCTAAAAACTCACCTTTATTTTTTAATTGCATTACATAATATAATATTATATTATATAGTGTATAAAATATAAGGAGTGAATTAAGTAATGAAGAAAACAACATTAGCGATAATTGGTGGTTCACAAAAACAAACGTTTGAAAAAATAGGTGCAAAACATGGTTGTGCTGTGTTATTTCATGACGGAAAAATTAGAAATGGTGCAGTAAAAAAAGATTTCAGTCCAATCGTGAAAAAAGCGGATTGTGTCGTTGTTTTACTGGGTGCATGCGGTCATGTAACTATGGATGTCATTAAAGAATTATGCAAGGAAAAAAATACACCGGTTGTTTACCATCAAGGTCGCGGAGGGAGCGGGGCCATTAATTCGGGATTAAATCTTTTAAACTCCAGGATTGCAGCATAATAGAAGAAATGTTTTCAAACAGGTAAGAACGAGCTATTACTCAACATAAAAACAACCTATAAAGGTAGAGCGCTCAAATAAAACGTATGATAAAAAACAGTTGAATTAATTATATTCAAATTTATGTAAAGGAGAGCAGCCAGTGAGGATCTTAGCATTTGCAGATACAAGAACATCTTTACAACTGCCGGATGAAAATCCTGATTTAGTTCTATTGTTAGGAGATATTCCTTCGATCATGGTATCTCGTATTGACCGTAAATATAATTGCAAGAAATTTGGTGTGCTAGGCAACCATTGTCACCCAGAGGTTTTTGCTGGTACTAATGTCCAAGATATCCATAACATCATTGTTACGCACTGTGGATTAACATTAGCTGGTTTTGAAGGTTCACCTAAATATAAGGATCGTCCCTTTGGACATCATTCAGAAGAAGAAGCTGAATTGTTTATTGCAACTGTCGGCAATAAACACATTGATATTTTAATAACTCACTCTAATCCAGCTTATGGAGATATGGAGTTGGATTACGCTCATAGAGGATATCAGGCGTTTTCACAATTGATATTAAAAGAGCAAATTAGTCACTTTTTTCATGGTCATTTACATGACCCGTTTAACAAGAAAATAGGTAAAACAACTATACATTCTGTTTATCCTTATTTATCACTTGAAATCTAAATTCTTAATTTTAGTAATGTAGAGGAAGAAAAAATGAAACCTAATAAAGTTGAAGTAGCTAACCGATTAAAAGCAATCCGTTCAAAGTTAAATTTAACCATTTCAGAATTTGGTTTAAAAATAGGCCATGTGCCAAAAGGAACGGCTAATTCTTGGTTGCGAGGATTGGCGCTACCTCCCAAAGAAAAATTAATACGAATTGCTTTCCTAGCTGATACAACTACTGATTGGATCTTATGGGGGGACGAAAAATCGATCCCAATGGTTCAAACATCTGTTATAAAATGCCCTTATTGCTCCATAGAACAGCAAAGCAATATATACGATTTGACGAAGAAATCGAGGGGTATGCTGGGTAATTTCCAACATATATGTGACCACTGCCACAAAGATTTTACAGTCGAATTTGAGTTTTACCCTTATATCAAGACTGTCAGCAATGTGTGAAATAAAAAAATGGAGGAAACGCCACCACAAATTACGAAACTCGAGAAGGGCGTCCATCATATTCTAGATACCAATTGAACATAGCTAATCTATTAAAAAAGGATGAGGTGAGTAAATTGAATGAACTGATCAAAACCTGTGTCGGATGCGGAAGTGAATATATGACATATAACGATGATTCTTTATTTTGTACACCCACTTGTAAAGAAAACCATTCAATTTTCAATGATGCAGAAGCTGTAGAAGCGAAGGAAAAGTCGGAAGTTTAAGGGGGATAGAAAAATCATGCACTCAGCATTTCTGGAAAACGGCAATCTTATTACAGCGAAGGAATATATTCCGGATTTACATGGTGTTCAGCTATTTTGCTTAGATAAGGTCTGTAGGGTGCCTCTTATATTTGTCCAGGGAAACGATGATGTAAGTCCACACTTTAAAACAAGCGGTAAGAATGATTCAGTACATAAAAAAAACTGCGGTTTCTCCAGAAAACTTTCCTTTCAAGAGTCAGTAAATAAAGTAGCAGAGTTTCAACAAGATTTAAAGAATAAAGGGTCAAAGGAGTTATTAATTCGGCTGAATTTGAATGCTATCGATCCTGATTATGTGGCTAAATCGATTGAAAGAGATGAAAAAGAAAAGGATCCCACAAACCAAGAAGAAATTAAAGTAAAAAAAGATTCCGGTACTCCTCAATCAATTGGATCATTAAAAGCAGTTAAAAAGTTATTTCTAGGTTATGAACCTGACATTTTAGCATCCATTATTATTTCAGTAAAAGGGAAGAAGATAGCAATATCTGAACTGATCCGCTCCCACGAAGAATCTCACAAAGCCTTATGGGAATTTAACACCTATGAAAATGTTCCGTATTTTGTACACGGTACTGTTGAACGAATTATTAGAAGAGATAAGGTTTGGTTTATTAAGTTTGATTCATCTTTTTCTCTGGTAGTATTTGATCGATACTTTAAACACTTTACCTATAAGGACGACCAATTAATAGGGAAAAATATACTTGCTTATGGATATTTGAAAAAGAACAATTATAACCCAGATAAACCATCTACAGAAATGATTATTAAGTCGAATAAATATCTAGAATTCCTTTAAGCATTGCATTAAGATCTATAATTCGATTTTATGAAGAAATTATGATTAGGAGAATCATCAAATGGTAGGCAACCTTATGTTAATCCTTCTGCTTATTTTAAGTGGTGCCTCTACTGCAGTCGGCATTTCAGAAGCAGAAACTTCAAGAAGTAATACATGCGTAAAGTGGTTATGGCATGGAGTATTTCCGTCATTTTTACTATTTTTGATGACAACCACCATTTACTTAATTCTTGTATTATCAGTAAATGGTCAATCAATAATGTTATTGTATGGTATTTTCTCAAGCGGACTTCTATTCTTCCTATTTAGCTTAATCTTTCTAGTTTCAATATATTCTATAAAATGGAAGAACAAAATTATAAAAATAGGACTATAAGATTAAACTATTATAGTTTCTCAATAAAAGAAACATCTACTAAAACTATGACTTATACACATGGAGAAGAACCAGTTTTTACAGAACCAGAACCTACTCCAGACCATACTGGTGAAAAATACTCATTATGGACTCCAGAAAATCCAGAAGGACCATTTGTATCTACAATGGTACCAAAAATTACAATAATGGGTGGAAAATCAGTAGATTCGATTATCTTAGATGATATCGTATTATCATTCGCTGAACCTATTGAAACTGAGTTAGGAAAGATAACCTTAACACCAGATGGATCAGGAAATACAATTGTAAGTATTCCAGATGGGTTAGGGACAACAGCGACAGACCGGACATTAGATGTAGAATACGAAGGAACAAAGTTCTTGAAGGTAATTGTAAAGCCGAAGCCATCAATCAATTTCAATTTATCATTTTAGTTATTAACTCGAAAAATCAAATATAAACTTTTTTAGTGTAGCACAGCAAAACGCATTCTTAATATGTTTTGCTGTGCTACACATGAAGCTATGTACCTCGATATTCATACAAATCAAAATATAGATTCACCAGAGGGATTGTGACATAGAATGGTATCTACAAGGAAACTAAGAATTATAAATAGCACTGAACAAAAATATAAAAATATTAAGAGTGAGCAACTCAAAGAAATTTCCATACTCAATAAGAGTTTTATTGAATTACAGAATAAATGTTCATTCTATAAAGACGATGCCAAATTAGCCAGGCATACATTAAGCGAATATAGCGAAGCATTATCAGAAAAGAAAAAAGAATTACATAATCTGAAATTTAAAATTAATAACATAATTAATAATGATGCTCTTATAAACCATCAAAAAGTGAGACTCATCGAGGCTCTACTATTAGAAGACTCGAACATTTTGAGAAGGTAATTTTATAAAAGTTTAATGCATTCAGGTTGAATTCTAATATGTAACGTAGCAAGAAATAAGTTTAAGTATGAATCTGATCACCATACTTAAACTTATAGGGGCAACCACATTTACATTTAGCCTTATTTTAACTGGGATATATTCCATTATTGTTCTTCTTCTTAATCATTATTGGAGCCAGCTTCTGCGGTGGATTTTTTTGATAATAAATAACAACAAGGACGCCATTGATGGTCGTCCTTTTTTATTTATAAAATTATTAATTTAGGTATTAATGAAGCATTTTTTTATTATTTTGCTCTGTTTTCATGTTAAATATTCATAACTTATGATAAAATGTTATTAATGGATAACAAAAAATGTTATCCGTGAATAAAATATCGTATGACTGAGAACACTAGTCTTAATATTGGATGTGGTTTTAATTGGCAGCATTCAACGGAGCTACACAAGCCCAAGTTGAAGACATTTTAAAGAAGATTGTTGATTGTATTCATCGGGGAAATGATCATTTTATCCTTTTAGCACAAAGAGATAAGAACGAAGCTACTTTGTTGGAATTAGGATTTAGAGCCGCAGATGTAAGACGAATTGTTGAAGAAGAACTAACTTATGAAGATTATTACAGAGGACCAAATCCAAATGGGAGCAGTAATGTTCCTCCACGATTGCGAAATAGTGATATGTGGGAATTTGGAAAGGTCGTTACTGGATACGAAACGATGGAAGTTTACATTAAGTTCAGTTTTATTGAAGACAATGATGGCCCTTTTACTTGTTGTGTCTCTTTTCATAAACCAGATCGTACAATTACATACCCTCTTAAGGCATCTTGAGTGGGGTGTAAGGAGGAAATAGATATGACGTTACAATTAAAATTCTGTGTTCATTGTTTTGAACGAACTCCAGTTGAACATAAATTTGTAACAGATAAAGTTGAATTGCATGGTGAAACTATCACATATGAAGCTGAACGTTATAAGTGTACAAAATGTGGACAGTACACAGATAACGACGAATTAACAGATCGAAACTATAGTACGATTTATCGTAAATATCAGGAAAAGAAAGATATGTTAAAAGCAGAAGATTTTCGTTATGTTCGTAACGAACTTTATCAGGTAAGTACGCGCGTAATGGCTAAATTAATTGGATGGAGCCCTGCTACTATCTCTCGTTATGAAAATGGAAGTTTACAGACGAAAAAACATGATACTCATTTTAAAACATATTTAGATCCACGCGCGATGAAACGAGCATTTGATAATAATCGTGATGAACTTGAAGAGAAACCTAGAAGAGAACTTGAAGATAGGTTATCTTTTTTATTAGATACTGTAAAATCAAGTGAGTTATTAAAGGGATTAGATGACAGGCTTACTTTGTTAAATATAGAAGATATAGATGATAAATGGCACATGACTTCTACAGAATCAGTAGAGATGTTTTTTATTATAAAAGGGCAAGAATTTAATGAGGAAGATGAAGACGATTTAAAAGTTTCTCCTTTAAAACTTCAGAAATTAATGTATTTCGCTCAGGGATGGAGCCATGCTTTCACTGGACACGATTTATTTGAAGATAATTTCCAAGCATGGAAACATGGTCCCGTAATTCCTGATTTGTACCATCGCTATAAACCGTATGGTTCAAAGAGAATTGATAAAGATTTTGGTGTATCGATTCATGACTTAGGTTTAACATCCGATCAGTTGAGTATATTACATTGGATATGGGATAAATATAGTAAATTTGAAGCGAAATTTTTAGAGGACTTAACACATATGGAGTATCCTTGGAGAAAAACGCGCGCAGATTTGCCTGATGATGCGAGTTGCGATTGGGTAATTAAAAAAGACGATATTCATCATTTCTTTGATTCAATGTATCGAACATTAAAATTGCTTCAGAGAAATTAATCTAAAGTTTATGTAGTCTAAAAGCCGATTTCTTGTTCTTCAACGGAAATCGACTTTTTTTATTCATACGAGTGAACCATATACATTGTCTTCGTGTTCTGCCCAAATACAACGACCGAATTTCCTTCTTCTAAATAAAGACGAACTCGATTGTGTATTTCACATAAAATTGAATTGATTTCAGAACTAGTGTTCGTGTATAATTTAGA
Organism: Bacillus cihuensis; assembly: GCF_000504145.1. Taxonomy (NCBI): domain Bacteria; kingdom Bacillati; phylum Bacillota; class Bacilli; order Caryophanales; family Bacillaceae; genus Bacillus; species Bacillus cihuensis. Next base: position 331 of record NZ_KI632500.1, on the reverse strand, counting down.
AAAAGGAGATGGTTGATGTGTTAAAAGATAGAGGTACTATAAAATGGACCGGTCTGATGCTACCTGAGCATGTACAGTCCTTAAAAGATGCTTTGGTGGATGAACACCGGATAAAACAACCCATACTCGATGAGCAAGAATTAGAAGCTATAGAAATAACCATTTGTGAAGCAATGGAATTTAATACACCTGTTACATTTAAGCTTTTTAATAATGGGTTCGTACAGCAACTAACTGGTACTACTCATTACATCAATCATTTGAAGAGACAAATAATATTTCAAGATGGTGATGGTAACTTCCATCATATACTTTTTAAAAATATCATTAG
>NZ_AYSD01000017.1:0-142549 GCF_000504145.1 Bacillus cihuensis | reverse complement strand
AGTGTAATGGATGGCTTTAAAATCGTCATTATTGTTGCCGCTATGCTAATGGGCTTTATTTCTTTGATGGAATTGATTAATGTTGTCTTTTTAGGTGTATTTCAGGTTTCTTTCCAAACGGTTATTGGCTATATTTTTGCACCAATCGCTTTCTTAATGGGTGTTCCATGGGCAGAAACTGTACAAGCAGGTGGAATTATGGCGACAAAACTTATTACAAATGAATTTGTGGCCATGTTGAATTTTGGTGATATTTCAACCCATCTTTCCGATAAAACCATCGCCATTGTATCGGTTTATTTAGTGAGTTTTGCAAATTTTGGAACAGTCGGTATTGTGGCTGGTTCCATCAAGTCCATCAGTGAAAAACAAGGGAGTCATGTTGCGAAATTTTCTTTAAAATTATTGTTAGGTGCTACTTTAGCATCGGTAATTTCAGGCACAATTATGGGTATTGTAATGTAAATAATATATAGAGGTGAAATAGGATGACTAAAAGAAAAATTATTATGGATTGTGATCCAGGACATGATGACGCGATTGCGATTATTTTAGCCGCAGCACGACCAGAATTGGATATTTTGGGGATTACAACCGTTTCTGGAAATGCAGAAATTGAAAAAACGACGATGAATGCATTAAAAATTTGTGATTTAGTTTCATTAACGGATGTTGTAGTTTCAAAGGGGGCAAGTGACCCTTTGATTCGAGTACGAGAAACTGCACCTGGTATTCATGGCGATTCAGGTTTAGATGGTCCTGAATTACCTGATCCGTCTCGCAGCTGGAGTGAAGAGCATGGCGCAGATACAATCATCAGACTAGTAAAAGAGTCAAAAGAGCCTGTTACTATCCTTCCAACAGGACCATTAACCAATATTGCTATTGCTTTATCAAAAGCACCAGAAATTAAGAACAATATTGAAGAAATCGTTCTTATGGGTGGTGGAACCTTTGGCAACTGGACGCCAACGGCTGAATTTAATATTTGGGCAGATCCAGAAGCCGCAAAAAAAGTATTTGATAGTGGGATTCCAATTGTTGTGATGGGATTAGATATCACACATCAAGCCTTGGCCACAACAGAAGTTATCGATCAAGTGAATCAAATTGATAATAATGTTGCAAAAATCGTTGGCGAATTATTAGTGTTTTTTGCATCCACATATAAAGAGATGTTCGATTTTGATGGGGCGCCGGTACACGATGTATTAACGGTCGCATATTGTGTGGCACCAGAATTGTTTAAGCTGAAAGATGTGAATATTACCGTAGAAACGAAAGGCGAGTTTACCGCAGGAACCACGTTGATTGATCTACATGGGGTCACAGGTAGAAAAGTGAATGCGAAGTTTGGATTAGAACTTGATGTAGAAGGCTTTTGGAAATTAATGATTGAGGCACTAAAAAAATACTAGAACGTCGTAGCTTTTGCTCTCTGAGAGCAAAGGCTACAAACCATCCGTATCATTATAAACAACTCATAAAAAAAGATATCGATTTGTATGTTGCAAAAAGTGCACTGCACCGACAAAAAAACCATCAGATAAAAGGATTTTCTCATCCATCAAGGTTCGTTATTCTATTTCTGAATACTAATATATTGAAAAATAGGAATCTATTTGCTAGAAAGTGTTAGAAAAGTTCTATCATGATTCTTCATTTCGTAATAATAAGCAAAGACTCTTTAATGTGTGAAGTCTAGCGGTAAAAATAAATAAGTCGTTGTAGTTCCTTTCTACGTATTCATCAATAACGTCTATCCCTTTTCTAAATCGCTCAACTAATAAATGAGTATATTTTTCATTCCAGCTAAACTGATTAATTCTCTGAAGTTCATCAGCTAGTATTTGGAACTTATACTCTTCAACAAAAAGTCTTATTTGATATACTTTATCCATATTTATAAATAGGCTGTTTTTCTTACCCTGACTTTTATAAACAAATTCGATAAATCCATGTAGATTATCAGCTAAAAGATTGGCAATTTTCATATTGAAATTCATATTTCCAACTCCTCATATCATTAGAACCTTTCTTTTCTTTCATTCCTTTTAAATTCTTCTAAATTCAAGAAAAAGAAGAAGTGAGAATGAATTTTAGTATGGTAAAATCAAACTTATTCAGTGTGAATCCGAGGTGTTAAAGATTGAAAAAACAACCAACCAAAAACAAGGAAAAGCAAACTGCCCGCATGATGGCGTACTTTATTAACGCTACGGCTGACATTATCGAAAAAGAAGGGGTTGATAAAGTTACGATCAGGAAAATCGCTGATATAGCCGGTTATAATAGTGCTACTATCTATAATTATTTTGAAGATTTATCCCATCTCATTTTCTTTGCTTCTATGAGCATTGTAAAAAAATATACGGATGCACTACCCACATATATTGAAAAAGCAAGTACACCGATTGAAAAATATTTTTTGATTTGGGAATGCTTTTGTAAATATTCCTTTGAATCGCCAAAAATCTACTATGCGGTCTTTTCGGCTAATTTAGGTACTCATCCTATTAATATGAAAAAATATTATGACTATTCTCCGGAAGATTTGGTAGTCTATCTGAATAACGATGATTTAAAGCACATGCTTATCGAATCTAGTCAGTCCAAGCGAACATTTATCGCCCTAAAACAATGTATCAACGAAGGGTATATTCAAGAAAGGGAAGCGGAAGAGATGGCAGAACGCCATTATTTAATCTGGCAAGGGATGCTGACGATGTTCATTAATAACAGATCGACCTATACAGTCGATGAAGCAACCGAAGTCATTCTTAATCATATACGCAATTCGGCGTCTTTCCATGTAAATTAAAAATATTATTTTGACAGCAAGCCTTTATCATGATAATATGGCTATTAAATTCAAAATATTATAAAGTGTTAAAAAACTCTTATTGAGAGTGGTGGAGGGACTGGCCCGATGAAACCCGGCAACCATTCAACAATTTTGTTGAAAAGGTGCTAAATCCTGCAAAGTTTATTGCTTTGGCAAATAAGAGAGGATTCCACATGTGATGAAAGCCTCTCTATTTTAAGAATAGGAGGCTTTTTGTGTTTTGGAATGTGTAAGTTAAGAGATTAAAATAAAAATTTCATAGAAAATGCACCAGGTACTGTGTAAAAGAATGAATCAGTTTAAAAGGGAAGAACGGTGAAAATCCGTCACGGTCCCGCCACTGTAAAGGTGAGCAACTTATCAAACAGCCACTGTTTCATATGGAAATGGGAAGGGATAAGAAGCAATGAACCTAAGTCAGGAGACCTGCCTGTTGTATGCGCTTGTACTCTACGGGGATATAGGGAGAGTGATGAATACGTGTTGGGGAAATTAGAATGTCTCAACTCTAGTTAAGTGTGCGTATGAATCTCTCTTTTCTTATAGAAAAGAGAGATTCTTTAGTTGAGGATAAAAAAATCAAACATACAGGGAGTGTGCAGAACAATGAGTAAAGTCAGAAGCTCGAATTTAGGTTATCCTAGAATTGGTGAAAATCGTGAATGGAAAAAAGCACTTGAACAGTTTTGGGCAGGTAAACTAGAAAAAAAGGAATTCTTAGAACAAATTGAGAAGATTCGTTTACAGCATCTCGAAAAGCAAAAGAATCAAGGAATTGACTTGATCCCAGTTGGCGACTTTAGCTTGTATGACCATGTCCTTGATACGGCCGTTATGTTTGGGATCGTACCAAAGCGCTTTGAATACGATGGAGGCAAAGTATCGCTTGATACATACTTTGATATCGCTCGAGGCACGAAAGGTGCCGTTGCATCTGAAATGACGAAATGGTTTAACACAAACTATCATTATATCGTTCCAGAGCTGGACGGAGCAGTACCTACTCTTGTAGAAAATCGCCCACTTCAATTTTACAAAGAGGCTAAACAACAACTTGGTATTGATGGAAAGCCTGTTATCTTAGGTCCTGTAACATTTGTCAAGCTGTCAAAAGGCTATAAAGAGAATGAGACTAAAGCAGTTGTTGATCAATTTGTCCCACTTTATGCTGACATTTTACGAGAGTTGCAAGAAGAAGGGGTAGAATGGGTGCAAATCGATGAACCGATTTTATCTACAACTATTTCCAAAGAAGACCTCTCCCTATTAGGTGAAGTCTATCAAACATTGCATAAAGCAGCACCGAACGTAAAGGTCATTTTACAAATGTATTTTGATAGTGTGGAATATTATGAAGATGTCGTCTCATTACCTGTTCAAGGGATTGGACTAGACTTTGTACATGATCGCGGTCAAAACCTGGCTGCCTTGAAAAAACACGGTTTTCCAGAAGATAAGGTACTTGCTGCTGGAGTTATTGACGGACGTAACATCTGGCGTGCACGACTTGATGATAAGGATGCAATTCTTGCAGAGATAACGGAAATTGTTTCAAAAAATCAACTGATTATCCAGCCTTCATCAAGCTTATTACATGTACCTGTAACAGTAAAAAGTGAAGAAACTCTTAATGACGTCTTAAAAGATGCGCTTTCTTTTGCTGATGAAAAGTTACATGAAATTGTGATACTGACAAAAGGCCTTCAAAATGGCAAAGAATCGATCGGAAAAGAAATTACAGCAAGTATAGAAGCCGTTCAAACGCTAAATGAATCATCATTTCGAAACAATATTCAAGTCCAAGAAGCCATTCAAAACTTGCATACGTATCAAGCAGAACGTGAAGCAGTCTTTAACGTTCGTCAAGGGATTCAGGAGAAGGCTTTCCAATTACCACTTCTTCCAACTACAACAATTGGGAGCTTCCCACAAACACAAGAAGTAAGAAAACAGCGTTTAAAATGGCGTAAAGGCGAGCTCACGGATGCGGCATATGGAGAATATATAAAAGCGGAAATTAAAAAATGGATTGAAATTCAAGAAGACCTTGGCCTAGATGTTTTTGTACATGGAGAATTCGAACGTACAGACATGGTTGAATTTTTTGGTGAAAAATTAGAAGGCTTTCAATTTACCAAATTTGGTTGGGTACAATCATACGGCTCCCGCTGCGTGAAGCCACCACTTATTTACGGGGACGTGTCATTTAAAGAAGCAATGACAGTTGAAGAAACCGTATATGCCCAATCGTTAACAGACAAACCTGTAAAAGGTATGCTAACAGGTCCTATTACCATTTTAAACTGGTCGTTTGTACGCGACGATATTGCTCGTAACGAAGTAACCAATCAAATCGCGCTTGCGCTAAGAAAAGAAGTAGAGGAACTAGAGAAAAATGGTATAAAAATGATTCAAGTGGATGAGCCGGCCATTCGTGAAGGGCTGCCGTTAAAGCGTGAAAACAGGGATAGTTATTTGAACGCTGCCGTATATGCATTTAAACTGGCAACAACATCTGTACAAAACGATACACAAATTCATACTCATATGTGTTATTCAGACTTTAAAGAGATTATCGATGCCATTAAAGCGCTCGATGCAGATGTTATTTCTATTGAGACGTCAAGAAGTCACGGAGAATTAATTTATGCCTTTGAAGAAAATACGTATGATAAAGGTATTGGTCTTGGTGTATATGATATTCATAGTCCACGCGTACCTAAAATTGAAGAATTGACAAGAAACATTGATCGTGCCCTTCAAGTCCTTGATCCAAAATTGTTCTGGATCAATCCTGACTGCGGTTTGAAAACACGTGGAATAAATGAAACCGTAGCAGCACTAGAAGTCATGATTGAAGCGGCGAAACAAACGAGAGAAAAGATTGGCGCGAAATATACACTCAATGTATAAGATGCGAAAAGAATAAAAGTTGATGCCCAAAAGGGTCTGACCTCACACTCTATCCTCTGTATATCACAGATGTGGGGGTCTGACCCTTTCTTTATGAGTCAGTGCATTTTGTGTATGAAAAAATTAACCTAATCGTTAAAAAATAGACGAAAGAGGTTTGGATCCTTCATCTTTTTTACCCCAAAATTTAGGTGTAACATCTACAGCATTAACGAGATTACTGTACGAATCCTTCAGGTATTTACTCGTCGTCGCAATATGGCTATGACTAGCTTACATCTTCTGGCCTTTGCAATATCATGATTTGTAGCCTTTAACATCCATTACAAAAAGAATGCCTATACATATGGGGGCTAGCTTTCCTTTTGGCAAGCTGTAGCCTTCAAAATGTCAATCATCTATTCAAGAAAGGGAATTTATTCGGGAAATAAACAAAAAGTGTTAGCGTTTACAAAATAACCTTGACAGATTGTTCAAATGTGACTATTCTGAATATAACAGAAACTAAATATGAGCGAATGACGGTTGTGGGAGAGTGCAATGTGACAAGCCACCGAAGGAGCAAGTTCCAAAAAGACCCTTGGAACCAATCTCTCAGGTAGATGGAACCACAATCGGACGCACCTCTGGAGAGCGCGTATACAGTAGTACGCCACCAAAGGGGAACGACTCTATGAAATATAGGGTTAAACTCTCAGGTAAAAGGACAGAGAAGGGTAGAGAAAAACACGCTACCCTTTTCTGTCCTTTTTTGCGTGCAAAAACGGGAGCGTATCTTCACAGTTTTCTTGGAAAAGAAGATTGCTTAAGGGAAAAGCGTTACGAGTTATGACGAAGTAAGTAAAAGATGGTGACATAAAAAACTTTCGAGGGGGAGTACAAATGAGTTTACAGCAAAATGATTCTATAATTTTTGGAGCGATTGAAAAGGAACGGGAACGCCAACATCAAACACTTGAGTTAATTGCTTCAGAAAATATCGTCAGCGAAGATGTATTAGAAGCGATGGGAAGCGTGATGACAAATAAATATGCAGAAGGGTATCCAGGAAAGCGTTATTATGGCGGATGCGAATTTGTTGATGTGGCAGAACAAACAGCAATCGAACGCGTAACGGAGCTATTTGGCGCTAAATATGCAAATGTTCAGCCGCACTCAGGAGCACAAGCAAATTTTGCTGTATTTTTCGCACTCCTTCAGCCTGGTGATAAAGTAATGGGCATGAATCTATCACATGGTGGACATTTAACACACGGAAGCCCTGTGAGTGTTTCAGGAAAATGGTTTGAAATTGTATCTTATGGTGTGAGAGAAGATACGCAAGTCATTGATTATGATGAATTGGAAGAAATCGCGAAGAAAGAGAAGCCGAAATTGATTATTGCAGGAACAAGTGCTTATCCAAGAACGATCGACTTTGCTCGCTTTAGAAAAATTGCCGATCAAGTCGGCGCAAAACTGATGGTCGATATGGCGCATATTGCTGGGTTAGTAGCAGCTGGACTTCATCCATCTCCGATCCCATATGCAGATGTTGTGACAAGTACGACACATAAAACATTGCGTGGCCCACGTGGCGGTATCATCTTAACAAATGATGAAGAGATGATTAAAGCGGTTAATAAATCAATATTCCCTGGTATTCAAGGTGGACCATTGATGCATATCATTGCTGCAAAAGCGGTGGCTTTCAGAGAAGCTTTACAACCAAGTTTTAAAGACTATGCTAAACAAGTTATTGAAAATGCGGCAATACTTGGCGAAACCTTAAAGAATGAAGGGGCTGCCCTCGTTTCAGATGGAACAGATAATCATATTGTCCTATTAGATTTACGTCCATGGAATTTAACTGGAAAAGAAGCTGAGAAATTATTAGAAGAAGTAGGCATTACCGTTAATAAGAATACGATTCCGTTTGATCCAGAGAAACCGTTTGTTACGAGTGGAATCCGTATCGGAACAGCTGCCTTAACAACTCGTGGCATGAAACAAGATGAAATGGTGAAAATCGGTAAAGTGATCGCAGACGTATTAAAAAATAAAGGCGATGAAGCCGTTCTTGAAAAAGCAAAAGCAACGACTAAAGAGATTTGCAGTTCGTACCCGTTATTCCAACAAGCAGTTACGGTGTAATAAAGGAGGAGAATCATGGAATTCCAAAGTTGTTTTGATATAATCGGCCCAATTATGGTCGGACCGTCGAGTTCTCATACAGCTGGTGTTGTTTCGATTGGAAAATTTATTTATGACCTGTTAGGGGATTATCCAGAAGAGTGCAACATTGTATTTTATGATTCGTTTGCTGAAACTTATCAAGGACACGGAACAGATAAAGCACTTCTAGGCGGATTGCTTGGTATGAATACGGATGATTCCGGTATCAAGTTCGCGTTGGAAAAAGCAGAAGAGTATGGGATGCAGTATCAATTTGAATTCGAAGATAAATGTGAATATATGGATCATCCCAATATAACGATTGTAACGGCAAAACGTGATGATCGAGTTTTCAAGGTTGGTGGTGTGTCACTCGGAGGCGGCTTATCGAAGATTTTTATGATTAATGATGAAATGGTATCGATTCGTCTTAGCGCTGGAGATGATTTTTCAATCCTTGCAAAACCTTATCAACAGAAAGAGAAAGCATTGGTGAAGGCGATATGATGGACATTCAATCTATGAGAGAGCTTATTGAAGCTTGTGAGCGGGAAAATAAATCCATTAGCGACATGATGTTAATGGTTGAAGCAAAAAAGTCAGGAAGAGACGAAGCAACGATTATTAGCATGATGGAAGAGCGATTGATCAAAATGAAAGAAGCAGTGGATAGCGGGATTAAAGACGCTTCCACTGCGCCTAGTGGCATTTCTGGTGGCGACGCTGTAAAGATGGCTGAATACGTTCAGCAAGGTAAATCATTATCAGGCGATTATATCAGTAATGCAATGAGTTTTTCATTAGCTACGTCTGAAAATAATGCCCGAATGGGAGTTATTGTGGCTACGCCAACTGCTGGAGCAGCAGGAATTTTACCAGGTGTATTATTTTCGCTTCATAAAAATGACGGAACACCTTATAAAGAGCTAGTAAAAGGTTTGTTTACGGCAAGTATGCTAGGACTAGTCATTGCCAATCGCTCGTTCATCTCAGGTGCTGCTGGCGGCTGTCAAGCAGAGGTCGGATCTGCAACGGCGATGGCAGCTGGAACAATCGTTGAGTTAAAAGGTGGAACGCCCGAGCAAGCCGTCAATGCAACTGCGATTGCGATGAAATCCCTTTTAGGCTTAGTATGTGATCCGGTCGGAGGGCTTGTTGAAGTGCCTTGCATCAAACGAAATGTAATCGGTACTTCTATTGCCTTCTCGGCTGCTGATATGGCGCTTGCCGGTATAAAGAGCCGGATTCCGTGTGATGAAGTCATTGAAGCGATGTATAAAGTGGGAACGGATATGCCGCGGACGCTTAGGGAAACTGCTCTTGGTGGACTAGCCATGACTGAAACAGGTAAAGAGGTAAAAGAACGTCTATTTTGCAGAAAATCTTAATCGGGGGTAAATCATGAGTACAGAAACCGCGTTAAAGCAAACACCGCTTTTTGATATATATGGAAAACACGGAGCGAAAGTCATTGATTTTGGTGGTTGGGCATTGCCAGTTCAGTTCTCAAGCATTTTGGAAGAACATGAAGCAGTGCGAACAGAAGCGGGCCTTTTTGATGTCTCGCATATGGGGGAAGTACTTGTAGAAGGAAAAGATGCATGTGCTTATATTAACCATCTTGTCACGAACGATGTAACGAAACTAGCAATCAATCAGGCACAGTATACGGCAATGTGCTATCCAGATGGTGGAACAGTTGATGATATTTTAGTTTACAAATTGGCAGAGGAAAAATATTTGCTCGTAATCAATGCGGCAAATATCGATAAAGATGTGGAATGGATGAAGCAATCTGTTAAAGGAGACATGAAACTTGAAAATATCTCCGATGACACTGCTCAGCTCGCAATCCAAGGACCAAAAGCTGAATCGATTTTACAAAAGATAACAGATACTGATCTATCATCGATTGGTGTATTTAAATTTGCTCAACAAGTGACTATTTCTGGCATTACAGATGTGTTAGTTTCTCGTACAGGCTATACAGGTGAAGATGGGTTTGAACTTTATTTACAAAAAGACCAAGTAGTCGCACTATGGGAAAAACTAATCGAAGCAGGGACACCTGAAGGATTAAAACCGTGTGGTTTAGGAGCTCGTGATACGCTTCGACTAGAAGCACGTCTGCCGTTATATGGTCAAGAATTGAGCAGTGAAATTAGTCCACTAGAAGCAGGAGTCGGCTTTGTTGTTAAAACGAATAAAGAAAGTGATTTTATCGGTAAAGCGGCACTTTCTGCACAAAAAGAAGCAGGATTAACGAGAAAAATTGTGGGAATTGAAGTGACAGGTCGCGGCATTCCACGTCATGGCTATAAAGTACTATCTGAAGATGGGAAGGAAATCGGCGTAGTAACATCGGGAACGCAATCCCCATCTTTGAAGAAGAGTATTGGACTTGCTTTGATCTCTGTGGATCATACTGAAGTGGGAACACCACTAAAAATAGAAATCCGTAATAAGCAGATTGATGCGATTGTTGTAAAAGCCCCATTCTATAAAAAGTAATTTCTAAGTTTACTAGCATCATGCTAAAGATAAGGCTGATGCTAGTACATCAATTTCATATCAGAATATTCAAAAGCTGAAAGGACGAAAAACAATGACAAAAGCGACAGCAAATTTACTATATAGCAAAGAGCATGAGTGGGTGGAACAATTAGAAGGAAATCGTGTTCGGATTGGAATCTCTGATTATGCACAAAAGGCGCTAGGAGATATCGTGTTTGTTGAGAACCCAGAGATTGATGATGAAGTAACCGTTAATGAATCAATGGGAACGATTGAATCTGTTAAAGCGGTTTCTGAACTCTACTCTCCTGTTTCAGGTACAGTAGTGGCTGTAAATGAAGAGTTAGAAAGCTCTCCAGAGACGATTAATGAAAATCCATTTGAAGCTGGATGGTTAGTCGAAGTGGAAATGTCTAATCCAGAAGAGCTAGAAGCACTACTTAATGAAGAAGAGTATGAAGCATTTACGAATGAAGGAGAGGAATAATATGTCATCAACTTACAGATACCTCCCAGATACAAAACAAGATCAAGAGGAAATGCTCGAGTTTTTACAAGTATCTTCCATAGATGATTTATTTAAAGATATCCCAGCTGATATTAGATTACAAGGAGAGCTGAACATTCCACAAGCTGTTCCTGAGCCACTCCTAGTAAAGAAAATGAATCAGCTTGCTTCGAAAAATCTCAATGCCAATCATTACCCAACTTTCCTTGGCGCAGGTACGTATGATCACTATATTCCAAGCGTAGTGGATCATATGATTTCCCGCTCTGAATTTTACACAGCGTATACACCATACCAACCAGAAATCAGTCAAGGTGAACTGCAGGCGATATTTGAATTTCAAACGATGGTATGTGAGTTAACTGGAATGGATGTAGCGAATTCTTCGATGTACGATGGCTTTACATCACTTGCAGAAGCAGCATCATTAGCTGTTGCATCAACAAGACGTTCAAAAATTCTTGTATCAAAAGCTGTGCATCCAGAGTCTCGAGCAATCTTACGTACGGTAGCAGATGGACCAGGATATACAGTTGAAGAAGTCCAATTGACAGATGAAATTACAGATTTAGAGAAGCTAAAAGAGCAAATTGATAAAGATACTGCAGCGGTCATTGTCCAATATCCGAATTTCTTCGGTTCCATTGAAGATTTAACGGAGATTAAGAAAATTGCTGAAGAAAATAAAGCTCTTTTCATTGTAAGCGCCAACCCACTTTCCCTTGCACTTTTGCAGGCACCTGGGAAACTTGGGGCAGATATTGTCATCGGTGATATGCAACCATTAGGTATCCCAATGTCATTTGGTGGCCCACATTGTGGTTATTTTGCGGTTAGTAAGAAGTTTATGCGTAAAATCCCTGGTCGAATTGTCGGCCAAACAGAAGATGAAAAAGGTCAACGTGGTTTTGTTTTAACACTACAAGCTCGTGAACAGCATATCCGTCGCGATAAGGCATCATCTAATATTTGTTCAAATCAGGCATTGAATGCACTTGCCTCATCGATTTGTATGTCATCACTTGGAAAACAAGGCATTCGTCAGATGGCTCAGCTAAACTTAGAGAAGGCAGACTATATGGCAAAAACGTTGAAACAAAAAGGATTTGTCATTCTCAATCAATCGCCATTCTTCAATGAGTTTGTAGTCGAGCTTCCTCGTCCAGTTAAGGAAGTCAATGCAAAACTACTAGAAGCAGGGATCATTGGTGGCTATGATTTAGAAAGCGATTATGGTTATGAAAATCAAATGTTACTCGCTGTAACTGAACAACGAACAAAAGAAGAGATTGACCAATTTGTAGAGGTTTTGGAGGCGATTGTAAATGGTTGAGTATAATGATTTGATTTTTGAAATTAGTCGTCCAGGACGTATCGGTTCAAGTCTTCCGGATAGTGATGTGGATTCTGTTGATATTCAAAATAAACTTCCGAAGCATTTAATTCGTGACGTACCTGCAGAACTACCGGAAGTATCAGAATTACAACTTGTTCGTCATTATACAGCGCTTTCTAATAAAAACCATGGGATCGATAATGGCTTTTATCCACTTGGCTCTTGTACGATGAAGTACAATCCGAAAATCAATGAAGATGTGGCACGTTTGGAAGGGTTTAGTCGGATTCACCCGTATCAGTCTGTTGAAACAGTACAAGGTGCATTAGAAGTGTTATATGAGCTACAAGAAGAGTTAGCAGTGATCACTGGAATGGATGCGGTTACTTTACAGCCATCAGCGGGAGCACAAGGTGAATGGACAGGGTTAATGATGGTGAAAGCTTATCATGCGCAAAAAGGGGAAACGAGAACTCAGGTGCTTGTTCCAGACTCTGCACATGGTACGAATCCTGCAAGTGCAACAGTAGCTGGCTTTGAAACGGTTACGATTCCATCCAAGGAAAATGGCTTAGTAAATTTAGAAGAGTTAAAGAAACATGTTGGTCCAAATACTGCAGCTCTTATGTTGACAAACCCGAATACACTTGGTCTTTTTGAGGAAGAAATTGTAGAAATTGCCCAAGTCGTTCATGAAGCAGGCGGTTTATTATACTATGATGGCGCGAATGCGAACGCGATTTTAGGTAAAACAACACCTGGTCAAATGGGCTTTGACATCGTTCATTTAAACTTACACAAAACATTTACAACACCTCATGGTGGCGGTGGTCCAGGGGCAGGTCCAGTCGGTGTCAAAGAGAAATTAATTCCGTTCTTGCCGGTACCACGTGTTGAAAAAGACGGTGAGAAATATGTATTGAACTCAGAACATCCGCTTTCAATTGGACGAGTAAAAGGCTATTACGGAAACTTCGGTATTCTTTTACGTGCTTATACGTATATTCGCACCATGGGACCAGAAGGGTTACGTCAAGTATCAGAAAGTGCTGTTCTTCATGCGAATTACTTACTTAAACGATTAGAGCCATATTTTGATGCACCATATTCACAAATTTGTAAACACGAATTTGTCCTTTCGGGCTCTAGACAGAAAAAACTAGGCGTTAGAACGCTAGATATGGCGAAGCGACTGCTTGATTTTGGCTACCATCCGCCAACCATCTACTTCCCATTGAATGTTGAGGAATGTTTGATGATCGAACCGACAGAAACTGAATCAAAAGAAACGCTCGATGCTTTTGCGGATGTGATGATTCAAATCGCCAAGGAAGTGGAAGAAAATCCAGGCGTTGTTTTAGAAGCACCACATACGACAGTTATCGGTCGTTTGGATGAAGTACAAGCGGCGAGACAACCAATTTTACGTTATGAAAAAGCAGTAGAAAAAGAGACAGTAAAATCTTAAAAGGATAATTGAACCACCGAGAATGAAAATAGCGAGAAAATTCATCTTCTCACTACTTCACACTCGGTGGTTTCATATGAGCGCAGAAGCCAGTTTTTTTCTGATTAAATAATAATTCCATTTGTTCATAGGAGTGAGTACCTCATGACAGATAGTGAGCTTCGTAAACCCGAATGGCTTAAGATTAAATTAAATACCAATGAACAATATACGGGCTTAAAGAAAATGATGCGTGAAAAAAAACTGCACACCGTTTGTGAAGAGGCAAGATGCCCGAATATTCATGAATGCTGGGCAGTCCGAAAAACGGCTACTTTCATGATTTTAGGCAGTATATGTACCCGTGCTTGTCGATTTTGTGCCGTACAAACAGGTCTTCCAACCGAACTTGATTGGCAAGAGCCGGAACGTGTGGCAGAGTCTGTTGAACAAATGGGCTTAAAGCATGTCGTCATAACAGCTGTTGCCCGCGATGATCTAAAAGACGGCGGAGCAAAGGTATTTGCCGAAACTGTGCGAGCCGTAAGACGGCGCAATCCATTTTGTAGCATTGAAGTTCTTCCTTCTGATATGAATGGAGAATACGATAACTTAAAAATATTAATGGATGCTACGCCTGCCATTTTGAATCATAACATTGAAACAGTGAAGCGCTTAACTCCAAGAGTTCGAGCACGTGCCACATACGAACGTTCACTAGAGTTTTTAAGGCGCGCCAAACAAATAAACCCTACAATTCCAACGAAATCAAGCATTATGATTGGGCTAGGGGAAACAAAGGAAGAAATTATCGAAACGATGGATGACCTTCGTAATAACGATGTGGATATTATAACAATTGGTCAATATTTACAGCCGACAAAACGCCATTTGAAAGTTCAAAAGTATTGGAGTCCAGAAGAATTCGCAGAACTAAAACGCATTGCAATGTCAAAAGGCTTTAGTCACTGTGAAGCAGGTCCGCTCGTTCGCTCCTCTTATCATGCAGATGAACAAGTTCGTGCAGTGCAGATGAATGCATAATCATGGAAAAATAGGTGGCTAGAGGAGGAGGAAAGGATGGTTATTAATATATCAGAGGCAGCCATGAATAAATTACAAGAAATGGCGTTCCAAGAAAAACGAGTTCCAAGAATTGATGCTGATGTTGCAGGTGGCTGTGGCTTATCAGTCAAGTTTTCCATCGTATGGGATGAACCTCGAAGAAACGATACGATTATTGAATATGAAGGTATTCAGATTCACTTAGACCATTTTACTAAACGATATTTAGATCAAGAGACGCAGATTGATTATCAAGACGAACTAGGTTTTATCGTTGGAGACCAATTTACGTCTAGTGCTTGTGCAATTGAAATAGATTAATAGATTCAAGTTTACTAGCAGTTCTTTTTTTGCTAAGAAATAGAAACAAAAGGGGGAAACAGCAGATGAATCAAGAATATGATGTAGTCATTATTGGTGGCGGAACTGGTGGGTATGTTGCGGCTATACGTGCCTCGCAATTAGGATTAAAGACAGCTGTCGTTGAACAAGGAAAACTTGGCGGAACATGCCTTCATGCAGGCTGTATCCCGAGCAAGGCGTTATTAAGAAGCGCAGAAGTATATGCGAATACAAAAAATGCAGAGAAGTATGGAGTCATTGCTCCTGAAGTAGGACTAGATTTTCAAAAAGTACAAGCTCGGAAAGAAGAAATCACAGAACGCTTATTTAAAGGTGTTCAACATTTAATGAAAAAAGGGAAAATTGATGTGTACGAGGGGAAAGGCAGTATTCTGCAGACAAAAGATGTGTTAGTAAAATTGAATGAGGATGATCAAGAGGTGATTTTAATCGCAAGAAACATTGTCCTAGCAACAGGTTCTCGTCCACGGACTCTTCCCGGCCTAGAAGCGGACGGAGAGTATGTGATGACATCGGATGAAGCGCTACAAATGCAAGAGCTTCCAGAATCGATTCTGATTGTCGGTGGAGGAGTAATTGGAATTGAATGGGCTTCAATGCTTGTTGATTTTGGATTATCAGTCACAGTAATTGAGTATGCGGATCGGATTTTACCGACAGAAGATAAAGAGATTTCTAAAGAAGTCCAACGATTAATGAAGAAAAAAGGTGTGAAAATTATTACGGGAGCAAAAGTACTTCCAGAAACGTTGGAAAAAGGCGAAGGTGTTTCTATTAAAGCAGAGCAAAAAGGAAAAGAAACATCCTATTCTGCTGATAAACTATTAGTATCGGTTGGAAGAATGCCAAATATAGAAGGATTAAATCTAGAAAAAACGAGTGTTGCTGTCGAACGTGCTTTTATAAAAACAAATGAGTATTATCAAACGAATGAACCTAATATTTATGCGATTGGTGATGTAATTGGCGGTTTACAGCTTGCCCATGTAGCTTCCCATGAGGGCATTATCGCAATTGAACATATTGCAGGAGAAAATCCAGCGCCACTGAATCCAACGCTTGTGTCAAAATGTGTGTACAGTAGCCCAGAGGTTGCAAGTGTTGGATTAACAGAAGAAGAGGCAAAGGAAAAAGGATATCAAGTAAAAACAGGTAAATTCTCGTTTCGTGCGATTGGAAAGGCTCTTGTTTTTGGTGAATCTGATGGTTTTGTCAAACTTGTTGTGGAAGAAGGTTCTAATAAGTTGTTAGGGACACATATGGTTGGACCTCATGTAACAGATATGATTACAGAGGCAGGTCTTGCGCAAGTATTAGAGGCAACAGCCATGGATATTGCCAATACGATCCACCCACACCCTACATTAGCAGAAGCGATTGGCGAGGCTGCTCTGGCTGTATATGGGAAAGAAATCCATGCTTAGGAAAGTAGTTTAATAGAATAGTCTTAAACTCCTCTTCCTCCATCTAAGAATGCAATAGAAAATGATGGGGGAGAGGATTTTTCTTCTTGACTGCTCCTCACGTAAAATCTTCTAATTTCTTTGTTTCCAATGATTATGTAAAGAAACTCGTAACGTCAGACTTCCTCCACTTCCTCTTTTTTTCAATAGAGTTAAATGACTGTTTCTTGTAAAAATGAAATAAATGAATGGACAACTGGAGAGGTTTCTTTCTTGTTCCAGGCTGCGCCAATTTTGCATGTTGTATAACTTTCTTTAAGTTGTAAGTAGACGATATCATCGTTCTTTACAAATTGAATGGAAGATGGAAGTAAAGCAATACCGATTCCAGAAGCAACAAACGATAATGCCGTATGTAACTCTAGTGCTTCTTGGGTCTTTTTAGGACTAAAGCCAGCGTGCTGACAAAGGCTAATGATCGCATCATAATAGCTTTCTCCTGCTTTTCTAGGTGTCATGATGAACTGTTCGTTCGCAAGGAGAGAGACATCGATGGGTTCTGTTGCAACTGCTAATCGATGTGTTTTGGGTAACGCAACTATAAATGGTTCTTCCCGTAGCATTTCTACATGAAATGATCCACTTTCAATCGGGAGAATCAATAAGCCAACATGAATGGAGCTGTCGTGAAGTGCTTCCATTTGTTCTGTTGATGACAATTGTCGTAAGACGATATTAATATTTGGGTATTGTTCTTGAAACCTTCTGAGTAATAGAGGAAGAAGTTCAAACGCGATTGATCCAGTAAAGGCTAATATTAATTGACCAGCTTCCCCTCGAGCTATACTACTTGCCTCTTCACAGGCCAAATGTACACGGTTTAGAATTTCATAGGCTCTCTTTAAAAAAACTTCACCAGCTGACGTTAATTCCACGCGCTGCTTCGTTCTAGAAAATAAAAGCACATCTAATTCATTTTCCAATTGCTTAATTTGTTGACTTAAAGGTGGCTGTGCCATTTGGAGGCGTTGTGCGGCTCTACCAAAATGAAGTTCTTCTGCAACTGCAATAAAGTATTTTAAATGCCGTAATTCCATGTAGACACCTCTTCATATTTTAAAAGTATTAAACAGTAAACAAAGATGTATTAGAAAAAAATGAATCGTAATAGTATGCTTATTTTATCAAATATTTAGAAAAATATGAATATTTAGATGATTGGTCATTGCTAGATTTATATCTTCATTTTATAAATCATGTAAATGAGACAAAAAATAGGGGGGATTTCAGCTCTAAACCAAAAACTGGCTCTTTCAAACAAGCATGAATCTAGTAAACCAAAAAATTATGGGCAGTTAAAAAACACCAATCAAAAATTTAGGAGTGTTGGAAATGGAAGTTTTATTGTCAAATGGAGTACGTGAAAAGGTAAGCGATTACATGAAAGAAAATCGTGAAGAGTTAATTAAGGGGCTCCAAAAATTAATCCAAATCCCAAGTGAAACTGGTTATGAAGGGCCGGTTCAAGAACATATTAAAAATGTTATGTTAGACCTTGGTCTTGAAGTAGATACATTCGAAGCAGATCCAGTGAAAGTAAGACAGCATCCGGAATATACGGAGTCAGATGTAGAACGTAAAGTTGGTTTTAAGAACCGTCCGAATGTTGTTGGGAAATGGCATGGATCAGAAGATGCACGGTCACTTTTACTTTTTACACATGTTGATACGGTACCGGTTGGGGATGAGATCCACTGGAATTACCCGCCAACTGAAGGTGTAATTGAAAATGGACTTATGTACGGAAGAGGAACAGCTGATAATAAAGGCGTATACGGTTCTATCCTTTCTGCACTGCAGGTTATTAAAAATATGGGTCTAAAGCCAAAAGGAAATATTACAACCATTTCCGTTGTTGATGAAGAGGTAGGCGGAGCCGGCGGAGCTGTTGCAATGGTTCAATACCTTGAAGAACAGAATTTTAAAGCAGATGCATGTATTTATCCGCATCCATTAACAACTGGTGCAGGTCCACAAATTGCTTGTGCAGGCGGATTGATTTTTAAAGTAAGAGTGACAGGTGTGGCCGCTCATAACTTAAACGGACAAGTTGGTGTGAATGCAATCGGCAAAGCGATGAAAATATATGACGCTTTAGTTGAACTGGACAATAAACGCGTAGAAACTGTCAGCTATGCTCCGTTTGAACGTTATTTCGCCGCTTCAGATATGCAAGTCCGTTCAAGTAATTTAACACCTGCAATGATTAATGCTGGTGAATGGGCATATAAAGTTCCGGCTGAATGTGAATTGACTGGAACAATTGGCTACCCGCCAAATGAAACACTTGAAGAAGTGAAAGCACAGATTGAAAACGCAATTAAGGAAGTTGCGGCTAATGATGAATGGTTATCTAAAAACCCGCCGGAAATTTCTTATGAATGGCATACAAGCCCAGCAGAAATAAGCCCTGACCATCCATTTGTGCAAATGGTCAAATCAAATATTGATGAAGTTGTTGGCAGAACAACAGAAATCTATGGTATGCCTACATTCAGTGATATCCGCTTCCCGCTTATTTATATGGATATGCCAGCAATTATTTATGGACCAAAAGGCGGCAACCTACATGGAGCGGATGAGTGGGTAAATATTCAAGATTGGTTAGATTGTGTTGAAACGAATGTTTTAAACATTTTAGAATGGAGTGGCTATGAAGAGGTCACAAAGTAAACGTAGAGACGAAATAGTTTGATCTAGTTATCCCCGAGATAAGACTTCACTCCAAAATGGGGACGATGATATTCAAGGAGTGAAGTTATTTTTTATAAAATAGACGCGTTAAGTTACTAAAGAATAAGTTTTGTGAAAGCATCATTGATTGAACTGGAAGGTACGAAGACTTCTGCGAAAATGCGAGAGCTTGCAGACGTCCCCTAAAACAAAATCAATTCTCTAGTTAACAAAAGCTAAAAAGAACAAAATGTGTAGTCCATCCCCTCTCTTCGGAAAGTAGGAATCACACAAACTCCTATATGTAAACTTAAGATTTCCGCCTTATTTGTAAGCGCTTAATATTAAGAGGGACTTTTGTAAGACCTGTTCCATGAACCATATAAAATTTAAAGGAGTATAAGGAATATGGCTGTGAACCAACCTAATTTTCAAGAAGAGACGGTAAACTCCCTTAGTAATCATGATTTGTTGCCAGTTCAACCGGAGGAGCGAACTTGGAAAACGCAAAACTTTGCATCAATGTGGATGGGGGTTATTAATAATATTCCCACATATGCAACGATAGGGGGATTAGTTGTTTTAGGGTTTTCCCCACTACAGGTGATTATGATCATCTTTATTGCTTCAATGATTCTCTATGGAGCTTTATCGCTTAATGGTCATGCAGGGTCTAAATATGGAATACCATTTCCAGTCCTCGTGCGAACTTCTTATGGAGTTAAAGGGGCAAATGTTCCAGCGTTATTACGGGGAATCGTTGCAATCGTATGGTTAGGGATTCAAGCGTATGCAGGAAGTGCGGCGTTTAATATCGCCATTACACTGATTTGGCCGGGTTTTGCTTTACTTGGTGGGAACTGGACATTTATAGGGATTGGACTGCCAGGTTTACTTTCTTTTGTATTATTTTGGTCCATGCACTTTTTAGTTTTAAAGAGGGGGATGGAGTCTCTCAAGAAATTCCAAGCGTTCACCGGACCGTTAGTGTATATCGTATTAATTGGCTTGCTTTGGTGGGCAATTGATACGGCAGGCGGAATTCAACCAATCATTACTCAACCTGGAAAGTATGAGACGTTTGGAGAATTATTCTTTCCATTTCTAGCTGCAGTAGCAGGTATAATCGGAATTTGGTCAACGTTAATATTGAATATACCGGACTTTACTCGATTTGCTAGATCTCAGAAAGATCAAATAAAAGGCCAGTTATATGGGTTGCCAGTTACATTTACTATATTTACAGTTGTTACAGTTGCAGCAACATCTGCAACCACGATCGCTTTTGGAAACCCGATTGGGGATATCATCGTTACTCTCCAACAATTCGATAGACCGATTGTTATTGCAATAGCTGCTCTTATTCTTTCAGTAGCTACAATCACAGTGAATGTTATTGCGAACCTGGTTTCACCTGCATATGATTTAGCGAACTTATTTCCAAAGTGGATTAACTTTAAGAAAGGTTTTTATATTACAATGCTAGCCGCTCTTTTTACAGTACCGTGGAAATTGATGGAAAATGCTGATGCAATCTTCACTCTTCTTAACTTGATTGGAGGAGCGCTTGGTCCAGTAGCAGGTGTAATGATTGC
The DNA here is from genome assembly GCF_000504145.1 of Bacillus cihuensis. NCBI lineage: Bacteria > Bacillati > Bacillota > Bacilli > Caryophanales > Bacillaceae > Bacillus > Bacillus cihuensis. The sequence goes on along the minus strand of NZ_AYSD01000017.1, from coordinate 121,673 downwards.
CGATTATTATATGATTCGTAAAAGGAAGCTTAATATAAACGATATCTACTCTTTAAAAGGGGAGTACACGTACTGGAAAGGGTATAATTATAGAGCTTTTGCAGCGACAGGGTTTGGTGCTGCAGTTGCTTTAATTGGGGCTTTTGTGCCTTCATTAAAAGCACTATATGAGATTTCATGGTTTTTAGGAGTGATTCTTTCCTTTTTCGTTTATATCGGTTTTATGCGTTTGCACCCTCCTGTTCATAATCAGGAAGGAGACAATAAATTGGAAGATATGACGCAAGGAAATATGAAAACAGGCAATTGATAGAGTCGATTGTTGAATAAAGGATATAGATACTTATAAGTAGAATTTATTGAATATTCAGTATGATGATAAAAAGGTAATAAGATTGAATATATCTATGCATAAAGAATGGGTAGATTCATGTAAAAACGAACTCAAGTACAAGCATCTTATCCACATGATGACCACGAGGTTTTGAAACTAAGGTGACTATGCACTGTATTCAGGAATTGAAAGAATCCTGGCAATAAGTACAATAAAAAATTAGATTTAAATATTTAATATTTTTGTAAACGGCTTACTGTATTTGAGAGATTGTTTCATAGGCAAGAAGAAAGCGTTTTCGATTATAATGGAGTAACCTAAAAAAGGAGCTGGTCTCATGATTCGAATAGGCGTTGACGTTGGAGGTACATTTACTGATTTAATAATTGTCGATGAATTAACAAATCAAATTCACGTCCACAAGGTGCCAAGTACATTGGAGGATCAGTCAATAGGTGTAATTAATGGTATTCAAAAACTTTGTGAGAATGCGAATGTTCCAGTAACAGATATTGATTATGTGCTGCATGGCACAACAGTAGCTACGAATATTACGATTGAACGTAATGGGGCTGTCGTTGGGATGTTAACGACAAAGAATTACCGAGATATCTTGCACATTGCGCGACACAAGAAAACAGAAAATTTCTCCATCCAACAAGACCTACCTTGGCAAGCCAACCCATTAGTATTGCGTAGAAACCGTATTCCGATTACTGAGAAGCTTCAGGCTCCAGACGGCCGAGTTAAAGTGCCGATGAATGAAGAGGAAGTTCGTCAAGCGGTTGAAAGACTCAAAAAATCTGAAGTAGATATTATTGTTGTATCATTCCTCTTTTCTTTCTTAAATGATGAACACGAACAACGGGCAAAGGAAATCGTCAAAGAAATGTGGCCGGAAGTGCAATGTTTTACCTCTAGTGAAATTGCCCCTCAAATGCGAGAGTATGAAAGATTTAGTACAGCAGCAATGAATGCCTACGTAGCGCCGCGCGTCAGCCGATACTTAAGTCACTTATCTAGTGCGTTAGACGAAGCGGGAGTTAAAGGGGATCTTCATATTATGCAATCTTCTGGTGGAATGGCCACTAGTGAAATGGTGACAGAAAAGCCAGTGACTTTGTTAAAGTCTGGGCCATCGGGAGCTGTTTTAGCTACTGCTTGGTGGGGAGAGATGGAAGGTGTTCCTAATTTAATTAGTGTTGATATTGGCGGTACGTCAGCGGATATTTCTGTTATTCCAAATAATACGCCGAAAATTATCAATCCACGTGATGCCGAGGCGAATGGTTATCCTGTTCTTGTTCCGATGATTGATGTGGAAGTGATTGGGGCTGGTGGCGGTTCCATCGCTTATATCGATGGTGGCGGGGCATTTAGAGTAGGACCGAAAAGTGCGGGGGCTCACCCAGGACCAGCTTGTTATGGACAAGGAGGAGAAAATCCTTGTGTGACGGATGCCAATGTGATTCTTGGACGACTCGATCCTGAACAGTTTTTAGGCGGAGATCTTCAATTACATCCTGAACTGAGTTTTAAAGCGGTTGAAGAGAAACTTTGTCCTAAGCTCAACATGTCTGCAGAAGAGGCGGCTCTTGGTATCTTGAAGATTATTAACAACTTTATGGCGCTTAGCATCCGTGCAAAATCTGTAAGTAAAGGAATCGATCCACGTGAGTTTGCTTTATTTGCAGCAGGTGGTGCTGGACCACTTCATTCTGTTGATTTGGCGGAAACGATAGGGTGTAATCTTGTTATTGTTCCAAATTATCCAGGTATTAGTGCAGCAACAGGTCTCCTAGTAGGTGATATTAAGTATGACTTTATTAAATCGAATATACGTCGTCTTAACGATGTAACGGATGAATCAATTGATTCGATTAACGCCGATCTACAGGAACTAGAAGGACGTGCTTATGATCAGCTGATTAAAGATGGCATTAAGCCTGAAGATATCTTAATCGAGCGAATCGCCGAGTGCCGCTATGCTGGACAAGGATTTGAATTACGTGCAGCCATTCCAGAAGGGATATTGACTGATCAATCTATAGAGACGATTCGTCAAAGATTCGATGAATCACATGAGGAAGAGTATGGTCATCATTTTCCGGACAATGTTGTGGAACTGATTACATTGCGAATCGTGGCAACTGGAAAAACCCCTTCATTAACTTTACCGAAATTAGAAAGTGGAAACCGAATCAATCCAGATGATGCATTTATGTATGAGCGAGAAACTGTATATGAGGTAAATGGAGAGATTAAACGTTTCCCAACTCCTCGTTACGATCGAAGTAAATTGTTAGCACATGACTTAATTCAAGGGCCAGCAATCATTGTCCAACGTGATTCGACAACTTCGATCCCCCCTCATTGGCAAGCGACCGTATCAGAAAATGGCACATTATTTGTCGCTTCAAAAGTGACACAGGGTGGCGCGGCAGAATCAGTAGAAAAACATTTCTCGAAGGTGAGGTAAATAGATATGACTATTAATCACATGAGCTCTACTGTTATTCAAAATAAAATTGATCCTGTGACCTTGCAAGTAATCGGTGGGGCATTAAAGACGATCGCAAAAGAAATGGCCCACGTTATGTACCGGATGGCTTATTCATCGCTTATTCGCGAATCGGAGGATCTTGGAGCAGGAGTTTTTGATGTTTTTGGTAATACATTAGCTGAGGCGGATTCTACACCGATGCAATTAGGTTGCTTACCTGGGTATATTCGAGGCTTCCAAGCAAAATTGGGGGATAATCAACATCCAGACGATATTATTTGGAATAATGATCCTTATGCAGGGGCTTCTCATTCTCCAGATGTTGCTTTATGTCAGCCAATATTCTATAAAGGAGAATTGGTCGGATATGCCGGTGCAACTGCCCATCATTTAGATATGGGGGGGGCACAGCCTGGGCTGATAGTTGATGTACCGGATGTGTATGCTGAAGGCTTGATTTTAAATGGCGTCAAACTATATGACAAAGGGGTACGGAATGAAACCCTAATTGAAATTATTCGCCAGAATGTTCGGACACCAAATGAAGTTATTGGAGATTTAGAGGCACAAGTTGCAGCTTGTCGATTAGGGGTTAAACGCTTCATTGAGCTGATGGACAAGTATGGGAAGGACACAGTGCTTTTAGCTTGTGAAGAGTTAATGAATTATTCTGAGCGGATGATGCGAAAAGAAATCGCCAAAATTCCCGATGGTGTCTATGAGGCAGAATCTTGGTTGGATAATGATGGACGTCATCTAGATATCCCTCTTAAAGTACATGTGAAACTGACGAAACAAGGAGAAGAACTGGAAGTAGATGTTTCTAAATCTAGTGATCAAGTTTCCACTGCCTTTAATGTGGCATATTCCGGCGCCCTTTGTGTAAGTGTTCATAGTGTCTTACGTTCCATCTTTTTAGATACATTTATGACGGAAGAAGATGTCCCAGCGAATGAAGGAGCGTTTCGCCCGATTAAAATTACAGCACGTAAGGGAAGTATTTTTAATCCGATTAAACCGGCGGCTCTATTTAGCCGAGCGAATCAAGTAAATACAGTTGCAGACTTAATTATAAAAGCACTAGCACCGATTATCCCGAATCAGACATGTGCAGGAAGTTCTGCCAATATTCAATTTGCTTCGTATGCTGGGTTGGATGAAAATAATGAGTACTGGGTGTATATTGAAGTCAATGAGGGGTCTTATGGTGGCCGACCAGGTAAAGATGGGATGGATGCGGTAGACTTTAGCTCATGGAATACGATGAATAACCCTATTGAAGATCTGGACATGCATGTTCCTCTCGTATGTGAACAATATGAAATTCGAGAGGATACAGGAGGAGCTGGAAAGTGGCGAGGTGGCCTAGGAATTGTACGGTGGAACCGCTTCTTAACAGATGGCTTTATGACGATGGAAGGGGACAAACATACTGTACGACCATGGGGGTATGATGGTGGACTTCCTGGCACGAGCGCCAACCTCATTAAAAACCCAGATCGTACACCTGAGGAACTTCCGTCTAAACTTAACGGATATCGCTTCCAAGCTGGTGAATCGGTGCAAATCTTAGTTCCATCTTCTGGAGGATACGGTGATCCACTTGAACGACCTGCAGAGCAAGTGTTTGAAGATATATTAGATGAGATTGTCTCGGTTGAAACAGCCTATAGAGATTATGGGGTTGTCATCACTAATATGGAGCTTGATATTAGAGCGACAGAGATAAGACGAGAAGAAATGAGAAGCACGAGAGGCGATTTGCCAGTCTATACTCAATAAGATCGTTAAAAAGATAAGCAAGCAGCCAATTGTCTGTCAAAGGACATTTTGGCTGCTTTTCCTATTTAAACAACGAATCTAGTTTTTTATAAATTATTTTCAATTAAGCGTTTTAACTTTTCTTCTGTGCTAGTGCGATCAACCGGTGTATAGACACTGCATCTTAAGTCAATATCTCCTTGCACTTGTAAAGACGTGAGGCTAAATACCATTTTACCGGCTTTGGCATGACGAAATTCAATTAAAACTTCTGGAGCCGAGCTCACTTCACCTCGATTCCATAGTTTTTGAAACTCTGGAAAGCGTTGTTCCATTTCTTCAATGAACTGTGAATACCAATTGTCAGCAAAATATTGTCCATAATAAGTCCGAAAAATGGCAAGAAAACCTTGTGCAAAATGCTCCCAATTCACTGCCAAACTCTTAAATTCTTTTCTTGCAAATAATAATCGAATCAAATTTCTCTCTTCCAATGGAATCGTATCAAAATCTAAAAAGACGTGTGCTGCTGCTTGATTCCAGCCAATGATATGGCAATGTCTGTCTGAAATAATCGTAGGGCAGTACTTGAGCTCCTGTAAAATTTTATTTAATGAAGGGCTGATTAAGGTTTCATCTTCCAGTGAGAGCTCGTGATTGATCCCTTCTTCCAAAGCTAAAGCGAATAAATATTTTTTTTCATCAGGCTTTAATTGCAGGGCATTGGAAATAGCCTCTAATACGGAAGTCGACACTTTAATGTCTCTTCCTTGTTCCAACCACGTATACCACGTTGTACTTACAGAAGCTAACTGAGCCACCTCTTCCCTTCGTAGGCCAGGTGTTCTTCTTCTTTTACCAATCGGCAATCCAACCATATGTGGATGGATTTTGGAGCGCCGCGTTTTTAAAAACTCTGATAGTGCTTGAAGCCTCGTCTCCGAATTCATTTTCCTGCTCCTTTTTTAATGTAGTGTAAATTATACCAGGATAAACAACAAATTGTAATAGGATAAATAGTCGATAAAATTAGAAGAAAGACGATATGAGGAGGAGATTACATGAAGCGAGTAGTAATTACTGGAATGGGTGTTATTTCACCATTAGGGAATGATCTTGATACGTTTTGGGACCATTTATTGAAAGGGAAGTCAGGAATTTCTTTTATTGATACGTTTGATGTATCTGATTTAAAAACGAAAATAGCTGGTAGCATTCGGGATTTTGATGCTGAAGGAAGATGGGGGCGTAAAGAAGTACGACATATGGATCGCTTTTGTCAATTTGCCCTAGCTGCAGCTGAACAAGCTCTAAACCAATCACAACTAAAACTGGATGAACTAGATCGAGAACGGTTTGGTGTATATATTGGTTCGGGAATTGGCGGCATGCAAACATTTATTGAGAATGTGAATGTGCTCAATGAACGAGGGCCGAAAAGAGTAAGCCCTAGCTTAGTTCCGATGATGATATCCAATGCGGCCGCTGCTCAAATCAGTATTCGCTTTGGTGCCTATGGTCCTTCGATGTCACCTGTCACTGCATGTTCGATTGGGAATACATCTATTGGGGAAGCATTCAATGTGATTCGAAATAATGAGGCGGATGTGATATTTGCAGGTGGATCAGAAGCTGCCGTTACGAGATTATCTTTGGCGAGTTTTGGTAATGCGACTGCTTTATCTACAAGAAATGATGAGCCTACTTTAGCAAGTAGACCATTTGATGTGAATCGTGATGGATTTGTGATGAGTGAAGGAGCAGGGATCCTCGTGTTAGAATCACTCGATCATGCCTTACAACGTGATGCTCCGATTTATGGGGAAGTAATTGGCTATGGTGCTGGTTCCGATGCTTATCATATGGTAGCTTCACATCCTGAAGGAAGAGGTGCTTATTCAGCTATGAAACGTGCCTTGAATCAGGCTAATATAGCTGCCAATGAAGTCGACGTGATAAGTGCTCATGCAACGAGTACGAATGTAGGCGATATTTCTGAAACATTGGCAATTAAGAAATTATTTGGAGATGATGCTTATCAAGTGCCTATTACGGCTAACAAATCGATGCTCGGTCATATGCTCGGAGCTGCTGGTGCGGTTGAAGCGATCGCTCTAGTGAAAAGTCTAACAGAAGGGCTTGTACCACCAACGATCAATTTAAGGACTGCCGATCTGGAATGTGATCTAGATTATGTCTCAGAAGGAGCACGGCGAGCTGTGTTAAATATCGGCCTATCTAATTCATTTGGCTTTGGTGGTCATAATTCTGCGATTGTATTGAAAAAATATAATTAAATGATGCAAAAGGTTGTCCCAAAACGGCTGGGCTAAAATCTAATATCAACATCTATAATATAGGGCAAAATGAACAGCATAGAGTTAGTGTTTGTTTTGGGACAATCTTTGCTTTTTCGGATTTGTTACTAGAGTAACAAATATGATAATCACTTTTATCCGATATCCTCACAATGTGTATTTTGTCTTCTGGGGAGGATATTTACATGATAGAGTGTGGTTTATTTTCATCGATTTCTGTTTTGAAAGTAGGCACTTGGCTTTGATTCGCAAGCGATTCAAGAGTAAGAGCTATTTGGATCCAAAATTGACAGTTTGAAGATGAAAGACTATTTCCTAAATGCTGTTCAATCCGCTCAATTCGATATCTTAATGTATTTCGATGAATATGTAGCGTTTTCGCTACCATTTCCCGATTATAGTTATGAGCAGCGAGACATTTTAGCGTTTCATAAAGCACCAAACCTCGTTCAGAAAGAAGTTCATCTGGTAAAATTAAATGACGAAATGCTTGAGCTTTAGCTTGATCCATATCTCCATAAAGGAGCAACTCTTTCCGTGATTCATCAGCAAAATAGGCTCCACCTGCTGGATCTGAAAACTGAACAAGTGGAGTCAAAGATTTTGCCTCCTGATAGCTTTCAACTATAGAGAGCCAATCTTCCTTCATTTCACCAAACACAAGAACTGGAATGATTTGCTTATAAATCCTTTGTACATGACTGTATAAATCTCTTAAATGGGATTTGATGACCGAATATTCAAGACTAGAGGAAATCAATAATGTTAATCGACCTTCATATACCTCACAGAATCCATCAATCCCTTCTGTTTGGTTAATCCACATTGTACATTCATTACTCAAAAAATCCATCTCTATGGATAAGCTAAGAGGTATTTCCTTTTTTCCAGGAAGGACAAAACCTGCCATCCAATTCTCGTTCGGATCCAATCCAAGCTTGCGCACTCTATCTTCCATTAATATAGAGGCTGTTTTAGGACTTTCAAATAGTAATTCCATTAATTCTACTTTAAATTGCCTACTCGTAACCCCTACAACCTGTTGATTTAGGTGGATATCTAAAAGAACAGTTGCTGCATACTCAAGGACATGCTTATGCGTTTCTTCCGCCTGCTGATCATGGAAGAGAAGCCAAAGCGTTCCCGAATAATTCCCTTCAATTTGAAGTGGCATAGCCATTGCCTCTGGTAAAGTGTTAGTAGGGATTCTTAGAGGATGGCTCTCTCTTAGAATCGCTTCATTTTCAGGCAAATTATGATCCAAGAGTTCATGTAATATTTTGGATAAATGATCCAATACATTGGGAAGATTTATACGTTTTCCACCTGTTGGAATGACTTTATTCAAAACTTTGTTCGTAGTGTCGGTAATGATAGTAGGACAATTAAAGTGCTGGGAGAGGATGCGACAAACATCCATACCATTATTTGCAATGCGTAATTCTCCGACCAATTCTGAAGGAAGTTGTGCAGCCAATTCTTTTTTTCTAAATTCTCGTCTCATAATTTCTTGGTGAATCGATTGGGTAATTTTAATGAATTGCACGTGAAAGGGTACTTCTAAAATCGGGATTGCATACTTTTCACCAAATTCCACAACGGAAGGGGGACATTCATCTAAATAACGGCCGGTTGCAAACAAAATTCCGGAAATTTGGTGCCGTAAAAAGCCTTTAAGAAGTCTAGCTTCTGATGCTTGATCTTGAGGCCATACTTGTCCACACGTCATAAGTAGCTCTCCTCCTTCAAGGAAGTGCCTCATGTCATCATGGTCAATAACGTGTGCCCAACGGATTTTGCGATACAAACCTCTTTTTCCTGCACGAACTGTTACATTATTCTTCCCTGTTAGAAGTATTGCTTCTTTTACTGTGATCATTAAATTTCCTCCTTTGTGCAAAACATACAAAAAATGAAAAAAAATAAGTGAATTTAAGCACAATATCCAATTGTATTGAGAATTAATAGAATGATATCATTCTCATTATAAGACAGCGCTTACATTAATTCTATACAGAATATTCTAAAATTTAACAGTCCCTTCTGTTTCTGATTTTGATTTTGGAATCAAGTGTTGAATAGTATCAAGCATAGATAGAAGGTTTTATAATTAGGAATGGAGGTGCTCAGAAGTTAGATTTATTCTGATCTAGCCTTAAAGCTATTTGTACAGATGATGTTAAGAATGTGTCTGAGAGATTTACGAGATTAAATATTTAATACATACCAACGTTATTATCTTAATTTATTTTGACCTATTGTAGTAACCCTGCCTTTGGAAGCTGAAATAAAAGATTTTTTTAACCTTAATTTTCTGAAAGTTAACAATTTTCCATAAAATGAGTTGATTCCGAAAGTCATGGAGGTAAAGAAATGTCTATACAACAACAGGTAGAAAAAAACATAGAAAGTGAGAAAGCACAAGCCACTGGTGTGAAACAAGCCGTTTTTGGGGCGGCGATTGGAAATTTGATCGAATGGTTTGATTATGCTTCATATGGGTATTTGGCCACGATTATCGCTACAGTCTTCTTTGCTCCTGGTAACGAGAAGGCAGCATTGCTCGGAACGTTCGGAGTGTTTGCTGTATCCTTCATAGCAAGGCCAGTAGGAGGTCTAGTTTGGGGGCATTATGGGGACAAACTTGGGCGAAAGCGTATCTTGATTCTTACAATCATTATGATGTCGCTTGCGACGTTCACAATCGGCCTCATACCTAGCTATGCCACGATAGGTATTGCAGCACCACTGTTACTTCTATTATGTCGTATCGTCCAAGGATTTTCTGCTTCCGGTGAGTATGCTGGAGCATCCTTATTTATTGCAGAATACGCACCGAACTCCAAAAGGGGACTTCTTGTCAGTATGGTGCCAGCAAGTACGGCTGCTGGATTATTACTTGGAGCTTTGACTGCGCTCCTTCTTCAGTACAATTTGTCGCAAGATGCCTTACATAGCTGGGGTTGGCGCATTCCCTTTCTTATATCAGGACCACTAGGCTTAATTGCTCTCTATATCCGTATGAAACTTGAAGATACGCCTGTTTTTACGGAGAAGGAGCACGGGGAAAAACAAGAGCCCATTTTCAAGAGTGTCCGTGAGAATCGGAAGCAGCTTCTCGTTGCATTTGGAGTCATCTGCCTAAATGCAGTCGGCTTCTATATCATTCTCAGCTACATGCCAACTTATCTTGTTAATGAGTTAGGCTTTGACAATATGAAAGCGATTCTTACAACGATTGTCTCATTAACAACTTATGTAATCCTTCTCCCATTCGTGGGTACACTCGCTGATCGGGTCGGCAGGAAGCCGGTACTTATTGGTGCTAGTGTACTGTTTATGCTATTTACTATTCCAGCATTTTTACTTCTTTCCCAAGGTGGGATGTACGCCATATTGGCACAAATATTACTGGGTGCCATATTAGCAGGAAACGATGGCGTGCTCGCAACTTTCTTATCGGAGATGTTCCCAACTTCTGTAAGGTACACTTGCTTTGGATTGTCTTTCAATATGGGGAACGCTATTTTCGGTGGAACAGCACCATTCGTTGCAACATTCTTGATTATTCAAACAGGAAACACATTTGCTCCTGCTTTCTACTTGATGGCGGCTGCTTTCATCGCCTTCATCGCATTATTACGAACGAAAGAGACTGTGAACAAATCCATGTAGCAGGAAAAATAATTACTAGTTAAAAATGAGAGAGTTGGTGCACGATGCAGAACATACTAGGTATTCATTGTTTTGAAGAGTGCCGCACTTATCTCCTGAGCACACGTGATCCTACGTATTACAGTGAGCGCACACTGGTCATTTTACTGATTGGCAATTGAAAGAGTAAGAGTAATGCTAAATAAAATTATGGAAAAGGAAAGGTGATAAACGTGGTACAACAAATCACAGATCTTGAAAGAACAAAGATTTTACAAAATGGCGGCAAAAAAGTAAAACCTACTTTTTCAAAAGAGGAAATGACTCGTCGTAATACGAATTTGCGCCAATATATGGCTAAATCCGGAATTGATGCGGTTGTATTTACTTCTTACCATAATATTAACTATTACAGTGATTTCTTATTTACTTCATTCAACCGTAACTATGCACTGGTTGTAACACAGGACAAGCATGTGACAGTAAGTGCGAATATTGATGCGGGAATGCCGTGGAGACGCAGCTTTGATGAAAACATCGTTTACACAGACTGGAGAAGAGATAACTTCCTATATGCTGTGAAAAAAGTGTTATCAGAAGCAGGATTCAAAGGCGGACGCGTAGGGATTGAAGACGATCATTTGAACTTAAGCTTACGTCGTCAAGTACAAGATGCACTACCAGAAGCAGAGCTTGTGGACGTTTCCCAAGATGTGATGAGACAACGGATGTTTAAATCAGCAGAGGAAATCGATTTGATTACAAATGGAGCTCGTATTGCCGATATCGGTGGAGCTGCCGTTGTAGAAGCGATTCGTGAAGGCGTACCAGAATACGAAGTAGCCCTTCATGGGACAGAAGCAATGGTGCGCGAAATTGCACGCACATACCCACATGCAGAGCTAAGAGATACATGGGTTTGGTTCCAATCTGGCATTAACACGGATGGTGCACATAACTGGGCGACTTCTCGCAAACTACAACAAGGCGATATCCTTAGTTTGAATTGTTTCCCAATGATTGCTGGTTACTATACAGCGCTTGAGCGTACATTGTTCTTAGAAGAGGTATCGGATCGCCATCTTGAGCTATGGGAAATCAACTGTAAAGTTCACAGACGTGGTCTTGAATTAATCAAACCAGGTGCTAGATGTATGGATATTGCGGCAGAATTAAACGAAATCTACCGTGAGCACAACCTTTTAGCGAATCGTACATTCGGATACGGACATTCATTCGGTGTACTAAGCCACTATTATGGTCGTGAAGCAGGCTTAGAGCTTCGTGAAGATATCGAAACAGTGCTTGAGCCAGGCATGGTTGTATCGATGGAACCAATGATCATGATTCCAGAAGGAGAGCCAGGTGCTGGTGGATATCGTGAGCATGACATCCTTGTGATTGGCGAAAACGATGCAGAAAATATTACGGGCTTTCCATTTGGACCAGAGCATAACATTATCAAAAAATAATTCGATCAATCATATATTGCCTTACATCAAATGTAATGGATTAGCTTCTAACTGAAGGTTACTAAAGTTGGGAGCTGATCATAACAAAAGTTATTTCATTTTTAAGTAAGACTTACTTATCGTTGAAGCGGAAATAGATAGATTCATTTCATTTTTAATAGTTAATGAATCTGTGTATATAGCATGATAGGAAAAAGAAATGCTTTTAATCTCATAAGTGCACGATTTAATTGAAGAGTTCTCAGCTATTATGGGAAATGATGATCCTGAATAATAAATTCTACTTAGATACGCTTAGCGGATTACACTCACGATAAATTCATTTACATTTGTGTGATAAATAATCTCTATAAAAAGGAGCTTTCTAATATGAATGAAGAGGTAAAGCTGCAGAAAAGTCTGAAGATACGACACTTGATGATGATCGCATTTGGTGGATCGATAGGCGCTGGTTTGTTTGTGGGAAGTGGGGCTATTATCCAGATTACCGGACCGGCAGCGGTCTTTACAGCATTAATGGCTGGGATTCTAGTTATACTAGTTATGAGAATGCTAGGGGAAATGGTTGTTGCAAAGCCTTCATTAGGTTCGTTTTCAGATTATGCACGAGAGGCAATGGGAAATTGGGCTGGTTTTACGGTAGGCTGGTTGTATTGGTACTTCTGGGTAATCGTTATTGCTGTTGAAGCAATTGCTGGTGCTGCAATATTGAAAAGTTGGATCCTTCCTGATATGTCACTTTGGCTTTTAAATCTATTATTGCTTATTGCACTAACCATAACGAATATATTTTCGGTTAAAGCGTTCGGTGAATTTGAATATTGGTTTTCATTGATTAAAATTGTTGCGATTCTTTTGTTCTTAGCTCTTGGAGGAGCGTATGTTTTAGGATTTCTACCGGGTACAACAATGGACTTTTCTAACTTGACGGCACACGGTGGATTCGCACCACTTGGTTCAGCTGCAGTATTTATCGCTGTCGCCACGATTATTTTTTCCTTCGTTGGTTCAGAGATCGTCACAATTGCGGCGTCAGAGTCGGCTGAATCTGAAAAAGCAGTAGTAAAAGCGGTAAACTCTGTTATTGTTCGAATCATGACATTCTATGTAGGCTCTGTATTTTTAATTGTTACGATCGTTCCATGGAATAACTCTGAAGCGCTTACAAACCCGTACGTAAGTGCCCTCCAAGTTATTGGTATACCTTATGCTGATAAAATCATGAATTTAGTTGTGGTTACAGCTGTACTCTCTTGTTTAAATTCAGGCATTTACACAGCATCTCGAATGTTGTTTGCTTTAGGTGATAAAGGAGATGCTCCAAAGTGGATGCTGAATGTGTCGAAGAGAGGAGTACCATTAAAGGCGATCTTGACTTGTACAATCTTTGGTTTCATTTCCGTGATCATGGCTTTCGTATCACCGGAAACAGTGTTTCAATTCTTGCTAAACTCTTCTGGAGTTATTGCTCTTTTTGTTTACCTACTCATTGCTATTTCTCAATTGATACTACGCAAAAAAATAGAACGTGAAATGCCAGAACGTCTGAAACTGCGTATGTGGGCCTATCCATATTTGACTATCGTTTCTATCATTGCAATGGCTACAATTATTGTGAGTATGGCATTTAGTGCTTCGACTCGTTCACAGTTAATGCTAAGTCTATTGAGTGTAGTTGTGGTTCTACTTCTATATGTGATTAAATCGAACATTGCTAAGAAGAGAGCAGCTAAAAATGCTCTCGTGAATGGAGAGTTATCTGAAGTAGATGTTAAAGTGGAATAATCTATTAAGTGGAGGGGAATAAAAAGCTTTCCCCCTCCAACAGCTATTACTAGAAGTATCAGTGAATTTATTGGAATTGCTATTTAGGTGTAACATGTAATCGATGATAAATTTGGAGGCGAGTTAGACATGAATAAGCATTTGATAACAAATATGACATGGCAGGAATATCAATCTAAAATCAAAGATAATATCTTAATTTTACCGATTGGATCGACAGAACAACATGGCCCGCATTTACCACTAGGTGTCGATTCTATGCTAGCTGAGAGTTATAGTTTAGCGATTGCGGAAAAAATAAATGCTGTCGTTGCCCCTACTGTATCGTATGGTTATAAGTCCCTACCTGCTAGCGGTGGTGGACCTATATTCCCAGGTACGATTGATTTGAAAGGAGCTACCGTCGTTTCCTTAGTCTATGATTTATTGGAGGAGTTTTTACATGACGGATGGCAAAAAATAGTGTTGGTGAGCTGTCATTATGAAAACGAAGCGTTTCTTGCTGAAGCGGCAGATTTAATTACGCGAAATCAAACAGAAGAATTTCCAAAAATTTTACTTGTAAATTGGTGGGATAATTTATCAGAAAACATTTTGCCTTTAGTTTTTGATGAAGTAGAATTCCCGGGATGGGCTTTAGAACATGCCGCAATTGCGGAAACTTCGATGATGATGTACTGTTATCCAGAGCTTGTTCGTGAAGATGCTATTACAGATGAAGGGATTGATATCCCACCTACTTTTCAACAATTTCCACCATCTAAAACATTGATTCCACAATCAGGTAGCCTGCATACAGCAAGATCTAGTACGGCTGAAAAAGGGCGCCTAATTGTCGAAAACTCTACAGATAACATTGTTTCTGTCTTAGAAAATGAGCTTTTTGCTAAAGTGAAAATTACAGATTAATAAACGATACTATTTGGTATGACGAGGCTTTCCTTAGGAGGCCTCTTTTTATTTAAATGAAAGAGATAAGGGATAAATCAGAGAGGCTGTATTTGTAATGCAGTTCCCTCTTGCTTGTTATAGTTCAACATTTTTTTCCGTTTTTTACAATGACGAATCCAGACAATTAGATAATATAGGAATGAACAAAAAGCCTAAATTCTATGCCATTCAAACTAGGGTTTGAAGATATTATAAAACGAAGATCATGAATTATTGAAAATGAACGGAGGAATAATATGTTGCCATTAGAACGAAAGCAACAAATCTTAACATGGTT
The DNA here is from genome assembly GCF_000504145.1 of Bacillus cihuensis. Classification (NCBI taxonomy): domain Bacteria; kingdom Bacillati; phylum Bacillota; class Bacilli; order Caryophanales; family Bacillaceae; genus Bacillus; species Bacillus cihuensis. Next base: position 106,618 of record NZ_AYSD01000017.1, on the reverse strand, counting down.
AGAAGAAGAAGAGACTTTACGAATTTCTGAAATTAGTAAAAGGTTAAATGTGTCGATCATGACTGTCTACCGTGACTTGAAACAGCTAATTGAAGAGAAGAAGGTAATCAAAACATCTAATGGAGTGATGTCAACATCAGAAAATGATGTGACCACGAAAAATTGTTCGTATTGCAATAAGCATTCAAATACGAGATTATCCGTGCAACTCGTCAAAGTAAATAATCGAGTCGAGCATACCTGTTGTGCGCACTGTGCGCTACTACGATATCAAGATATAGAAAAAAAGGTTTCTCAAATTATTTGTTATGACTTTTTAAAAGAAACAACGATAAGTGCTAAGATTGCAACTTTTCTGTTTAATGCAGACATCCAACTGAATCACTGCCAACCACAAGTGCTTATTTTTGAGTCTATGAAACAAGCCAAGCAATTTCAAGTAGGATTTGGTGGCGATCTATATCAATTTCAAGAAGCAATTGACATCGTTAATAAGGTCATGGATGGGGAAAGTTGTCATCATCTTTAATTAATAGTTAGAAGTACCAAATCTTCCCTATCAAAATAATGACTAATGACTCAGTATAATTTGTTGAAAAGTGTAAAAGTTCCGTTTTTTACAATTAATGAACCAATGACTCCGTTATTATTTAGTTATATCAATCGTTTCTTCTTAAACCGGTTGCTTTAGCCTAGAGTTGAAGATGAATTGGATTAGAAGGAATTGTAAATTTAGTAGTTTTTTATAATTATTATATAACTAGATGAAACGGAGGATATTGCATGGAAACTCAAGAACAGGTGTTAAAAAAGGTTGCCCACCCTCTAGAACCACTAACAGGTGAAGAAATTACAAAAGCTGCTGCAATTTTAAAAGCGCAAAAGAACTTAAATGAGAATGCCCGATTTGAACAAATTGGATTACACGAACCTCCAAAAGATGTTGTTTTAAACTTTAAAGAGGGAGATCCAATTAACAGGGAAGCTTTTGCTATTATAATTAATAGAACAGATAGCACTACACATGAGGCTGTTATATCTCTTACAAATGAAGAAGTGATTTCTTTTAAACATGTTCCAGGTGTTCAGCCATCATTCCTTCTTGAAGAATATTCTGAACTAGAAGCACTAGTAAAGAGTCATCCTGACTTCCATGTAGCTCTTAAAAAGCGCGGTATTGAAGATCCAGATTTAGTTATGGTTGATCCTTGGTCTGTTGGATACTTTGGAATCGAAGAAGATGAAGGAAGAAGACTTTTACGTGCTCTATGTTTTGTTAAAGAATATCCTGAAGATAATGCATATGCGCATCCACTTACAGGTTTACTTCCAGTTGTTGATATGAACAAAATGGAAATTGTAAGAATTGAAGATCATGGTGTACAACCAATTGCGCCTAAAAACGCACTTTATAAACCTGAACTAAATGATGAAATCAATGTACGTACAGATCTAAAACCGTTAGAAATCGTTCAGCCAGAAGGTCCTAGCTTTACAGTTGAAGGACATAATATCAAATGGCAAAAATGGGATATCCGTATTGGATACACAGCTCGTGAAGGACTTGTTCTTTATACAGTAGATTATGAGGATAAAGGAAAGAAAAGACCAGTTCTATATCGTGCAGCTTTATCAGAAATGGTTGTTCCTTATGGGGATACGAATCCTGCTCATAACTGGCAATGTGCGTTTGATGCTGGTGAATACGGAATCGGTCAATTGGCAAACTCTTTAGAGCTAGGCTGTGACTGTGTCGGTAACATTCACTATTTTGATGCTGTAATGGCTGATAGCCAAGGTGGCGTTCATCGAATTCCTAATGCAGTTTGTCTTCACGAAGAAGATGCTGGAATCGCATGGAAGCATACAGATTGGAGAACAGAAGATGTAGAAGTACGCCGTTCACGCCGTCTTGTAATCTCATTCTTCACAACTGTTGCAAACTACGATTATGGATTCTTCTGGTACTTCTATACAGATGGAAGAATTGAACATGAAGCGAAGCTAACAGGAATTCTGAATGTTGGTGCACTAGAAGAAGGCGTGAAAACAAGATATGGAGCAGAAGTTGCGCCGCAAGTCTTTGCGCCAGTTCACCAACATATCTTTAACTACCGTATTGATACGCATATTGATGGTCAAAAGAACTCTGTTCAAGAAACAAATACAGTTGCGACACGTCCTGATGAAAACAATCCACATTTAAATGGTTTCTATCATGAAACAACAACATTTAAAACAGAATTGGAAGCACAGCGTAAAATGAACCTTGAAACAGCTAGAGGATGGAAAATTATTAATCCAAACTCTAAGAACTTTATTGGTCAGCCTGTTGCATACGAACTAATACCTGGTGAAAACGCTTCTCCATTCTTACACGAAGAGTCAAGTATTATGAAACGTGCAGGCTTCATTAAAAATCACTTGCATGTTACACAATTTGACAGTGATCAAATATATGCTTCCGGAAAATATCCAAACCAAAATAAAGGTGGAAGCGATAGCTTAGAGCATTATGTGAAAGCGAACCGCTCAATTGACAATGAGGATATCGTTGTTTGGTATAACATGGCTGTTCACCATATTGTTCGCCCTGAAGATTGGCCAGTAATGCCAGTTCACCATATCGGATTCAAATTGAAGCCTCATGGATTCTTTGATGGGAACCCAGCGCTTGATCTTCCACGTGCAACTAAGGATGAAAGCAAGAGCTGCTCTAATACTGAAGGCAAAAGCTGCCATTAAGAAATAAAAAAGTCGCGTGAAAAGGGAATTGATTACAATTCCCTTTTCACCTTCTTATTTAGAGAATGAACAATTTCGAAATATAACACCCTCTTTTAGGATTTTATGAAGATCAGGTCGTTTCGAAGCGAAATAGAGGATATAACTGGTATGACGGTTGTAATGGTATTATGGAAGAGGCGCAGTTTAATCACTGGATAAATTATCTGAATTTTCCGAAAATTCAATCAACTATTGAATTTGATTGCCATAAATCATTACAGTCGTGATTTCAGCTATTTTAATAATCACTTTAGCCTAAACGATCGATAAATTCATTCAACCAAATCACCAAGAACATCATTCCTGATGAAAAATTCTGTTAAAAGTGGCGGGTTCACATAATGATTCGAGATGTCAATGCTTCTTCTTTTGTTAACTTGCCAAGAGAACATGTCTTACAAAAGTTTAACAATAACTATATGAGGTGAAATTATGAGAGAACAAGGAGCTATGTTGAAAGCTGAAGTTTTTGAAGAAACTATGTATTCGTCTTCGGAACAGTTATTTGTGGATCAATTGTACGCGGATTTGGACGTCAGGCTTGCTGAAATTGAAAGTAAGGACTATGAAGTGAAAAGAATGACGTGGAAAGATACTTCTTTATCCTTGTTTTTAGTAGAAATTATTAGTGTATTTTTAGTGTATTTAATTATGAATTTGAATTGAATAGCCTCGTAATTGGAATTGGAAAGCGCTTTCTTTAAAAGGGGGGATTTGTATATGAGTGATAATAGTATATCAAAAGACGTTGCATTTGGATTTTTACCAGCGAGAAAAGGGGATCGAGTACTAGGATTTTGGAGTCTACTTCTCATCCAACTCGGGACAGGGTTATCATGCTTTAGCCTGCTTACTGGTGGAGCTACAGGCGCCTTATTGGATGCTAAAGATTCCATTGGCGCCATCTTATTTGGAAATGCGATTCCGATGATGTTAATTATTCCTATTGCTATTTACTTTGCACGATACGGAATTGACACCATTATTGGCTTTAGGAGTTCTTTAGGGTATCTAGGGTCTAAATTGTTTTGGGGCTTGTTTGCCGTAACGACATTAGGATATACGGCGTTTACGATGTTTATGTCAGGTGAAGCAATTGTAACCATATTAAGCATGTTTCATGTTAGCAATCTATTGACAACAAGTAGTTTTGGAGCACCTTTTTTCTCAGTTGTTTTAATACTTCTTTGTCTATTCGTCACATCCAAAGGTCCAATTATGATTAAATATTTTAACTGGGTCGGAGCGCCGGCCATGTTTGTTTTGGTTTTAATATTGCTAGGAGTCGTTTTATTTGGACAAAATTTAGATAAGGTATTCGCCCTTCAGCCTATCGAACCGTATGACTCTGTTGGGAGATCGTTAGCGACAGCAATTGAATTAAATGTAGGGCTTGGTTTTTCCTGGCTCCCTTATTTGGGTCAATATAGCCGTCTAGCTAAAGATGAAAAGGGTGCATTTAATGGTGGGTTTCTAAGCTATGGAATCGGTTTATGCGTTGCTGCTATTTTAGCCGTTTTTATGACGCTTGTTACAGGGTCGATCAATCCAACTGATTGGATGACACAAATGGGCAGTGCTTGGCTTGCTATAATGGGATTAGGGCTTTTAATTTTAGGCAATGTTACGGCAGCGATTTTCTTCATGTACGCTCAGGCAATCAGTTTTAAAACGATATTTCCTAAACAAAAATGGGGAATGGCTTTAGCAATGAATGTGCCCGTTATCTTGTTAGTGCTTACTCCTGCCTTTTATAATTCGTGGAATGTTTTCATTGTCATTATTGCATACATTATGTCGGTAATAGGTGGAATTGTCGTAGTAGACTTCTTCTTGGTCAAAAAACAAAATATTTCCGTACGAGATTTATATGATACAAATGGAATTTATAAATATTGGTATGGGATAAATCCATCAGCCGTATTAAGTGTAACCGTTGGCACAATCTTTTATTGGAGTGTGTATAATCCATTACTGGATCAGCCAAGTGGAATCTTTATTTACATGACTGCGGGTATTCCAACGTACTTTGTTGCAGGCGGTTGTTATTACATTGCGTCTAAATACATTTTCCGATCGAAGGCAAATAAAGTTAGTCAACTTGATATTGCGATACGAAAGAGTAGCTAAGTTTGTTTATTTTAAGCATGCTATTTATTAGCCCATGCAAGGAATAACGGAAGGCTATGCTAATAAGGAAGCAGTATGAAGGGCGACCGTTATGGCCGCCCTTCTTTAAATGTGTGATGGTTATTTCATTCTGAATGCTGACATAGGAGTCCCTAATTCTATGATCTCCTATCTAGTAGCTTGTATATGGGTTTAGTTACTTAAGTACATTGGAAAGAGTAGCTTAAGCCACGTAATAATGCATATTCCTGGTAAAATTCAATTTACATTTTCAAAATCGATAGATGTTAAGATCTTATTTTTTCAAACAACGACATTGGCTTTTCTGCTCCAAGTTTGTTCAATTCAAAAAAATGTTTTTTGTATTCAACAATAGAAAATTCTCCATAAATATAACTTTTTTGAATAAAATCTAGTAATTCATTGACATGTAATGGGGGTTGTTTTTTTGCTAGTTGAAAGCGATGTATTAAATCTTCTACTAACATAGTAATCCACTCATTTCAATTAAATTTTTAAATGTATGCGTTTACATAAAGTGTAACACATCTATGTATTGGAGTTATTTTTTTAGAAAATTCAAACTTACGACACTTTTTTACAGTATTTTTGCTGACTTATCACGCACATATTTGGTTTGATCATGAAGAAGTTAAAAATGAATATTTATTAATCAAGCCATCTGTTTTTTTATTGTATTAAATCGCTTATTGTTTTTCACTAAATAAAACCTTTGATACATAAGGGGTTAAAGAGGTTACATCGTACATAATTGGTTCTAAAGCGTACTTTTTTGGTTTCACCTATGAAGATTATACGGTAGAGAATACAAAACAAGACAATTTGTTGAAAGGTTTTGAAAAACAATTGAATAAAGTTTGAGACTCTCCCTCTAGCTGATCAAGATAGTAATGTATGACAGGACAAAATTTTAGTAAAGAAGCGATAAGACTTCTAACCATAGTGACTACGGGGATCACCTAATCCATAACTGATCGATAGATTGGTATTCTTAAGAATCCCTAATTTCAAACAACCATAAGGACGCTAAAGAGGGGGAGTTAATTGTAAGTCATTGTATATAGTATAAGAATTCATACTTTTATGGTGTATGATAGTGATAATAGAGGAGGGATAACCAATGAGTCAAATTCGTGGAAAGAGGTTTAATTGTGAAAAAGAATTAACACTTTCTATTATCGGGGGAAAATGGAAGATGCTGATTATGTGGCATCTAGGGAAAGAAGGGACAAAAAGATTCGGAGAATTAAAATCTCTCATACCTGCCATCACTCAAAGAATGCTTGTCAGTCAGCTTCGTGAACTGGAAGAAGATCTCATTGTCAGTCGTAAAGTTTATCCTGTCGTACCACCAAAAGTAGAATATTCGCTAACGGAACGAGGCCATACTCTAATCCCGATTCTCGAATCCATGTATGTATGGGGAAAAGATTACACGGAATTTGTTTTAAATCATACGCTAGAAAGAACAACTGAAAACTAAAATGAAAGCGTTCTAAAAATAATAAATCATGGTCAGGATCTCTATCAGTCATACGGATCGAGGATTCTAGCTAATTAATTCAGTTAGTATATTTTTAATACCATATGTTATTAAAGTGCGTACTTTGTTTTCTGAAAATGGGAACATATAATTGATTCAGCACCTATCAAATAATAAACAAACTTTATAAGGAGTGACCCATTCATGAAATTACAATTAGCACTAGATCTAGTTAATATTCCAGAAGGTATTGAAGTTGTAAGAGAAGTAGAAGCATTTGTCGATGTAGTAGAAATCGGTACACCTGTCGTGATTAACGAAGGGCTTCGTGCTGTAAAAGAAATGAAAGAAGCATTCCCTAATTTAACTGTTCTTGCAGACCTTAAAGTTATGGATGCAGGTGGTTAACAAGTATTAAAAGCTTCAGAAGCAGGCGCAGGCATTGTTACGATCTTAGGAGTAACAGATGATGCAACAATTAAAGGGGCTGTTGAAGAAGCAAAGAAACATGGCTCTGAAATTCTTATTGACATGATCAACGTAAAAGATCTTGAACAACGTGCGAAAGAAGTAGACGCTCTAGGCGTTGATTATATCTGTGTACATACTGGATACGATTTACAAGCTGCAGGAGAAACTCCTTTTGAACAATTAAGAGCAATTAAAAACGTCGTGAAAAACGCTAAAACAGCTGTTGCAGGCGGGATTAAATTGGAAACGCTTCCTGAAGTAATTCAAGCTCAACCAGATCTAGTAATCGTAGGTGGCGGAATTACAGGTGCAGCAGATAAAAAAGCAGTTGCTCAAGAAATGCAACGTTTAATTAAAGAGGCGGTGACTGTTTAATTATGCAAACAACTCAATATACTGAACTCGTTTTGCAAGAGCTTCAACGAACAGCAGCGCTCGTTCGTGATGAAGATGCTGAACAACTCGTAAATGGCATTTTGAACGCAAAGAAAGTGTTTGTGGCAGGAGCTGGAAGATCAGGATTTATGGCTAGATGTTTTGTCATGCGGATGATGCATATGGGGTTAGATCCATATATTGTCGGTGAAACGGTGACACCTAACTTGGAAGAAGGCGATATCTTTATCATCGGCTCCGGATCTGGTGAAACGAAAAGCCTTGTTGCTATGGCAGAGAAAGCCAAAAGCATCGGTGCGACCGTAGCAGCTGTGACGATATTTCCGAACTCCACAATTGGTGATTTAGCAGATATCGTCATTGAGATCCCTGCTCAAGCGAAGTCTGGCGTCGATACGGGGAATAAATCCATTCAACCAATGGGCTCTTTGTTCGAACAAAGCCTTCTATTGTTCTATGATTCTATTATTCTTCGCTTCATGGAGAAAAAAGGCATGGATTCCGATAAAATGTACGGGCGTCACGCGAATTTAGAATAGTAGCGAGTCATATGTTGTTCGTGATCCCTTCCATTAAATCGTAAGAAAAAGTTACACTTTATATGATTCATTTTGGAAGTACTCTTTTATAAAGACAGCAACTTATTAATATCTCAATCAAGGAGAAAATGTATGTCGGAGGTTATTCGGAAGTCTGTTGCATTGCTCACCACCATCGTGCCGACTGAGGATCAAGAGGAGTGGAGTGCGACTGAAGTAAGCCGCCAACTTGATATTCCTATTCAAACGGTGCATCGATTACTTTCAAGTCTTGCTGAATACGGTTTTGTCTTTCAAAATCATGAAACCAAAAAGTTCCGTTTAGGTTTTACATTGATGCAATTAGGGTTCTCGATACGGGATAATTTAGCCATTCGAAATAGCGCACTTCCGACTATGGAAAAGCTGATGAAAAATACCGGAGAATCCGTTTATTTAACCGTTCCAGAAGGTACTGAGGGAGTAATTGTTGACTGTCTTCATAAGAATTTGCTTTCAAAAGAGAGAGAGATTGGAACGAGAACACCATTATGTGTTGGTGCATCAAATCAAGCCATTTTGTCTCATTTAAGTTCTGATATGAAACAGCAGATTATACAAAAGCTTGTTGAGCAGGGTGAAATAAGTGATGTACACACATTGGAAAGCGAATTAAAAAGTATTACGAAATGGAAGATTGCTAACTCTTTTGGAGAAATGACTAAGGGAACGGTTACTATAGCGGCACCTATTTTTTCTTGGGAGGGAAAAGTAGTAGCTTCCATCAGCACTGTTTTTACCGAAACAAATATTAAGGATCAACGATTTAAATATATGATGAGTGAAGTGAAGAAGGCAGCAGGTGTCATTTCTGAAGAATTGGGATGGTTAAAATCCAGTTAACTGTTTCTTCACTTTCTTTCTACATAATTAAATGAATAAGTATCTTTCTATGAAATAGAGTTCGATTGAGTAAACAATAAACGAGTGGATAAGGAGTGTTACTAATGAGCCAATCAACAGAAGCAAAAAACTATAGCTATTTGAGCCAAAAACCAGGGATCCAAATTTTTAAACCAGGTACTTTTGACAAAATTGAATTGGATGGACTTTTAGGTAAGCCAGAATTGAACAGCCAAATCATCGATGTCCCTGTTACAGCAACGGCAAATCCACTTACAATCGGGTTCTTCTCTATGCAACCAGGAGATGAATTTGAATTCGTATATGAATTTTTAGAATATAAAGTGATTACAAAAGGTAAATTTGTCTTGCGTGACAAGCAAGGAAACAAATATATAGCTGAAGCAGGCGATGTTGTTCTATTCACACCTAATGTTCCAGTTATTTTTGATGGTGAAAGTGATGGAGAAGCGATCTACACGAAACATGCTGCTGCTGATGCTGCATTTATGAAATAAGAATAGTTGACTGTCAAACAACAGGATCAGACTTTATTTGAAGACCGTAAATAAAAGAGCGTGTTTAGGCAGCTTTCGTCCAGTTCATACGGGCGGAAGTTGCTTAATTTTGTTATTCAATATAGGCATAACAACCCAACCATTTGATTTTCTGACAATTCCACTTTTCATGTTTTTGGTTTTAGACGACTCTCCCTTCTTGCTAAAAAGACAATACTGACTCTTGCAATCTCTCTTCTAAAGATATATTACATTTACATAACAAGAAGGTTTGATATCCAAGCATTCATTCAATAAATAAAAGTAATATTTTTAGAAAATATTATATTATCAGAAAATTAGTTTGTAAAAACGCAGTATTTTGTTATATAGTGTAAGAAATCATACTTTCATGATGACTTCTATCATGACAGAGGCGGGGATAATGAATGAGCCATACTCGAGAAAAGACGTTTAATTGTGAAAAAGAATTAACACTTTCTATTATCGGCGGGAAATGGAAGATGCTGATTATGTGGCATTTAGGGAAAGATGGGACTAAGAGATTTGGAGAGTTGAAATCTCTCATACCTGCCATCACTCAGAGAATGCTTGTTAGTCAGCTTCGGGAATTGGAAGAAGATCTCATTGTCAGTCGTAAAGTTTATCCTGTCGTCCCACCAAAAGTTGAATATTCACTTACGGAACGGGGGCATACTTTAATCCCGATTCTCGAATCTATGTATGTGTGGGGGAAAGATTATACGGAAAGCGTGTTAAATCATACACTAGAAAAAACAAATGAACTATAAAGAAGCAGACCGTTTTTTATGACAATATACGCTAAAAATCATGATAGACAAGTAACAAAATCAGCTTTTATTCAGGTAATATAGACAGAATACTAGGAAGAAAATGATTTATTAATCCCAATAGTATATTTTATGACACAATATGATAAAAAAGTGCGTACTTTGTTTTCAGAAAATTAAGACATATAATAGATTTAGTACTATTATTAACTACTTTTATAAGGAGTGTCCTATTCATGAAGTTACAATTAGCACTTGATCTTGTCAATATTCCAGAAGGTATTGAAGTCGTTAAAGAAGTAGAAGCGTACGTAGATGTTGTCGAAATCGGTACACCTGTCGTGATTAACGAAGGGCTTCGTGCTGTAAAAGAAATGAAAGAAGCATTCCCTAATTTAACTGTTCTTGCAGACCTTAAAGTTATGGATGCAGGTGGTTATGAAGTATTAAAAGCTTCAGAAGCAGGCGCAGGCATTGTTACGATCTTAGGAGTAACAGATGATGCAACAATTAAAGGGGCTGTTGAAGAAGCAAAGAAACATGGCTCTGAAATTCTTATTGACATGATCAACGTAAAAGATCTTGAACAACGTGCGAAAGAAGTAGACGCTCTAGGCGTTGATTATATCTGTGTACATACTGGATACGATTTACAAGCTGCAGGAGAAACTCCTTTTGAACAATTAAGAGCAATTAAAAACGTCGTGAAAAACGCTAAAACAGCTGTTGCAGGCGGGATTAAATTGGAAACGCTTCCTGAAGTAATTCAAGCTCAACCAGATCTAGTAATCGTAGGTGGCGGAATTACAGGTGCAGCAGATAAAAAAGCAGTTGCTCAAGAAATGCAACGTTTAATTAAAGAAGCAGTTACTGTTTAAATCTAATAAATTTAACAAAAATCAAAATAAAAAACTAATAGGAGTGTTAATAATGAGCCAATCAACAGAAGCAAAAAACTATAGCTATTTGAGCCAAAAACCAGGGATCCAAATTTTTAAACCAGGTACTTTTGACAAAATTGAATTGGATGGACTTTTAGGTAAGCCAGAATTGAACAGCCAAATCATCGATGTTCCTGTTACAGCAACAGCAAATCCACTTACAATCGGGTTCTTCTCTATGCAACCAGGAGATGAATTTGAATTCGTATATGAATTTTTAGAATATAAAGTGATTACAAAAGGTAAATTTGTCTTGCGTGACAAGCAAGGAAACAAATATATAGCTGAAGCAGGCGATGTTGTTCTATTCACACCTAATGTTCCAGTTATTTTTGATGGTGAAAGTGATGGAGAAGCGATCTACACGAAACATGCTGCTGCTGATGCTGCATTTATGAAATAAGGATTATCACATCCTAAAGTAGCTGAAAACGACAAAAATTTTATGTACTAAAAGACATTCTATAGGTAGTTTGGTTCCTATAGAATGTTTTTTCTAAAAAAAGACGAATCTTTTATCAAGGAGAGAAAATAATGGAAAAAAGTACTCCTACCCCTATAAAAGCAGAAATTCCTAATCGGCCTAAAGTCGACCGTTTCCCTTTCCCATTTAAGGGAGACTCCCATGATTTTTCAAACAACTCCACACCACTTGATCCGCCGTTTGTGCTTGATATTACACCTGAATATATTGAGGAAATCAAACTAAAGCGGCAACTTCTAGATAGCAGAAAAGAACAAACCTATCAATCTTACCCTCATTCTATTGAAGCACAATGGGAAATATTAGAGATGATTATGGATGAGATGGCATCCATTCACCCGAATTATTTCAGTGTCTTTAAAAATGGAAATCAGTGGACGTTCCAAAATAACATCCTTGAAGAAGAATATTCATTTACTTTCGGCGATTGTTCCAGTTTACCGTATGAGCCATTAGACTTTATTGGTCGCCATGTTCAAGCAGATTTGATTTATCTTGCACAAAAAGACGGTGATCTTTTCCTTGACGCGGGACAATTATGTTTCCCAGCCAATTGGTCCCTGGCATTCGATCTAGGTATGGACTTTTTATCTATTCATTTTCCTGTGCCATCCCGTTTTACGAATACTGGGTTAGCTGAGAAAATCCGCGGATTCATTTTAAGAATGGAAGCTGGAAAACCGTGGACTCGATTTAATTGGACAATGACCGTTGAGCCAATTCTTGGTACATCACCTGAAACGTTTGATGAGTGGGGACCGAAAAAAGACGATGTAACAAGTGAAAATGCAGGAAAGCTAGTATATTTTAGGGTTGAAGATCAGAGATTATTCCGTCTCCCACGTAGCAATGGAATTTTATTCAGTATCCATACCCATATTATTTCATTAGAAGAATTAACCGAAAATCGCAAATGGACGGGCCAACTTCGCAATGTACTAGTTGATTTGGCAGATGATATAGCAGAATACAAAGGTTTACTTTTCTATAAAGATCAATTAGTCACATATTTGGAAAAAAAGCTAGAAGAGACTTTTTCAAATTAACTAAAGGGATGAGGACAATTGAATACAGTTAAAGGCAGAGTAATACAAGTAGAGAATTCATTTGATCAAGGATTTATAGCAGAAGTGAAATTGCTTTCCGGTTCTAATTCTCAAACGATAGGCTTTGCGAAGCAAATTATATGCAATCAAACTCAGTACAAGCTTCCTGTTTATTTGGTTGAAACCGGTAAACAGGAAGGAACATATCGCCTTGTCATGAATACAACAACTTATCCAAAACAAGAAAAAATGCGCTTAGTAGAAGAGCTCAAAGATCAGGAATTTGAATTGGTAGTCGAGGAAGATCCATACTTTGAACTTCATCATAGCTGCGAAAAAATGCTATTGCTTATCGATCAATCGGCCCTGTTTGTAAATTTGGCTGAAATTGATTTTCTTTCATTAAAAAATATAGAATTTCATGTATTTGTGTTAGCTGAGGAAAAAGATCCTATTTTGGATTATCTTCAACAGAAGCATGGTCATCGCGTAACTATGTTATCATCTTTTGTTGCTGAAGACGTTCAAGACGTTTTGGATAAACAATTAATTGGTACAAAATTGTTTATATCTGGGGATTGGTCCATGGTTCGAGATGTTAAACAAGTTGCATATTCAGTAGGGTTTACAGATGCAGAAATACAAACAAAAGAGATTGGAATCAAAGAGGAAAAAGTATATTGTGTAAAATGTTACAATCATAATCTGAAGACAAACAGTGATGAAATAACATGTGTACATTGTCATACTGTCCTCGATGTTTCTAATCATTTTTCAAAAAGACTGGATGCATACTTAGGCTATATCCATGTGGTCTAAGTTTAGAAAGGAGAGTTGACAAAATGGCTACGGGTACCATTGATGTTATTGTAGATAAAATAACAATTGAATCGCCATCAGTTAGAAGTTTTCAGTTAAAAGCAGCAGACGGTTCTGCTTTGCCACGTTTTAGCGGCGGCGCCCATATTACGACAAAGATTAAGAGTGAAAAAAACCTCTTTGAACGCCATTATTCATTAACAAATGATATCGATCAAAATGAATATTATCAAATTGCTGTGGGCCGAAATACAAACTCAAGAGGCGGTTCTGTGTATTGGCATGATCAAATAAAAGAAGGCGATCAACTAGAAATAAGTTATCCGAAAAACCATTTCCCTCTTAGCTTTAGTGCCAAACATCATGTCTTTATTGCGGCTGGTATTGGGATTACGCCGTTTCTCGCGATGGCGTCTCATTTAAAAAAGCAAGGAAAAACGTTTGAATTACATTATGCAGCTCCTTCAAAAGAATTGTGCGCGTTTTATCCTTTTCTGTCATCTGTTTATCCAGAAGAAACTCATTTCTACTTTTCCAGAACCGATCGAAGAATGACAACGGAAGTGATGAAAAACCAACCAATCGGCACTCATGTTTATTTTTGTGGAACGGAAGGAATGGTAAAGGAATTTGCAGAAGCTGCAAAATTATATGGATACCCTGAAAGTAGTATTCATTTTGAGCTTTTCACACCGCCGGATTTTGGTCCATTGTATGCATTTGAAGTGGAATTGAAACAAAGTAAGCAGGTTCTTCAAGTTCCTGAAGGAGCCACTTTATTAGATGTTTTACTGGAAAATGATATTGACGCACCCTATTCTTGTAAAGTTGGTGGATGTGGCAGCTGTCAAGTGAATGTGTTAAAAGGAGAAGTCGATCATAGAGATGTGTTTCTTACCGATGAAGAAAAGAAAGAAGCGAATGTCGTTTTGACATGTGTTTCAAGAGCCAAAGGATGTCTAGTTTTGGACTTATGAGATGAATGAATATTCTGATATAATCATTAAAATGTTAGTACACTGTATTGAACGTGTATGAATCAGGGGAGTGCAACCTAATGAAAGCCCTTACTTATTTCCCATCTCAACCCGAAGTTCAGTATAAGATGGATCATTATATCGAGCAGAGACCGTTAAATCGTCTCATCGGTAAAGACATAGCCTTATATTATCAGTTTACAACCCAAAAAGAAACAATCAATCCTTTTGCACTTATACCTGATGGTTGCTTTGATTTATTATTTTGTTGTTGTCCAAAACATTCATCTATTTTTCTATGGACAAGCCCACTGGAGCGGAGAGAACAGCAACTTGATTTTCAAGAAGGCTGTGAATATTTTGGTGTTAGATTTCAACCTGAGCAGGGGCTTTTGAAAATAAACTATTCCATGAGGGATCTTCTAGGTAAAAAAATCCCTTTAAATGATCTTATATCTGTTGATCCATTCCTGATGGAGAATATATTACATGCAAGTAGCTTTGTTGAGAGAATACGTCTATTTGAAGTATTTATTAAAAGCATGATGAATCAAAACAGTAGTCAGAATGTTATGAATTATTGTATTAAAAAAATTTACTTATCGAACGGGAACATTAGTATAAACGATTTAACGGAAGATACCGGATATTCAGATCGGTATATTCGCAAGAAGTTTGCAGAGGTGATCGGCTTTTCACCAAAGCAATTTAGTGAAATTGTTAGATTTCAAAATTCATTAGCGATGATTTTTGAAAATAATGCTCATAATCTAGCGGATATCGTATATCAAAATGGTTATTATGATCAGGCGCACTTTATTAAGGGCTTTAAGAAATTTGTACATGTAGCTCCGACCCAATTTATAGGTAGCCTCTATCGCTGACAGAACGATGTGATATAAATCGGTTAGTATCATATGTGCAAGGTGGATGAAAAATGGCGAAAGTAATTATGGAGACTGATCATTTAATTCATGATGAATGCAGTGTAACCTCCACTCAAAATAGAAAAAGTCACAATTCTGCAACTGTAAAAAGAAATTTAACAACACGTTTAAATCGCATAGAGGGTCAAATACGAGGAATTAAAGGGTTGATTGAGAAGGATACGTACTGCGATGACGTCATAACCCAGATAGCAGCAACTCAAAGTGCCCTAAATAGTGTTGCTAAAATTTTATTAGAAGGGCATCTGAAAACCTGTGTAGTAGACCGGCTGAATGAGGGGGATTCAGAAGTTATTGATGAAGTACTAATAACCGTTCAAAAGCTAATGAAACGATGAGAGCGACATGAATAGAGACAGAGTAATGGTCTTTATGTAGCTTGATATTGAGACAATATAGAAAGTTTGATAGACGCTAAAGAAACAGCGAATTGTGATATTGAATAAGAATCTTTTGAAAAATAAAGAAATCAAACATTTCTGGAGGGAAATCTCCTCTTATATTTCCTTCCAGAAATATTTGGCATGCAACCAAATAGAAGAGTAAATCTCCTGAAACCAACCGCCTTATGAAAAAAGGCCTTTTACACCATCCTAAGATGCCAACTTTGTGAAAGTAAACGAAATCGAATTGTATATGATACAAAAGCTAGCTGTTTTTAAGCTAGCTTTTTATGTTCATGTCGTTGTTCTAACCGTATTTCAATTTTTTCAATTGCTTGTTTATCATTAAGTAATTCTTGTTTATTCTCTTGCAAAAGGTCTTTAAATGATTTCTTGTTAAGCTTTTTCAACATGATACTCCTTTCCCTACTTTCTAAAAAAACACTTACTTCAATAATAAAATTATTCTGTTATTTTTGTGTGACAATCATTCAATAGTTTTGTAAATTATTGTGTTTTTGAGGGAGTCTAGTCTTTGAGGCAGAAGTTCATGTCGATTGAAAACTAAAATTCTATATGTATATCTGTTTAAATGAAAGAGGTGACGATTATTAAAAAACATAATTAATTGACATTGATAATCATTTTCAACTATACTTAAATTATATTGAAAATAATTCTCAATTAGGCAGGTGGGTTTAATGAAGGTATTCATTGGATATATCAGTTTATCTGGTAATACAGAGAAAATGGCTGTAATCATTAAGGATAGATTGGCTGCTGCTGGATGCAAAGTAGAAATGGAAAGATTGGATAGGTTAGAAACCGATACCTTAAAGGACTATGATTTGGTCTTTATCGGTTCATATACATGGAATAAGGATGAATTGCCATATGAGGCAATAGAATTTTATGAAGAACTCGGACAGGCAGATGTTTATGGAGTAAAAGTGGCATGTTTCGGCTCTGATGATTTATCCTATACAAATGCCTATACAGCTATAGATATGCTATTGAAAAAAATGAAGGACCACGGGTCAAATGTATATGGTGAAACTTTAAAAATTCATCAAAAGACTACTACATATAATCAAATAAAGAGGTGCGAGGACTTTGCTGATCAGGTTCTTATGTGGAGTACCAAACGGAAGAAATGGCGATTATTTTTGAGAAGTCGTGCACTGAACATCCTGCATTATGCAAAGCCTGCATCTTTATGAAGGAGGATTCTTCATGATGAATCAAACAAATATATATGAAACACCAAATAAAGAAGAGTTGATTCAAGAACTATTGAAATGTGGAATTTATAAAAAATACGATAAAAGTTATATGAACTTCCCATTTTTGTTCTTGAACGAGAATTCAACCATGTAAGAGGTGAATTGTGAATGCATCGAAAGAGTAAAAATTTTAATGAACTTGTCAAAGAAAACCGAGAACGTTTGTTGAAAGATAAAAATGAATTGGAGCGTATTTTTAAAAAACTAGATCAAAATGCAAGAATTGCATTAAAAAATGAAAATGGCAAAAAAGAAATAAATAATAACACTACTTAATAAAGTTCCCCAAACGCGGAAAACAACGTCTTCCGCGTTTTAGTATTATTTGCTTAATACCGGTTACTTTGTTTTGTATCGGGAAAGACGATTATTTTTTTAAAACAAGGTAATCTTCCAAAGATTTACCAATTTCTTGGTTAATAAGCTTAGACTTATCCTCCTCTTTCCCCCTAGCTGCAATGTTACCTACTTCAATAGCCAGGTCAGCATCCATATAGAATGAGGTGAAGACTTTTCGTCTTTTTCTTCGGTACCTTTTTTTCCAGACGCTAAGTTCCTAAAGTAATTATCATTATTAACAATAACAACATTGTTATTGTTGACATATGTTTTATTTTCGTTGTCAACATCAATGTCTTTGTTATTGTTGTCATCCTGTTCTATATCATTAGAATTAAAGAACGCCTGTGTAGCATATGGCTTTTTTATTTTATTTTTGAGGTTGTTTTTGCTAGGCACGTTTTTTTAACCCTTGTACAAAGGGATTGTAGAATTCTAATGTGTTTTTCAGTTCTGAGTTTCCTTCAAATCCTGATACATATAGTCTGTATCAGTTAAAATACTTTAACAGTTGTCTTTATATAGCAATACTTTTTGGATTCTGCTAGATTTATAGGTTCATAATTCTATTAAATAAAACTTGATACTGACAAATAAAAAGGCAATTTCCATTCGCTAAAGGCAAGGGGACCGAGTTTTAACGGAAATGACTTTTATCCTGTATCACACCTCTCACACGGAAACAGATAAAATAACAAATTAGATACGCCTATTATAAAATGAAAGAGATTTAACCAGCATTGGATACATAGCAATGATATTCAAACATTTATTTAACCTCCCATGATAAGGTAACCTTTAATATATAGGTGTAAAAGAAGCTTTTTATTATTATGATGTCCTGGATAATTTTCAACCTCATCCTGAATATACTGTCCTTGGTTCGATCGAGGCTGAGGGTACCATAACTGCGGAGAATATATTTGAAACATTTGCTGATATGGAATCATACGATTATGATACTAGTAATGATTAGGGTTCAATTGTGGCAGGGGTTGATATTCCGGGTATTGGGCGTTTTGATGGTATACCAATTTTTCAAACTAGAAACTTTTAGTATAGTTTATAATTCTAAAATATATTAAAAAAGAGGATAGTAGCTCATATATTGAACTAATTATCCTCTAATAACCATAGTACATTAATGTAAAAAGTTCGATCAAAAATCCTGTACTGAAATACAGGATTTTTTTTATTCAGCAATCGGGCCATATGATTGAACTACAACTTCTCAGCCATATATTTATTGAAATATATGGCTTAACCTAATGGAGTTATGTATGAGTTTTTGAAAATAGGTGTTGAAAGCCGAGATTGGCTGTAACCATTTTTAAAGTCGATGCAAACAATATAAGAAGGTGGGGGGTGATTGTACAAATGAATACTCTTATTATCATGACGTGTGTCGTGGTTTTTACAATTATTATGATTCTAAAAATGGTTGATAAAAAATCTGAGTATATAAAATGGGGGTTAGGAGTTGAATGTGGCTGTTTTTACAGTTCTCGCTTTACTGTGAACAAACAGGGTATTACTCTTATCGGATATCAGAAGGTTTTAGGTGTAGATAGTCCTATACAATATTCAGTCGTGGAACAAAATTGGTGGGGAAAAACAAAAGTATATGGCCAAGTTGTTGTTTACGGAGATTATAAAAGTCCGAACTGTTTTAATATCGCGTTTACAAATATTCCATACGGAGAGGAATATAGAATTGAGGTCTTAAGTAATTGTAATATTTCCAGGGGTAAAATTAAAATTATGACGGAATAACATACTGTTAATTGGATCATTATCTTCAAATTTATCCGTCGAATAGAATCTTTCCAATACAGTATCCCGAGGCTGCTGACAATAACCCAAGGCAATAGCTGCTTATTATATAGAGAACAAAAAGGACATGCCGTCTGTTTTTCTTGAACATCAATAATTCAAAATTCAAGGTAGAGAAAGTGGTGTATGCTCCTAAAAAACCTGTACCCACTAATAGACTAACAGGAATAGATAACCACTCAATTGCTGTGAGGATTCCCATAAAAAAAGAACCAGTAATATTAACGAATAATGTTCCGATTGGAAAAAATCTTGAGAAATAAATAGTGACCAAATACCTTACGATTGCCCCGACAAATCCACCGAATCCGATCAGCCATATATGATTACCCATGACGATCAACGCCCTTCTTCCTAGGTTCTGTGAGAATAAACCCTAAATAAACAAGGAAATATCCCATAATAGAACTAACCATTACATATAAAAATGAACGAAAGATTTCTCCTTGCTCGATATAATGAATAACTTCCATACTAAAAGTTGAAAAAGTTGTAAACGCTCCTATAAGTCCCGTTCCTAGACCCATGACCACCCAATTTGGGATTTCATAAGCTCTTGCTAGTCCTTGAAGATAACCAAATAAAAAACATCCTATTGCATTTACGCAAAGGATTCCAATAGCAAAAAAACTACCAAAACTTATGAACCAATCCGTGATTAAATATCGTAATATTGCACCTATAACTCCACCAACACCTATCGCAACATAATTCATAGGCACCCGTCTTTTCTTTTTTTACTTGTACATTTTATGCAAAGTAAGTAAAAAAAGAATCAGATGAACAATTTGTTCATCTGATTCGATATTAATCCTCGTCATTGTCATACCACTCTTCTTCCCATTCATCAGATTCATGCTCAGAGCACCATTTATAATCTCTTTTGTAGAAAGTTTTTATATAATTGTTTAACATCCTATATCTTAATTTTTTTTGGTCTTCTGTTAGAGCACCTGACCAAGCGTATACCTCAATTAAATCAATATAATCTTTGTAAATGCGATTATAAATAGTGTCAAGCTGTTTCTTTTGAGCTGCGGTGAGATTGGTATTTCTTGTGCAGTTCATTTCAGGGTCATACGTAACTGTTTTCGATTGTTTGGGATGATTGACACCTTCTGCTTGAGTCATCTCATTTACAGAAAAAAACAAGGAACTGAAGGTGAATACAAAGCAGCAAAGCCATTTATTTATCATTTCAGAACCCCTTTTATCGTTTTGCGTAATCAACTTAAGTAATTCAATATAGTATATTAATCATCATATCGATCGTCCTCTTCATGCCGATCATCATCGTCATTAGTGCCTTCTTTTTCAACCTCTAGAACTTTCCCCGTAATTTTATCGATTTCTATTTCATATCTGCCATCTTTCGCTTGAACGATAATTTCATATTTAGTCTTTCCATCGTCTTCTTCTGTTGTGGCGCTAATGATTTTGCCACTAACTTGTTCCAGAGCAATTTGTTTAGCTCTTTCCATGTTGATTTCAGGGGGACTGACCTCTTTTGCCTCGACAGTCTGACTGTTTAGATTTAAAAGTAGACTAAATATTATTAATAATATGAACCTTAGAGTATTCCTCATATTTTCACTCCTTTTCTTTTAGTATGCGAAACTTATCTTGAATTATTCAGGCAATCATCTTCGGAATTTTCCTTAAAATAAACTTTCGTCTATACCTTGGACATATATACGCATACCTTATTAGAAGCAAACCTGTACAATCATACAGATATGTAATTGGGCATACAAAGGAGTTGTAATATGTTTAGTTTAAATGGGTCGGAAATTAGTCATTTCTTATTCGCGATGGGCTGTTTACTTGCTTGTGCTCATTTATTTGGATATATAGCACAACGCTGTTACATTCCTAAGGTTATTGGCGAAGTTTCAGCAGGGTTGGTGCTCGGTCCGACATTGTTGGGTCATTTCTTTCCAGATGTATTTCATTGGATTTTTTTGGGCTTTCCGGGTGAAGACAAGTTGTTTGGGCTTCTATATCAATTTGGTTTACTAATGCTTATGTTCAGCTCAGGACTTAAATTTCAGAACAATTTTAGCAGAGAGGATATGAAAATTACTTCGGCCTTAGTCTTTGGTTCGACCATACCTGCTTTTATTGTTGGATGGTTGGCCACCGATTTGTTTAACGTCTCTTCTTATTTAGGGACGGCGCAAGATATACTCGCTATGAAAATTGTCATGGCTGTTTCCATAGCTATAACCTCCATACCAGTTATATCTAAAATTTTCAATGACTTGGGTATTATGAACACACGGTTTGCAAAGATCGTTATTGCATGTGCAGGCATACATGATGTTTTCTTATGGGTTGCCTTAGGCTTTGCGACAGCTCTTGCAAGTAATGAGGGGATGTATACCTTTGGTACAGGGTTTAAAAGTATATCTTTAAGCTTAGGATTCATAGCCGGAACATTACTATTTGGATACTTCTTATTTAATCGACTTACCTTTCTGAAGCATAATTTATTATTCAAATCATCTAATCTTGGCTACTTCTTATTTACGATGTTCATGCTAGCTGCAATAGCCGGATTTGTACATGTAGAAACCATTTTTGGTGCGCTTCTAGCTGGAATAGTTGTCAAGTTAGCAATGCCTAAAGCCGTTTCAGAGAGAATTGAATATGAAGTTTCTAATATTTCTTTTTCCTGGTTTATTCCCCTTTATTTTTCAATAGTCGGATTACAGCTGAATCTTGTTAACCACTTTGATCCACTCTTTTTCCTCGGCTACTTATTATTTGCTACGCTAACACAAACAATTGCTGTCTATATAACATCGCGAATGATAAAGCAAGATCCACTTACGAGCATCAATTTAGGAATAGCTATTAACGATCGTGGGGGACCAGGGATCGTTCTTTCTTCAGTCGCTTATTCTTCAGGGATTATTAACCAGGAATTTTTTGCGGTTCTTGTTATGTTAGCCTTAGTCACTTCTTGGTTTCCTGGAACTTGGCTTCGTTTTGTCGTAAACAAAGGTTGGAGATTAATGCCAGGTGATGAGATAAAGAAGTTGGATGAACAATCCGTTAACAAAGCAGCTTTATCTGATGTTGAAAAATTAAAATAAGTCATTTTGATAAGAAGAGAAAGGTCTTTGCTTTTTTTATTACAGGAATATTTATTCGTTGTGTTTAAGTTGTGTATTAAGAAGTTTTATTGAGTAACTACCTTTAATACTAGCTAATTTCTTTAGAAATAAGGGGCTTAATAGATGTTGGTAGTCTATTGTTTTGGGGTGGCACTACAGCCTGTAAGAAAGGAAAATATACCTTTATATATGTAAATACTAAAGGCCAGAGCCAATAAATTAACAAGGTCTGCTTGTTTAGTAGGCTATTCTCCCTTGTCTATTCAATGCATCAATTACCATCTCTTTATCATTGGGGATGTTTTTTTATCAAATGATTCTTGCTATGTCCAATTTCTTTTTATAGTGGTTGTTTTTGTAGAAAAGTGAAAAAAGATTTCTGTAGACCCACTCGCATACTACTTGTCAGTATGTTTAAATGTTTAAGGGATATAATGGAAGTGGCTCTATGGACCAGCAAAAATATCATGATGACTTAAAGCTTGGAGAACGTGGAGCTATTATAAGTATTCATGCTTATATATGATTATCTGCCTTAAAGTTAGTGATTGGGTATACGGAAAATTCAGATAACTTAAAGGCCGATGGTTTAAATAAAACAACCGATATTATTGCGTTTATTATGGTTTAAATTGTATTGAAACTTTCTCAGAAGCCTGCAGATTTTGGACCATCCTTAGGGTCATTGAAAGGCCAAATTTGAAGCCGAGTATGATAAGAAATAAAATATAATTATCACTTTTATCTTTAACCTATATAATTTCATTAAGCTCCTTTTAAAATGGGTCAGTCAGTATGAAGCAATAGTGCGCTTCACTTTAATATCAGAAGCAGATCAGTAGCGTCTTTTCTGATGCAGTTAACGGCATTCGTTTAATTAAGTAATATTAAAAGAAGCAATATTATCTTTAAGTTGGTGATATTGTGGAACAAGTAATAAAGAAATCTTATCTCCAAACAATGGAAAGCAAGAGATAATAAAACGAACAGATGTGAAATTCCATTATAGGGCGAGGGACAAACTAACGGTAGTCCACATGTTTTTGGGTGAGTACATCTTATAGTAATTAATTTAAATAACCGATTGAGAAAGCAATAACAAAGAGGGAGGAATTACCTAACTAAAGACCGTACTACAGGGGGAGAATAAATGGATTGGTTCCTACATAACATGCCGATTATATCTTTAGTACTTGGTGTAGCATTACTCTTATTCTTAAACATGAAAGTGAAGCTTCACAGTGTCGATGCTCCAATCATTTCAGCTATATTAGTCGGGATTTTAAATGGCATGACTCCAACATCTATTGTTGTGACAGCGAAAGCCGGTCTTGGAAGCACTCTTGGTAGCTTAGCACTTATTATTGGTTTTGGTGCCGTACTTGGAAAATTAATGGTTGACTCTGGTGCTGCACAACGTATTGCATCAGCCCTATTGAAAAAGTTTTGTGTGAAAAATGTTCAATGGGTGCTCAATATTGTCGGATATAATTTGACTTAATTGTCGAGAGATTTCAAACCTCGGAGAATAAGATATAAATTATCGATTAGGAAAAAATGAGCAAATCATAGGATAGAAAAAAATTCTATTAGCAGGGATATATAAGCCGGCTTAGTGCCGGCAACTTTGTTTTGTAGTTGTAAAGACGATTATTTTTTTTCTAAAACTTCGTACTCTTCCAATAACCTCCTTATTGCTTGGTTAATAAGCTTAGACTTGTCCCCCTTTTTTCCCCTAGCTGCAATTTTATCTATTTCAATAGCCAGGTCAGTGTCCATATAGAATGAGGTGAAGACTTTCTTCGGTTTTTTCTTCACTACCTTTTTTCCAGACGCTAAATTCCTAAAGTAATCATCAGCATCATCAACATCATTAACAATAACAACATTGTCATTATTGACATATGTTTCAATGTTGTTGTCTATTTTATTGTTGTTTACGACAACATCTTTGTTCTCATCTTTGATGTTAATTTTGTTATTATCTTTCTCTAAATCATACGAATTAAAGAACGCCTGAGTAGCATTTGGCTTTTTAATCTTATCTTTGAGGTTGTTTTTGTTGGACACGTTTTTTCAACTCCTGTACAAAAGGATTGTAAAATTCTAATGCGTTTTTCAGTTCTGAGTTTCCTTCAAATCCTGATATAGCTATCCGTCTCGTAGAAGCTTTTCTTCTTATGGTCGTTTCAAACTTTAGGTTAGGGTACTCTTCTTCAATGGCTTCCTGCATGACTTCATTTTCTTTTGCTCTAGCATCAATAAGGGAAAATAGAATTCCGGCTGTTTTTAAAGTAGGGTTATATCGTTCTCTTGCCCCTTCAATAATCTCTAAGAATTTTGGAATAGCATAATATGCAAACATCGAGCCATCGAACATAACAACGGCATAACTACCAGCTTCTGAGTATGTACTTAAAGGCATGACGGTTTGTTCGGATAATGCAGGGGGGGTGTCTATAATAATCCAATCATAATCCTCCATAACAGGCTGGAGTGCTTTTTGTAAAGCATCTAGATTCAGGCCTTTTTCATACATTTTTCTAGGTAAAGTAGCTAGAAAATCATTAGAAGGGATTAAATCCAAATTCTCTTTAATTTTTATGATATACGATCGCGAGTCTTCATTTAAAATGGCTTCTAAAATGGTTCTTTCTTCAAAGGCGTTGCATATGTCATATTCGCCGGTCAAAAAGCTCGTTAAATTCCCTTGCCCATCCATATCAATCGCCAAAACTTTTTCCTCTTTACTTAATAGATAAGAGGTAATTCCGCTGCTCATCGACTTGGAACAACCACCTTTACTAATTCCAAATGTTATTATTTTTGCTGTCAACATTAACACCTCTTTCGATAGATACGGTGGGGATTTGATACTTGTAATCAATCATAGCAATATTAATTGCTAGTTATCATCATATTTATATCCAGAATATTCAATATTATATATGTTAATGTATATATTAACATATATAATGACATATGTTTTAAAAACGTTATTAATGTATATAGTGATAACGTAATTAATAGAAATATATTTTATAATTGTTGATATTGTTATTGTTATCTAATTGCAGCTATAAGACTCTGTTAGATGATTTTGATAATTGGTAGAGGGGAATAAAAGAAAAGATGATTGTGATATTGGAGTGCCATGATAGTAGAAATATACGGTGAGATCCATACGTATAGTATGGATATTATATATATTACAAATGTTAATAATGATAGCAATAACAATAACATATATGTTGACATATATGTTGTAAATGATTTAAATGGATCAGCATATCGACTGAAGCGAAAGTAGCAGAATGAAATGATTAATCGAGAAGATAGTTAAGGTAATAGTCATTGTATACAATGATAAGGCAAGCTTTCCAAAAGAGATACTAACACAAAGATAAGAAGAAGGAATACCAAAAGCTGCTTATTAAAAGTGAATCCAAACAGGGTTAAAATAGGAGGATAAATAAATGGGTAAAACAGTTACTTTTTCAGTTGGTACAAAATATGAACGTCATTCTAGTTCGGATCTTCCGAATTCAAATAGACAAGATAGCAGAAAATAAGTGGCGCCTAAGCCAACTAGTCAACGGACAGTTGGATCAACTAACCCTGAAAATCAACCTTCACCGCATCGTAACCCAGCAACCAGAATGGAAAGTCAACAAGAAGTAGCTGCTTCAAGAGAACCGATCAAGCATCTAACTCAGTGGGAAATTCAACAGAAAATCGATGCCAGAAAAGCAAATACAACACCTTCCGAAAACACGTTATACGTTCCGAGAGAAGGAAGTCAAAAGATCAGGAAGCAGAAAAAGAGTGAAAATGATATTCGAGAGAGGCACCTGGCGTCATTAGAAGTGGTTTCGTTACAATCTGAATCATTGTGTCAGAGTCGATCTTAGAAAGGAGTTCCTATGCAAGGAGTTTTGAAGAAAGGTGCAAAAGTTGCTGGAACCATTGCCATTCTCAAAAACCCCATCACTTGGATTATTTCAGGCATCCATCTTCTTCTCACTACTATTTTCGGATTTGCTTTCGTTTTTACCGTAAAATAAGGGTTTGTGAGGTATTTTTGATTAAACTTTATTACAAAGCAACAATAATGGGCAACTCCACATGCTTAACCCCCTTGAGCGTAAGGGGGTTCGTTTTTTTTAACTTCTAATAACTTGCATTATGTAAAATAGCATTTGTATATAATATTCATTCGATCCTTTGAGACCTTCTCCAACTATAATTCGGGAGTTCCTCTACTTGTCCTTATGTCTTTGAAATTGAATTGTCCACCGGTAAAAATTCAAAAATTTGACCGGACTCGAATGAATCCACCAGTTGTTGGAGCCAATAACAGTATTTCTTATATTCCTCTAACTGTTGCAAGTCTTGCCTCGCTCTTTCTTTTAACCTTTCTTCGTTTTTTTCATTTTCCATGACTGCTTGAAGTCGATGTTCCGCTTGTTCAATGGCGGAAAGGTTCAACTCAGCCTCTCTTCTCCATTTACTTCCAAAAAATTGGCTAAAATAATTAAAGAAGTTTTTCTCAGCCACAAAATGGTCCTTCCTAGAGCCCTTTTGCCATATCTTCTGGACGATGTTGATTTCCTGTAATTGGCGAACTGCTGTGCTCATACTGGGTTTACTCATACCGACATCGTCTTTCATTTCATCAAGAGTCATCGGATGTTGTTTAAAGTACATAATGGCATAAAGTCGGCCAATTGACGGGGTGATACCGTATAAATCCATCGTTTCGGCAATGGCATGAATGACTATTTCCTCGGCTTGGTTGATTTCTGATTCAGCAGACGGCTGTTTGTTTTCGTCCATGTGTAACTCCCCCTTTCAAATTATTTCGTAGGGCAGGTTGTTCACGACCTTAGGACTTGATTCCGGTCGGGGTTCATTCCCACGAGCTGATTGTCCTACCCAGACTACTTAAATCATAACCCATATGAAATAGGCTAACCAGAAATAAATGGTTAACCTTATAATAAGAAGGTGCCTTTTGGTTAAATAAAATACTAATTTGACACTAATAACTAGTTATTGTCGGGGAATGAATCACTACCATTAATTAACAATATTAAATTACCTTTACAAAGTGGGACCTCGCAGATTCAAAATTTTATTCATTTAAAAAGCCAGACCTATATCCAGAAATGGAGAAGTTGCTACGTGGAAGACTTAACACCAAGATCATTTAGGAAAATTATGATGATGTATTAAGGTTGGCACATTCATTCGTGAAGGTACGGTCTCTGCTTCTCTTATCATGGGAGAACTAGGTTCTTATTCTCGTCAAAATAGCCTTGTGACAACTTTAGGTGAGATGGGGCGTATAGATAAAACTTTGTTTATATTAGATTTATTTCTACCGAAACATTGCGTCGGAGAATTCAACGTGGATTAAATATAGGAGAAGCTATGAATGCATTGGCACGAGCTATTTTCTTTGGGAGAAATGGGGAACCTAGGGAAAGAGCATTACAAGATCAATTACAGCGTGCCAGATCCTTAAACCTCATAATAAATGTTATTAGTATTTGGAATACCGTGTATCTATCACAAGCAATTGAACATTTGAAAACGATAGGAAAATTTAAAGAGGAATTACTTCCTCATATCCCCTTTGGGATGGGAACACGTTAGCTTCTTGGGTGAATATTCATTTAAGCCTGAGATTTCAAATTCTATCCATTCACTACGTCCACTTAGGATATAAATAAAACCCTGATTTTTCTCCTTAACGTAGAAAAATCAGGGTTTTTGATTCTAAAGAATCCCTTAGCGTATAATATCTGCGTTTTGTCGGCAGGACCCCAATAAGCTAAACTGAGCTTGATGGTTAGTAAGGTCTATTGTTTTGTATATTTTTCAAACGCTATTTCTGAGTAGGCTTGTACAAATTGGAACATTTTTTGTACCTGTGGATCTTTTAGCATTCGCAACAGTCCAAACAAGCTAATAGGTGTTGGTTGATTCTTGTGCATTCGATCACTCGCTTCAATAGCTGTTGCCGCAAATTCTTTAACTTTACCAACTAATGGATCGACAAATTCCGGAAACCACCCACCCAATCATTAATGAGAACACGATCTTTCATAATGGATTGTGCAGTATCGTAAGATTCGTTGATAAAGGTAAGCATCTCTACTAACTTCGGTAGGTTTTCTATAATAAAGGTTAAAGATTCCTGTACTTCCGGTTAGAGTCCATCGTCTTTTTTGATTTTTATCAAGCTATAGATTGCCCATTTTTATCATTGTTCAAGTTTCGAAGCGGTAATGGAGGGCATTTATGTCGGGTTAAATAAGAGACCACGAGAATAGTAATTAATCCAGCAAGCATAGCCGTTGTACGGAAAGGGAAATATACCGTTCCATCCTCTATTAAAGGATAAGGAATTAAAGCAGGCAATCCGAGTAGCGGTTCACCACCCCCAACCCTTAATACGAGAGCAACAATAAAACCAGAAAGTGCTCCGTACCAGTTAGCCCATTTATAGTATAGGGCACAAGTCAATTGTGGAAATAAAATGCAATAGACCATGTCACTGGATAAGTACCATAATGCATAAACGCTTTTTGCATTTAAAGCAATTAATGTTGAACCAACCCCAATAATAATGATACTGCTTCGAATAACTTTTTGTAATTGTCCAGCACTTGCTTTTGGTTTAATAATCGGACGATAAACGTTCCAAGAAGCCATACCTGATGCGGATAGTAGTGATGCGGCTACTGCTGATAAAACAGCTGCGGCCAATCCGCCAAGGGCGATTGCACCAACTAGCCCTGGTGTCATATATTTAAATACATAGGTTAGAATCATGGAAGAGTTTTCTGGGGCTGAGGTACCTAGTGATGCCCAATCAGCGCTAAAACCGGCAATTCCAATTAAAGCAGGTGGAAGCGCACACAATATACATAACACTCCAGCCCAAATAGATAACCACATCGCCACATTTTCATTTTTAGCAGAAAGCACACGCTGGAAATAGATTTGCCAAGGGATCCCCCCAAATACCAATAAAAGCGCGTAGTCCCACCAATGCCAATATAAATTTCCCCATTCGGGATCATTCCACCCAGCTAACGGAGGAAAGATACTTAGTGCACCTTGCATGTTGGCAGCATAATTATCAAAGGCTACTTGAAAACCGCCTACGTGAGAGAAAGCGAACGGTAAAACTAATAGTAAACCAATAAACATAATCGTAATTTGTAATACATCAGTATGAGCGATTGCCCAAAGCCCCCCTACGACTGTATAAGCAGTAGCTACAATTGCCGAAATAATAATTGAAACGGTAAAACTTAAACCGAGAATAACACTAAATGTTGTCCCTAGTGCCGTTAACATAGCGGCACTCCAAAATAACTCTCCGAGAAGGGCAGGGAAATAGAGAAGTCCCGCTACTTTATGTCCAAAACGGGATTCTAACGGGTCAAGCATTGTCATAAATTCCATTCGCCTCATTTTACGTGCATAAAATAAACCGCCAAAAATAAGGCTGATTCCATATGCCCATGGTGCCTGTGTCCAAGTTATACCAGAAGAATGGATTGTTTCGGCTGTTCCTGCGATATATCCGCCTCCAACCCATGTAGCCGTCATCGTAAACATCGATAGCCAAAGGGGCATTGATCTCCCAGCAACGAGCATGTCATCCGTTTTTCCTCGTTTTTTCCCAACTGCTTTTGCACCAATGTAATAGAAAACACAATATAGGCTGAGCATAATGAACAAACCTGGCCAATAAATGGACTTTTTGGTCAAAACAGAATAAATCACTGTAAAACTAGTGAATACAATAAACCCAGCAATAGCTGTTCTCAAAGGAGTCCAAAAAATTTGACGCCTCGGATTTTCCGAAGGCTTAGTAGTAGTTTGTTCAAAGGTTTGTGTCTGATGTTCCTGGTTTCCACTCATATACATTCCTTCTTTCATAAAAATATGGTTAGACAGTTCGATTTACGTGATCACGCCATCTAAATACCCTTTTGAACTTGAAGGAGAGGTACGAACTTGATGCAGATATGTGTAATATTAATATTAGATGTTCATATTATTTGATCATCATCTGAGGGGTGGGCATGTATTGCTTCAACTTTACTTGGTTCACTCTTCACTAGACTTGTATAAAAAATAGTTTAAACATCAAAATGATTTATTTACCCATATTGAGTTGAAATTTATTAATAATCTTAACTAGCCAAAGCAGCCCCATCTAAGTTTCAAAATTAATATTTTTAGATATAGGACAATAAGGACTAATTGTTGAATGATTTATTAAATTTGAGTTTTTTATTGAATCTCTAGGGGAAAAGAATTTTATGAGGATAAGCCTAGAAAGTATTCTGAGGTGTCTTTTTGTAAGCGTTCGCAACATTTACCCATATCTTTTACAGGGAGTGAAAATCTATCCAAGGAGTGAATGTATAAACGGAAATTTTTACTTTTCACTCCTTTTTTAGAAAGGAGTATTAACCATAAAGATGTCTCATTTTAGAGGGATATCGTTTAATCTTCATCAATTTCAATCAATTTAAATAATTCTCCTGATCGAAATGTTTGGACCAGTTTTTCTAGCCAAATGTAATATTTAGTTGAATCCTTAAGTTGTTGAATATCTTTTTGAGCTTTTTCTTGTATGGACTCAGGAACATCGGGGTTTTCTAATAAAAAGTTTAATTGTGTAGTTGCTTTGTTAATGGCTTGCAAATTAGTAGAGATTTCTCGCTCCCACTTTTTACAGAAAAATGAAATAAATGAAATAAAAAAGTCTTTCTCCGCTTTATATAGATCTTTTCGCTCTCCTTTTCGCCACACTTTTTGTACCATTTCAATATCCATAAGAGAATGGATACCTGTACTCATACTAGGTTTGCTCATCCCTAAACTTTTCCCCATTTGATTTAATGTCATCGGATCCTCACTAAAATATAAAACTGCGTAAAGTCTTCCTACTGAAGGGGTTACCCCATATAAATCCATTGTTTCTGCTATCGCATCAATTACGATATCTTCGGCTTCTTCAAGCATTTCTGAGTATTTCTTTTCATTTAACATGTCCCTTGATTGAAGGTGTTTTTCTTCCATCGCATACGCCCTTTCCATGATGAAACCCCCTTTTTATGGAAATTATTCTTAATTATAAATTTAATATAACAGAGAAGAAACAAAAGTCAATACAAAATATTCTGAATATTCTGTATTGACGGAATATTTTTTTTGTATTATACTTTCAATACATTCAAAACGTTAAGAAATAATTTAACGTTTACCAAAAAATGGAGGTGTTGTTTTAGAATGAAACACATGTACATTAATGATCAATGGGTTGAGGCAAGCAGTAGGGCAACTAAAGAGATTATCAACCCATTTAATCAGAAAGTGATTGAAACTGTTTCACGGGGTAGCAGAGAAGATACAAAGATGGCAATTCAAGC
Source organism: Bacillus cihuensis (assembly GCF_000504145.1). Taxonomy (NCBI): domain Bacteria; kingdom Bacillati; phylum Bacillota; class Bacilli; order Caryophanales; family Bacillaceae; genus Bacillus; species Bacillus cihuensis. The sequence continues at coordinate 74,968 of NZ_AYSD01000017.1, read as the reverse complement.
AGCAAGGACAGCTTTTGATGAAGGTGAGTGGGGGAGCCTAACAGCTACGGAAAGAGGAAATCTTCTTTTTCAAGTATCTCAAAAAATTAAAGAGTATCAACAAGAGTTAGCCAAGTTAGAGTCACTAAATACAGGGAAAACGGTAACAGAAAGTCTTGCTGATATGGATGGAATTGCCGGCGTGTTTCAATATTATGCCGGGCTTGCTGATAAAGATGGTGGTCTTATGATTGAATCACCTAATCCAAATTCAGTCAGTCGTGTTGTACGTGAACCTGTTGGTGTTTGCTCTTTGATTGCGCCCTGGAATTATCCCCTGCTTCAAGCTTCATGGAAATTAGCACCCGCGTTAGCAGCTGGGAATACAGTTATTTTAAAGCCAGCCGAGATTACCCCACTTACCTCAATTAAAATGTATGAAATTTTTGAAGAAGTTGGTTTTCCAAAAGGTGTTGTAAACCTTGTGTTAGGTCCAGGTTCAACAGTAGGATCGGAACTAGCTGAAAACCCTAAGGTTGACCTTATTTCATTTACAGGTGGAGCCGTAGCAGGCCGCCAAATTATGAAAGCAGCTAGTGGTAATTTTAAAAAGATTTCGATGGAACTTGGCGGGAAAAACCCAAATATAGTATTTGCTGATGCAGATTTTGATACTGCTGTGGATTATGCACTTAATGCTGTATTTTTCCACGCTGGACAAGTTTGTTCTGCAGGTGCCCGATTAATCCTTGAAAAGTCGATTCATGATCGATTTGTAGAAGCAGTTGTAGAACGTACAAAGCAAATTAAAATTGGAAATGGATTTGATAAGGATACTCAAATGGGACCAGTTATATCAGCTGAGCATTTGGCATCTGTTGAAGATTATATCCAAATGGGGATACAGGAAGGTGCAACACTTGTTCTTGGAGGCAAACGGCCGAATGCACCTGAACTGCAAAAAGGATTCTTTATAGAACCAACTATTTTTACAAACTGTCATACGAAGATGTACATTGTACAAGAAGAATCCTTTGGTCCTGTATTAACAATCGAAACTTTTGAATCAGAAGAAGAAGCAATTCGTCTAGCCAACGATAGTGTATATGGGCTTGCTGGCGCTGTTTGGACAAGCGATATGAATCGTGCCGAACGTGTTGTAAGGAAATTACGCATGGGAACAACATGGATTAATGACTATCATCCGTATTTTCCACAAGCACCATGGGGTGGTTATAAACAATCCGGTATTGGCCGTGAGTTGAGTCATATCGGTATTGAAGAATATACAGAAATCAAACATATTTACATGAACACAAACCCAGAGCCTATGAACTGGTTTAAAAAAGTAAAAGAAAAAACAGAATTGATAGAGTTATAAAAAATAATATATAAATGAAGGAGTTGTTTTGAATGTTTATGAGATTTGAAAGAATGGGTAGATTTAAAAGCTTTGAGATGCCGACCGTTTTAAAACATGGGATTGGTGCAGTAAAACATGCAGGTGAAGAAGTAAAGAACCTAGGTGTTAGCAAAGTATTACTTGTTACTGATCCAGGTGTCAAAAAAGTTGGTTTAATTGATCCGGTTATTAAGAGTCTAAAAGAAGCAGATCTGGAGGTGGTCGTTTTTGACCAGGTTGAGCCCAACCCTTCAATTCATGTTGTTGCAAGAGGAACCTCAATTTATCAAGCGGAATCTTGCGACGGACTCGTGGCAGTCGGTGGGGGAAGTTCCATGGATACAGCAAAGGCCATTGGCGTGGAGGTTGTTCACGGCGAACCCGTATTAAACTACGAAGCAGCTGAAGGGAAAAAGCCTCTTGAGAAACGTATTCCACCGCTAACAACAATCCCGACAACTGCTGGAACTGGAAGTGAAGTAACGCAATGGGCGGTTATTACAGATCCAAAACGTGAATTTAAATTTAATACAGGCGGTCCATTAATTGCTGCACATTTAACAATTATTGATCCAGAACTTCATATTTCCATGCCGCCACATATTACGGCTGGAACAGGAATCGATGCTCTGTCACATGCAATTGAGTGTTACACATGTCATTATGCTCAACCTATGACGGATGCAGTAGCATTACTTGCTATTGAGTATGTAGCAAAATATTTACGCAGAGCTGTTTCAAACGGTAAAGATATTGAGGCTCGCTATGGAATGGCAAAAGCAGCTACATTAGCAGGACTATCCTATGGGAGTGAATCTGCAGGTGCTGCACATGCGATGGCACAAACTTTAGGCGGCATCGTGCCTGTAGCTCATGGACCTTGTGTTGCTGCTATGCTTGGACCTGTAATGGAATACAACTGGATGGGAGAGCCAGAAAAATTTGCCCGTATTGCCCAAGCGATGGGTGTAAATATTCATGGTATGAGCGTAGAAGAGGCAGCAAAAGCAGCTGTAACAGTTGTTTACCAACTTGTGGAAGAAGTGGGAATTCCTACACTTGAAGAGCAGGGGGTATCTTCGGATATGATTCCGCGTTTAGCTGTGGAAGCATTTAATGATCCGCAAACAGTTGGCAACCCGCGTGATATTAACGTAAAAGGGTATGAGTGGATTTACCGCCGCTGCTTTAATTTAGAAACCCCGACACTAGAAACAAAAGCAGCAAAACAACCAGTATCGGTTAGTTAAACAATAAAGAGAGGGGAAGGGCATTGCTGTCTATTCTCCTTTTTTGAAAGAAACTAGTTATGAATGATTCAGGACGCTTTGTGTCTATTAAACAATCTATAGATAAAGAAGTTAAAATCTTTGGATAAAAGGACAGGGAGGATAGAGAACATGCTACTATCGAATTCTGTCCTTTTTGTATTCAAATATGAAAAAAATGATTTGTTAAAGGTGGAATTAAGTAAATGAAAGGATAGTAAAGAATGATACTGCGACAACGAATGCTTTTAGTAATTCTAGGGCCCCTTTTAATTATATTTGTCGGAATGATAACCTATATCGGTATCAGTACACATCAGATAGCGGTAGATTCAGTACAATCTATTACAATAACAGGAAATAGCCTTTAGTTTATTTTCGAATGAATATTTCCCCATAAAAATACACCTCCAATGTTAGTTGTTGTCTAACAATTGGGGTGCATTTCAGCGCCAAGGGGTTTTATATTCCGGAAGTTCCGAAAATTAATTTTATGTAAAACTAGGTTTGTATAGAGTATTCATGTGATACTTTGGGACCTTGTTCAACTAAAGGGCCAAATTCTGGAATAACGGGTAACACCAAGATACCTGTAACTTTTCATTTTAACTTTAGCGGACATTAGAATCTTTAATTCCTGGTTAATGTCCTCTTTCCTTTATTATCGGACATCAGAAAACCGTTGCTATAAAAGATCTTTTGAATGATTGAAGAGAATGGAAGAAAGTTCTATCTTTGTGGAAAAAAAACGTATTTGACATCCTAGGTGTAGTTTATGAGTGTACACGGAAATCTCGACCCTGCTGCGTAGGAAATTATATTTAAAAATGAAGCTTGATAACGCTCATTTAGGTCTGCACGACATTCTGTTCAGGTCCCAGATGATTCGGATTTTCAGAAAAACGGTAGTATGTAACTCGTTTTTTGTTATTAGCTTGATGGGGTTAGAAGACAACTCGGACATCTCTGTTACTGTGGTTGCTGACCATCGTACTGCTTTTTCTTCATTCTTGTGCCCAGTATGATGAGGGCGACATAGATTACGATGGCAATCGAATCTATAAGCGTATCCGTAAGCCCCGATACGTCAAGCAATGCTGTTACACCAAGAATAACCATCAGTCGGACGGTCAGGATCGCCGCGATTAACCATGCGACAAACCGGATCTTTGAACTCTCTGTTTGGAACGACATGAAAATGAAGGCGATGCCGAAGACCAGATTTTCCGCCGTGATGATGTGCCAGACATATGTGAATACTGTCCGGGTACCCACGGATATCGCCTCAATGTTGAGCTTCGGTAGCACAACGGATTGCCCGTTCCATGCGTGCGTGACGGTAAACAGGATCGCAAGGAGGCCTGCAATCAGATAATAAAAATTCCTAACCTTGATGTTCACCACAACCTTCCTTAGAAATTCCCGGTTCTTTCTTTCTCTTTTTTGTTTACTTCTTTATTATTTTCTTAAAGTGATTTTATTCACTTTAAGAAAATAAAGAACGTTACTTTAAATAAAGTCGCTCATTTCCGTGAACTTGTCATTTTACGCCACAAACGGACGCTCTTCTGTAACAAGGATTTGCGCTTTTTTGCATTAAGGGGCTACTTTGTGGAACAACACCTGTAAAGAAAATTGGATATCTATGTGAAAATTTAGAAGAGATTGTGAAGGTTTTTACTTAAATGAAGCAGGAGAGTTTAAAAAAGGTGTTAATTAAGCGGAATAGTATTAATCGTTAAGGGTGCTTTATTTTTTACCAATAATCTATTATTCCAGTGTATCAAACAACAAGAGAAAAAGGAGAGATTATTATGAAAAACAAAAGGTTACCAAAATACGCTTTATTAGCAACGATTACTGTACTGTTATTATCAATACTAACAGCATGTAATTCAGCTCCACAAAATGAATGTACACAAATATACAAAATCATACGTTCAATAAAATCCACAAAAACGCCCTTGTTCCAATAACATGGCAGGGAGAAGTTGATCCGGCATTATCAAGGCTGTTTCAGCGTGGTTTTATTGCCGTTGCGAAGTCTATTTCCGGATCTAGTTAAATACCCAAGAATTCACACGAAGTCTAACATACTATTTATTATTGTGGTTAAAAAATAGAGGAGGGATTATGTTGTACACAGAATTACAATACGAATGGAATCAACCTCAACCTCAACTAATAGAAAATGATGAAAGAATTATATTTGGAGGATTTGGCAGACCCGGCATGGGATTCGGGCCTGGCATGGGATTCGGGCCCGGCATGGGATTCGGGCCCGGCATGGGATTCGGGCCCGGCATGGGATTCGGGCCCGGCATGGGATTCGGGCCCGGCATGGGATTCGGGCCCGGCATGGGATTCGGGCCCGGCATGGGATTCGGGCCCGGCATGGGATTCGGGCCCGGCATGGGATTCGGGCCCGGCATGGGATTCGGGCCCGGCATGGGATTCGGGCCTGGCATGAGATTTTGAGGATTTGGTTTCCCCGGCATGGGTATTGAGAGAGACAGTTAACATTAAAATTAACGAACTATATCTCGATGATGCTGTCTGCCTCAAACTAAAGGATTAATTTTCCATAATGCAGAATTTGTTATGTAGGTTCTGCCAACCAGGAGCTTGTACAGTGCCAATTGCAAAAGCTGAAGAAAAATCCTAATTCGACTTCAGCTTTTGATAAATAAAAAGGATTTAGAAAAAAGCTGGCGTTTGAATTAGAGGTTAAATCACCAAATATTACATTTTCTGATCTTCTTCTACGACCTCTTCCATCGTCTTAATCAAAATCATCAAAACGATCAAAACAATTACAACGGCGTCTTCCACAAAAAAACATTCAAATTTCCTCCTTTTCACACTCGTCTATAAAATATGTTGGTATGAAATAATGAATAAACAAGCAACCAAAATCCAATCAAACAAAATAAAATTTCTTATAGGGTAGCGTCAGAACAGTGCGGATTTACAAAGATAAGTATTTTGATACAAGGAGATAATATACGAACGTTCTTATTTAATTTCGTCATAACATATTCATTGACGATGCACATACTTAGTTTTCGTTTGATCTTTCTCTATAAAAAAAGAACCCGAAGGCTCCTGGAAACACTGTTTAGAATCTGCGTCTTCTTCTCTCGATTTCGAACCGTCTTCTTCTCTCGATTTCGATTTCAAAGGGAAAAAAACGTCTCCTTCTAAAGCCGTTACGAAAAAACAGGTCTTTTCGAATAAATCTAAAAAAAGGCATATGGTTGATCCTCCTTTCATACCGGTCGGTAGCAATAATTATATATATGCACTCAGAATAATAATGAATGGACAAGTGCTGATAAAAAGTAAAATTAAGCAGGAATTCTACAAATATCAACCATTCTTGACTCCATACTTTTACTATTCCTGTTAGAATACATTAGTTGAATAGGAACCAAAGAGGCGATTTCTCCCTTAGCGTAGGGAAAATCTCCTATAAGTGCGCCCGGCAAACTTCCGGTCTGAGGAACACGAACTTCATATAAGGCTAGGTATCATTGGATAAGTTTGCTTAACAAAACAAAGTCCTGTCTGCCGAAGAAGATACAAAGTAAATGATGCAGATAGATGGAAGGAAAGATTGCACTCTTACCCGGGAAGCCCTGATGGATATGTGAAGTACCCTTCATAACCTGCTTAGTGATAAGTAGCTGAACCATCAGAAGTCAGCAGAGGTCATAGTACGAATTATCCTCTTGACTTTTAATAAAAGGTTTTAGAACGGGATTATGCGTGTATGGTTTTAAAAGTAAATAACTTTATTGTCACTTAACGCAGTGTGCAACAATTCAACTAGTTTTCGATTTTGCGTCACTCGTCAAAATGAAAGGGAAGTAACTTTCATTTATTTTTTAAATTATGCGTAAAATATCTATTTTAAGTATAGTTGGATACAAGAGTGAAAATCTGGTATACTATACCTATCATCAATAGGGAGTGAGTATTATGAAATCAGACATATTTCAACAAATACAAGATTTCTTAATAAGCAAATGTAATCCTTCATTTATTATTGTGTTCGGTTCTTTTGTGAAAAACTCGACACATAAGGACAGCGACATTGACATAGCTTTCTACAGCCGTGAACAAACACTGACTACATATGAAGTTTTTCTAGTAGCCCAAGAATTAGCCGATATCCTAAAAATAGAAGTTGATTTGGTTAATCTAGAGTCAGCATCAACTGTATTTAAGGCACAAATCTATACTACAGGTACTGTAATCTATTCAAAAGATGACATACTTCTTAAAACGCATCAAATGACAGCACTTAGCATGTATGCAAGATTAAATGAAGAACGTGAGAGTATCTTAAAAAATATAAATGAAAGTGGGTCCATATATGAAAAATGATGTGATTTTAAACAAAATAAGTGTGATTGAACGCTGTATGAACCGCATTCGAGAAGTATATGCGAATGAACCTTCTAATTTGAAAGACTATACAAAGCAAGATTCGATTATATTAAATATACAACGTGCATGTGAGGCCTCTATAGACTTGGCCATGCATATTGTATCCGAACAGCGTTTTGGGTTACCTCAGACTAGTAGAGATGCATTTGATATGCTGCAGTCTCACTCGATCATTGACGAAGGTATCGCCAAACGATTAAAAGCCATGGTGGGATTTCGAAATATTGCTGTACATGATTATCAAACCATTAATATAGACATCTTAAAGCAAATCGTGGAAAATCATTTAATAGATTTCTCTGACTATACAAAACAAATTCTCAAGTTCTAATAAAGAGGCTTTCTCTAAACCATATTAATTGCTTTAAAATAAAAAAAATCTTTTATTTTAAACTATTCGTAAAAATTGAATTTTACGCAAATATGATAAATTTCGATAAAAGGAGACAACATATGGCTAATACCAGACAACATCAAGTCCACGAACAAAAATTAGAACAATTGGTTAAGTCCATGCCATTTTACATCGTTGAATACGTTGATAACAAAATGGATACCCGATCTCCTTCCACTCTTTTGAATTATGTTCTTGATTATAAATTATTTTTAGAGTGGTTGATCGCAGAAGGACTTGTAGACGTCGAATATATTAAAGATATCCCTCTTTCCGTTCTGGAAAATTTGAAACTAGTAGAAGCTCGTTCTTTCATCAAATTTTTAGAACGGAGAAATATTCCCATTAATAAAAAAGAAACGAAAAAAGCTGAAAAGGTTTCCATTAATCGGAAAATCTCAGCATTACGCTCGCTCTTTAAGTATTTAACAACACAGACAGAAAATGATGAAGGTGAACCTTACTTTTACAGAAATGTCATGCTTAAAATTGAAGTGAATAAGGTGAAGGAAACACTAGGAGCACGTGCTTCTAGAATTTCAACAAAGATTTTCCATAATGATGATGATGCTCGTTTTCTTGACTTTGTTAAACATGATTATGAAAAAGAACTACCTGAAACATCGCGAAAACTTATCTACTTTAATCGGGACAAGGAACGAGACCTTGCTATTTTATCGCTGTTTTTAGGAAGTGGTATTCGAGTAAATGAGTTATCGAACCTGAGGCTACTAGATCTTGATTTTGAGGAAAATCAAATACATGTTTTGCGTAAAGGCGGAAAAAAGGATGTTGTAGCAGTATCTCCACCATCGATGCTGGATATTAAAACTTACCTAGCTATACGACCTGAACGTTATAACGGGTCAACTGAAGATATGGATTATGTATTTTTGACGAAGACCAATAATGCAGCAACTCCTCTATCAAACCGGGCCATTGAGGCACTCGTAAAGAAATATACAAAGGCTTTTAAATCAAATAAATCCATGTCACCACATAAATTAAGGCATACGTATGGAACCAACTTAATGGAGCAATCAGGTGATATTCACTTACTAATGACTCAGCTAGGTCATACTTCTACAACCACAGCTGCCCTTTATACAAACCCTGAACAGGAAAAAGCAAAAAAAGCAGCGGAACAGCTTGGGAAGCGTAGAATGAATTATAGCGATCATGATTAAACTCCCCCTCCACTTGAAATTCTTTGGAATTTTATGTAGGGGCTTCCCTAAAATGCTTTCTATGAAGGCTTTAGGGAGATAAAGAATATTCCAAAAATCTTCTCGATAGAATATTTAATTCACTATTATCTTTCGTTCAGCTTATACTCTTAAAAAGTTCTTAAGTTTCCTTCTGCTTCTGCAGTTTTCCTTCTCTCCATCATAATTAATATCTCTGTAATAGTTTGGGGTAATGTGTAACTTTAATTTCTGAGATACTCTCTACAATCTTTTGTTGCTCCTTTATCTCTTTAAAAAGACCTTTTCAGTGGGCTCATAACGCCCACCCTCTCTTTATTTAAACGATTAGATACGTAAAAATGCTTCTATTTCCCATTCGGAACGAAAAGGACTTTGAACGCTTCTTTGTTACCGACCATTTCAATCGCTTTTTGCCAATCATCCAAAGGTAATTTTGTTGAAATGAGAGGTGCGACATTTACTTGTTTCATTTCTAATAGCCTGAGGGCGCGTTCCCATGAGGTAGGCTCTGATGCAAATCCGTTCGTAATGTTGATTTCTTTAGTCAATGCCAAATCCATACCAAATTCAACCTTTTTCCCATACAATCCCACTTGGACGTATAACCCTGTCTTTTTCAATAGTTTTAAGCAACTGTTAGCAGACGGACCAACACCCGCACATTCAAAAGCAACATCGACGCCTATGTCCCCGGTTATCTCGGAAATCTTTTTATGGACATCTTCTTCGTCAATCACTATAGTCGCAAACGCACCTAATTCCGAGGCTAACTTCAGTCTCTCTTTATCTTGTGATGTACCAATGACAATTACATGCCCTCCGTTTGCTTTTGCTACTTGCATCGTAAGTAGACCGATGGTTCCAGGTCCAGATACCAGCACATAATCGCCAGCCTTGACTGTCCCTCTTTCAATGACGCACCGAACCATACATGCTAGTGGCTCTGTCAGGACAGCCTCATCTAATGTTACATTATTTGGGATTTTGAAGGCGGTTTTTTCAGGAATGACCATACATTCAGCAAAGGCCCCGTTTACTCCAGATCCGATGGATAATCTCTGTTCGCACAACATATACAGACCCGAACGACAATACACACAATCTTCGCATTTCACGGCCGCCGTTAAAGAAACAACTCTGTCCCCCACTTGAAAATCCGTTACTTTGTCCCCAATTTCTATGACAGTACCTGAATACTCATGTCCCATTACAACCGGGTAGTTACACGAATACTCATCATGTATAATATGCATGTCTGTCCCACAAATTCCTGTAGCATGAATTTTCACTTTTAACTCATGGCTTTTGACCTGAGGTTCCTCAATTTCCAACAGTTCTACGCCATCTATTCCTTTTTTTGTTTTTAGAAGCGCTTTCATTATATTAAACCTCATTTCCTGTTGTTTATTATCATCATCTAATCGATTAGATACCTAATTTTAACATTACACTAGTCCTTTTGTCTATATTATTCGCTTTTTTCAGAAATCATTTGCTCATCAAGTAAAACATATCGTAGAGTCTTCTGAACGTAGGAAATTACAAGGAATTAAAATTCATGAAAGAAAAAATTGGTAATAAGTTGTCTAAGCTTAGTATTTAGAGTGGAGTCTCACAGAGCAGCCCCGATTCCTTAACCAGCCTCAAATTTCTATGTATCGATGTTATCGAAAGGCTCTATATCGAAATAAATAAGACAATGACCTTAAAAAACAAAAGTAATTTCGTCTGAGAGCGAATCTCAGGAGCCATTTCTTTTGTTTATAGACTAAAAACTACAGTCAGAACAAATATTCTATGATAAAATATTAGTAAAGATAATTAGGGATTATCTTTACTTTACATAATATTATTATTTTTTTATTGTATTAGGAGGTCATACAAATGAATAATTTGACGCTTCTTGATCATTTGACTAGTGATCGTTACTTAACTCAATTACAACATCATCTAAACGAACGACAGCTACTGGATGAAAATAGAAATCTTTCTCTCTCAGAAAGTACCGAACAAGATTTTTTAGAATTATTTTTTCTAGAAAAAGTGTTTCCACAAGATAAGCAGCTTTCTCCACACACGGTGAAAGCGTATCGTTCAGATGCAAAAACACTACTCACTTTTTTAACAGACCATTCCCTTTCATTTCGGGATATTGGTTTTCCAGAAGTGAAAGCTTATAATAACTATATTAAAGAACAATATGCAGCTAAAACCGCCATACGGAAATTGGAGTTTTTCCGCAGGCTATTAGACTTTGGTTATGAAACCCAATATTACAAAGCACATCTATCCACTTGGATCACAAAACCGATATCTAAAAAAGGACACTATATAATAGAAGAAACTCGTCACGGTGAAACACAAACGCGCGTACAAATCAGGGAATTAAGTCAAAAAGAGGCTGAATATCTAATTTCCTTTTTCCCAAAAGTGGTTAAAGCAAAATGGAATCGAGAACAGTTAGAGAAAAGAAATTTGCTGATTGGCTACTTACTGTACACAACTGGACTTCGAGCAAATGAGCTTTTGAGCTTAAATTGGGGCAGTTTTCGTTACAATCGTCAAGGGCATTTATTTCTTGATGTCATTGGAAAAGGAAAAAAGCCACGAACTATTCCAATAAAGGAAGAAACCAAAGAGCTTCTATTTACATATCGTACATGCCTTGGGGAATCCACAGAAATAAACATGGAAGACACGAGCCCCCTTTTTTTCACGCTCTATAATCGGAAAGAAATCGGAGTAAATAAAAAACGGCTAACCTATCCAACTTTATATAAAATGGTCAAAGAAGCCGTTTATCTGGCTGGGAAAAATATTAATGTAACGCCCCATTGGTTTCGCCATACATTCGTTACCCTTCTACTCGAGAATGATGTTCCTCTTGCTGTTGTAAAGGATTGGGCCGGTCATTCGGATATTTCTACTACCAATATTTATTTAGAACGAGTGAATCAAGACCACGCGTATGCTCATCTAAATAAACTTGACCTATTTACTTAATGTTCTTTGTCTAACGGCCCCTTTCTGATTTACTATTGCCTTAAGAAAGGGGCAAACCAATAATTGATGAGAGGATAATTTGGATTTCTCATGGTCTTAATTGAAGTAATAATAAGTAGACGAGTAATATATGATTGGGAGTTTTATTATATATTCTAACGAGGTAATTTATAAAATATATAAATCTGTTAAGTGTTGTGTTCCTCATTTTAATTTTTCATATTCTCAATTTAGCGTTACACTATAATAAAGAAAGTGATGAAGAAGATTCTCCATCACTTTCTTTTAATATCTGTCTATCCTTAGCTAGTTTGTTTATGTTTCTTATAGATAAGAAGGATTAGCCGCTACGTTTTTGAAGTAAACTGCTTCTCCGTCACTTTCGCCATCGAAAATAACAGTTGTCTTAGGTGAGAAGATTAATACGTCTCCTACTTCACCAACATATTTATTCCCTTCAACATCACGTACAACCATTTTTCCTTTTGTTACGATTTTAACTTCAGTAAAATCAAATTCTGCTGAGTAATCAACGGATGGTTGTAATGCGAAATATCCTAAAGTTAATTCTTCTTTTACGTCTGTTAGAGGCAAATCTAGAATTTGTCCTTTTAATTCTGGTGTACCTCTTAATTCGCTCAACTCATGTAATTGATACGTTCCAGCCTTAATCAATTGAATTCCAGGTTTTTCGCATAATAATTTTACGTCTTTAAGTTGTTGAGTCACTTTATTTCCACCTCTATACTTGTTCTAACTGTTACAAGTGTATTTCATCACTCGACAGTTGAATTTGATTCATTTGTTTTATGTTATATTATTTTTTAATGATGTTATGCTCTGGTCCAAATGGGAATTTAGTGATGTTTTCTACGCTGTTGTTTTCACCAATTACAAGGATGTCATGCTCACGATATCCACCAGCACCTGGCTCTCCTTCTGGAATCATGATCATTGGTTCCATCGATACAACCATGCCTGGCTCAAGCACTGTTTCGATATCTTCACGGATCTCTAAGCCTGCTTCACGACCATAGTAATGGCTAAGTACACCGAAGGAGTGACCATATCCAAATGTACGGTTCGCTAAAAGGTTGTGCTCGCGGTAGATTTCGTTCAATTCTGCCGCAATATCCATACATCTAGCACCTGGTTTGATTAATTCTAGACCGCGTCTGTGAACTTTACAGTTAACTTCCCATAGCTCAAGATGACGATCAGAAGGTACTTCTTCTAAGAACAATGTACGCTCAAGCGCTGTATAGTAACCAGCGATCATTGGGAAACAGTTCAGGCTAAGAATATCGCCTCGTTGTAATTTGCGGGAAGTCGCCCAGTTATGTGCACCATCTGTGTTAATACCAGATTGGAACCAAATCCATGTGTCTCTTAGCTCTGCATGTGGGTATGTGCGCGCAATTTCGCGGACCATTGCTTCTGTACCATGAAGGGCCACTTCGTATTCTGGTACGCCTTCACGAATCGCTTCTACAACGGCAGCTCCACCGATATCGGCAATACGAGCTCCATTTGTAATCAAATCGATTTCCTCTGCTGATTTAAACATCCGTTGTCTCATCACATCTTGGGAAACGTCCACAAGCTCTGCTTCTGGTAGTGCATCTTGTACTTGACGACGTAAGCTTAAGTTCAAATGATCGTCTTCAATCCCTACGCGTCCGCCTTTGAATCCTGCTTCTGATAACACTTTTTTCACAGCATATAGGAAGTTATCTCTTCTCCAGTCTGTGTAAACGATGTTTTCATCAAAGCTGCGTCTCCATGGCATACCAGCATCGATATTTGCACTTACTGTCACATGCTTGTCCTGTGTCACAACAAGCGCATAGTTACGGTTGAATGAAGTAAATAAGAAATCACTGTAATAGTTAATATTATGGTAAGAAGTAAAGACCACTGCCTCAATACCTTCTTTTGCCATGTATTGGCGTAAGTTTGAGTTACGGCGCGTCATTTCTTCTTTTGAGAAAGTAGGTTGTACTTTTTTACCACCGTTTTGTAGAATCTTTGTTCTTTCAAGATCTGTAATTTGTTGTACCATCTGATTCACCTATCCTTTTCTACCATTTATATTTGAGTTTTTTCTTTTATATCATTCTGTTTATATTGATGAAAAACAGATAACTCACTATTTGTGACTAGCTTTTGGGACATAGTTATCTATCGTTCTAGCGCTGTAAGCTAGTCACTCAAATTTAGTTATATTCACATTTCTATCATTTCTGCAATTTATACAAAATCTCTCGATTAAATCGTTGTTTTTTGTTTTAAAGCAGGACGATTAATTGAGAAGATTGAGATATCATGTTCTGTTTTACCTGTTGTCGCTAATTGACTTAACACTTCCCCAACTACACTTGAGAATTTGAAGCCATGTCCAGAGAAACCAGCTGCTACAAACACATTAGAATGTTCTGGATGTGTATCAATTACAAAATGCTCATCTGGTGTTTTCGTATACATGCAGACTGCGCCTCGTTTTAATTCGCCATTTGCTTCTGGCATATATGTTCCTAAGAATTCACGAAGATTACTTTCATCCTCTTGATAAGCACCAAATTCACGGTTAATTGTATCTGGATCAATTTCTTGACCATACGTATGATAGCCTATTTTTAATCCGCAACCACCGAAGCTTGGGAATCCGTAATAAATGCCTTTTGGCACTTCTACCATGAATGCTGGATAATCAACATCATTGCTGTATTTTGCTTCATTAGATTCAAAGAATCCTACAACTTGGCGGAATGGCTGTAATGGAATATCAAGATTTAATTTGGATAGTAGTTTGCTATTCCAAGCACCCATACTTACGATTAATTTATCAGCTGTGTATGATCCATTTGCTGTTTCGATTTTAACTTGATCTTCGGAAACTTCAAAATCTTCAACACGAGTATATGTTAGAATTTTTGCTCCTTTGGCGATCGCTAGCTCGCGGTATGCACGAATACAATTCTCGCTAAACAATACGCCTGAATTTGGTTCAAAAATCGCATTATAGTTTTCAGGAACCGTAATACCTGGCCAGCGCTCATTAAGTTCATTACCTTCTAGTAGATCTACAGTTAATTTATGTTCTGCAGCTGCTTCCATTGTTTCAGCAACGAAATCAGATTCACCTTTTGGACCAAAAACTAGAACGCCTGTTTTTGTAAAAATCTTATGATGTGTTTCATTTTCAAGTTCATACCATAGATCTTGTGCTCTTAGTGCAAATGGAACATATTCTCTTCCTTCACCGTAAGCATGGCGGATAATGCGAGTATCACCGTGATGGCTTCCTTCTGTGTGCGGCGGATCATATGCATCCACCAATAATGTTTTGACTCCTTGTTTTGCTAAATAGTACCCTGCAGCCATTCCCATTGATCCTGCTCCAACAACAATCACATCAAAATGTGTACTCATAGTCGTCCCTCCAAATAAAATGAATATGGATAATGAGTATAAGTGAAATCTATTTCACTTAATTCACTATTTTTTAATGCAAGATAGTTTTACCTTGCAACAAGACTAAATCTTACAGATCTTCCTTGTTCCTTTTTCAGCAGTTTTCGAATCTTTTCTACTACTTCATGAGTAAAACCTATTTTCACAAAGTAATAGTGAATTCATATAAAAGCGTTTTCACTTTACAAACCGCTATTTTCCTAACTTGTACAAAATAAATATTTATAAATTGTAAATATTAAGAAAATTTATTCTATACCTGTATCTTACAGTCATTCAGTATGTGTAGCAATTGTACAATGTTGCTTAATATTTTTTCGAAAAAAACTAATTATTGTGCATTATGAACAAACACGTGAATGAATCGCTTGTTCAAACCTCCAATACTTCATCTTTGCCCGCTGTTTCCTTCTTAAAAATAAAAAGTCGACCTTCTTAACATTTAAGAAGGTCGACTTTATCTAAATGATTGGAATTTAATAAACTATTACATTGTAATTCCTACATAGACTTTTTCATCAAGGTTATTGCTGTTTAAGTATAACAGATACATAGACTTTTATTAATCCTCTTGTAATACACGATTTTCACACTTTTCTTGCTTACATTCTGAATAGTAGACAGTCACTTTTTCTGTAGGCATCGTGTCAATAAGCTCTCCACAATGTTTACAAATAATTGATCCTTGCGCAATATAGTTTGACATGTTTCTCCCACCTTTTTATAGACTAATTGTACACATTCTCATACTCTGCAAATATAAGCTCATTCATGGAATACAGACTCACTTGATTTTCATAGGCCAACTACATCATCAATTTTCATTTTTAATAAAATTTTGCAGCTTATCACTGTTTGTAAACAGAATGTAAGCGCTTTGTTAGATTCATTATTAAGCAAATAGACTCTCTAAACAAGTACACACTTTACTTTTACATAGTGTGATAAAGTATACCTTTTATCCCGGGCGATCACAGGCATACCCCACTGTTTAAAGTTTCACTTTATATTTCCATAATCTTGTTCAAAATTAATATAGACCGCTGAAACTAACTCAGCAGTCTGATCCTTTCATTGAAACGTACTAATTGTATACTACTAATCTTCTATTATGCTCATTTTTTATCCCAGAGAATTTTCATACTCGGTTATTTTACAAACCCGGCTTTCATGTCTGCCTCCTTCAAAAGGAGTCGTTAACCAGATCTCGGCAATCGCACGAGCTAATCCTGGACCGATGACACGTTCTCCCATCGCTAATATATTAGTATTATTATGTTCCCTTGTTGCTTTAGCGCTAAACATATCATGGACTAGTGCGCAACGAATTCCTTTTACTTTATTCGCAGCAATACTCATGCCAATCCCTGTACCACAAATCAAGATCCCTCGATCCACTTCCCCATTTGCTACTTTCTCAGCAACTGGAACAGCATAGTCTGGATAGTCAACAGATGTACTGCACTCACAGCCTAAGTCCTCATATTCAATGTTCATTTCTTTCATTAAATTAATAATTTCTTGGCGAATATTTACTCCCCCGTGATCTGAAGCTATGGCGACCTTCATATTCTTTTCCTCCCTTTTATCCCATCCATCACAACGTAACTCTTCATCATGTTAATACGATCGTTTGTCTTACTGGCTCATACTAGCTGTTGCTTACTTTATATAGACAGACTCCTTGCTAAATGATACGTATCCATATCAATCGTACGCTTATACTCTAAAGCTTCCTCAAATGGTGTATGAACCAGTTTTCCATTCCTTAATCCTACCATTACACCAGAAACCCCATCGACAAACAGATCCACAGCTTTAGCTCCCATTTGTGTGCTCATCATTCGATCGTAAGCGCTAGGTGAACCTCCTCGTTGAAAATGACCGAGGATGGTCACTTTTGTTTCAAAACCGGTTCTTTCTTCAATGACTTTTCCAATTTCGTGACCTTTCCCTACACCTTCCGCAACAACAATAATACTGTGGATTTTCCCGCGCGCCGCTCCCCTTTGAACGCGATCAATCACATCTTCTACGTCATCCATCGCCTCTGGTATAATAATAGACTCTGCTCCAGCACACATACCTGCCCATAATGCAATGTCCCCTGCATTTCTACCCATGACCTCAATTACATACGTACGTTCATGAGAAGAAGCCGTGTCACGAATTTTATCAATCGCATCCACAGCTGTATTGACAGCCGTATCGAATCCAATTGTATAGTCCGTTCCTGCAATGTCATTATCGATCGTGCCTGGAATACCAATCGTAGCAAAGCCTTGGGCATTTAGTTTACTTGCCCCTTGAAATGAGCCATCTCCGCCGATGACAATCAAACCAGAAATCCCTGCATTTTCCATTTGTGCAATCGCTGTTTTCTGACCTTCTTCTGTCTTGAATTCGTCACAACGTGTACTCTGTAAAATCGTGCCTCCACGATGGAGGATATCACCAACACTTTTAAAGTCCATCGGCGTAAAATTCCCAGCGATTAACCCTTTGTAGCCGTTTTGCACCCCATAAACTTCCAAACCATTAAAAATCCCTCTTCTAACGACTGCACGAATAGCAGTATTCATACCTGGCGCATCTCCGCCACTCGTTAATATGGCAATTTTATTCATCGCTCATTTCCTCCATCTTTACGGCATCATGATGTGCCAACATATAGACGCCTCGTATAGTGGTGAATAAGATTTATTTCATCTTGAAGTACATATTATAGTCTCATGCTCCTCCTACTTGTATAAATAGAAAGAAGACAGACTATTGGATTTCCTGTTATTATCTATATTTATTCTGAGAAGCGACTATAAATCTCTTGCACTTATCTTAATAGATCTAAATCTTTCAAAAAATAAGTAATCATTATTATCGCTCTACATTTTTTTAAATTAAATGAATAGTATGGTTAAAAAAGGGCAGGTTCACCTATTGGTGAAATCTGCCCAAAATCCATACCAGCTTCTTAATAAAACAAGCTATTTGAATTTGAATTCTGAGCCGTTACTTTCATATAGTTTGGCTCTTTTTCATTCATTCAGATCATAATCTATTATCTGATTTTGCTAATTATCTATTTCTCAGGGTATTCACAGATCCACTAATTTTTATAGTAATCTTTTAAAACGAGTAACGACATTTTCAACGGTAAAACCATATGCCTCAATGATCTTGTCATAAGGTGCAGAAGCGCCGAATTGATCAATCGCTAATACATCTCCACTATCGCCAACATATTTGCTCCAGCCAATTGATGCACCCATTTCAATGCCCAAACGTGCCTTTACATGTTTCGGAATCACTGTTTCTTTATATGCAGTCGTTTGTTTTTCAAAACGGTCCCAACATGGCATACTAATAACAGACACATAAATTCCTTCTTCTGCCAACACTTCTTGTGCTTCAACTGCCAAGGATACTTCAGAACCAGAAGCCAATAACAAGCCTGCAACATCCCCTTTTGCTTCTGAAATGACATAGCCCCCATTGCTGACGCCTGCATACGCTTTTTCAGGATCGGCTAAGGTTGGTAAGTCTTGACGTGTAAGAATAAGAGCTGTTGGTTGATCTTTACTTTCAACAGCTAGCTTCCAAGCTGCAGCCGTTTCATTTCCGTCAGCTGGACGAATCGTTGAAAGACCAGGCATTGCTCGTAATGAAGCTAAATGTTCAATTGGTTCGTGGGTTGGACCATCTTCTCCTACAGCAATACTATCATGTGTAAATACATACGTAACCGGAACCTGCATAAGGGCTGAAAGACGAATGGCTGGACGTAGGTAATCGGAGAATACAAAGAAAGTAGCTCCAAATACTTTTACTCCTCCGTGCAGTGCCATTCCATTGAGAGCAGCACCCATTCCAAATTCACGAACACCAAACCAGATATTTCGTCCGCCATAATTACTAGCGCTAAAATCCGTTTCCCCTTTTAGTAAAGTTTTATTGGAAGAGGATAAATCAGCAGATCCTCCAAATAACTGAGGAACATTTTTAGCAAGACCATTTAACACTTCACCGCTAGAAGAACGTGTAGCAAGCTTATCTTCTCCTACTCGGTAAAGTGGAACATTTACATCCCAATTTGCAGGTAGCTCGCCATTTATGGCAAGCGTTAACTCTTTGGCAGCATCCGGATAAAGTTTTTCATATCGAGCGAATAATTCATTCCACTCTTGTTCTTTTTTCTCAGATGCTTCTTTAAGTTCAGCAAAATAAGATTGTACCTCTTCAGGAATATAAAAGTCTTCTTCATAATTCCAGCCATATTGTTCTTTTACAAGTTTCATTTCTTCTTTACCTAGCGGCGCACCATGCGAATCAGATTTGCCACCTTTATTTGGTGAGCCATAGCCGATTACCGTTTTCACTTCAATTAAAGTTGGTTGGCTCTCATTAGCTTTTGCTTTACTTAAAGCGTCAGCAATTGCTTTAATATCATTTCCATCCTCAACACGAAGTACTTGCCAACCATATGCTTTGAAACGATCCGCAGCACTTTCACTAAACGATTTATTTAAATCACCATCAAGTGAAATGTCATTTGAATCATACAGGACAATCAATCGGCCGAGCTGAAGATGACCAGCTAATGAAGCAGCTTCTGCAGATACTCCTTCCATGAGATCACCATCACCACAAATGCTATATGTATAGTGATCAATGACATTCAAATCATCCACATTGTACGTAGTGGCTAAATGTCTTTCCGCCATCGCCATCCCAACAGCCATCGAAATACCTTGACCAAGCGGACCAGTCGTAGCATCTACCCCCGCCGTATGTCCAAATTCAGGATGTCCCGGTGTTTTACTGCCCCATTGACGGAATTGTTTTAACTCTTCCATGGATAAATCATAACCCGTTAAATGTAACAAACTATATAACAGCATCGAACCGTGGCCAGCTGATAATGTAAAACGATCGCGATTAAACCAGTTCGGATTACTTGGATTATAGTTCATAAACTGTGTCCAAAGTGTATAAGCCATTGGAGCAGCCCCCATTGGCATACCAGGGTGGCCAGAATTAGCTTTTTCAATTGCATCGATGGAGAGGGTTCTTATTGTATTAATCGCCAATTGATCCACATTTACTTTTTGTTCAATCATGTTTTTTCCCCTTTCTTATCATAGATTTACGAATTAAGCTTGACCAGAAGAACCAAATTCACGCATTTTTCCTTGAACCGTTTCTTGAATCGCATCGCGAGCAGGTCCTAAGAACTTACGAGGATCATATAATTTTGCATCATTATTTAACACTTCACGAACTGCACTCGTTGAAGAGATTTGACTCTCTGTGTTCACATTGATTTTCGCTGAACCAAGTGAGATGGCTTTTTTGATGTCTTTTGTAGGAATACCTGTTCCACCATGAAGAACGAGAGGAACACCTGTGAGCTCCATAACTTCCTTCATACGATCAAATCCAAGATTAGGTTCACCTTTATATGGTCCATGAACAGAACCTAGTGCTGGAGCAAAGCAATCAACACCTGTTTCGCGAACTAATTGGTCACACTCTGAAGGAATTGCATAGAAAGCATCTGCTGCATCGACACTAAGATCATCTTCTTGGCCACCAATACGTCCAAGTTCTGCTTCAACAGAGACACCTACTGCATGAGCAATTTGAACAACACGTTTAGTAAGCTCAATATTTTCTTCAAGCGGATGATGTGAACCATCAATCATAACCGATGTAAATCCAGCATGAATCGCTTGCACACATGTTTCTAAGCTAGAACCATGGTCTAAATGGATCGCAACAGGAACCGTTACATCATATGCTTCGATTAATTCTTTAACCATAGAAACGATTAATTTGAATCCGCCCATATAGCGAGCAGCCCCTTCAGATACACCAAGAATAACTGGAGAGTTTTCTGCTTTTGCAGCAAGTAAAATCGCTTGAGTAAACTCTAAGTTATTAATATTAAACTGACCTACTGCGTACCCTTTTTCTTTTGCTTGAATTAACATATCTTTCATTGATACTAATGCCATAAAAAAATCTCTCCTTTTTATTTAGTAATCTATTAATGAAATGCTTCAACAAATTGATAATTTTTCGAACTTCCACCAACTGCGACAAAAGAGTGGGATAGCATAAAACCGTTAGACCGTTTTCGAATCCCGTTCATCAGCAACCCATCCGTAATACCAGTTGCAACAAAGAAGCAATCTTCAGATTTCACAATTTCGTCAATTGTTAAAGCTTTTTCTGGATTCGATATTCCCATTTTAATGCAACGTTCAAATTCTGCTGGCTCTTGAGGTGCTAGTTTTCCTTGAAAGTCTCCGCCCATACATTTCAATGCAACAGCAGCAATGACTCCTTCTGGTGCTCCTCCCATGCCTACCAAAATATCAACATCGATCTCATCGATGGCAGTAGCGATTGCTCCCGTAACATCTCCATCACCAAACAACTTAACACGGGCCCCTGCATCAAGTACTTGTTTAATCAAATGATCATGGCGTGGTCTATCTTGGATCATAACCGTTAATTCACTCACGTCTTTACGTAAAGCTTTAGCAACTGATTTCATATTTTCTGTCAACGTTGCATCTATGTTGATGGCACCCTTCGCCTTTGGCCCTACTGCGATCTTGTGCATGTACATATCCGGAGCATGTAGTAAACTACCCTTCTTGGAAACAGCAATAACGGTTAAGGCATTATCTTGCCCCTTGGACATCATCGTGGTTCCTTCAACTGGATCAACGGCAATGTCTACTTCGGGACCTTTCTTCGTTCCAAGTTCCTCACCAATATAGAGCATCGGTGCTTCATCCATTTCACCTTCACCAATCACAATCAAACCACTCATATCGATCAGATTCATTTGATTGCGCATAGCTTCAGTCCCTGCACCATCTGCTTCTATCTTGTTTCCTTTTCCTACCCATGGATAAGAAGCGATCGCCGCTTTTTGTGCGACAGTGAGAAAGTCCATAGCTAGTGTCTGAATATCTTTTTCATACATGACATTATTTTTCAACTGATTCATCAGGTCACCTCCTGGTTATGTAATACGAACGAAATAAACTGTTTCTAAATTTAGCTCCCACCTGTACAGCCATAGTATATCTCGTATATTCTGCATCTGTAAGTACGCACTTTATTAACATATAGTATTAACGAGTATACTTTTAACTAAATTTTCTGATAATTAAACTCTTAATTTTTCCTAATTTATCTCTGTTTTTCTCAATTTAAAGCTAAGATCAACTTGACTTTATTACTTTTTTGAAAAATTCCATCTTCCTTTAACTCTACTTTTATTAAAATAAGTTTTATATAAAAATCCCATTATTCGGGAAAATACTGTTTCTTTATGTAATGATTTATGTAAGCATAGGTTCAACCGATATTTATTAGTATAGGAGCGAGGACAGCAACACTGTTAAACAGACTATATCAATTTTATGCAAAAAACGAATATCGAAATAATTACTATTTCCAAATTCGCTTGAAAGAAAACAGATATCACTCATACAAAAGTGAATGTTTTTTACGACAAAAAAAATCGGAGGATTTCATTATGATTAAAATTGCACCTTCTATTCTTTCAGCTAACTTTGCCAAGCTTGGAGAAGACATAAAAGATGTTGAACTAGGTGGAGCTGACTACATCCATGTCGATGTGATGGATGGTCATTTTGTCCCAAATATAACTATTGGACCCCTGATCGTTGATGCCATTAGACCCGTCACTCAGTTACCGTTAGATGTACATTTAATGATAGAAAATCCGGATCAATATATCGAAACGTTCGCAAAAGCAGGGGCGGACATTATATCTGTACATGTAGAAGCTTGTCCACACCTACACCGAACCATTCAACTGATTAAATCATTAGGTGTGAAAGCTGGCATTGTATTAAATCCACATACACCTGTTTCTATGATTCATCATGTGATCGAGGATGTTGATCTTGTATTGCTGATGACAGTAAATCCAGGCTTTGGGGGACAGTCATTCATTCACTCCGTTCTACCTAAAATTAGAGAAGTTGCTGACCTTGTAGCGGAGAAAAACTTGGATGTGGAAATCGAGGTAGATGGTGGCGTAAATCCTGAAACAGCCAGACTTTGCGTTGAAGCAGGTGCCAATGTTCTTGTTGCTGGGTCCGCTATTTATAATCAACAAGATCGTAGTCAGGCCATTCAATCCATTCGGCATGGAGTAAATTCAGCTGCCATTTAATTCTTACAAGTTGATTAGCAGTGTACCGTCGGAGCAAACCTATGTGGTACATACACGTACGTACCTATGCTAAATTGTATACACTTTTTTTGTTGTTTGCTAGAAACAAATAGTAGTCATGCTACAGAATTTGCCAAGTGCCTTTTTCAAAAAGCCTTGGCTTTTCTTAAAAAAAATGGTAGAAGGAAAAACGCGGTAACAGTAGGAGTTTTACAGGGTTCAAAAAAATGACATTTTACTAGTTTTCTAATTTTAATTTTATTAATTTATCGCCCAAAGACAACTTTCTCTATCTCCTAAAACAACAGGTTGTATATGAATTGTGACACCGTCACACTGGCATTCTTAATGAACCGTTCACCTTCTTCTATCATTTTCCCACCTGTATAGAATGTATGATCCCCATCCAGAAGTATTGAACTGGTAAGTCCATGATTAAACTGAATTGACGGGTTTATATTTTGTCCAAATTGGAGGTGACAAACATGATAGAGCTTTGTGGTAAGTCGTATAACTGTGAAAAAGAATTAACCCTTTCTGTTATCGGGGGAAAATGGAAGATGTTGATTTTATGGCACTTAGGTAAAGAAGAAAAAAAACGCTTTAATGAACTAAGGTCTCTCATGCCAGGTATCTCTCCAAGAATGCTCGTCAGTCAATTGCGAGAACTGGAAGATAATTTCATCGTGCATCGTGAAGTTTTTGCTGTAGTCCCGCCCAAAGTAGAATACTCACTTACAGAACAAGGAGAAAGCTTAATGCCTATTTTGGAAGCTATGTATAGCTGGGGGAAAGAGTATATGGAAACGACCAATACTGTAAAAACACAATAGAGAACTAACACATACTCAAGTACTTTCAACGAGATTTAAATTACCTAAATGCTCTAACACTTAAACGCTTTCAACCAAATGAAAGATATCTCATAACCGTGTGCGATCCTAACGGCAACTTATACACACGGTTTTTTTTTGCTCCTTTTCTTAAAGGGTAATCATATGACCGCATAATATCACTAAAAACTCCTATCTCCTACCCATTTTTCTTTAATAGTATATTTTTTAACACTATATGATAAAAAAGTGCGTACTTTGTTTTTTGAAAGTTAGAATATATACTATCTTTAGTAGCAATTATTTACAAACTATATTAAGGAGTGGGTTATTCATGGAACTTCAATTGGCGTTAGACCTTGTAAATACTGAAGAAGCAATTAAATTGGTGGAAGAAGTTAAAGATTACATTGATATCGTAGAAATTGGTACACCGGTTGTTAAAATTGAAGGTCTTCAAGCTGTAAAAGCTGTGAAAGAAGCATTCCCTCAATTACAAGTTTTAGCTGACATGAAAACAATGGATGCAGCAGGTTATGAAGTTTTAAAAGCAGCTGAAAATGGCGCTGATATCGTAACTATTCTAGCTGTAGCTGAAGATGAGTCTATCAAAGGCGCAGTTGCAGAAGCAAAAAAACAAGGTAAAAAGATTCTTATTGATTTAATCGCTGTAAAAGATCTTGCTAAACGTGCGCAAGAAGTTGACGCAATGGGCGTAGACTATATTTGTGTACATACAGGTTACGACCTACAAGCAAAAGGCCAAAACTCATTTAAAGACCTTGAAACAATTAAAAGCGTTGTAAAAAATGCAAAAACTGCAATCGCAGGTGGCATTAAATTAGAAACACTTCCTGAAGTTCTTAAATCAAACCCTGACCTTGTTATCGTAGGTGGCGGTATCGCTAACCAAGAAGATAAAAAGGCTGTAGCTGCTGAAATGAAACGTTTAATCAAAGAAGCGGTGACTGTTTAATTATGCAAACAACTGAATACACTGAAATCGTGTTGCAAGAGCTTCAACGAACAGCTGCATTGATTCGTGATGAAGAAGCTGAACAGCTCGTAAATGGTATTCTAAATGCGAAGAAAGTATTTGTAGCGGGAGCCGGCCGATCAGGCTTCATGGCTAGATGTTTTGTCATGCGTATGATGCATATGGGGCTAGATCCCTATATTGTCGGCGAAACGGTGACACCTAATCTGGAAGAAGGCGATATCTTTATCATCGGCTCCGGATCTGGTGAAACGAAAAGCCTGGTTGCCATGGCAGAAAAAGCGAAGAGCATTGGAGCGACTGTCGCAGCAGTGACGATCTTCCCTAATTCTTCGATTGGGGATTTAGCGGATATCGTGATTGAAATCCCGGCTCAAGCGAAATCTGGTGTCGATACAGGTAATAAATCGATTCAGCCAATGGGCTCTCTGTTCGAACAAAGCTTACTATTATTCTATGATTCTATCATTCTTCGCTTTATGGAGAAAAAGGGTATGGATTCTGACAAAATGTACGGACGCCATGCGAATTTAGAGTAGAATCTATTCATTTTCCAAACGGCGAAACGGATGCAAAAGATAATTTTGCATCCGTTTTTCC
Organism: Bacillus cihuensis; assembly: GCF_000504145.1. NCBI lineage: Bacteria > Bacillati > Bacillota > Bacilli > Caryophanales > Bacillaceae > Bacillus > Bacillus cihuensis. Next base: position 49,137 of record NZ_AYSD01000017.1, on the reverse strand, counting down.
GTTTAAATTGATATTATAAAGCTATAATCAACATTTGCTTATCTATATAGCCACACCCTCATAATTGAGAATAGCTGTTCTAAGTTTACTGGTTTACTAATATAATCTGAAGCGCCTGCCTCTATACACTGTTGTCGATCATATTTCATTGCCTTTGCTGTAAGGGCAATAATGGGGATGTTTTGAAACTTAGGGATTTGGCGGATATATTGTATCGCTTCAAACCCATCCATCTCAGGCATCATAATATCCATCAGAACGAGATCAATATCGGCGTTTTCTTGTAAAACTGCAATCCCTTCATTTCCGTTTTCTGCAAACAACACCTCCACTTGAAAACTCTCCAGTGCTGTCGTTAACACAAATATATTTCGCATATCGTCGTCTACTACTAATAATTTCTTCCCTTCTAGCAATTCCTTCTTACCAAGCATCTGTTTCGGATCATCAGTTTGTAATGGAAACTCAACAGTTGCAGCAGATTCAAGAACTGATTCTTCAAAAATCCCTGATGCAACTTCTGCTTCTGAGATGGATAACTCCGCACTTTCCAAGTTTTTATAATTTGGCAAATATAAGGTAAACGTGCTACCTTTTCCTTCGACGCTATCAATTTCAATGAAACCGCCTAATAATTGAGCGAGTTCCCGGCTAATTGAAAGCCCTAATCCTGTTCCGCCATATTTTCGGCTGATTATTCCATCCGCTTGTTTAAATGCATCAAAGATAATATTCTGATTTTCCGCTGCAATACCAATTCCTGTATCCTTAACGGAAAATGCAAATTCTATATTTGCATTTGTATAAATACTTCCTTTTTCAACTTTTTGAATTGCTAGAGATATAGCACCATACTCAGTAAATTTAAATGCATTGGATAATAAATTCTTCAAAATTTGCTGTAAGCGCTTGCTATCAGTTTTAATCATCTCCGGTACATCAGCATCAACTTGAACGTTGAATTTAATTTTCTTCTTGCGGGCAACAGGGATAAACTGTGCATTTACAAATTCCTTCACATCACTAAGTTTTACATCTTTAAAAATAACTTCCGTTTTTCCTGCTTCAACTTTTGCAATGTCTAATATATCATTGATTAAATATAGTAAATCATTGCCTGATGAGAAAATGGTTCTCGCATATTCCACCTGTTTTGACGTAAAATTACCATCATCATTATCAGCCAGCAGTTGAGCTAGAATTAATAAGCTATTAAGAGGGGTTCTGAGCTCATGGGACATATTGGCTAAAAACTCTGATTTATATTGTGAACTTATAATTAATTGCTGTGCTTTTTCTTCAAGTATTCCTTTTACTTTCTCTAATTCCCTTGTCTTCTGTTCAGAGTTTTCATTTTGCACTTGGAGTTGTTCATTAACTGTTCGTAACTCCTCTTGTTGTGATTGAAGTTCTTCAGATTGGGTCTGCAGTTCTTCTGTTAAAGCCTGTGATTCTTGAAGAAGCTTTTCTACCTCCATATTTCTTATTATACTTTCTATGTTGATGCCGAGATTACTCATTACCTCTTTTAACAACATTCGTTCTGGGTCAGTAAACAATTCAAATGATGCCAACTCAATAACAGCCAATACTTCTCCTTGAAATTCCGCTGGAATGATGAGCACATTTGATGGTGGTGTCGAACCAAGACCAGAAGTAATTTTTATATAATTTTCAGGAACTTGATTGAGCGATATCATGCGATTCTCTACTGCACACTGTCCAACCAACCCTTCCCCTAAACGAAAGCTCTCAGCACCAATTCCTGCTTGATTATAGGCATAAGAAGCAAGCTTCTGAAACCTCTCTTCATCCCCATTGCCTTGCTTAATATAGAAGACACCATAATTTGCCCCTACCATAGGAGTGACCTTTGTAATAAAAAGATGTGCTAAAGTCTCTAAATCACCTATTCCAGGATACATAGTAGCGATATCAGCAATTTTCGTTTTTAGCCAGCTCTGTTCCTCTGCGACTTCTTTTAATTCAAGTAATTCATGCTGTGTAATCTCCAGTTCTGCTGTTCGTTCTTTGAGTTTACGAACCAATGTTTCATTTTCGAAAATGGTAATGATCTGCCGAATAACAATTAATAGTAGAAGAACTGCTCCACCGATAAAATAACTTAAGATTGCTTCCTTTTTAATGATTGTAAGAAAAAGCAAGACAATTAAACTCAAGAATGGCAGTATCGTTCGACTTATATAAAATAATTTTGATAGATTAGTTTCTTTTCGAGGAACATCGTTGACTTCTTTACTAAAAAAACTGGAAAGACCTATTAACAAAATACAAATGTTCCATATGGGGGTTAAGAATGTAAAGTATCCATTATACGTATGATAGATCGCTTGATATACATAATAGGATTCTACAATTGTATAAACAGTAATTCCTATAGTATTTAAAGTTAAAAAAACCGGTGGAAACAATGGCATAGAAGTAAGAAAAAGCAAAACAATACCGAATAATACGCCTAAAACAGCGACTGGATAACTTAATGCAATGACTAGTTCAAAAGTTGAGGTAGTTGTATCAGGTAATAGCGGACTTAAAAAATAAACCCAACTTATTGTTGTTAAGACAGTCATAATGATAAATGAGTCAAAAAACACTTGAATCGTTCGGTATTTTTTCCTTTTGGCAAATACTTTATAAAAAACAGCGATACTATATATAAAAACAAATAAGTTATAAAATAAATTTGCCCATCCGGGAAATGGATCAGCCATTTCTAAATAAGATACACGGTAGCGCCATATTAACTCCGCAATAAAATAATTAATACACCCGATGCATATAATAACCCAGAAGTTTTTCTCCTCTTTTTCTTGTATTCTTCGTAAAGAGCTTCCTATAAATAAAATGGCAAGCAAAGGACCTGTAATTGCTATAATTCCGCCAATTAATTTCATCTCCGGCCACAGCAACATCCATATGTAGTAAATGAACACATAAATGACAGTGATTAGAATTGAATGTTTTCGTAATCGAATCATAGCCAACACCCTTCTATACTAGCTTAATCATGAACCATTAGCAGTAATTTGCTAAATTTGCTAAATAAGAGTGGCTGCATCTACTCTTTTAACATATAAGCAATGGCAAACTTACATAGGAATCCCCCACAGCAAAGATTAGCTAAGTGGGGGATTCCTATGTTCAATAGTTTATTCAAATTTATTCGCGTCACCGTTAAACGGTTCTTCAGCAACTTTGATAGATCCTGATGGGCAGCTTTCCAATGCATCTTGTATATCTTCATGAAGATCATCAGGAATTTCAACCACCCCTCCATTATCATCCAATGTTACATAAGCAATCCCTTCTTCATCATAATCATAGATGTCAGGAGCACATGCTCCACAGGTTCCACAGGCGATGCATGTTTCCTGATCAACCATTGTGTATTTGGCCATTCATATACCCCTCCTGCAAAGAAAATTAACTAGTTACCACTACATCCGTTTTCTCCAAATTCATTGAGGTACTGTGGCCTGGTTGTAATTTAGCTTTAGGATCAATATAGGCTTTCGCATTATTGACTGCAGTTGGTGCTTCACCAAATCCGCTCGCAATGAGTTTTACTTTTCCACTATATGTGCATATATCACCAGCAGCATATATCCCTTCAATATTCGTTTCCATTTTCGAATTAACAACAATAGAGTTTTTCTCAATTTCAAGGCCCCAATTTTTTATTGGACCAAGAGAAGAAACGAAGCCAAAATTGACAATTAAATCATCAATATCAATTATTTCCATCCGCTCACCTTTTACTTCTTCTAAAACTATTTGATTAATTTTTTCATCGCCAATAAGTTCAACAGGGACAAAAGGGGTCAGAACCTCTACCCTTGAATTCCTTAGTAGCTCAACACTATGTTCATGTGCACGGAATTTATCGCGGCGATGGATAAGTGTTACTTTTTCAGCAATAGGTTCTAACATTAATGCCCAATCGACTGCTGAATCTCCGCCACCTGTGATCGCAACTCGTTTGCCAGCAAATTTATTTAAATCATCTATAAAATAATGAAGATTCGCTTTTTCATATTTAATAGCTTCATCAAGTTCAAGCCTACGAGGTTGGAATGCGCCGTTTCCCGCCGTAATAATAATGGCTTTTGTATAGTGAACTTCGCTATTTGTTGTTAATTTAAACGTCCCGTCTTCCTGCTTTTCAACTTCTTCGACAGATTGTTCATGCGCAATAGTTTGCTCAAATTTCCCCATTTGTTCTTTTAAATTATTAACTAAATCTTGTGCAAGAATTTTAGGAAATCCAGCCACATCATAAATGTACTTTTCTGGGTATAAAGCTGAAAGTTGCCCGCCTAATTGTGGAAGGCTCTCAATTATTTTTACTTTACATTGACGCATCCCTCCATAAAAGGCGGTAAATAATCCAATCGGTCCCCCGCCAATGATGGTAAGGTCAAATATTTGATCATTTTGGGACATTCCATTCACTCCCCGTAAGGTACTCTAATCCTTATTTTTAATATGAAACTACGAGTCTACATCAAAACAATTGTATTTACCAAAGGAAAAATACTGCGGATCGCAAACCCGCATAGTATGCAGCTTTTTAGGCATAAGCAAATTAGCCAAGCCTTATATCCCAAGGGGCTTGGCTATATCAATCAAGTACGTTATTTGTATTTTTTTAATGATGAGTATGAATTAGTTGTCCCCTCATCTGAAGTGATTCTTCCATCTAGCAGGTGCCGAAATCAGTTATATGGTTTTCATACCAACAGCTTCTAAAACATAGTTATAAAATTTAGAAACATGATTTTCAATTGGAACTAAGATTCCACCGTTTCTATATGCTTTTGATCCCATGTTATCTTGACACCATTGACATGCTTCGAAGTCCTGTTCATTTACGCGATGGAATAGTTCAACCGCATCCATTGGTTCAAAATCTGGTTTTGCCATTTCTTCTGGATCAAACAGCCAATCACAAATGACAATGGATCTGTCTGTACCAATCGGAATGATATGGTGAATAATGATATGATCCGGTGTTAAGTTAATGAATACATGAGGAGTAATCGTCATGCCGTAATAGATACGGTCATCTTCTGGAAGCAATCCTTTTAACATCGGACGAACGCCTTTCCCACTTATGGAGAAAGAATCTAGACTTTCATTTAAATTTGCCCCTAGACCCACTTGATTTTGCGTACCGACACCTGATTTGAATTCAGGAAAAGCCGCTGTTAATTCAGGATGAATCGCCGAACAATGGTAACATTCCTGGAAGTTTTCTACAATGAGCTTCCAGTTTGCCTTCACAACATACTCTTTACGATGAGCGACTTTTAAGTCTTGAATTTCGTATCTAGCCAATGTCTCAAGCTCACCAAAACGCTCCATAATCTGTGTATCTAATTGTTCCTCAACAGCCTTTGGATTTTCTGAAAAATTCAGCCAAATCATACCATGCCATGTTGCAAGATGTACTTTTTCTAAGCCGTAATTATCATTATTTACTAACTCTTCACGGCATCCACTTGATTTAGGAACTCCGGCTAAAGAACCATCAAGCCCATAGCTCCAAGAGTGGTAAGGACAGCGGAATACCCCTGCCTTCCCGGAATGCTCCTGGCAGAGCGTTGCCCCGCGGTGGCGGCATGCATTGATGAATGCACGCAATATACGGTCTTTACCTCTAGTAATTAGAATGTTTTCACCATTAAGTCTAGTTGTGATATAATGTCCTGGCTCTGCTACCTCATATTCATAGTGGCCGACAAAAAGCCATGATTCTCCAAAAATATTCTTTTTCTCTAGTTCAAAAATCTCAGGAGATGTATATAATTCTCCCTTTAATGTAGATTTGATTCCACCTTTTTCTGTTACAACACTTTGATCCATTACCATCTATAATTCCTCCTTCATATTTTTAAAAATTTATAAAACATGTATAAGCTGTCTTGTTATGCACAACGCTTCTAGCTTAAGAAATCAGAGGATGGTGTTTTCACTTAGACTGTTAAAATTTCTCCTACAACACTAGCAAGCTTAAGTCTCTACTAGCCTCTACATACCTTATCTTCTAAATCTATGACAATGACACCATTTTCGAGATGTCAGTTCTTCTAGCTCTATTACCTTTATTAGCTAGTAATCGCTGTCGATTTGGTCATAATCTGGGCTGTGTAGCGTTTTCCAAAATATTCAATACTTAATTCACTCTCCCCATTTACCGCTTCCGGGGATAACAGCGCATACACAATTCCCTTGCCTATGCTGTATTCATATCCAGCACTTGTTACAAAACCAGCTACTTTTCCTTTAGTAATTACGGGTTCATACCCCATTACAACCATCGACGGATCTTCCAGCAATAAAGTCGTTAATAATAGGTTAGGACCCTTTTCTTTACGGTCAAGCAATGCATCTTTCCCAATGAATGTTGGTTTATTAAGTTCGACCATCTGATCGAGTCCCACTTCATATGGGTCATGTTCACTCCAAAAGTCTTTGCCGCTTCTTAATGTAAGTGATTCAATTCGCATATTTTCAAGGGCCCGGTCACCTACAGGAATTAGATGATGTTCGCGTCCTGCTTCAAATAATGCATCCCATAGCTGTAATCCTTGATCAAATGTCGTGAAAAACTCCCAGCTTTCCGTACCGGCAAAGGAATCGTACACAGCGAGGACGGGGGCATTTCTAATATATACTTCTTTTGATTGCCCAACCTCCCAATTACTGCTTGAGAAAATCTGTGGGTTAAGGGTTTGCATAATTTCACTCGCTTTAACACCTATGATACCTAGTGCACACATTCCGGCTGTTAGATCTTGGACTACAACCTTGCTGGATACGGGTACATGTTTTTTAATCCAGCTTGCTTCAACTGCTCCTGTACAAATAACAAAGAACGTTGAGGGGCTTGTACGAATCACTTTTATTTCATCTTTTATACCTGCTAGTTCATGCAACATCAATGTACTCGTTACATGCCCAATTGCAATATCGATGTTACTTGTTGTCAATTGTTGTAAAAACTCAAGCGATCCTTCACCACTTATTTCCAACCGTTTCTTCGCTGCTGTTCCATCATAAAGTCCAGCATATTGACGTGTATGAAGTTGTTCAGCTTCAATAATTGGCGACCAATATTTAGCTGCCCATCCTTCTCGCTGCAAAATGTTTGTTTCATAATCTGCAACAAGCGAATCATTCGCTTCATACCATTGCGGTTGCTCCCAGCCAGATTTTTCGTTAAAATAAGCCCCTAAAGTTTGCTGTCGCATATAATATGGACTCACTCGCATATTGCGCGATGATTCCGGCGGCATAAATGGATGATGTATATCGTATACTTTTTCATAATTTTCTATCGAACGCGGTTTATAATAAGCCGGACTTTGTGCGTATTTGTCAAAGCGATTAATATCACCCAGCTCCAAATCAAGGGTTGGCGCACCATTGACAATCCATTCAGCCATTTGTTTACCAACACCTGCAGAATGAGTTACCCAAATTGCTTCCGCCACCCAAAAACCGCGGACTTTTTGTGATTCACCAAGTAACGGCATCCCGTCAGGTGTAAATGAGAAGATTCCGTTTATTCCTCTATTCCAGCCAGCTTGTTTTAAACCAGGAAGGAGTTCTTTAGCATCCTGCCATGGCTTTTCAAAATGTTCTGGTGTAAACGGTTTAACGGATGGCATTTCTTTCGTTTCACCATATTTTGCGATTTCACTTACCTCAACAGGCAATGCTTCATGTTGATAAGAGCCAATTCCGATTCCATTGAACAATTGACGAAAATACATCGCACTATCTTGGTCGCGGAGAATCGGCGTAGCAACTTCTTCTGTTGCGCCAGCTAGTTCTTCTAAATCATTCGAATAGATATATTGATGAGCGATTGGTTGAAGAGGGATCGTGACTCCGACCATTTCCCCTATCTTAGGTCCCCAGAATCCGGCACAGCAGATGATCAAGTCAGCTTCAAATCTTCCAGCACTTGTTTCAACTGCTTTTACTTCACCAGCCACAACCTCAATATCTGTTACTTCTGTATTGCCGTAAAACTCAGTACCGCAAGATCTAGAAAAGCTAGTCATCTTATCAATTGCACGAAGTGGTTTGGCAATTCCATCTGTCGGTATAAACAGACCACCGTAAATCTTTTCTTTGTTTAGCAGCGGGGATTTTTGAACACATTCCTCTGGAGAAATAACAAACGCTTCCATCCCCCAGGATTTTGCAAACCCTGCTTTTCGTTTCAATTCCTCTAATCGTTCCAGTGTAGTAGCCACTTCAAGACCACCTACTGAATAGAATGAAGGTAGTTTTTCATCGCTTAGCTCTTTAAAAGTTTCCACTGTTTGGTTAGCCAATGTTGTAAGCAATTTTGAAGTACTTAGCTGAAATACAAGTCCTGGAGCATGTGAAGTTGATCCCCCTGTTTCAAATAATGGACCTTGTTCAATGACTGTAATATTTCGTTGTCCCATTTTGTTTAAAAAATAGGCAGTGCTACAACCAACAATTCCTGCACCTATGATGACAATTTTCTTTTTCTCCATGCATTCCACTCCCTCTAGTTCACTTATCATCAATATTGTCGCTGTCCTTATCATTTTTTAGGTGATCAATTTCCCTATCTACCAATACTCCCGTGAAAAGTAGCTTGACGGACTCCCACCCTTACACTTTGAAATCGTTTACAATAATCAAAATTAAAGATCTTAATTCACACCATATTCAATTATTATTAATGCACCATTTCTAAAAAAATTTTCTTCATCAACCTCATTTCGTAATCATGATTAATTTATAATTATGATATCAATCTCCATTAATAATGTAAATACTAATTTTTACAATTTTTAAAAAATTAATAATATTTAGTATATTTAAGCTTTAATTAACTATTGGTAAATCCTTTTCAAAGATTTATAAACCTTTTTCGAGAAGAAATTAGATTGGTTTTATTACTTTCCGCATTCCTTATAACCAAGGCTTTCACCCCAAAAATGTCGGACTAACAAATAGAGATCAATCAAAAGAGTGCTGAAAAATGACTTTTTCAGATGCAGAGAGCTGAGCTATGATTTATCACATAACACATTACAGAAAAGATTAATAAAAGAGGAAACCTCGCTGAATTTCAACGAAGTTTTTATAAGCAATAACAACACGATTTTTCAACTGGACAGTATTTGATTGATCATTGTGTATAGTAAACTTCATTGCCAAGATCTCAAAAGGAGAAACAATCAAACAGTTTGTATTACGTGCTTTCATTGCATCTGTCTAGAACCTTCGCTTACTCTCTTCATTTTTTGAAAATACAAAGGGAAGAGAACATTCTTTTCACATTCATTGAAACAAGAAGTCATAGAGCTATAGATTAGCTTTTAAATGCGTGGTATGACGAATATGATTGACAGTGATTTCTGTTGCTTCATCGATTGAATAGGTAGATCTGTTATTGATGAACAGCGTAAGCATACCTTGCCAGATTAAATAATGACGTTCTGCGATTTGTTCAGCATCGGTTTCTTGAATGTACCCTTCTTTGATACACTGGTTAAAGGCAATTAGTGTTCTCTTCGATAAATTAGCTTCTAAAAGCATGGGCTTTATATCCTCTGGAAATGCTACCAAATCGGTTGGCGAATATTGATAATACTTGGTCATGTTGATCGGATGGGTACCTAAATTAGCCGAGAAAACCGCATAGTAGATTTTTGGTGATTCAAAAGAATATTTACAAAAACATTCCCAAATCAAAAAATATCTTTCTAAAGGCGTTCTCGCTTTCTCCATATATTGTGATAAAGCATCGGTATATTTTTTTACATAGCTCATAGAAGCAAAGAAAATGAGGTGAGATAAGTCTTCAAAATAGTTATAAATCGTTGCACTATTATATCCAGCTAAATCAGCGATCTTCCTTATCGTAATTTGATCAAACCCTTCTTTATCGATAATCTCAGCAGTTGCGTTAATAAAATAAGACATCATGCGGACCATTTGCGTTTCTTTGTTTTTTTCTGTTTGGACTTTCAAATTTTCACCCACCTTCTAAAAAACCGAATTTTTAGTTTTTTAAACAAAGCCGCCCTGCGCCAATTTTCACAAAACGAGATTTTCTTCTAGTCATAGGCTAGCTCCTTATTATTGGAGAGGTAAACAAGGCTACTAGACTTTATTATAAGGAGTTTTTTTGTTCTAACGGACAGCTTCCTTGAAACGGTTTATATTTAAATGGATGGAACACCAAAGAACATAAAGTGACGTGGTACTTCCATTTCGCACATATTGAATCTTCAAAGAAGTTGCTTCTTAAGAAATTTTTTCCTTAGATTCTGGGATTTTTTCTTCTTTTATCTCATCCTTTAATGCTTTATATAAAGACCAACTCATGAAAACCATAATAATCGCAAAAGGGAATGCTGCTGCAATGGAGGCCGTTTGAAGTACCTCCAAGCCCCCTGCTAAAAGTAAAACAGCTGCAACCATTGACTGGATAAATCCCCATGTTATTTTAATTCTGGTAGAGGGATTTAAATTGCCACTTTCACTAAGCATCCCCAACACAAAAGTGGATGAATCAGCTACCGTTATATAATAAATAATCACCACTGCAAAGCCTACGATGTATAAAACAGAACTTGCTGGAAGGTAATCAAAGAAACTAAACATTGATAATTCCACATTTGAAATAACTTGTTGTGCTAATTCCTTTTGACCTAAGTTATGGATAATATGGAGAGCTGCCCCTCCAAAAATTGAGAGCCAAGCAAATGTTCCAAGTGCAGGGACGAATAAAACCCCTATAACAAACTCCCTGATCGTTCTTCCCTTCGATATTCTAGCAATAAATAGGCCTACAAAAGGGGCCCATGCAATCCACCATGCCCAATAGAATAAGGTCCAACTCCCATTCCATTTGCTATCTCCAAAAGGTTTGGAGTTTAAACTCATTTTGATGAAATCATCCACATATTCACCCATCGTATTAAAAAATACTTTAAAAATGGTAAAAGTGGGGCCCATGACTAAAACTAATAACACAATCAAGAACGATAGGACCGCGGCAGTATTCGATAAGTATTGAAGCCCTCTTTCTATTCCAGTGGTTACAGAAATTAAGTACAATATCGTTGCAACGGCAATAACGGTGATTTGAACGATAATTGTATTTGGAATTCCAAATAAGGAATGAAGCCCACCTGAAACTTGCATCGCTCCTAAACCAAGTGAAGTTGCTATGCCAAAAACAGTGGCAAAAACAGCAAGGATATCAATGGTTTTTCCAATCGGACCATGAATTTTTTCTTTTAAAAGAGGGTAAAAAGCAGAACTAACTAATGCAGGTAATTTTTTGTTGAATTGAAAAAAAGCAAGAGACAAACCAATAACAGTGTAGATCGCCCAGGGGTGGATCCCCCAATGAAAAAATGAATACTTCAACCCTAAATTAGCTGCTGCTTCTGTATAACCTTCTCCAGAAGGAGGATTCGTATAATGAAATACAGGCTCTGCAACACTCCAAAAGAGAATACCTACTCCCGTTCCCGCAGCAAATAACATCGCTAACCAAGATATTGTCTTGAATTCAGGCTTGTCCGTTTCCTTTCCCAGCCTAATATGACCATATTTAGAGAGCAATAAATATACAGAAAATAGTACAAAAAACAGAGCCGCAGCAAGATATATCCACCCTAAGTACTCAATAGTCCCATTGAAAATAGTATTGGTAACAGCTGAGAGATTCTCTGTAAAAAAAATACCCCAAATAATAAAAGCACCCGTTAGTAGGACTGAAACATAAAATACACTATTTACGCTTGCTCCCTTTTTACTCACTTTAACTCCTCCTTTTCATTGATTAAAGTCGTTGCTGAGTAATGGTTGTACGCTGTCCCGGTTTGAAAATGGACTTACCCCCTCCCGCGAAAGCGTTTCCAAAATTTTTATTGCTAGTAATCAAGATGCATCCTTTTGATTAAGGGGCATTTTGAATGAAACTTTGGAATGTCTAATTACAATAAAAGTTCCTTTTAAACCTGTCTCTTCACATTTCCTTCCAACTCACTGTACTCTCCATTTTTATAATCATGATTATTTAATTATTGTGATTAATTATATTAGCATTTTTGAAGAATGTAAATACAAAATTACTAATTATAATGAAAATTCTGAATTTTTATAATATTGTTTATCAATTTGTGAAATTATTGCATAGCAAACCGAAGCGACGTTGGTAGTGATTATTTTAGCGTGTCACAACCTGATGCTAAGAACAGCAAAAATTAACTAAAAAAATGCAGTGAGAATTGGCTCCCTCACTGCATTTTCCATATATCTTACCTCTAGAATGGATTCAACTGTTAAATTGAAATAAAGTTTTATAAAAGCATTATTTACTATTGCATACGCGACTAATCGGTTTCTACATAGGAATGGATTTGTTGTTTTAGACTGTTCATTTTATAAGGTACAGTTAGAATCTGAGTTGTACCAACCGTATTAATTAATATTTTTTAATTCTTCCGTTAAACGTATAAACTCTTCCTTATTTCGGGTTTTCAATGAGTGATCGATTGCCTTTTCTATTGTCTTTTTTCGGAAATCAAGAATGGCTCTTTCTAAAATCATCTCAGCAGTCACTTCGGGTTCTAACAAAGTTCTAGGCAATTGCTTTTCCATATGCAACAGCTCCTTCACCTTTTTCTATTCTATTCTACATTTTAGCAAGGCATAGCATAGATTATTAGTTTTTTATCGAAACTAGTGGTGTTCGTAGGACCCTCACTTCAAATTTCCCATAGACAATTAAGTGAAGAATAGTTCAAACTTAAGGTTTGATGACAAACTGTGATGCACAAATCTTAAAACTTCAACCTGTTACACTGGACATTTCCCCTACTAGTTCACCTGTAATATAACTCCTATTATTATTATGATAACGCTTACAATTGAATTTTACAACTAATAAGCTACCTAATCACATGTACTTTATATCGAACGCCTATTCGTTTCTATTTCTGTTAGAAGCTGAATCGTCATCAACGCTGGCGATTGCCCTATCTATGGTCTTCTCCGGACATCGCGTCAAGCTTAAGTGGTATCACAGCCCATTGCATCTCGATATACAACCAACTCCTTCCCCTTGTTTCCATTATAATTGAGTAACTCACAGAATATTAATTTTTTAATTGTTTAAGGTTGGCTGACATAAATTCACTTGCCTTTATGATTACTTTAAATAGCCACAGTTCTACTGTGTAATCATATATTCAAACTGATCTAAAATAAGTATGATTAAAAAAGTTAGAATATATAATTTGGGAGAGGTTAAATCAAGGTTCCCTCCATTCACATCCATAAAATACAAGTTTTGTTATAATCATGTTTATTTCCCCTCTTATTGATATTTTCTTCTATCCTCATATTCTCCAAGTTATCATTCTTTTATACCTAAAATTTATCAATATACGATTTTCTATTTTTAACATGTTTAAATTTAATTTGTTCAAAGTAATCATAGTCTTATCAGGTAGTTATATGCTTTTTGCATACAAAATAGCATCTATCCATACTTAGGATAGATGCTTTAGTAAAATGGATAGAATAGGTCTGACTATCCGATTGTTCCTTGATACTAGTAGAAAAATCACTGCCACAATTATTTCAGAGAGGTGGTTGGCCTATAAGCTCAAATTACGTTATCTTACTCTAATTTATACTGTAACTTCTTCTTTCGCTTTTTCCTTTGCCTCTACTTCTACATCTACCGCAACTTCTTCTTTTGCTTTTATTTCTTCCATAGCGAATCGTTCTTCAGGAGCATCCTTGTTAATACGATGCTTTGCCCAAACAAAGTAATAAATTACGGCTGCAGCAAAAATGGATACGTTAATAAAGAAGAAGGTAGGATCTTTAAAAATACTTGAAAACAAAGCTATGATACTGATGATAATAGATACGATCGGTACGACTGGATAAAATGGAGCTTTATATGGGCGTGCAAGATTCGGTTCTTTTTTACGTAGAATCATGAGTGATAAATTCATCATGACGTATGAAACTAATGCCCCAAACGTGGCAATTAAAATTAATCGATCTGGATTAAACATAAGTACAAAAACAAAACCTATTACCCCTGGAACAAGAATCGCCATATAAGGAGTACGGCGTTTTTCGCTTAATTTAGATAAAAATTTAGGGAAGTAACCAGCTCTTGCCAAAGCGAATGTTTGTCTTGAATAAGCCAAGATTGCGCCTGCTAAGCTTGACAACATCCCGAAAAGACCAACAACTGAAAGAACACTAATTAACCACGAATTTTCATTAACACCGGTTGCAATCGCGTAAGAAAGAGGATTTTCTTCAACAGACGTGCCCGTAGCTCCTCCGAGACCTACAGTAACTGTGACTACAAGGATGGCAAGGATAACTAGTGTAAAAATAGCTCTCATAATCCCTTTCGGCATATCTTTAACGGGATCACGACATTCTTCTGATAGCATCGGTAACATCTCCATACAGATGTACAACCACATTGCATAAGGAAGAGCTGCCCAAATACCAGAAATGCCTCCCGGAATAAGGTCTCCCCCAAATAGCCTCTCAGCACTTATATGCGGCATCCCATAAAAAGAGAAAAGGAGGACAACACCAACGGATATCGTAACAAGGATCATCTCAATGGTGGCATATTCATTTACACCCAATATATGTACAATAAAGAAAAATACATATAATACAGCTGCTGCAAGAATAGGATGGATTTCAGGAATTAGAAAATTCACGTAATAACCAGCACCCGAGGTAAACACGGCTGTACCTACTGCAAACTCCAAAGTAACACCTACACCTGTTATAAACCCGGCTAATGGGCCCATCGCTCTCCGAGTAAAAGCATAGGCTCCTCCAGCGTGCGGCATCGTTGTAGATAACTCAGAAAGCGACAAGCACAACGTCACATACATCACACCGATTATGGCTGTAGCAATTAACATGCCGATATAGCCAGATTCAGCTAAGCCATAATTCCAGCCAAAATACGAACCTGAAATAACGATCCCTACTCCTAATCCCCATATTTGTATCGGCCCCAAAACTTTTTTCAACTCCAAATTATCACTCATAAAAAAACCCCCAATAAATTATTGTCCAAAATAAGCAATTCCAAGAATGATTTTTTCACTTAAGCCTTAAATATGTTTCATTCAACTGGCTACTTATAGTAAGTATCTGAAAACAGCCTACCAAAAAATTTGATCACATCATCAGCCTCTACATCTCACAATTATCTGAAGATTTTTATAAAGTTTTGTAGAATTGGAATAAGTAAAGAATCCCTAAAAATTACACATAATTGAAATGGGTTGAACAATGTTACTTGGAATGAGATGCCATTATCACCGATTCTAGAAAAGAAATGAGCTCATTTTTACCGAATTATTAGATTATTCTGAATTCAATACTTTCAATGAGGCCTTAATAGGAAACTATTAAATATTGATAATTTCCGCCTCATCATGATCGTTTAATTTACATTTGTACTAAATCATCGTTCATACATTCTATTTCCCTCTATAGGTACCATATCTATGAACTTTATCTATTTATGATGGTGAAGATGCCCTTCATTCACA
This sequence comes from Bacillus cihuensis, assembly GCF_000504145.1. Lineage (NCBI taxonomy): Bacteria > Bacillati > Bacillota > Bacilli > Caryophanales > Bacillaceae > Bacillus > Bacillus cihuensis. The sequence goes on along the minus strand of NZ_AYSD01000017.1, from coordinate 33,490 downwards.
TCAGAATCGCTAAGTACAGGCTTTGTTTCGAATTGCGCAAAAGTAAGTATAATGACGGTAGAAATGACTAATGTTACGATCCATGAAACAGTACGGGGATAAAAAGAAATGGATTGTTTAACACGTTTTAATTCAGAATTGATTAAGAGAATTATGAATAGAACACCGATCATAAAAAGAACATCTGTGAATGCCAGCATGAGAGTATAACGATCGGAAGGCAACATTTCTCCTAGCATCGCTCCCATCATTCCACCCATTAGTCCAGCCGCGGTTCCTTCCACAAGGGTAAGAAGGTTAATGGCTCTTCCTGCTATAATTCCCACTACAATACTTAAACTCATCGCTATAATTGTAGAAAGTGTTAAATCCCCTTGTAATGCGATTCCCGCAATTAAGCCGATTACTAAACCACTAGCCATCACTAATACCATGACAACCGTCATACCTGTCATATTTTTTAACTGGTCTTTATACTTATAAATATTTATAATACAGATAATTGTATAGATGATTACTAGTAATGTGCTTATCACTAGTAACATATGCATCCCTCCTAAAATGAACAAAACTGCTAACTTTTCGTAAAAAAACTAGATGAAGATGTCTGTATTTCAGTATTTGATAACGCATACATTTCATGAAAAGACTCTTATTTCCGGACTTCTTCTTGAGATCCAAGGTTCCGCTCTACTAGTTTTTTCACCTCTTTTCCAGCCTTTCAGTTTAGCTCATTCATATCAACACAGTAGACAATGTCTTTGCTAATTGAAGATCTGTGATGTTTCACCCCTTATTATTTTTTGTGGTTCGTTTGATCTATATTTTATTATAGTTTTTAATTTTCTGAAAATAAAGTATGCACTTTTTTATCACATAGTATAATAAATATACTTTAAAGAAAAACAACATATAAATGACTATTAACCAATTACAACGGTCTATAAAATGTTCCTGTGTTTGCTAGTATCCAATCTTCTACTCTTCAGTGGAATCTTCTAGACATTTCCCACATTGTGAATAAAGAACACTCACCTTTTCATCCTCATAGTTTTCAATGATTTCATTGCAGTTTCTACAAATAATTGTTCCCATATACCGATCTCCTTTCCATAATAAGCTCAAAAGAAAACGCTTTCTTTTTTATTTTCTAAACAGCTCTACTCCATTACTTTTTATAGCTTTCCGAATTCTTGACAGCCAGTCAATGAATCCTTTGTTTCATATAAATGATCATTCGGGTAAACTACATATTCCCACAATCACTCCATCATTTCTATTTTAAAAAAACTTTGATAATCTTGCAAACTTCACCCAATCCCTGCGAGATTACTATGAATGGAGTTATCCTTTTATTTCTGATTGCGATTGACGTTGAACATCAATTTTTATTTCCTGGAAATCACTTTTTCCACACACATAACAAATCGTTACTTTTGTATAAAGTGTTTTGCAGTGAATACAATATTTCTTCTCCATGATAGCATTCTCCTGTTCTAAATTTTAATTATAAAAACACGAAGGAAAGCATTTATCACTAAATACACCATTATTTTCTTAATATTTTGAATATTCCAGATGGTTGTATGCGTTATATTATAACACCTATCATTTATATAAGTAAGTACGCACTTTATAATCAATTAGTATCTAAAAATATAGTGTTCGAGGGAATGTTGATGAGTCACTGGTTCATAAGATGAAATAAATGATTAGGCCCAGTCAACAATGGGTTATTCTTCTTATTTCTATTCCTCGAATTTTACAAACATAAGAAAATTATGAGTCAGTCCTTACTACTGTAAGAACTGACTATACGATCAATATCTTCTTTCAACCTATCCAGCCTCGGTTTTTGATAAAGTTCCTGATTCCTTTGCAACAAATTTGACAAGCTCTACGACTCTGTTTGAATACCCCCATTCATTATCATACCATGCTAATACCTTCACTTTTCTTTCACCTATAACCATGGTAGATAGCCCATCAATAATAGCTGAGTGGGGATTTGAATTAAAATCAATAGAGACTAACGGTTCTGTCGTGAACTCCAAAATCCCATGTAAAGAGCCAATCGCAGCTGTACGAAAGGACTCATTGATCTCATTAATGGTTACATCTCGTTTCAAGTCAACTACGATATCCACAAGTGAGACATTAGGAGTAGGGACTCGAAGGGCGATACCATGCATTTTACCTTTTAATTGTGGCAACACAAGAGAAAGTGCTTTTGCAGCACCGGTAGTAGTTGGAATAATGCTCTGACCACAGGCACGGGCACGTCGTAAATCTTTATGAGGGTTATCAAGATTTTTTTGATCATTTGTATACGAATGAACGGTCGTCATTAACCCATTTTCAATGCCAAACTGGTCATCCAGTACCTTTACTACAGGTGCAAGGCAATTTGTGGTACATGAAGCATTAGAGATGATAAAATGTTTATCTATTTCTAAATCATGTTCGTTCACACCCATCACGATGGTCACATCTGCATTTCCTCCAGGAGCCGTTAAAATAACTTTCTTAGCCCCTGCATCTAGATGAAAAGCTGCTTTTTCCCTAGCATTAAATTTCCCTGTAGCTTCAACTACGATATCTATATTAAGCTGTTCCCATGGAAGGTCTCTAGGATCCATACTACTTAATAACTGGATGCGGTGCCCATTCACAATTAAGGCTTGATCGGCCGGAACTACATCTCCCTCGAATTTTCCATGGCTAGTATCATATTTGATTAAGTGCGCTAAGGTTTCGGCAGGATAATTTGCATTGATTGCCACTACATCAAGAGTTTTCTCCAATATGGCTTTACGGAAAACGAGTCTCCCGATTCTCCCAAAGCCATTGATGGCTATTCTTGCCTTCATGTCTCGATCCCTCCCGACATCACTATATTTTGAGTATATACCACATCTTTTCATCGTTGACATATAGGACGCGATACGAATATCCACTTGAATCATTTTAGAAGAATGAACATTCATGAACCTCATTCATCTAAGATGTTTTGCATCTTCTGTAAAAAAACGGTATCCCCTCTGTATCGAACTTGATTCTTCTACCGGGAGATTTTCTCCTTGCATTTTTAAAGGTATTCGTTTCCTACCACCATTTGAATCCGTCCTCTTGTAATAGTTGTTCTGATGCCTCTGGACCCATGGAACCTGCTGGGTACAAATGAAGGGGAAGATCATTTTGCTCGAAAGCCTCTAAAATAGGTTCCGCCCATTGCCAAGATAACTCAACCTCTTTCCATTGAACAAAAAAAGTAGAATCCCCTTGCAAAGCGTCGGATAATAGGAGTTCGTAAGCTTCTGGCATCGTTTTTTTGTTAGCCAAAAAACTCCCCATAACAGGTTCGTTTTTCCCATGATTTAATGGATTTTTACTATTGAATTGAATCGAGATTCCTTCATTCGGACCGATTTCAATAATTAATAGATTAGGCGCTGTTTCTTCATTTTTTTCCTGATATAAATCATGGAGTGGATTTTTAAATTCAATCACAATCCTTGTAGACTTCTCCTTCATCCTTTTTCCTGTACGTATATAAAATGGAACTCCACTCCAAAAAGGATCGTCAATCCACAAACGAGCAGCAACAAATGTATCATTCATGGAGGATCCTTCAATTCCAGGTTCATCTGTGTATGATGGAACCGGTTCTCCGTCAATATTCCCTTTCAGGTATTGGCCTCGGACCACATCTTTCCCTACTTTGTCCTTCTGTAATGGCCTTAAGTATTCCATCACTTTTCTCTTCTTATTACGAATGTCGTTTGCACTGATCCGTGTTGGTTGATGCATGGCCGTCATCATGACGAGTTGCAACATATGATTTTGGACCATATCTCGAATGGCTCCTACTTGGTCATAGTAACCAGCTCGCTCTTCTACGCCAACAGTTTCACTTGCCGTGATTTGTATATTCGCAATATGCTTATTGTTCCATAACGATTGAAAGATCGGATTTGCAAATTTTATCGACTCCATATTTTGAACCATTGGCTTTCCAAGATAATGATCAATTAGATAAATTTCATCTACTTCAAATGCTTGGCTTAATTTAGCAATTAGTTCTTGGGCTGATTTTAAATCGTGTCCAAATGGTTTCTCAATGACAAGACGTTTCCATCCATTAATCGACCCTAATCCACTTTCTTTGATGTTCGTAGAAATCACATCAAAAAACTCTGGAGCGACAGATAAATAAAACAGACGATTTTCAGGTATCCCCAATTCTGCTTCTCGTTTCTGAATCATCCCTAGAACTTGATTATACCCGTCCTGATCCGTGACATCTAAAGAACTGTAACGAAAAACACTTAGAAACTCTTTTACTTTGGAAGCGTATCCATTTTTCAACCGCTTTGAAAATGTCTGTAATGATTTTTCTACATGCGTTTGAAATGTTTGATCAGACCATTCTCTTCTACCTAATCCTATAATCGTAAAGGATTTGGGCATTTTTCCATCTAAAAATAAGTGAAATAACGAAGGGAAAATTTTCCTTTTCGCTAAATCCCCTGTTGCTCCAAATAAAACAAATGTTAACGAATCCAATTCCAATGGATTTGATATTTTTAAAGCAGTTTCATCTACATGGATATCACGCGGAACGGCTACACCATTCATGCTATCCCCTCCTGATTTTTAGTAAAACAGTTATATTTCCACATATTATTGAGTTCTCCACCTATAAAGATTATGAACCCTCCTAAAATTATTATAATATTCGAATATTTTATTTGTAAGTACGCACTTTTTTATTATATAGTATAGAAAAACACACCATTGTTCAGACTATTCATTCTAATTGAGTGGAGGGAAAACAATTGAAACAACTTATTGACAAGAAGACGTTTAGCTGCGAGAAGGAACTAACACTTTCCATCATAAGTGGTAAATGGAAAATGCTAATTATGTGGCATCTAGGGAAAGAGGGAACAAAGCGATTTGGTGAATTAAAATCGATGATGCCAGGCATTACACAACGAATGCTCGTAAGTCAACTACGGGATCTTGAAAATGATCTCATCGTGTACCGTGAAGTATTTCCCGTTGTCCCACCGAAAGTAGAATATTCACTAACAGAAAGAGGAAAAAGTCTCTTGCCCATCCTTGATTCTATGTATGAATGGGGAAAAGACTATAAAGAGACCATTTTAGCAAACCAACCGGAAAAAACGAATTCCATTTAGAAACGGCAATTATTGTAAGTGCTTTCAATACTACTGTGACGGAAGCCGGATATGTCATATGTTCTGTTCAATAAATACACTCTCTTTTACAATTAGACCACAATAACCAAATAAAATGGGCAGCCCATCTATTGGCCTGCCCATTTTCATTAAAATTTTATCCCGCATTAACGGGCAGTCCACCACTGATTGAAGTTTCACTTTATTATTTTCCGAAAGAATCGCCATCAACACAATGTTGGTCCATGTTCTTCCGGTAAGTTAAATCGGATAAAAAAGACAGTTCCTTGCTCACTTGTTTGTAAATCAATGACCGCATTATGCCGATTAGCAACACTATAACAGATGGCTAAGCCCAATCCTGTGCCTGTATCCTTCGTTGTAAAAAAAGGCGTACCAATTTCTTGAAGTAATTCTGTCTTTATGCCACATCCTTCATCGTGCACTTCCAAGACAATCGTTTGATCTTCCGTATATGTTTTAATGATTAATCTTCCTCCTGAATCCATCGCATCTAGACCATTTAAAGATAAATTTAAAATCAACTGGCTTATTTCCTTTTCATCTAAAAATAATTCAGGACATTCGCTTAACTGGAGCTGGATTGTTTTACCCGTTCGCAATGCCTCAGCCTGTATCAAGGGATATAGCGCTTCAATAATCGGGTTAAGAAGTTGCGGCGTTTTATAACTGACCTTATTTTTAGCTAAATTAAGGTATTCAGTAATAATCGAGTTGGCTCGATTCAATTCTCCCAGCATTAGATCAATATATTTTATGCTTAAATGTTCAGGATCACTTTTAGATAATTCTAAAAATCCTCGGACTGTAGTCATAGGATTTCTAATTTCATGAGCAATACCGGCAGCCATCACGCCAATTAAATTCAAACGATCTAAGCGAGACATCTCATTTTCAAGCCGGACACGCTCCGTAATATCTGTAATTACTCTAAGAACACAAGTTTCTCCCTGAATTTCAATAATCTCCGTAGATAACAATCCTTCACGAACTTCACCGGACTTTGTTTGATATTGAATCTTAGCGTTTTTAATACTCTTTTGAGTTTCCAAACTATGAATCTCTTCATTAATGGAGTTTGCTGTAAGATGTAAGATCGGGCTGTTTTGATGCATTACTTCTTGATAACTATAGCCGGTTGTGTTTAGCCAAATTGGATTTACATTTATGTATCTTCCATCTTTTAATGATCGAATCTCAATCAAGCAAGGACTTGATTCAAAAATTTTATAAAAATGATCTTTTGAGAGCCGGAGGTCTTCTTCAATTTTTTTTCGCTCTTCAATTTCTTTTCGGAGTTGTTCATTAGCAATCATTAGTTTCTTCGTTCGTTTTTCTACCAGTTTTTCAAGAATCGTATATTGGTGTTTTTTTTCACTATCCGCTTTTTTCCTTGCCGTGATATCACGAACGGAAAGAACATAAATATGTTCGTCATCTATTGTCGCTTCACCAATTTGAATATCAACAGGAAACTCCCCTTCTTCTTTATGTAACCCCATTGCTTCAACGAGTTGCCCCTTACTCTTCCTAAGAGCTTCCATTTGCACGGGGGTAAATTCTTCATGATACTTCACTTCAGGTAGAAGCTTGATGACATGTTCCCCTAGTAATTCCTCCATAGAATAACCAAACATCCCCTTTACAGCAGGATTGACTGATAGAATATAGCCATGTACATCAAACGTAATAATCGTATCTAGTAATGTTTCACCAATCACTCTAGCTAGTGCTTCATTTTTTCGCAAATCGAAAGTTGTGCGTTCTAGCTGTTCATTCACGACCTGAAGTTCAGACTGACGACGTAAATCACTTTGAAGTTTCATTTTGTCATGATTTTGATAAATCTTTACAAACTCTTGCACTTTCATTTTTAACGTTTCAGGATGAAATGGTTTAAATATATAATCAACCGCACCAAGGCTATAACCGCGCAGGACATGCTCCGTTGTTTGACTAATTGCCGTTATAAAAATAATCGAAATATACTTTGATTTTTCCCTTTCTTTAATCAGCTTCGCGGTTTCAAATCCATCTAATCCAGGCATCTGGACATCTAATAAAATAACAGCGAAGTCTTGTTTAAGCACACATTTTAATGCTTCCTCACCCGATCTTGCACTGACTAAATTATATTCAGAGGAGTTAAGCACAGCTTCCAAGGCTAATAAATTTTTTGGATAGTCATCAACCATTAAAATATTTACCTTTTGACTCGTTGTCTCATTTCTTGTCGTTTCGTGTTCGGGAAGATCTAGTGTCTGGACTTGATTTGAGAACAATCTATTGGATCCTTCGGTAAAGTTTTTCAAACGTATCAACCTCCTCATAAAAGTTTGCAATGCTTGTAAATTTAATCCCTTCTTTACTGCCTAAACCGAGAATTCCCGATAGTCCTAGACTCTCATGAAGGAGATTGTATACACGATTTTGGAGTATTTTGTCAAAATAAATCATGACATTCCTACAAATAATCACATGAAATTCATTAAATGATCGATCGGTCACCAAATTATGTTGGGCAAAGACAACGTTTTTCGTTAGGAACGAATGAAATGTGGCATTTTCCTGTTGGACTTTATAATATTCTGAAAAAGCTTTCGTCCCTCCTGACGCAAGATAATTTTTCGTATATAATTGCATTTTATTTAACGGAAATTTCCCTTCCTTCCCTATCCTTAAAACGCTTTCACTCATATCCGTAGCATAAATCCTCGTTTTTTCATATAATCCTTCCTCGTGTAACAGAATGGCCATCGAATAAACTTCTTCTCCTGTCGAACAACCTGCGTGCCAAATACGAATATAAGGATAGTCCCTTAGAAAAGGGACTATTTTTTTTCGAAAAGTTAAAAAAAAGCTTGGGTCTCGAAACATCTCTGTGACATTAATAGAAAAGTCTTCAAGTAATCGATTCATTACGAATGGATCGTGAAAAATTCTCTCCTGTAAACCTGAAATGCTGGCGACTTTCTCTTCACGAATCCGATTCCAAATTCTACGATTTAAAAAAGGAAATGTATAGTTTCTAAAATCAAATCCATAGTATCGATAAATCCCTTCCAGCAATAACTCAATCTCTATTTCTTCCAATTCATCATAAACCTTATATTTATTGTTATTCATTTTTTGTCATTACTCCGTACGTCATATTAAGCCCCACCTATCTGTATAGCCATACTCGCATGATTGAAATAAGTTGTTCTAAATTTACCGGTTTACTAATATAATCAGAAGCCCCAGCCTCAATGCATTGATTTCGATCATATTTCATAGCCTTAGCTGTTAAGGCAATAATAGGAATACTTTGAAATTCAGGGATTTGACGAATAAATTGAATGGCTTCAAATCCATCCATCTCAGGCATCATAATATACATAAGAATCAAATCAATGTCTGAATTATTTTGTAAAGTTGCAATCCCCTCTCTTCCGTTTTCTGCAAACACCACTTCCACATGATAACTTTCCAAGGCTGTTGTTAAGGCAAATATATTACGCATATCATCATCGACGACTAATACTTTCTTCCCTTCTAACAGTGCTTTACCGTCATGTACCTGTTTACGTGCTCCTTCACCATGTAAAGGAGACACAACTGAAGTGGTACGTACAACACTTGAATCCTCCAAAAGACCTGTGGCTATTTCTGCTTCTGAAAGAGATATTCCCGATCTTTTCAAGTTTTGATTATTCGGCAAATATAACGTAAATGTGCTGCCATCGCCTTCTATACTTTCAACTTCAATGAAACCACCTAATAAACGTGAAATTTCTTGGCTAATGGAAAGCCCTAGCCCAGTCCCTCCATATTTGCGGTTGATTGTTCCGTCTGCTTGTTTAAAAGCATCAAAAATAATATCATGATTTTCTGACGGAATCCCAATTCCAGTATCCTTGACAGAAAATGCAAGTTCTATATCTGAATGCGTGAAAGAACTTTGTTTTGAAAACATGCCTTTTTCAACTTTTCGAATGGCTAATGAAACAGTTCCCTGATTGGTAAATTTGAATGCATTTGATAATAAATTCTTTAAAATTTGCTGTAAACGATGTGTATCCGTATGAATAAATGTTGGCAAAGTAGGATCAAGCTGAATGTTGAATTGAATATTTTTCTTACGAGCGACAGGTGTAAATTGTGATTCAACAAATTTTTTCACGTCCGAAAGTTTTACTTCATTCATCGTTATTTCCATTTTTCCTGCTTCCACTTTTGAAAGATCTAAAATATCATTAATTAAATGTAGTAAATCATTTCCTGACGAAAAGATCGTATCTGCATAATTCACCTGTTTGGGTGTAAGATTCCCATTCGCATTTTCAGCCAGCATTTGTGCAAGGATAAGCAAACTATTGAGTGGCGTTCGTAACTCATGGGACATATTGGCAAGAAATTCTGATTTATATTGTGAGCTAAGCGTGAGCTGCTTCGCTTTCTCTTCTAGAATACTCTGCACATTCTCTAATTCTCTTGTTTTCTTTTCAGCATTTTCATACTGAGTTTCGATTTGTTCATTAACAATTCTTAACTCCTCCTGCTGTGATTGAAGCTCTTCAGATTGACTCTGTAATTCTTCTGTTAATGCCTGTGATTCTTTTAGAAGACTTTCTACCTGCATATGCCGTAAAATACTCTGAATATTGATACCGAGGTTTCTTATGACCTCTTTTAGCAATAGTTGTTCTAAATGACTGAAAGATTTAAAAGATGCTAATTCAATAACGGATAATACCTCTCCTTGATATTCCACGGGGATAATGAGTACATCTGATGGTGATGCCATCCCTGTACCAGAAGTAATCTTAATATAATTATTAGGAACTTGGTTGAGCACGATCATTCGGTTTTCTAATGCACACTGCCCAACCAGTCCCTCTCCTAAACGAAAGTGATCTGCCCCTAGTTTCTGATGATTGTAAGCATAAGTAGCAATTTTTTGTAAAATCTCATCATCTCCTACTCTCTGTTTGATATAGAAAAGACCGTAATTTGCTCCTATAGTCGGCGTGAGTTTTGTAATAAATAGATGTCCTAAAGTTTCTAAGTCGTCTATTCCAGAGTACATAGTCGCAAATTCAGCCACTTTTGTTTTTAACCAGCTCTGCTCTTCAGCAGTAGTTTTCAACTCTTTTTCATGACGTGTATGCACTTCAAGAGCTTCAGCCATTTCATTAAATGACACTGCAATTTTTCCAATTTCATCTTTGGTTTTCATATTGATACGCGGCAATTTTTCTAAATTATTAAAATTCACTTGCTCCATAACAGAACTGACTTTGTTTAATCTTCTAGTGACATTCCATAATATCCAACTTAATAATGTGCTACCCATAAAATAATCTGAAATAATATATATTTTCGATACATTAGAAGCTTTTGTATAATCTCCAGAAGATTGGATTAACTTATTTTTCGTCATTTCATCTTGTATAGCATATAGTTGACTAGACAGTTCAATCATCGTATCGCTAACTTCTCGCCCCTGATTCCAGTATAGTTGATTTACTTCCTCTGTTTTTCCTTCTTTTAATAGCTCATCCTTTTTTTTCTCTATATCAGAATAAGTTTCAATGTTGTTTTTTAATGCATTTACAAGATCTTTTGATTTTTTGCTTCCATCCAACTCTAAATGGGCATCAATTGCTTTATTTACATTTTGGAGGGCAAGATCCCGTTTTTTGGTAAATTGCTCTTTCAATTCACTAGATGGATTTTCAAATAATTCTCTTGATTCTTTACTGTACTCATTCAAGCCCTCCTGTATAGAATAACTTAAATTAAGTAGCGTATAACTTTTGATATAATTTTTAATAGCCTGTTCATAGTTATTTATACCTGTCCAGTGGTAAACACTAAATATCGCATATATACCATAAATAATACCAAAACATGTAATGACCTGTGTTTTGAATTTCATAGTACCCTCGTTCCTATCATTTTTTTTATATTTCTCTACAATACCATTTACAAATAGAAGACTGTTTTATCCTCGCCTAGTAATCAATATAATAATGCGAATTATAATAATATTCAAACTATTATTTTGGATACAGCAAATAATCATCCATCTCTTAGGCATTTCAGTCATGATTAGAAAACGTATTCAATTCTATTTTGCAATATAAATTGTCAACTCAAAAAGTCTCCCGACATCACAAAACAGTATTATATAATTTGTATTATTCTTTCATCAGTCTGAATAATCTGAACTCAGGTATATTTTTCTATACTATATAATAAAAAAGTGCGTACTTACAATTTAAATTTACCACTATTATACTAATAGTGAGACAATTCGAAATAATATAAGGGATTTCTAACGATATAGGTCCATACACCTATATCACCTAACTAGTTACCATGAGTCGTGTGACCGTTCTATGAGGAATGAATTTTAACGAAGGGAGTTTTTAGACTTATAACGGTTGGAGCTAAATTTAGCTGCCTTGTTTTTTTGAATCGCAGTAAGTTTACTTCCTATTGCCTTTACGATATTTGAGTAGCAAATGGGATTATTGACAAAATATTGTCTAGATTGTTAAAAAAATTAGAACTACATAACTGAAAAGAACCTCTTAGCTTTTTCTTAAAATGCTTTTGGATGTGAAGAAGGGTTGAGTGCACTTTAATATCATGTGATAGCTTAGCAATAGTAAGGAATTATTTCCGCAAATATAATAGGGTTTCGGAGGGAATTAACATGAAAGTAGGCTTAATTGGTTTAGGGAAAATGGGATTAAATATCGGTCAAAATCTTTTGGACCACAATCACGAAGTAGTGGCTTTCGATTTAAATGAAAACTCAGTTAGAGAAATGGAGAAATACGGTTCTACAGGAGTATCTAGCATTATCGAGCTCGTTAAATCATTAGAACCACCAAGAGTTCTTTGGATAATGGTTCCCCATTCGGTTGTTGATTCCGTACTTAGTGAAATAACACCATTTTTATATGATGGTGATATTGTCATCGAAGCAGGGAATTCCCACTATAAAGATTCCATTCGTCGGTACAATAACTTAAAGAAATTCGGGGTAAGATTTTTAGATGTCGGAACCTCTGGTGGGATGGAAGGCGCTCGGAATGGAGCGTGTTACATGGTCGGTGGAGATCCAGATGCCTGGCATATAGTTGAACCTATCTTTCGGGATACAGCTGTAGATAACGGCTATTTATATGCAGGAGAAGCAGGTAGTGGCCACTTTTTAAAAATGATCCATAATGGGATTGAATACGGAATGATGGCTGCCATTGGAGAAGGTTTCGAGGTACTAGAAAAAAGCGAATTCGATTATGATTTTGAAAAAGTAGCAAAAGTATGGAATAACGGTTCCGTAATTCGTTCATGGCTTATGGAATTAACCGAACATGCATTTTCTAAAGATTCAAGACTTGAAGAAATCAAAGGGACGATGCATTCTTCTGGCGAAGGGAAATGGACGGTTGAAACGGCTCTCGATTTACAAACCGCTACGCCTGTTATTGCTATGTCCTTATTGATGAGATATCGCTCATTAGATCATGATACATTTACAGGAAAAGTAGTTGCCGCACTGCGAAACGAATTCGGCGGGCACGCTGTAGAAAAAGAGAAGCAAACTTCTGTATAAAAGGATGTATCTGGAATGTTCCCTCAAAGAAAGGTGGCAAACACGGCAATACTGTTCCAACAATATTTTCTAAACGAAGTAGAACGCACAAGTTATGAAAATGATGTGCTTCATGTCTTGCCAGAATTAAGTGAAAAAGTGTTTGATTTGGATGATTCTGAGCTTGAGGAGTTAGTCGAACAAATAAAAGGAAAAGTATTTTTTGTAGAAATAATCAAATAACATCGAAGGTCACTCCTTCAATTCATTAAGATACTAAGTTTTGGGTTAAACTTTTCTCTTATTTTAAAAATCCCTACTATTAATCGCCTTCCTTCTTTGAATAGCTCAATCTGGAAAGGTTTTGGATTCATGGATTAAGTATCACTATACCGCAGTACTTGTACTGCGGTTTTATCGTTATGCTGATGAAGCTGTCCCATAACAAAAAGGGTCTGACCCCGCATCGACTATCTACAGATTATAGGTAGGATTTTACTACTATATTCTGTAGATAGAGTGCGAGGTCAGACCCATTTGGGACACCCTCATCATATATTGCTAGATCAAAACCGATGATTATTATTTCCTAAATTGGTAATAATTGCACCATTTGCTTCGTTTCTAGGTTATCAACCATTGCATGCCATGATTGTGGTTTATTTGATAAAATAGAATAATATTGTCTCAAAAACGTCACGATAAGATCTGTTTGAAGTTCATTCGTGCTTTCATCCATGGGCAGAAAACAAAGATCGAGTCCTGTTACAGCTTCCCCATCATTGCTCCAAGATGGATGAACATAAGAGAAATCAAGGCGCTTATATCCAAGATGAGCTAAAACCTCACGACGTACATAAGGGTTCATAGACTTCATCATTCCAAACTCATAATGCTCCACTTGATAAGGGTCATAGATTTCAGCAAACATCCCAAATAGCTTCTTGCCATTAGCAGTTGCTAAAGCATGCAGATCCTCTAATCTCCTATTCGCTAAAAATGGACCGATTCCTCGACCATCCTGACCGATAATCGTAAAATCTGTCATCGCAACATTAAAATCTTTATAATACCTGTACTCCGTTGCTCCTACAACTTTATTGTCATCAACAGCAACAAACACACGAATATCTGGATCTTCCAATGGTTCTTTCCATAAATCGAATTCTAATACTTCATCTGAAGGGAACACATTCTGCATTAATTGGTGTAATTGTTTAAAGAAAGGATCTTGTATATTGGTAATTCTGCAATATTCCATTTTCGCGTTCTCCTTTTCATACATTAGTTAAAGAATGGGTTTTTCCATTCCATTAATGCCGCAAAATTACACGATTCTTCATCTTCTAAATAATTTGCGACGACTTGTACAGGGGTTCGACCGCACTGGAGTAGGAAAGTGATAACCGGATCTTTTAGCTCCCCTTTTACAACAGCTTCTAAGTATTCCTCTGGCGTCATTTCAGTTACTTTTTGATGATAGCCAGGCATTCTTCCTCCTCCAAGTAATCGCTCTAGTCCTTTATAAACGACGACTTCATACATCGACAACATCAACCATTTTCCTAGTCCTAGTTTTCGATAGGAGGGGCTGACACTAATATCTACGACATAGAGTGTATTTCCTTCGTCCTTATGGTTCCGAATATACCCATTATCAGTGATCATTTCCCAAGTATGTTCTGGATGATTAGGGTCGAAGTCAACCAATAAACCTGTCATAGACCCAACGACCTTGCCCTCAATCTCAATACATAAGGCACCTTCAGGGAATAATGTCACATGATTTTGCAATTGTTCCCTATTCCACCATAGGTCAGAGGGAAAGGGTGGTGGAAAACATGCTTGTTGAACAGCAATTAAATCTGAAAAATCTTTTTCTTGATAATTTCGGATCACAGCTCGGATCGGCTGATTCTGATTGAAGACAAAAAATTCTTTACGATACACACGATTCACCCCTACTATTTGTGAAGTGAGATTTTTAGTTTACCAATCTGGATATAAATCGGTTCGGCGATCGCGCCACGTAGTAACCGAGCCACTTTCACGAACGCGATATAATAATTCCAGATTTATATCCGCAGTTACAATCATATCTTGATTGATTTCCCCTTCTACTAGAATGCCACGTGGTGGAAAAGGAATATCATTTGGCGTAAGCACTGCCGCTTGACCAAAATTCGCTCGCATAAAGTCAACCGTAGGAAGCGCCCCTACAGTGCCTGTAGTTACGACATAGACTTGATTTTCGATTGTCCTTGCATGGCTGGTGTAACGAACACGATGGAATCCGTGACGGTCATCGGTACAAGAAGGACTGAAAATAATGTCTGCGCCTTTTGCCTTCGCCATTCGAACGATTTCTGGAAATTCAATGTCATAGCAAGTCAACATGGCTATGGTACCTTTATCCGTCTCAAATACTTCTAATTTTTCGCCAGGAGCCATATTCCATTCTTTAATTTCCGTTGGTGTAAGGTGTAGCTTTGCCTGTTCTGCCACTCTTCCATCCGGATAGAATAAATGAGCAACATTGTATAATTTGTCCCCTTTACGGATGACATGGGTTCCCCCAATAATATGCATATTTGTTTGCATCGCTAACTTTTTAAATAATGATAGGTACTGTTCCGTAAAGTCTGGAAGATCTTGTATCGTCAAAGATTGTCCTTGTTTATTTCCAATAGACATTAATTGAGTAGTGAAGAATTCCGGGAACAAAATAAAGTCAGTATCAAATTCTTCAGCTGTTTTAATATAATGTTCCACTTGTTTAGAAAATTCTTCAAATGAAGTTATTGTATGTAAATGATATTGCACTGCTGAAACTCTTAGTTCCATAGTATCCTCCTAACTTATCATCACTATAGAGGCTCTCTCTACCTATGATGCTACATTGATTGTTGCTATTGTTATTATTAGACACATTATGATTTTAAACAAGTACACACTTTAATGTTATATAGTGATAAAAAGTATACTTTAATCATATTCCCTACTACGAATATCCTTTCACATTATATTAGTCAGCAAATCTTTTTATTTGAATCTCGTTAGGTTTCTATTTTCGAATTTAGCAGAACAATTTTTTACAATGAATCATCAATAAAAGACCAACAGATTGTTGGTCCTCATTATGGTAAAGATTTATAAATAAATTAATGATTGTTTTAGGCTGTTTTTCTATCCTTTGTTGCTTTTAAATGATTTCTACACTACAATCCTGGGCTAATTTCCGTTACAGCTACTCGCTTTCCGTGGGCGGTCTCAGGAGCCTCCTTAGTACTTCGCACTTTGCGGGGTGTGGTCCCCCTCAAACACGCTTCTCTAAGCAGGAGTCTCGCATCTTCCACTACAATCAACATCTCCTCGAACTTGTTACTTACTTAAAACAACAAACTTTACGAAAAGAGCCTTATTTTAACCCTTTAGATTCGTCATTTTGCCCATTTTCAACAATTTAGAAAGTGCTTCATTTGATTCGACACCTTCATTTGCCTTTACAGTTACATCACCATCCGTGTTCATGTCCGTTGACTTGATTTGATGGGGTGACTGCTGCACCATTTGATTTGCAAAAGTCGTGCTTTCAGGATTCCCTAGTATTAAAGAAACAACATTATATAGAATTCGTTTCCCTTCTTCTGTTTTCAGTAGGGCTAATTGATCACTCGTAAAGGACTCCAAGGGAATAAATATGCCCTTTTCTTTATAAGATCCATTTCGCACCCTTAACCCTTCTTCTAAAAGTGTACTCATAAGTTCATTTCGACTGCTAAACCTGTTTAATAATTCATTAAATTCATCAGCCCAACCAATTGTAGTTTTAGGGGTATATTGAAAACCTTTGCCTGGAACCATTTTTCCTTTGGACAATGTTACCACCACCTTGTAGGAATACCAAAGAATGTATCATCCATTTCACACCTCTAATGTCTGCTTTTCAATTTCTGCAATAATGTTCTTTAAGAGATAGGCCTTACTAGTAAAGAAACTAGCTTCCTCAATATTAGGAGGGAAAAGACAATCTTCATCTTTCAGTTCTGCTAGATATTGATTCGCGAAAAGAAGACCCCCACCAACAATGATCATCTGCCCCACATTTGTGTCGACGAAATAACGGATGATTTTATCTTTTACTTCTTCTGCATACTCCTGTGTATATTTTTCAACTATTTTCGTGATGTCGCCCGTTTTAGATTGCCAAGTTGCTTTATATACTGGAGTATATTTAGGCTTCATAATCATCTTTTCAATTTCAGGCTTTATAAATTTTCTCATGAATTCTTCACGTGTAAATGAAATTTTAGGTGTTTTGCCCACTCTTTCAAAACGCGCTCGTATGCTGTCAAACTCTTTAAGGTCCGCCGCCTCTTTCATGATAGCATCGATATATTTATTAGTACCGATTGAATAATTTGTGGATTTGGTTGAGTTTAGACCGTTTTCATCATACAAGGCTAAATCCAATGTTCCAGCTCCTAAATCCGCTATCGCAAACTCATGATGAATTTGCGATGAAAATTCAGTTTCCACCACTTCGCCGTCTACAAGGTCGAAAGCCAATGCCAAGTAGCTTGTTACCCCTTCAACGTTAAGCTGGACATCAGATATATTGATCGTTATGGTCTTCCCTTTATACGGCCCTTTTACAGCTGTAATTTCATGCGTCCCTTTATATAGGTTGATTTTTTCTGCAGACGCTTGTTTCGCTTCTTCGATCGGAAGCCCAAAGCTTAAAGGAACTTCAACTATATCTCCTTTACCAGATTTCCATGCAGCTAAAGCTAATCCAGCTAACGTTGTCACAACGTGAATTTCATTTCCAAGTTTATCTCTAGCCTCACTGTTTGTTTCTCTTAAATTATCTTTATTATTCGTAGCGATTTGAGCGTACTCTCCTACTGTGTAATAGGCATTTGTTCGATTCTTAGGCAAGGCATTACTTTTGATATGTAAATGAAGAATCATATCATCAGGAAACAATTTATCCCGACTTTCATCTGGCATATCTTCCGCTGTTGTTTCCGCATTCTCCCCTATGATGCTCGCTATATTTAGAGAAACAACATTTCCTTTTTGATCGATATACGTAATTTTATTAGAAATATTCCCACTATCTACTCCTGCTATTAAATAATCCTTCTTAAATAAAAAATCAAGTTTTGTCACAGTCTTCCTCCTCTGGACTAATCTAGTCTAGTCTACTTTATTACCCAATATATCTATACCTGTTCGTAAAGTCAATGATTTTATAGCGATAAATTGACGTTATCGCTATTTTAACAATCATTACACTGATTTAAATTAACGATAAATTATCGTTAGCGTTAATCTGCGGTTTATTTACAACGCATTTTTAAAGTTAGTTCATCGCTAAGCTCATTTCACGAAATCTAGCTAGCGTTTATTTAACGTTAGCTAGATTTCGCTTTATCTAACTTGCTAGATAAAGCCTCTATTCAAATAAACTAGATTAGACTAGTCCAGTTTTTCGTTATATCAATAAACTAGTCTAATCTAGTTCATTGATATTTTGTTTCACACGATTACAGTTACAGTTGCTTAACCCTTCTATAATAGGTAAACTGTATTTAACGATAATTTAGCGCTTACCAATAGAGAATGCTTTATAGATAAAAATAAGATAAGGTTAATCTAGCGTTAAAAGGAGGGATTTCATGTCAGATAGATTCGATAGTAATAAAATTTATGTTAATGAAGCACTTCAATCCGATGCTTTATTTACTTCATTGCTTTTGGACAAAGAGTATAATTCGCAGCTATTCAATGAAGAGATTTTAACGTTGGATCCTAATTCGATGTATTCAACGACAGATTGTTCTGATAAATTTTTTCACATCGCTAATTCAACGCTAAGATATTATGTCAGAATGCTGGAAGGCTATTTGGAAATCTATGTAGAAGGCAGAAAGAAACGATTAACATTTCTTAGTGTTTTTAAAATCCATATGGTGTTATTGGCCATTGAAAGGGGCGAAACGATTTCTGATATACAAGTTAAGTTAGCGCTAAAATCGATCCCACAACACAATAGTGGGAATGCAAAAGGAAATAAATATAATGATGAGATTCTGGATCAATTATTTTCTGAATTTGAAAGAAGACAGAAAGTGATGATGAAAACCCATGCACTTCAAAATACGATTAGTCAAATCGAAGTGGAGCTATTGAAAGGGATTACATCAAAAGCCGATCGAGAAAGACAAATTGAAATCATAGAAGAAAAGATCAAAAATCATCGGTTATATCGAAAAATGGATCAACAAGCAGGTAATGTTTTACGAAAAAGTTTTGAGCTTAATAAAAAAACGGGTCTTTTCTCGCTTTTTTCAAAAAAATCAGCCTATGATCCACAACAAATCGAAACAGAGATACTAGTAGATGAAAAGCTCATTAAAGCTGATAATTTAGAAGTGGAACTCACTAAGGAAATTGATTTATTAAAGCAGGAAATTAGCGAAATTCAATCTGTTGTAATTGCTTTGGAAAAGAGGTTAGAAGTAGAGACCGCTCGTTTAACAAATGAAAGGGAATTACTTCTACATACCATTGAGGATTGATTGACATTTCCTATACCTAATTTTGTGCAGTTAGGAGAGATCACTAACTAAATTTTACCCTTTAAGCAGTTATTGTGTGGAAATTACCTGTGCCATGAAACTTAATTTAGAATCCATTTAGAAATAGATGTTTAATTCTTTAAAATGGGCTGGTGCTTTGCTGAACTATTGTTAAAAATAGGAATAGGTATCTTTTGTACATTGTGAATAAAGATAGTGTGAAGAGTAAAGTATACAAAAGACTTTACTCTTTTTGGATTGATATATAGTAAAGTATATAAAATTTAGAAACTTTAGCGTTTGATAGTTAATATTATCAAAGTTAGGATTTTCAATATTGTATGAGGAATAGGAAAATTTACTGAAAGGAATGAATAAAATCATTTTTTAAAACTATAAATTCTGATTTTCTACTTAAAAAACATTAATATATTGAATCACTATATAGAATGGTTTATATCGTAAAAATTAACTTTAGTAAAAAAAGTCATATTTAATAAAAAGTACATTTATAGTAAAAGATACAGTATTAATAAGCATTTTCAATGATGTAGTGCCAATCCTTTGTTAGAGAAAGGTTTAAGTCATTTAAGATGAATGAGAATAAGAGAGTTTCCACGTTTCCACAAATAAATTATTAAAAGATTCACAAATACACAAGTTTCTATTTAGATAAATTACAAATCCACAAGATAATATTTGCTATATCCACTAATTCACAAGTATATATTCGGAATGATTTGGGCATAAAAAAAGATCCCTCTTACAAATTATGTTAAATTTTGTAAGAGAAAACAGAGGAGAAGACTTTTATAAAAGGGAATATTTCTATATTTTATTTTTAGTTAATTCGAATAGCCCTGTGAATATCCATTTTTTCACAAGGCTAAGCTATTCTATTAAATTACACCATTCAGCTCTGGAATTTGGCCGGTTAAGGTATGCTCCCTGATTTTAGCATTTGATATCAAGCCATATGGAATATTGTTTAATGCACCAGGAAGATATTTTCTAAAGGCCATTCTGAAAAAGGCGCCGATTGAGTAAAAATGGAAGGACCCTTTTCGATCTTTTTCCGAATGAATATGAACGCCGATCTGATCTATTGTTTCTAAAAAGAAATTTTTTATGAATTGATCTCTGACGGTGAATTGCACCTCATCTTCATCCTTAAGATAATTTAATTTGTTGATCACTTCCTGTTTAAAGGAAATCATGACATCTATTTGGTCTCTTGGTTTATATTTAATTTGATGCCCATCGAAGAAATATGTAAGTTCTTTCGATAATTTTGCCATAAGTGGGTTCACATTGAATTCATCCGTACTTTCTTCGACGCATTCTGATTTCAAGGAAAAGGATACTTTTTTAATCCATATTTGTTGTTTACGGAACTCAATTCCTGTAAATTCAATAGAAAACAGAGCCTCTAAAACACTTAATGTTTTACGAACCCCTTTTGCATTTTTGTTTAGTTGTAGTTTGAGCGTTTTCATTGTCCGTTCTTGTTTTATTTTTTCAATCTCAGTTGTTTTGCTAAAGGACATGCCAGTACGGAACTGATTCAGCAAGGATAAAAGAAGCTCGATGCCTTCAGGGTTGGACGTACGTACAAATTCGGCTAATATATTTGTGTCAAAAAGAGCATGAGGGATGATCAGGTAATTGAGAACACCGCCATTATGTTCAGGTGTATTATATTTTTCAACATCTTTTAGGACCAAAACAGGCAAACCTTCGCAGATTTCCTCTTTGACAAAATGATGATCTTCCAAATAGCGTTTTCCTCCCCAAAGTGTGGAGTAAGAGATTCCTAGTTTCTTAGACCAGGAAGAAAGGTTGTATTCTTTCAGCATGCCACGTTGATTTTGTTCCACATGCATCTGCTTTAACATGGTTATATACACAACATAGGCAGAAGCAGGAGGGCGTTCAAATGATTGATCACGAATAAAACGGAATTCTTCTAAGATTGCTTGGTGCATTCTAAAACCTTCGATTCTTACTTTGGACTCTGTCATTTTTGGCCCTCCTTTCAACTATGATCTTAAATTGAATTATAGCAAATTGGAAAATGAGAAAACGAAGCCCTTTATTAGGGGATTTTAAAGTTGCACAATAGGAGCCAATCCCTTGCGCCACAAGGGGTTGAAAAAAGTTGGAATTTTTTTGTGTGAAAGGAAACGTCATTTTTTTTAGCGGTTTGTGCACAATGTGAAAGGAAACGTCATGAATGAGATTTTAAATAAATGAATAGAAACGTTGGTATATCAACGTTTCTATAAAAATCTGGATGTATAAATAAAACAAACGGATGAAATTTACACGGAATTATGTGCAAGTTACTGTGAGAGGAAACGTCATTATTTTTCGTTTTTAAACAAAAGGCGAGTATTAGTGCCCGATTTTTTGTTTCTATAAATGAAAACTGGGGATTCTCGAAAGGATACTCATAAAGGATGCTGATCTCCCTATTAACGTTTGGTGCACATTGTGAGAGGAAACGTCAAGTATGAGAAAAGTTGCACATATGAGGATCGGTGAAGCTTCAAGTGAAAGATGGCGCTATGAATAGTAGTTCAAACATTATTTCTACGCACCTTGTTGTGCACAATGTGAAAGGAAACGTCATGAATGAGAAAAGTTGCACATGTAGAAGAGAGCTTATTTTATCATCAAGGGTCAGTTATTGTGCTTAATGTGATAGGAAGCGTCAAAAGAGGATCGATATGATAATTCCCATAAATGCAGCGATAACATGATGTGCACATTGTGAGAGGAAACGTCAATCTACGAAAAGTTGCACATCTAACAAACTGTTAATAGTTGTATGTGTGAATAAGTTCGAATGGTGAGGATTATATTCAGAAATTGAATGTGCATATTGTGAAAGGAAACGTCAATCTACGAAAAGTTGCACTAGCTAATATTGCCAATGTTTAGTTCGAAAGAGTTGTATATGGAATAGAACGCTATATTTAATCATGTTGACAAACGCAACAATCCTCACTCATAATTATTTTAATGCTAGATTTGAAGGGGAATCGTTATGGGGTTTTTAGTGGGCGTTAAAGAAGCGGGAGAAATTTTAGGTTGGGATCGAAGAAAGGTTTCTACATATCATTTCCGTGGCGTATTGCCTAAACCACTAGTAAGTTTATCGAGTGGACCTATATGGCTTAGAAAACAGATTGAATCTTATAAAACTGGAAAAGAGTCTGGTGTAAAGATTTATTATATGGATAACCGAGTAATCTACGAATGTAAGCATGATCATACATTTATAGAAACTCACTATTCACCTGAAGACTTTCAGGAGCGTAAGGGAAAGTGTATCGTGTATAAGGAAAAAGACGTCCAACAACTGAAACAGGCCATTTTGGAAAAAAATCCGATTGCTCAGTTTCTATCGTTTGAAACTATTAGTTTTCTGTATGATTACGGCATGCTAGAAACAGATGTTTTTCATGACTATATTCAGCAATACTTATATGAATATATAGAGCCGATTAAAGAAGGGTGGGATGAAGAATAATGGTTAATATATTGCAAAAGAGAATTTTGAATGTGACGAACATCATTTTCCCAGATTATCCTCAACTGTTTGTTGAGTGGAATAGTGATATAAAGAACCTAATGGCAAGTGAAGAGAATTCTCAGCCATCTCAATCTTTAAAGGCGTTTTTTGTCATTATGGAACGGTTAGTAAGAGAACATGACTTGGAATTCGAAGGCATGGAACAATGGGCTTATGATTATTTAGAGGAAATTAGAAACTTTGTTCTTCCATACATACGAATTAACGATGAAGAAAATCCTTCTTATTCACTAAAATCCAGCAATAGAGAAGTGATCAATTCCATGTTAAATCAAAGTTTTGCCGAGTCAGGTTCTGCTTTATTGTTTCATAAGTTGAGGGAGACCATTAGCAAAAATGAATTTGACATTGCTACAGCCATTCCTACTGCTAGGATTTCAGAAAGAGCGCTAGAAGCGACGGCTCAAGTTAGGGCTGAGAATGACTCTTTGAAAATTAAATCCAATGCCGCGATTGAACAGTGGAAAAATCTAACTTCTCAAGCCATCACTTCGATGGATGATTTAACGGCAGATATTTTTGATATCGTCTCGATCCTATGGATGCAGCAGGCCACTCATAAAGACCAAATGATTCATTTTCACACGGATGATGCTTTGAATTTAAGAAGGTTGCAAGGGCGGAGCGAAGACCCTGACGGCTACCAAACCTCCTATCGAAAAAAAGAGCGTGATGACATTATGAAAAGGTTAGCAGCTCTCAGTACGATATGGATTAGGATTGAGAGAGAGAATTTACGATTCATCAATGAAGATCAAGGGAATTTTGAGGAAATCGGCCAAGTGCAGTTTAATCCGTTGTTTTTGGTGGATAGCGTAACGGTGGCTTACCGAGGAGACAGCCCGATAGGCATTTATGAATGTAGCATCCGACCAGGTGAATTGCTTGCCAATTTTCTGTACGGTTCTCAAAAGAGTAGTGGGTTACTGGCATTAAAGACACTCGAATACCATCCTACAAAGCAAAGGTATCATAAACGATTATCACGTTATCTATCCTGGCAATGGAGAATTCGCCAAAAGAGTGCAGACTATTTAAGAGCTTATTATATCGGTGGAGATAAAGGTTTGTTAAAAGTTATGGATTTAGACGTAAATCCCCGGTATGGTTCAAGAATCAAAGAGCAATTTGAAGAAATTCTAGACACCTTGCAACGAGATGGCATTATTAAGGGATGGAATTATAAAGATAAAAGGCTTGAGCACCAGATAGAGAGAGAACGTAACTGGTTTGCTACTACTTGGTTGAAAGCTCGTGTTCAAATCATTCCTCCCACCGATATTACAGGAATCGGAGACGACAGGGATTTATTGTTGATGGAAAGCGAAGACCATGACAGCGTGAATTTATCGACAATGTTGAAGGGCATGACAGAAAGAGAGACTGCAGTAACCATAGAAATGAATGAAAAAAAGCAGGTGACTCCTGAAACCGTCAATAAGGAAAGATTAGACCGAGGGTTAAGTATTTTAGAGGCAGCGAAGGAAATAGGTATTTCCCATAGTACCTTGTCTCGATACGAACGAAACTTGATTAAACGTCCTTATACAGGTAGTTTAGAGAAAATGAGGGAATGGCTACATGAAAAATAAGCATGTAACGGTGCTTATTTTTTTATCATTTTTAGGCGATAATACCCCTTCCTAAAGGAATGTGAAGGGAGGGGATGAATCACCATTGGGCAAGGATGGATTATCTTGGCTACCCGAGGAAGGAAGTGCTATTAGCCCCTGGTTAGAGTTCCTTAAACATTTGTACTCCACAATGATTTGCGGCTTTCTTTCCGTTCTATACATGCATATCGTTTGGGCTGAAATATTTATCATCTTCAGAGACCATGCATTTTGGGGGCAGTCTAGTTACTCGCTCCGTTTATAATTCGATGATGAGTTTTGGCAGTTCATAGATTCCATATTGTGAGCTTTGGCTGTTGGTCACGAGATAAAGGTATTATTCCTCTGGCAAGAGCCTCAGTACGAAACCGACCAGCCAAAATGGACTATGTATTTG
The DNA here is from genome assembly GCF_000504145.1 of Bacillus cihuensis. Classification (NCBI taxonomy): domain Bacteria; kingdom Bacillati; phylum Bacillota; class Bacilli; order Caryophanales; family Bacillaceae; genus Bacillus; species Bacillus cihuensis. Next base: position 8,479 of record NZ_AYSD01000017.1, on the reverse strand, counting down.
TCTATATTTCGCTATGCTTACTCTCTCTTTTCCACAAGTTTTGTTCACGGTCGCACCTTGCATTCAACAAGAAATAAGCTTTTCGACTCTTTTATAAGTCTTTTTAATCAAAAAGTAGCACGCAAATAAATTTTTTTTACAGTGCTTACCTGTTGAGCGGTATGTCCCAAAAGGATCTGCCCCTTTGTATGAGTACCTATCATTAAAATGGCGTAACAGCTACAGCATAATTCTTTTCTCTTTCTTTTTATTATTCTACCCCCTAGTCTATTGATACCGTATCGATATCTGGAGCGAACTTTTTGGTAGTCATTCACTTGTGAGATTTTAGATGAAACAGGATGTTTTTTTGAACTATATCTGAGTTTCCATGTTTTTTAATTTGTTTAATAAAGTCTAAATAAAGGATCGTCAATAAATTCTCAATCGTTATATGTTCCTCTTTGAGGTGAGGGGAGAGGTCATGTAAGAAGATTTCACCTCTTAATATTTCAGATTCTTTGATTCGAATCGTGAGATGGGCTTCTTTTTCTTTTTCAGGTTTTGCCTCAATGATCTCTTCTTCAATGGATTCAAAAGAAAACACATGCTCCGTCAAGGCCTTCATGACTCGTTTTTCTGTTCTTTTCTTTCCTAAATATTCTGCTTTTCCTGAGAGGAGGAACCCTGCAACTTGCTTAAATTCCGTTCCTTTCTTGATTTGGGTTATGAAGTCCCGATAGAGTAGGTGAATCAAGACAGACAAATCGAAACCTAGTGGAACATCTTCGTACATATCGAGCATGTCTTCGATGAACACTTTCCCTCTTAAATAATCATAATATCCGATAACGAGGGTTAGGTATTTTCGATTGTGAAAGATATATTCAAAGAAACCTTTTGGAGAAGACGTTCCTGTTAATTTTTGCTGCAGAAGATTTAGGCTACTATAAGATTTTTTCAAGAGAACCACCCTTTTCAATCCAGAGTAAGACGCTTGCCATAATAAAAAATACGACCTTTCGTTCAGATACTTGTTTTTGAATGGCTAGACCATATGGACCGCCGATTCTCTGGTATTCCTGTTCCTTCAGCATCGTATGCATATACGTTTTAGTATCTTGATAGTGTAGGGTCCAATCCACTATTTCAGTGTGATGCAACCCAAACTGCAAAAGTGATGTATTAAAAACAGTTTGACTTAAGGCTTGTCCATCTTGAGTATGATAAATTCTATTCATTTGCTTACAGTAGGTACGCAGTTTCATCTGCATGACGGTTGTCACTGGAAATTTGATGTTATGGCCTTTATCTGAACGTGTTTGCCGCTTTCTCTTAAGTGGACGTTCCGATTCTTCTTTAGTTGAAATCCCTTTTTTTAACGGCTTGTCTTGAAACATTGGATTTATGCTTTCCACTTCCATCCTCCCTCTCGTACTTTTCGAATCTAGCTCATGGTCACTTTTCCACTTTTCCATACTTTATAAGATATATAGAGAAGAAGGGGAGATTTTAGACCTCTTTTGTATATTTTCCTAGAATAAGGGCATGATGGCTAATACGAATTGGCAGAAGAAAGGAAGGGAAGAAGATGGCGAAAAAGAAGAATGAGGATGTTACCAAACAGTTGAAAAAAGCAGTAAAAGAAGCAAAAAAAGCAGGTGTGAAATTGATTAAAGTAGCAGTGCGGTAAAAATTTAATATAAAAAAATGTTAAGGAAAGTCGTTTTGAACATAGACCTATAGTCATGTGATCATCAGCTAGTGTACATAAATAGTCTAATCTAGTTTAAATTAGATTAGACTAGATTAGTTTACGATTTTTCTATAAATTTTTATCTTAGTATGAAGATAAGTAGACATGCTAAAAGTGGATCTTCAAATATTTTGAAGTCATTTATTTGTCAGTGATGACTAGAATTTTTCCTCTTCTTCCACCTGCTTTTCCTATTTTTAGACTTATCCTATGGTCCCTTTTCCACTTTTCCATTTATATTGAGATCTAAAAAGGGTAGGGCCTTTCATTTCATCCAATCTTAGTGAGGAATCAATTGGTTCTACTTGATATAATTAAATAAATGATGGGTAATAAGAACTATTTACCAATATGCAATACAGTGATAATATACCTATTGGGCAAATTTTATGAAAGTAGAAGACGCAAAGCCACGGGCCTAAAACAATCAGTCGGTTGTCATGGTAGCCGGGTTGCCAAGAAAGATTCTTGATAATCATTTTATTTTTCAATCCCTTACTAATTTGCCTGAAAATTAGTTGAAAGAGGGAGTAAGATGTTTTTTCCTACTGTTTTTTCAAATGAAACAAATGATCGGCACCTTGTTAAAGACGAACATATTTGTGAATGTGGAGAAAAGTATAATGTTTTTTCTACTTTCACCAAAAACGATCTCAAGAAAATTAAATTCAAACATTATGAAGAAATCACTTGTTTGAAATGTAAAGCAATGCTCAATCAATATCCGTTCTCCTAACGCAGTTGATTGAGCTTCTCTTCGTTAGCCATTATCTCTTATTTGTTCGATTTATAGTGACATAAATCTCTTCAATAGTCCGCCCTCCCTTGATTTTACAGATTTACTGATATCTATCCTACAGTCACAACTGTATTTTCTATGGACCCTATGAAAATGTTTGACGATTTTTTTACGTAGTTTATTGAACACTAAGAAGATTCAGCAAACATAATAGAAATAGGAAAAGCCAACTTTTAGAAACCAATACGGGGTATTTATTATTATCCGAAAGAAGACTCCTTCTTCAATCGTGTGAAGGAGATCGCCTAACCGATAACTGATCAATAGATTGGTGGGTGTTCTTAAGAGTCCCCCATTTCAAATTTTCGTTAGAAAAGTAAGTAGTAGGTAGTTCAAGGAACCATCCAGCTTTTTAGCAGTCATGGGGGTCAAAATTATCTCGAAAAATATAAGCTTCAGAATAAAATGGAAAATGGTTCACATATTGTCTGGGGAACTGATGGAAATATGGTCCATAAAGAAGTGATGGACGGATATTATCAAAAAAGGAGAAAAGGGTACACTGGTTGAAATGAGAAATGAATGGCTGGGTTATCTTGCAACAGCTTTTAGTCAATTTGCATCATTGTGGATAGTAAATTATGAGTGGAATCTAACATAAACCCACTGTCCATATAAATTGAATGGTGTGTTTGTTATGAATAGACTTCGATATTTATACGTTTTTAAATAATTGAGCATTGAGCTGCAGTTGTTTTCAGTGGAAAAATTACAAATATTGAATACTTATATTTTCTTCATTTAACAAGCTAATTTGTTCGTCATGTTTTCCATGCGCACTTAAAGGTTATATGTGAAGAACTGTTAAAATCAACTCCGAGAATAATGTCAAGACTCATTTTCCCGCTTTTAAATCTTGTTGCAAACGAAGAATGATACGTATTATACTCAATTGTATCAATAGATGTGGAAGATAAGGAAGGGGAATACATGGTCAAGGATCAGCACATTTTGTCTTTAATTAAAGAAAACCCATTTATTTCTCAACAAGAACTTTCAGCAAAACTAGGACTTTCGAGATCAGCGGTGGCTGGATACATCTCCACTTTAACAAAAAAAGGAGAAATACTTGGACGTGCTTACATCGTACGGGAAGAGTCACGAATTACTTGTATCGGTGGAGCCAACATAGATCGGAAGTCACAAACTTTGAAGCCAATTCAGTATGGTACCTCCAACCCTGCAACGATTAGACAGTCTTGTGGGGGGATTTCTCGAAATGTGGCAGAGAACTTAGGCAGGCTAGGCTGCCGAGTGTCATTGATCACCTTAATTGGAGATGATCAAGAAGGAAAATGGCTTTTGGAAGAAACAAAGCGTTATGGAGTAGATGTTAGCCAATGTTTGGCAATAAGTATGGAGAAAACAGGGAGTTATACCTCGATTCTTACTGATACGGGTGAAAAGATTCTTGCTGTAGCTGATATGCAGATCTATGACCAGTTCAGCATTGAATTTATTGAAGCGCGGTGGTCGCATCTGGCATCCTCTCATATCATATTTGCGGACTCCAATCTTCCAGAAGAAACGTTGACCTATCTTATTAAAAGATGCGAAAAAGAGCAACTGACTTTATGGGTGAATCCCGTTTCAGCACCAAAGGCGTTGCGACTGCCCTTTAATTTACGCGGCATCGATTTACTGATTGCGAATCGTGAAGAAGCAGCTGCATTGTCCCAAGTGGAGATTGTCACGATTGAAGACTGTAAAAAAGCAAGTGAGAAAATACTACAAAGGGGCGTTAAGCAAGTTCTTGTCACGTTGGACAGGCAGGGTGTATTTTGGTCAGCTTATGATGGAAAACAAGAGCATCTATTACCAATACAAACTAGTATTTTGGATCGTGCTGGAGTAGAGGAATCGTTAATAGGCGGTGTTCTATTTGGCATGAGTCATGATGAATCCTTTGAACAAGCAGTCCGTTTAGGTATGGCAGCTTCAGCTATCACATTGCAAACTTGGGACACAAATGCGGATTTGACAGCAGATCAACTATATTCGCTTGTTGAAAATAGCTTTCATAATGATCAAACCCCTTGATTCACTATATCAAGGTGATTTTATTGTTTGATTTTTTGTAGAAGATTAGAAAAAAGTGAAGTGAAAGAATCAAAAATAAGCCGATATTTCCTTATGTCAAGGGAAGTGTCGGCTTTTTTGTACATAAAAAAAATGGAAAGATAGCGTTTACTAACAAATGTCCGTATGATAAACTTTTGTTTTCTAAGAATTGAGGTATTACTTAGATAGATTTACTTAAGAAATGAAAGGGGAGAAAATCAATGAAAAAGAGCTATTTGTATCCTTTGTTGGTAGTTACGGGGGCTTGTAGTTATGGCATCGTTTCAACCATCATAAAGCTGGCAATGCGTGAGGGGTTTTCAGCCTCGGAAGCAGTTACGAGTCAATTTGTGATTGGTTTTGCTATCGCTGTTTGTATATTTATTAGTCAAGGGAAAAAAGTAAATCTAAAAGGGATGAAAAGTATTATTCCCGCGGGTATTTTAACAGGGCTAACTAATATTTTATACGGTACGTCCTTGAACTATTTACCTGCTTCATTGGCAGTTGTTCTTCTGTTTCAATTTACATGGATAGGTATGTTCATCTCGTGTATTGCAAGCCGGAAATTTCCTAGTCGGATGGAGGCTTTTTCTCTCATTTTATTATTTGTCGGAACGATACCAGCAGCTGGATTAGTGGATGTCGATTTATCTAAGATTCCAATCCAAGGTTGGTTGTGGGGGTTAGGAGCAGCCCTTTGTTATTCACTATTCTTATTTTTTAATGGAAAATCCAATGCAAAGATGACGACTTCTAATCGTTTAGTATTAGTTTCATTCTTTGCCTTGATCACAACATCCGTCTTTCAATCTCCACAAATCATTTGGGATGGGACGTTGTTTAGTGAAGGGCTTTGGCTGTTTGGGTTGGCTTTGGGTCTATTTGGAATGGTTGTTCCAGTCTTCTTATTTAGTATTGCTATTCCTAAAGTCGGATTAGGAGTTTCATCGATATTAAGCGCTGTAGAATTGCCAATCGCTATGATCGTATCCGTTCTTTTACTAAATGAGACGGTTACATTCATGCAAATAGTCGGAGTAGTCATCATTCTTGTTGGGATATGTGCACCTACTTTAAGTGAAAATGTCCGGTTGGAAAAAACTAAAAGTGAAAAGAAAACTATTTTAAACTAATTTTAAAAAGATATTGACAATTCATTTTGTAAACGTATACTAAACATATGTTTATAAAATAAACAATTGTTTTTAGAGGGAGGTGTTGAGCTTGACGAATGCTTTTCATGAAGAAAAACAAAAATCCCCAATCATCTGTATAGGGGGAGCGAATGTTGATAAGAAATTATATATCAAAAATGAAAAGGTTAACCAAACGTCTAATCCAGTACAATCCTCAAGGACAGTTGGTGGGGTAGCAAGAAATATTGCTGAGAATTTAGGACGTTTAGGCGAAGAAGTGGTTTTGTTATCAGTAAGAGGCGATGACCCAGATTGGCAAGATATTTACACATTATCTTCCCCTTTTATGAATTTAAATCATGTCGTGAAGTTGGCAAATTCGTCAACCGGTTCCTACACAGCCGTTTTAGATAAGCGTGGAGATTTATCCATTGCTTTAGCAGATATGGACATTTTTGATCATCTTACACCTGAGCTACTTTTACAAAACACAGATATTCTGATTGAAGCAAAATGTATTTTAGTGGATTTGAATTGTCCCGGAGAAACCATTGAATTTCTTTGTGACTTCACAACTATACACAATATTCCATTAGTTATTATCCCTGTTTCATCGCCAAAAATGAATAGGCTTCCAAAATCCTTGAGTGCAGTGAATTGGCTCATTGTAAACAAAGATGAAACAGAAACGTATATGAATATCAAAATCAACGATAAGAAAGATTGGGAAAACTCGGTAATGAGTTGGTTGGAGTTAGGGGTAAAAAATGTGATTGTAACGAACGGATCAGAAGGTGTCATGGCAGGGGGTGAAAATGGAGAACTTCATTACTACCCAGCGGTCGAAACACCTATGGTTACGGATGTTACAGGTGCAGGAGATTCCTTCTGTTCAGGGGTCATTTATTCCTGGTTACAAAAGAAAGAATTAGATTACATTATCAACTCCGGTTTGGTTAATGCCCATAAAACGATTATGTCAAAGTATACAGTTAGACAAGAATTATCAAAAAAACAATTTATCTTAGATATGGAGGCAATTTAAATGAAAAACTATATTGAATTATCACAAGAGGTACAACAAGCAAAAGCAGAAGGAAAAGCAATCGTTGCATTAGAGTCTACTATTATTTCTCACGGTATGCCGTATCCACAAAACGTAAAAATGGCTCGTGAAGTTGAACAAATTGTTCGTGATAACGGTGCTGTTCCAGCAACTATTGCCATCATTGATGGAAAAATTAAAATTGGTTTAACAGATGAGGAATTAGAATTATTCGGAAAAAGTTCAGGTGTTGCTAAAGTATCAAGACGTGACTTAGCTCATATTGTTGCTACAAAACAACTTGGTGCTACGACTGTTGCAACAACAATGATTTGCGCAGATTTAGCAGACATCAAAATCTTTGTAACTGGTGGTATTGGTGGAGTTCATAAAGGTGCAGAAACGACGATGGACATCTCTGCTGACCTTGATGAATTAGCTCAAACGGATGTAGCTGTCATTTGTGCTGGAGCTAAATCAATCCTAGATTTAGGACTTACTCTTGAATACCTTGAAACAAAAGGGGTTCCTGTAATTGGATATGAAACAGAAGTTTTACCAGCATTCTACACAAGAAGTAGTGAACATAAATTAAATATCTCTACGGATTCAATCGACGTAATTGCAGAAACATTAAAAACGAAATGGGAATTAAACCTTAATGGTGGAGCAGTAATCGCTAACCCAATTCCTAAAGAACATGCTATGGATGAAGACTATATCAATGGAATAATTGCTCAAGCAATCAAAGAAGCAGAAGAAAACAACATTATTGGTAAAGATAGTACACCATTCTTGCTTGGAAAAATAAAAGATTTAACGAACGGTACAAGCCTTGTGGCCAATATTGAATTAGTAAAACACAATGCTAAAGTAGGAAGCCAAATTGCAGTTAGCTTCAACAACAAAACGAATTTAGTACTAAACTAAGTTCGTAACTAAACTCAACTTCTATAAAGTTCAATGACGTAGTTTATTATAAACACTAGTCTTTATAGAAGTTGTTTTTTGGACGATATTGAAAACGTTTCCATTTTAAAGGGGAGGCTACGTATGAATTTTATTTTCTTAATCACAGGAATTTTACTTGTTTTTGGTATTGGTTTTTTAGTCAGCAATAATAGAAAACAAATAAAATATAAACGTATTCTAATTATGCTTGCAGTGCAAATCATGGCCGTTTACTTCATGATGAATACGAGTATAGGGTTAATTGCTATTACTAAAGTAGGCGTATTTTTTGAAAAATTAATGAAGATTGCTCAATCAGGTATTGAATTTGTATTTGGTGGTATGCTGAATGATGGTGCATTTTCGTTTTTCCTTGCCGTGTTATTACCGCTTGTTTTCATATCCGTTTTAATAGGGATATTAAATTATATCAAAATATTACCATTTATTATCAAATATTTGGGCCTAATTTTAAGCAAAATAACGGGAATGGGGAAACTGGAAAGTTATTTTGCTATATCTACAGCTGCTCTTGGACAACCAGAAGTGTTCTTAACGATTATTAAACAAATTCCGCTTCTATCTCCAAAAAGACTTTATACGATTTGTACGTCAGCAATGAGTGCAATCAGTATGGCGATGGTTGGGTCTTATATGACGATGTTAGAGCCAAAATATGTGGTAACCGCTGTTGTATTGAATATTTTTAGTGCACTAATCGTGGCGAATATTATTAATCCATATGATTT
>NZ_KI632499.1:1178-153342 GCF_000504145.1 Bacillus cihuensis | reverse complement strand
GTTTAGTTTTCAAAGAACTATTATTTAAGACAGAATAAAATCTTACCATCTTAACATTCATTTTGTCAATCACTTTTTTAAAAATAATTCACTACAATCTCACGTTGTCTTCTGTGGTATTGTCGCTCAAAATGAAGTTGTCTAATTTACTAGAAGCTAGAAGCTCTTAGCAACAAAATCTATAGTACTATTTCTGCTTATTGAAGTCAACAACTATTTTTAAAAAATATTAGGTTATTAATAACGCAAAAAATGTAGTTACTAAACTTCGGAATGATACCTCTTTATCAGGCACTTACTTTTAACACAAAGTGAAAACAAAGTGTCAATCCCTTATTAGACACATGCGTCGACTCCCCTTTGATTCTATATTCTGTTTGGGCACTGTTTGATGGTAGCAACTTCATTTAAGCGTTGGCAATAGCTTGCCATCTGGCGAGTTACCATGAAATATGTTCATCTAATCAAGATAGTAATATAGATATTATTAACATTACACACAATCACATATGTATAACCCAATAAGACGAATTATATAAAAAAGAACTTCACAAAAAGGTTACCCCTATAGAAGTAGTCATCAAATCAGACAACTTTAGGGATAACCTCAATCATTTATTTATCAAACTTTAACTTAGCTAATGCATCTGCAAGCGCTGTGTTAATAGGCTCCTCTTTTTTATTCTGTTGTTTAAGGTACTTCGAAACGTCATGTTTCGTAGCTTTATGGTTGTTATTTTTCCCTTTTCTTTTTGTAAATGAAGACAGTTTTTCATGATATCCGCATTTGCAGACGAAAGTTTGCGCTTCTCCTTGACCACGCATTTCCATTTTCTTATGACATTGAGGACATCTAGCGTTCGTTGCACGTGATACACCTTTTCGGTGGCCACATTCGCGATCTTGACAGACAAGCATTTTTCCTTTTTTTCCATTCACTTCTAATAAAAGCTTGCCACAATCCGGGCATTTACTACCTGTGATATTATCATGCTTAAATTTCTTATCGCTGCTTTTGATTTCTTGGACAATTTTTTTGGCATAATCTCTCATATCACCAATAAAAGCTTGCTTTGACAGTTTCCCTTTGGCAATGGCTGTCAACTTTTGTTCCCATTGTGCTGTTAACGCCGGGGAACGTAGCTCTTGTGGTGCTAAATTCAGTAGTTGCTTGCCTTTGGATGTAACATAGAGACCTTTTCCTTTTTTCTCAATTAAAAAAGAATTAAACAGTTTTTCAATAATATCCGCTCTTGTAGCAACGGTTCCGATTCCGCCTGTCTCCCCGATTGTCTTGATCAAATCTTTGCTTTCTCCTGACATAAAACGTGCAGGGTTCTCCATTGCTGAAAGAAGTGTAGCTTCATTGAATGGTTCCGGCGGTTTTGTTTCTCCCTGCGTTTGTTTAATAGAAGAAATAGAGAGAGTTTCCCCCTTCTTAATGGATGGCAGCAATTGTTCAGCAAGACCATCGCCCGCTTCCTCATCTTCAAAGTGAGAATCGTATACATCTTTCCACCCGGATTTTAAGACTACTTTTCCTTTAGCCGCAAAGTTTTCTCCGCCAATATTCACTTTGATCGTTGTTTGCTCATATTCAAACGGTGGCATTAGGACCGCTAGAAACCTTTTGACAACTAAATCATAGATTTTTGATTCCTTATCGCTTAATTTACCCGGAAGCGGTGTTTGCTCGGTAGGAATGATGGCATGGTGATCAGAAACTTTACTATCATCCACAAAGGATTTATTAGCTTTAATCGGGCTACGCATGATTTTAGCCGCAATTGGGGCGTAAGGTTTGATGCTAACTGCTTGAAGCCGTTCCTTTAACGTATCCACTAAATCTGATGATAAAAAACGTGAATCCGTTCTTGGGTAGGTCAAGACTTTATGACTTTCGTATAATCTTTGCATGATCGACAGTGTCTCTTTTGCTGAGTAACCAAACTTTTTATTCGCATCTCTTTGCAGTTCTGTTAAATCATATAGCTGTGGAGCAAATGATTTTTTATGTGTTTTGTTTACTTCCACCACTTCTGCACTTTTATTTTTCACCACAGCAAGTACATGATCTGCTTTCACTTTATCAAAGGTGCGAATATCATGGGTCTTACTGTCCTGCCAAACGAGGCGGAGCTTTGGTTCAGCCGTTACATCCACTCCATAAAATGGCTTTGGCTGAAACTTTTTAATTTCCTCTTCGCGAGCACTAATCATTGCCACGGTCGGCGTCTGCACACGTCCACATGATAATTGGGCATTATGCTTTGTCGTTAATGCCCGGGTCGCATTCATGCCGACAATCCAGTCCGCTTCAGCACGGGCAACAGCCGATGCATATAGATTTTCATACTCCTTCCCATCGCGCAGCTTGTTAAATCCATCTTTAATCGCTTTATCTGTTACAGATGAGATCCAAAGACGCTTAACAGGCTTTTTTACATTAGCTTTTTCTAGAATCCAGCGAGCAACGAGTTCACCCTCACGACCAGCATCAGTTGCAATAACAACATTCTTAACGTCAGGACGGTTCAGTTGAGTTTTGACAATTTGAAATTGTTTACCAGTTTGTTTAATAACAACCAACTTTAAAGTAGACGGGAGCATAGGTAAATCTTCAAGCTTCCACGCTTTGTATTTTTCATCATAGGCTTCAGGATCAGCATGAGTCACTAAATGACCGAGCGCCCACGTCACAATATATTGATCACCTTCAAAGAATCCATTCCCTTTTTTGTGCGCATTTAAGACCTTCGCTATATCTCTTCCGACTGATGGCTTTTCGGCCAACACGACAGTTTTACTCATAAATAACATCCTTTCAAAATTCCATAATAAGAAACGTCCTTGAGGGTCTGCTCCCGACCCGACGATGAAAAGGTTCAGGTTCTCAAACTGTGTCACCTTATGAAGATGGTGGTGCGGAGCTGATTTTGCGGAGCCCCGCCCCTTTTCCACAGAAAAAGCGCAAATCCCCTTAAAAACCCCATACGCTTTCTTATTTTCCATTAAAGCTCATTACGTCTATTATCGCATAAAATAGCTTGAAGGGCGAAACATCGATTTCCTGGGAAATTTGTCGATAACGCATTGTCCTCGAATTCCCATTCAATTCTTCTTGGTGAAGCATAGCAATCTATTAAGGATTTTAGTATGATAAAAAATAGAGTTTTTACTTTTCATTGGAGGTTCCAAAAGAAATGAGTTTACTTTCTATAGATAAATTAGGCCATTCATTCGGTGATCGCACGCTATTCAAGGACGTATCATTTCGATTAATGGCTGGTGAACATATTGGGTTAGTAGGTGCAAACGGCGTCGGAAAATCGACTATGATGAACATCATCACTGGACAGTTGATCCATGACACTGGACGTGTGGAGTGGACACCTGGTACAGAATACGGCTATTTAGATCAACATACCGTTCTTACAAAAGGCAGAACTATGCGCGATGTGTTGCGCGATGCGTATCTTCCTTTATTCGAACAGGAAAAACTATTAAATGAAGTAACAGAAAAAATGGGCACGGCTACACCCGAGGAATTGGAAGACCTACTCGAACAAATGGGCAAAATTCAAGATAAGCTCGAAGCTGGCGGTTTTTATAATCTAGATATCAAGATTGAAGATGCCGCTCGCGGACTTGGCTTAGATGCAATTGGTCTCGATCGTGACGTTGCTTCCTTAAGCGGAGGTCAACGAACAAAAGTTTTATTAGCTAAACTTTTACTTGAACAACCTGAGGTCCTTCTACTTGATGAGCCAACCAACTACCTTGATGTAGAGCATATTCGCTGGTTAAGCAATTACTTAAAAGAATATCCGCATGCTTTCCTTTTAATTTCCCATGACACCGAATTCATGAACGGTGTAGTGGACGTGATTTTCCATCTAGAATTTTCTAAGTTAACTCGTTATACAGCTACTTATGAAAAATTCCTTGAACTTGCTGAAATTAATAAGAATCAGCATATCAATGCCTATGAAAAACAACAGGATTTTATTAAAAAGCAAGAAGACTTCATCGCAAAAAATAAAGCTCGTTACTCGACATCTGGCCGTGCGAAAAGCCGGCAAAAACAGCTTGAACGAATTGAACGAATTGACCGTCCTGAAACAGCTATGAAACCAACTTTTGATTTCAAGGAATCACGCGGTAGCAGTCGCTTCGTCTTCGAAGGGGAGAATCTCGAAATCGGCTATGACCATCCATTACTTCCAAAACTAACAATGACGGTTGAGCGCGGCGAAAAAATTGCAGTTGTCGGCATGAATGGTGTTGGTAAATCAACTTTATTAAAAACGATTCTCGGCAAAATTGAACCACTTAGCGGAAAACGTATTCTCGGGGACTTCCTATTCCCTTCTTATTTCGAACAAGAAGTGAAAGCCGGAAACACAACGCCAATTGATGAAATTTGGAATGCCTTCCCAGGCTTAGAGCAAGCACAAGTGCGCGGCATTCTAGCACGTGTCGGTTTGAAAAATGAACATATCACCCGGCCTATGAATCAACTAAGTGGTGGAGAACAATCAAAAGTACGCATTTGCAAATTAATGATGAACGAAAGTAATTGGTTAATTTTTGATGAGCCGACAAACCACCTTGATGTTGTAGCTAAGGAAGAATTAAAACGAGCGATGATGGCATATAAAGGTACCATCGTTCTCGTCTGCCACGAACCTGATTTTTATGAAGACTGGGTAACAAAAGTTTGGAACGTTGAAGACTGGATCGATAAAAACGAAGCGCAAGCTTAATGTTTATTCAAAAGACGCTATCCTATAAGTAAGGGTCAGACCCAGCAACTACGACACACAGTTTATAGTGTAAGTAACACTTTAAACTGTGCGGTGAGTGCTAGGTCTGACCCTTTTAATCTAACCTATGGAATTGGATACAAACAACGAGGCTCTTCTGTAATTTTAAATAGAGTGAGCCCTCATTACGATTATCTAACGGTCTCTGTTGTTTTCAATTGAGCCCCTAAAAACTTAGCCAATTCAAGCATGCCATACTTTCCAGCTGTTTTCTCAGCATCTGAATTGTAATTAGTGTTCGTATTCACATCATATGTAAATATCTCACCTTTTTCATTACGGATAAATTCGATACCAGCAACAGTAATTTGATTCGCCTTCAAAAATTGTTCATATTGTTCAATGATCGGCTCATCAAAACCTTCTACAATTTGGAATTTAGGTTTTTCCTCAACTACTTCACCTACCGGACAGAATAGGTCACCAATTGCACAAGCATCCGCTGGACAAAGTTCAAATCCTTCAGAAGTGTCTACTCGAACCGCATAGACAAATTTGCCGCCAACAAACTCACAACGTGTAATATATGCTTCTGGAGATTTAATATATTCTTGAATCAAGGTAATGCCATCTACTGGTTCTTCAAATGTCGGGCCATCTAAATATTGCTTTAACCCTTCTATAGAATGGAATAATTGAACACCAAGCCCTTTTCCTGCACGATTATGCTTAGTAATAAATGAAGCACTACCTAGCTTTTCAGCTGCCTTTAGAATGTTATCCCTACCAATTGCCGCAATCGTTTTTGGAACAGTTATTCCTTGTTTTCTTAAAGCAGTATACTGATTAATTTTACTTAACTCTAAACGTAATGCACGCGTGCCATTAAATACTGTTCGATCATGTTCTTCTAACCATGATAAGACACCTTCCGTTAATTCCGGAGCATACCGGTGGCCTCTTGTATGAGATGATGCGCTCATCCGGCTATAAAACACTCCTTCCGGCGGAGCTTCTGTCAAGTCCACGAGTCCTTGATCGAGATGCCACTCCTCATATGGCAATTGGAGTTCCTCCAGTCGATTTGTTAAATGGGCGGTCCACTCGCTGTTTTCATGAATAACGTAAATTTTACTCATTTTATCTCCTCCTAAATTCATCTATATCCTTATACTTGAACTTTAGTTCGTTTTTCTTCTACGAGCGGCATTACTTGTTTAGCAAATCGCTCCATTTCTTCAAGCTGAGGAGAGAATTGCAACAATAACAAATCAACGCCCACTTCTTCAAACGCAAGAATTTGATCAGCAATTTGATCAGGTGTCCCAATTAGATTCGGACGCAACCCACGATTCGAAACAGAGTAGTCAAATAACTTAACCTGTTGTTCCAGTTGCGACTTACTTACAAAGTCGTTGTATCCAGCATATGAACTTGATTCTTTTACATCCGTAATTCGGGCTAGCTCTTCCTGAGCTTGTTCTTCTGTATCTCGACACACAACGTAAGCAGCCATTCCAAAGGTAGAAAACGGTGATTTTCCTGCTGCTTCTCGTTGCTGCTTCATTCCTTGAATCTTGACAGCAACTTCCTCAACTGTTCCACCGTGCATGACATAAGCATCACATTGATTGACAATAGTCTCTTTGCCACGTACGCTTTCTCCACCTGCATAAAGAATTGGATTCGGACGCTGTACAGGTTTCGGATGCAAATGAGCATTAGCAATCGAATAATATTTCCCGTCATACGAAAACGTATCTTCTGTCCACAATCCTTTAAGCACTTCAATAAATTCCTCTGTACGCTCATAGCGTTCATCATGGGCTGTAAAAACTCCCCCATACTGACGAGCCTCTTCCTCCCACCACGCAGAAACAACATTCAATGTAAAACGTCCATTTGAGATTTGATCAATATTCGCCGCCATTTTTGCCGTTACTGCCGGATTATGAAAACCAGGACGAACAGCTGTCATAATTTCGATTTTTTCTGTCACAGCGGCTAGGGCAGCTGCCGTTGACCAAGCTTCAAGCGAATCACTTTCCGGGCCTTTAATATCATTTAAGTTAAGTTCAGCGACAAGGGTAGTATCATAGCCCCACTTTTCTGCAGCTTGCGTTACTTTTTTTGCATACTCAAAAGTTGGAGGCATCTTCTCATCTTCTACATTTCGTAGCCATCCGCCGAATATCGGCAACCAATAACCATATTTCATTTCACTATCTCCTCTATGATTAAATTATGGCCCTTCTTCGATAAGACAAAAAAACTTCTCCGATAAGAAGAAGTTTGCGTTTGCATTCCACCTTATCTGCCAGAGCCATTACTCCGCTGGAATTAGCACCGTACTGACAATTGTCAACGGTTGCCGGGCTTCAAAGGGCCAGTCCCTCCACCTCTCTTGATAAGAACATATTAAATTGTAATAATAGTTGGAATAATCTTATATTAAAACTCCAGCGTTAGTCAAGACAAATGTTTTCAAATTTTGACAAACAAAAGAGCACCTATATGAATAGGTGCTCTTTTCGCTAACATTTTTTTCAAAACATATCTAAAAAAGATGCAAAAGATTTACCAATACACCATTACGCTCTACTGATCTATCCACCATACAAATGATCATCCCACCCAGACTTTAAATGTCTTAACGTTTTTCCACGACAAGAGTATATGTTTTCGGCAACCCGATATCATGCATCTTATGATTTGGCTCTTCTTCAAGTATCTTTATAACGAGCCCAGATTTACCCACTGCAGTGACAAGTTCTCCTATTGTCCATTTTCGCTGTGCGACTTGTAATAGTTTTTCTTGTATCCCATCCGGCATATGTTTGGAAAATGCGACATTATTCAATTCAATCTGAGGATCGAAATAATTGCCCGTTACTTTATGCTTCTTTCCAGATGAAGTAATTAGTTTGGTAGAAATCGGGTGAAATTCATGCAAAATAAAGCGACCACCTGGCTTTAAGAGCGTTTGAACAAGCTCCATTAACGGTGCTAAATCAATTAGATAATGTAAAACACCAAGCTCCATCAGTACTAGATCATAATCAGCATCACCCCTAGTCAATGATAGAACATCAGAAATAATATAATCCACCGACACATGCGCAGCTTCAGCCAACTCCTTAGCAAAGGTTGCATTTTCCCGTGAGAAATCAACTACCTTAACCTCAGCCCCGAGAGCAGCCATTGCCACAGCCTTCACCCCATTCGAGCCCATCAGATGCATCACTTTCTTCTCGCAAAGATTACCCATATACCGGTAAAACGGCTGAAGACGCCATTTCGGATTATGAAGGATTTTCGATGCGAGCTGTTCAGGCTCTCCGTAACGATTCACTAAGGCGACATAATTATTCTGATTCCACGCTGCTTCATTTTCTTCAGTTAAACCTTGCTGGATCGCCGCTAAATAGTCATGAATATGCTCTGAGTACATTGCCATTTTCTCATCATAAAAATAACTATAAAGGGATTGGCACCAAATTTCTATTCCTCTAACAGCTACCGAAATTCGATACGGGTCGGTTTTTATCGTAGTATTAAAACAACAAGCCACTGTAATGAGCTGATCGTCCACACTAAATTGAAATGACGCTCGCTCTGGCGTCTTTATAAGGTGAGATGGTGAATAATCCCCAAATAACTGATAAGCTTCATTAAACAAATCCCATTGTACGTCGACCGTAATTTCGACTGGTTCTTTTATTGCTACGCCTTGAATTAATAAAGCCACTTCATAAGTAAATTGATAGGGAATATTCTCACCGTCTAATAAACGACCTACTCCAATTACAGTTTGTATGTTTCCTGATTTCATAAATCCTCCAAACTTCCGATAAAATTAAACTTCTATCAGAGTGATATCTTTCATCTTTCGTTGCTCATTAGTTAACCAAACATTCTTTTACAGAGAAAACGTTCATGAGCGTCTGCTCTAAGGCTCTACGATGGAAAAGGTTCAAATTCTAGAATTGTATAACCTAACGAAGGTGGTGGTGCAAAGCTGATCCTGCGAAGCCCCGCCCCTTTTCCACAGAGAAAAAAGAGGCCCAACTTATGATAATCTGATTAGTGCATTTCCTCATGTCACCTAAACAGATTCTCTTTTAGTTGTAGCCTAAAAAGCAGACTTCTATAAGCAGGTACTTAACGCCTGACTCCTTTTGTCTTACTCCACCAAAGAATGCTTAAATGCATAAATAACTGCCTGTGTACGGTCTTGAACATCAAGCTTACTTAAAATGCTACTCACATGCACTTTGGCTGTTTTTAAAGCAATAAATAGTTCATCTGCAATTTCCTGATTTGTTTTTCCCTGTGCCATTAAAAGTAGGATTTCCATTTCTCGATTGGTCAATGATTCATGGGCAGCTGATTCTGGTTTCTTCCTCATCTTCGCCATCATTTTACCGGTAACTTCTGGTTCAAGCACAGTTTGACCATGAAATGTAGAACGCACAGCGTTAGCGATTTCACTCGCTTTTGAAGTTTTCAGCATATAACTTGTTGCTCCCGCTTCTAAAGCAGGATATACTTTCTCATCATCCAAAAAGCTCGTCACGATAATAATTTTCGCCTCTGGCCATTGTTCAATAATTAATCTGGTTGCTTCAATTCCGTCCATTTCCTTCATAACCAGGTCCATCAAGATGATATCAGGTCGCAATTCAAGCGCCATTCTCACACCCGCTGCTCCATCATCCGCTTCGCCAATTACTTGAATATCTGACTGCGCCGACAAATAGGCTGAAACACCAATTCGAACCATTTCATGATCATCCACAAAAATAACATTAATCACCTTGCTCACCTCCCGCACTTAGCATCGGTATTTTCACTTCAAGTCTTGTTCCTTTATTTAAAAGGCTAATGATCTTAAGTGTTCCACCTACTTCAACCGCCCGTTCATACATATTGTTCATGCCATATGAGCCAGCTTTATTCGTTTCTACGTCAAAACCAACCCCATCATCAACAATCCGCAAAATTAACAAACCATCTCGTTCGATCAATAAAACTTCCAGCGAATTCGCCTTTGCATGGCGTAATGTATTAGAAACAGACTCTTGAAGAATTCGAAAAAGATGGTCTTCTATCCCTTTCTTTAATGGAATAGGCTCAAGCTTCCACTTTACCTTCATAGGGACTTTTTGTGATAATTCCACAAGCAATTCCTCGATCCCTTCTTGTAAAGATTTATTATGAAGAGGTACAGGCCGCAAATGTAACAACAACGCCCTCATCTCAAGTTGTGATTGATGAATCATACCCTCAACCATCTTAAGCTGTTTAGCACTACTAGTATCTTCATCACCGGTTGACTCAGTAATTGCCGACATAAGCATCGAAGCGGCGAAAAGTTGTTGGCTGACAGAATCATGTAGTTCCCGCGCTAATCGATTTCTTTCTCTTACAACCATCTCCTGAATTCTTTTCTCTTGATCTTCTGCTTTATCATTTGCCAACTTCTGTGATAATTTAATTTGTTCAGAGACTTGATGATGTACCTGGACAATTTGTTTCGATATCGTCGTTAATTCCAAAACAGAGTAGTTTTCATTGCTGGATGGTGGTCGTCCTTGTTCTACGAGATAGAGTTCATCACTAATCTCTTTTAGCTGCCTCTTCCAAGACAAACCTGCTACGATGCCACATCCAATTCCAATTAGAACAATCAAGCTAATGTAAAACAAGATAAATGGCAGATCCATCACTTTTGTTTCCCACAACAACCCCCAGTTGTTCAACGGAAATGAAAAAAAGAGACCACCTGTTAACACAAGGCCAATCAAAAATGCTAAACCCATAGAAGCTGCAATTTGCCGCGTTACGATATTCATACTCGCTTCACCTCGATATCGCCCACTACAACTGAAGTGATGAGATGAATTCTTTGATCCGCCGCATCAAACTCTTTCGTTTGATAAGAAAGAATTTGATTGTATACCTTCGTTTCTTGTTTTTGAAAAATGGCTGCTCTTCCCGCAATGACAGAATGATGAATCCTGACTTCAGTATCATATGGGATGAGTACTTGCAAATTACCTACAAAGCTTTGAATGGAAATAACCACTTCACCTTTCGGGAGAATGGTGTGACTTAAATCAATAACCGTATCGCCAATCCCGCGTTGTATATTAATATTGTTCCATTCATACACATCATCTGTAGTCTTCTGATGGCCCATCAGTTTATTTTCGAACAAATACTCTTTTTTCAATAATGGCTCTGACTCTATCTGTTCCTTTTTTTGTTCTGGCTCTATTAAATATGGTTTAACCCACTCTGGATTTTTCTTCGACTGAAAGTAAACAAGCAAAATATAAACGAAAATAGCAAAAACGAAAAACTTAAAAATCATCATATTTAACACTATAATGATCGAACTGACAATCCCAATTAAATATAAGATTTTCCCTAAAGACCGTGGCGATAATTTTCTACCGATATACAGACAACCAATTGATAAAGCAAGCGAGTAGATAAGCCCTCCATCAAAGAAGACAATTTCAGATATAAGAAGGATGATACCAATGAGAAATAGCCAGCCTAAGTATTCTGTTTTCAGTTGTTTAAACATAGGGAACTCCTCCGTTAGCTGTCTCGTTCAATTCTATTAATTTGCTGTCATCCGCCACCTATATAGGAGATGAAGGTTTTTCAACAATTTAAGATAGAACGAATGAGGGAGTCTCATAAAGGTCTAACCTCACTCTCTAAATCAGTACATAGTGTCTCATACATGTATCTTATACTGTCTTTAGAAGTTATCGGGTCTGACTCTTCACTTGGGACACCCTCATTTAGAATACCATGAGTTTTATATGAAGGAAAAGGGGACATAGTTTTGTACACTTAAAGCGTGCAATTAATTAAAGTTACATTACCTATTCCTTCTCTATATTTGATGGTATTAAATATTTTTATGATATCGATTGTGTATCTTTATTTTTCAGATCCTTTTCCAACTGAATAATCTTTGCGTCAATTGTGTTGCGGTGATAGGATGAGTTAATCCCGTGTTCAAGCCGGTCCAAATAGCTTTCCATTTCTTCAAATTTAGCAATCGGCTTATTCGAATAAACAGTCGTATCTAAAACTGTATTAATACGGTGATGTGCACGTGCTATATTTTCACGCCCCATTAACTCCATTCGTTTTATGCTCATATCTTTTAGTTTATGCTTCATTTCACGATACTTTTGTTCAAGCTCGCTTAGTTGCTTTTCATTTTCTTGAAGTGCCTCTTTAAGGCGTACAGCCCGCTCTGCATATTGTTGACTTTCTATATCCGCAAAGTTTTGCAACTCACTTTCTCCTGCTTGATCAGCAACCCCTGCTTGATGCTTTCGTTTTTCCGCAAGATCAGTCGCTTCTTGAAGCTCTTTTTGAAATTCATTTTTTAATAGATATTGGCGTTCTACCATTTTACGTACTTTTTCAGTTTCAGCCTCACATTGGCGTAGGTACTGATTTAATAAAGCAATCGGGTTCTTTTCTTCTTTTTTATCTAACATTTCATGAAAATCCGCAGAAATTGTTTGTTTAATTCTTGAGAATAAGTTAGTCATATAAATTCCTCCTAATAGTCGGGCGGTTCTCGACCACCTTGTTATTCATAGGTAAGCTAGGCAAGTTGAACGTATTTCACTTTTTACCTTTGCGAATGATGTCATACCTATTTATCTTATTTGTTTAAATCTGCCCATTGCTTTTCAAAATTTGTAAATGGATCATTACTTTCTTCGATGATCGTTTCTTTTGATTTATTCCATTTGCGGTACACAACATAGAGAATATATGCTGCAATAAGTCCTAACACTGAAGGGAAACTTGAGATAGCAAAGCTCAAGGCAATTAACAGGACGATCACCCAAGCAATTTTTGCAACTACCGATTCTGTGCTTAGTAATTGTTTGAAACTGTAATACAGAATCCCTAAAGAGATGACTAAACCGATAAGTGGTCCAACATTTGCGAGCAAAATAAGCGCTGCAATTGCCCCCACTATAAATAATCCGAACTTTTTCATTTCGTTTTCCTCCTTTCGTCATTTCGTATTTCTAGCATATCTAGTTTTGACATTTCCCATAACGAGCTAGAGGTATATTTTCAAGTACGTCTTAAGGCGTATATTTTCTAGACAAGCCAAAAAAGCTTGTCATAATAGCAAAGGGTCCGATCCCGTAGCTCTTACACACAATATTAAATGCACATGTTATGCACTATATACTGTATAAAGAGGTCAAGATCAGACCCTGATAACATTATCTTTACTACCTAGATCGTCGATTACTTCCTCTTGATGAAGAAGAACGAGTAGAAGCTGTTGAATCTCGATAACTTCCACCTGCACTCTGACGTTTTCTTCCGCTTTCTTTCTTCTGCCCCTTACTCTCTATTCCATGACGCTTGTTGTAATCCTGACGCGCATTATTCCCCTGAGGACGCTTTTTCTTACGCGGAGCTTCTGCTGTTTCATTCACTTTAATTCCATCAAATCTTCTTCGCTCCAATTTTAATTGAATCCCTTTTTCTATCTCCAACAGTTCTTCCTCGTCTTTTGCAGCAACAAAGGTAACTGCTAATCCATGTTCACCAGCTCGCCCCGTACGTCCAATCCGATGAATATAACTTTCTGTATCTTCTGGAATATCATAATTAAACACATGAGTAACCCCTTCAACATCCAGACCCCGTGCTGCTACATCTGTTGCTACTAATACTTGAATCACCGCATCACGAAAGCTTTTCATTACCCGTTCTCTCTTCGCTTGAGATAAATCTCCATGTAGTTCATCCACGCTATATCCTGCATTTTTCAAAGCATCATACAATTTAGACACTCTACGTTTTGTTCTACAAAAAATGATCGCCAAGAATGGACGTTCTTCATCAATCATTTTAAACAACGTCGCTTGTTTGGCACGATCTGTTGTTTCTATTACTACTTGGCGAATCTCTTTTACAGTTACACCTTCACTTTTAACTGATATTGTGACAGGACTGTTCATAAAACGTTTCGCTAGCTGTTTTACCTGATCAGGCATGGTTGCTGAGAACAATAAGGTTTGTCTTTCAATTGGAAGATGTTCAATAATTTCTTCTACCTCTGGCAAAAAACCAATATGAAGCATTTGATCCGCTTCATCCAACACAAGCTTGTCAACCTGCGAAAGATCAATCGTTCCACGTCTCATATGATCAAGGAGCCTCCCTGGAGTCGCAACAACAACAGAAATACCCCGTTCAAGCTTTTTCATTTGACGTTCCACATCTTGCCCCCCGTACACAGCCAAAACATTTAACCCGTCAATATGGTCCGCGAACTTCTGAAGTTCTGCAGTAATCTGCAGGGCAAGCTCTCTTGTTGGTGTTACAATAAGCGATTGAATATGTCGAACTTGAACATCCACCGTTTCAATAATAGGAAGCAAAAACGCCAATGTTTTTCCTGTTCCCGTTTGTGCCTTTGCAATGACATCCTTTTTTGCAATAATTTCAGGAATTGCACGTTCTTGAATCGATGTCGGTTCATAAATTCCATTCTGATTCAACATCTGTTCAACCGTTAAACGAATCCCAAGTTCCGTAAATTTCATTTTATTCCAGCCTACTCTCCGTACATTTTTAGTTAAAATACTTATGCCAGTATACCATTTCTTAAAGTTGCTATAGTGTTATGAAAACATAACTATTATTTTAAGGAAATTAGCAGCGTTTCATCTTCCATCTATTTTAGCTTAGAAAATGACATATTTTTCGAGGTATGTTTCCTATGAGCACTTTAAATATTGTTCCCCCTTCTTGATTTGATTAAAACGAACAAGATCTTTTCATTTTCCCGCATTAACGATAGTAAAACCCCACCTCAAAACTTAGAAGAATCAAAGAAAATTTGGTGGGGGATAACTACCCGTAAAAGCCCGATTGGTGAGATACAGTGAAATTTACCGCCGTGATCTTCAGCGGTTTAGTTGAGGCCCACAGGATGCGAGTCACTAAAGACGAAGACATGAGGACGGGTCGTACTTAGTCTGAGTTCGTTGAATAGGGTTCGTACTGTCGATTGATCGAAGCGAAAGCGAAGATCTTAGCGACAGTAGAACAGGACTAACAAATTCGATTGTTGCATTCTTTAATCTCAAAATAAAAAGATCTGCCTCATCTACTATTCTCAGTTCAACTACTAGCGAATAACTGAATAGAAAGGATGAGGTCAGACCTTAGGGCATCTTCACTACTTATTCATTTGTGCAAGAAAATCACCTAATAAATCATCTAGATCTTCTTCTTGCTCACTTTCTTCAATAGATTCTGTTTCTTGATCCATTTGCCCCCAATCGAAGTCATCTAAATCAAGAACAGGATCTTTTAATTGATCCTGAATATCTTCTTCATCACTCAGCTCCTGTTCTGCTGAAGCAACTGATTCTTCTTGTAAATACAAGGCATCATCAATATCAAGTGCATTGCTATTTAAAGATGCAAGCAGAGCAGTTGCCCGGAGCGGGTCTGTTAATAGCTGGTAAACAATACTCCCAAGCAAGGCTTCAGAGTGTGCGTGCTTCAACCAATCCCGTTGTGATTTACTTAATTTATGAGGCAAGGGAATCGCAATCATTTCTTGATCTTGAAAGGTTGTACGTCCTACGCTTTCCATTACATATTCTGCAATAGTGCTGGAAAAATTACGTTTTTCCGTCTCCTTTAGTTTTCGCAATTGCCTTAACGTGTGATCTGGAGCATCAGAAGGAATTCGAAAGGTAATGGCTTGTCCCCTTTGAATACTTGGAGTAGTTTTTTTCATTCATTACACCTATTTAGCGGAACCTGTTTTTTGCTCTTCCTTTTTCGCTTCTATTTTTGAGTTTTTTCTAACAAAATCCGTTATTAATTTGTAATACGCATTCGACATCATCCAGATACTTTCTTTCTCATCTTCAAAGAAATCAATGTTGTAGCCATCTAAATGATTATTCAGTGCCTTTAAATAATCCTTCAATACGATGGAACCACCGCCTATAAAATAGCAAATTTCTGTTTGCGAATTTTTTTGCCAAACATTACGTAAATGACGGTATTGTTTTTTTGCAAGTTCACCAAGAATTCGATCCGTAATATCATGAACACTTGTTCTAGACCCACGAACCATAATGTGATTACGATCGTTTTTCTTAGTAATGATTTCTACTACATCACGTCTACTATCAAGTTCAACACCGTGCTTTTTGCGAATTTCCTCACGAATGGCTTCCAACGCTTCTGCTACACCAAGATTAAAGCCTTGCGCTTTATCATCATCAACTTTACGATTTTTAATTACAGCGATATCTGTAGATAATCCACCTATATCCTGAATTAATATTTGTTTGTCAATTAAGTCTCGATTAATAACGTTTGAATTGTTATCCATCACAAGGTTAATATACGCCGCAAACCCTTCTGGATACACCTTCACTTCATCAAACTTAATATTTACTTTCAATCCTTGATATTTAGGGGTTATTAAAAACTCTACTTGATGGACAGAGCCTAATAGTTTAGACCGGTACCCTACATCTCGTCCTTCTTTTACTTCACGAAGCGGTAATCCTGTTCCAAGAGTATAGTTCGCATCGATTACATTATTTGTTTTTTTGAAAGCAGCTGCTTGTTTTTCATTAACTGCATCAAGTGCTAAGGTAGCAAACAACATAACCAGTGTTTGATCTTCCTCCGATTTGCTACTCCCAGGATCTAATTCAAAAGGATTATCACTTTTTGTTGCCAAATTCCCAACTCGATAAATCGCATTATTTTCCAAAAGAGCAGGGGAGTGAACACGAATATGGATTCCTTCAATAGGGTCTTGTTGATCAAGATCCTCAATTCCAATTACAGGACGGTCCTCAACATCACGAGCGATAACATTCGGAATATATAGTTCCGAATCCATCTTTCCAAATATAGCTTTGATTGCATCATTTCCTACATCGACTGCAGCAATTCTTGACGTACTCATTTAATCAATCCCTTCTACTCACTTTGAGTATGTAATGTGGATATTACTTCTATTTAAGAATATGAAAGTTTAAGAGATTGGTCAATAATCCAATAGACGCAGATGTTACAATATTTTTGTACACATTTTCGTATACAATACATCTAAACATGTACACATCGCTTTAAATCAACATGTGTACATGTTTGTATACTTGTAAACGTTATTCGTGTACATTGTTTACATTTTTGTGTACAAGTAAACGAAATTGTAAACATTAATTCTTATTACCTGAATTCAGGTAATATATTACCCTATCGGATAAACAGTCATCCTCTATCACTTATCGCTGTTTTACTTTCTTCCTAATCATCTCATCCTTTTAAAAAGTAACGTGTATAACCGAATAAATCTGGGTATGGTAATAACTGGGCATCTTTAAATATGACTACTCGTTCTACTCTACACTTATTTATTTAGACTATTAGGAGGCACCATTCCATGCCAAACCAAAATAAACATTATCAAAATTTACCACAATACCCGGAACCTTATTGGCGGGACCATCTTTCCTTCCCAAATTTCCCAAAGCTAACTCAAGATATAGAAACTGATGTTGCTATAGTTGGCGGAGGAATTACCGGAATCACTAGTGCTTACCTCCTTGCAAAAAGAGGAATACGGACAGTACTTATCGAGGCCGGTTCTCTTTTGACTGGTACGACAGGACATACCACTGCGAAGATCACTGCACAACACGGCTTAATTTATGATCAACTCATTACTGATCATGGTGAAGAAAAAGCAAAATTATATTATCAAGCGAATATAGAAGCGATGGACTTTATTCAGAAAACAGCTGATACACATCGTATTGATTGTGATTTAACGAAAGAAGATGCCTACGTTTACGCTGAAACAGATGAATATGCTAAGCAAATTGAAAGTGAAATGAAAGCATATGAAAGACTTGGAATTCCTGGTGAATATACCGATACCATTCCTTTTTCCATTCCGTGTCAGGCGGCAATTGTTATGAAAAATCAATATCAGTTCCATCCATTGAAATATCTAACCGGTTTACTCCCTCATATAACAAGCGCCCATGGGGCAATTTTTGAACATACGACAGCAATGAAAGTCCAGGATGGGGAAAAACCAGTAATTATTACAGACAATGGGGCAACAATAACATGTAATTATGTGATAACAGCTTCACATTTCCCATTCAATGACGAAATGGGACTCTATTTTGCAAGAATGCATGCAGAACGCTCTTATGTATTAGCTGTTAAAACGAAGAATGAGTTCCCTGGTGGAATGTATATTAGTGCAGACAATCCAACGAGAACATTTCGTTATACCGATTTAAATGGGGAAAAACTCGTTCTTATAGGGGGCGAAACGCATAAAACGGGACAAGGGATTTCCATGATCGAGCATTACGAAATGGTCCATGACTTTGCAGAAAAACATTTTGGAATTAACGATATTCCTTATCGCTGGTCAGCACAAGACTATGTAACTCCTGATAAATTACCATATATCGGCCCGATAACGGCCAATCATCCAAACGTACTGGTAGCAACAGGTTATGCTAAATGGGGAATGACAAAAGGAACAATTGCAGCAAAAATTATGACAGATGCGATCGTAAACGAAGAAAATCGCTACTCAGAGCTCTTTAGCCCTTCACGTTCGCATTTTAAAGGTGCAGCGAATATTGTAAAAGACAATCTTGATGTTGCAAAACACTTAATTCAAGGAAAGTTTGCGATGGTGTCTATAATGCCAGAGGATTTAAAGAATGACGAAGGAGCCATAGTAAAGGTTAATGGAGACAAAGCAGGATGTTACCGTGATATGGATGGAACTCTGCATATAGTAGACTCCACCTGTACCCATATGGGCTGTGAAGTAGAATGGAACAGTGGCGAGCGAACATGGGACTGCCCTTGCCATGGTTCTCGATACTCGATAACCGGGGAGGTTCTGGAAGGACCAGCCGTTGAGCCATTAAAACAAATTACACTAGACTAGCCCTCAGTTTAAGAACATGAAGAGGGTGTCACAAGGGGCTGACCTCGCACTCTAAATCAGTTTGTAGTGTTCCGAACACTGTATTTAGCTGTTGCGTAGTCTGACTCTTTTCTTTTGACCCCCTCTTTAATTCTTTAATAAAGGCATGTTCACCTGACGTTTATCGTATCTTAATAGATAGAAATCGCTCAGAAAGGATGTGTTCTTTTACATGAATTACGAGTCCTTCCCTCCATTTCAAGGTGAAGCCAATTATCATTCACGTGAGTGTCCTAACAAATTAACCGTTAACGGTGAAGCAACCATTCAAGCTTCTCCAAATCAGGCGATTATTACATTAGGTGTAATCACAGAAAATAAGGACCCTATGTTGGCGCAACAGCAAAATGCTACAGCAATGGCCAAAATTCTTACAGGATTAGGTAACCTCGGCATTCCAGATGACCAAATTAAAACGAAGGAATATCGTATGGATCCCCAATATGAATATCTGGATGGTAAAGAGATCTTCAAAAATTACAAAGTACATCATATGATTGAAATTCAAACAAAAAATATTGATCGAGTTGGCAACATCGTTGACACATCCATCAAAAATGGAGCCAACTCTGTTTCAAATATTCGTTTTTCATTATCCAATCATGATATGTATTATCATCAAGCGCTTGAACTTGCCTTCCAAAATGCCAAACAAAAAGCATTAGCATTAGCGAAGGCTGCTAATATTACTTTGCAACAAATTCCCGAAACCATTGAAGAAATCCCAACTGGATTACAGCCAGTTCTATATCAAACTAGCTTCGTAGCAAAGGCTGCCTCTACACAAATTCAACCTGGTGAATTAGAAATTAAAGCGAGTGTAAAAGTCATTTATACGTTTCATTAACCTTTAAAATACAACCGTTTTATTATGATGAACGATAATTCGATCCTCGAGATGCCATCTAACAGCACGAGCCAATACCCTTCTCTCGATGGAACGGCCGATTTTCTTCAGATCATCCGTATGATCCCGATGATCAACTCGATCCGTATCTTGCTCAATAATCGGCCCTTCATCGAGGTCATTAGTCACATAATGGGAAGTCGCTCCTATTAATTTTACCCCACGGTCATAGGCCCGCTCATACGGTCTTGCTCCAATAAATGCTGGTAAAAAGGAATGATGAATATTAATAATCCGATTTGGGTGAGCCGAGACAAAATCAGGAGTTAGAATTTGCATATATCTTGCCAAGACAATCAAATCCACTTCATATTCTTCGAGAAGTTTTAGTTGCTTTGCCTCTACCTCTTTACGAATGTCTCTATTAGCAGGTAAATAATAAAACGGAATGTGAAGAGATTCAACGATTTCACGAGCATCTTCGTGATTACTAATAACAAGTGCAATATCTGCTAGTAAATCCCCACTTTGCCATTCCCAAAGCAATTCCAGCAAACAATGAGGCTCTTTTGAAACAAATATTGCAATTTTCTTAAGATCACTTACATTCGTATATTTCCACTGCATCGAAAACTTGGATGCTATCGGTTCAAAAGCTTCCGCCATCGCCTTCGCCTTCTTCTCTAACTCAGGACATTCAAATTCAATTCTTGTAAAAAATGTCCCCCCATTAGGGTCCATTGAATATTGACTTAATTCGACGATATTCGCATCAAATTCTTGTAAAAAGGTAGATACAGCTGCAACAATGCCTGGCTGATCAGGACATTTTATCATTAGTCGACCTGTATTTTTATGAGTTTCCTTAAATGCAGGAAGGTGATCCTGAGCAAATGGTGTCATAATTATTCCAACTTTCTTTACTAGATTTGCTCTATTATACTTCATTCCTGTATTTGAACAAAGTGAATAATCATAGAAAAGGCCACCATTTCCCATGAAGGATCAATCATGTAGCAAGCTACACTCGCCTAATCACAATGGTGGAGGTGAAGAACCAGATTACGGGGTCCTTTCTTAATATGGTAAGTATATCTGCAAAGGCTATATTAGTAAGTCGCGAAGCCCCTTCCCCATATGATATGTTGGAGTTGACCATTCCCCATTTTTATTCATTTTCTAGTATTTTTTACAAATATATTTGATAAAATTAGTGAGTCAATAGAATGAACAAGTTCTTTATATCCTTAAACTACTTTATCATCCACTAATCTTCTAAGATCTATTTTCATCTAGGGTAATCCATGCTTATTTGGAAAAGATATGAATAAGGAGTGGGTAGACGACCGATAATGGATGCATGCCTAATTTTACAATGGGCATAATCCATGGAAAAAAAACTGTATTTATGGTATATATGGAGATAAAATTAAATGTAAATTATACGAGTTTATATTTGAAAGAGGTCGAAACTAATTGGAACATAATTCTTCGAATTTTATAAGAAATATTATTAAAGAAGATTTAGAAACAGGAAAGCATGATCACATCATCACTCGCTTTCCACCTGAACCTAATGGATATTTACACATTGGACATGCTAAATCAATCATTTTAAACTTTAGTGTAGCCGATGAATTTGGCGGAAAAACCAATCTGCGTTTCGATGATACGAATCCACTGAAGGAAGATATAGAGTACGTGAATTCTATCAAAGAAGATGTAAAATGGCTTGGCTATGACTGGGATAACCTGTTCTTTGCATCCAATTACTTCGATGAAATGTACGACCGTGCTGTTTTATTAATCAAGAAAGGCTTAGCCTATATTGATGATTTAAATGCTGATGAAATTCGTGAATATCGAGGTACGTTAACGGAGCCTGGCAAAAACAGTCCATATCGTGACCGTTCTATTGAAGACAATCTAGAACTTTTTGAAAAAATGCGCAATGGTGAATTTGCAAACGGTGAAAAAGTTCTACGTGCAAAAATTGATATGACTTCTCCAAATATCAACCTTCGTGACCCTGTCATTTATCGAATTGCACATGCTACCCACCATAATACAGGTGATAAATGGTGTATTTATCCGATGTACGCTTTCGCTCACCCACTTGAGGATGCGATTGAAGGTGTGACACATTCCCTTTGTACACTTGAATTTGAAGACCAACGTCCACTTTATAATTGGGTTGTTGAGCAATGTGAAATGAAAAGCGTCCCTCAACAATATGAGTTTGGTCGTTTAAATCTGACAAATACCGTTATGAGTAAACGTAAACTGAAGCAACTTGTCGATGAAGGCGTTGTGGATGGATGGGATGATCCTCGTATGCCAACCATCTCAGGGTTAAGAAGACGTGGGTACACACCTGAAGCCATTCGTGCTTTCTGTCAAGAAATCGGTGTATCAAAAGCATACGGTACTATTGATAGCCAAGTTCTTGATCATTTTGTTCGTGAAGATTTGAAGCTAAAAGCACCTCGGACAATGGGAATCTTAAAACCACTTAAAGTGGTGATTACCAATTACCCAGAAGGCCAAGTAGAGTGGCTTGAAGCAGAAATTAATCCGGAAAATCCTGAAATGGGCACGAGACAAATTCCATTCTCACGTGAAATTTATGTGGAGCAAGACGACTTCATGGAAAATCCACCGAAGAAATACTTCCGTCTTTTCCCGGGCAATGAAGTTCGCTTAAAACATGCTTATTTCATTAAATGTGAGGAAGTAATTAAGGACGAAGATGGCAATGTAATTGAGCTACGTTGCACATATGATCCGGAAACGAAAAGTGGGTCTGGATTTACTGGTCGTAAAGTGAAAGGAACATTGCACTGGGTAGATGCTACTCATGCAGTACCTGCAGAGTTCCGTAATTATCAACCTTTAATTCTTGATGAAGAGCCAAGTGAAGATGAAGAAGAAAAATCTTTCCTCGAGCTTATTAATCCTGATTCCCTTGAGATTCTACAAGGATTTGTAGAGCCCAATATGAAAGATATTCAACCGCAAGATAAGTTCCAATTCTTCCGTCACGGCTATTACAATGTAGATCCGAAGCATACATCAGACGGACAATTAGTTCTGAATCAAATCGTTGAATTAAAAAGCTCGTTTAAACTATAAGAGTAAGAGGCTGTCTGAAACAGATTTGTACTCACATCTTCTATACAGTTTATTTATGATATTATCGCCATATTATAAACTGTATAGAGTAAATGTGGGTGCTAATCTTTTCGAGACCGCCTCTTTTCTCTTTTATATGAGCATGCAATTTTTATCTTTTTATTCTACTGACTTCAATTCCAGCATGCACTAGCGATTCAGAAATAAACTTAGCTATTTCAACCGCATGCTCGCTATCTCCGTGAATGCAAACCGTATCTGCGCGGATCGATAATTCTGTTCCTTGGATTGTTTTTACTTTATGTTCTCGAACCATCTTCAACACTTGAGCAGCAGCAAGCTTTGACTCTGTAATTGTTGCATTAGCTTCTTTTCTAGAAGTTAATGTGCCATCTTGTTGATACGTTCGATCAGAAAAAACTTCCGATGCTGTATGTAAGCCGATTTTCTCTCCTGACTTGATTAGTTCACTACCAGCTAGTCCGAATAAAATCAGTTCTGGGTCTACTTGATATATGGCTTCTGCGATTGCATTGGCCATTTCTTTGTTTTTCGCTGCCATATTATAAAGAGCTCCATGCGGTTTTACATGTGCAAGGTTGCCCCCTTCTGCTTTGACAAAGGCAGATAATGCACCAATTTGATACAAAACAAGATCGTTTATCTCTTTAGGAGTCATGCTAATGTCCCTTCTTCCAAAACCGACTAAGTCTTGAAAGCCTGGGTGAGCACCAATTCCAACATTTTTCTCTAAAGCAAGCTTCACCGTTTTCCTCATTGTAGAAGGATCGCCTGCGTGAAAACCACAAGCAATATTTGCAGAACTAACGTAATTTAGGATTTCCTCATCTCTTCCCATCCTATATGCACCAAAGCTTTCGCCCAGATCACAGTTTAAATCAACTTTAAGCATTCTATCCCTCCTATCTGTGTAAAAGCGAGATACCCAATCTTAATTGTTTAATCTGCTCTTCTCTTTTTAAATATTTCAATTGAGACTCTTCGACCGAAATTAGTCTAAATTGCAACTTATCTCCTGGTTTTGCTTGTGCAATGACTGGTAAATCGACCGACGAGATTTGGGCAATTTTCGGATAGCCACCTGTCGTTTGCCGATCAGCCATTAAGACAATTGGGTTTCCTTCTGCTGGTACTTGGATCGTTCCAAAGCTAACCGCCTCCGACACCATTTCTTTATCTGTAGATAAAGCGAGGTGGCACCCATTTAGTCGGTAGCCCATCCGATCAGATTGTGAGGACACCATAAACTCTTCTCGAAAAAAAGCCTGTTTGCTTTCTTCCGTAAACCAGTGATATTGACGACCTACAATCACCCTAATTGGCTTTTTATCTATATAGCATGCTGTGATCATCGGATCGACCTTCCACGTAGCCTCGATATAATCTCGTTCCCCTATCTCATTAGATAATTGCTGAAAAATCCGTTTACTACATGAACCCATTCGTTCCATATTAAGGACATCGCCTGCTTTTAACTGACGACCGAGAAATCCGCCTATTCCTGCTCTTATATAAGTAGAATCACTACCCATCACTGTTGTAACTTGATAACTACCAGCCACAGCTAGATATGCGCGGCAACCCGTTTTACATGGTCCAAATGAAAGCTTGCTACCCTTTCTAACTAAAATAGGGCGCCAGAGATCAACCGGAACACCATTAATTTTCGGAGATAAATTCCCTCCTGCAAGTGAAATAAGGGTGTTTTCAGTAAATTCAATAACTGGACCTATTAGTGTAATTTCAAGAGCTGATTTGTTTTCTTCATTCCCAACTAGAAGATTGGCTATTCTATGTGCCAACTGATCCATAGCTCCGCTTGCAATGACTCCATACTTCTGCAAACCATATCTGCCTAAATCCTGAACAGTTGTAAGTAGGCCAGGTTTAATGATTTTTATCATCCCTATCCTCCCAATCGATGTATTCCTGATACGTAATTTCTTTAAATGTAACTAAATCCCCCGCTTGTAATAAACTAGGCGGATTATTGAAAGGACGGAACAATTGAATCGGTGACCGGCCAATTATTTGCCAGCCTCCGGGAGTTTCGATAGAGTAAATACCTGTTTGATTCCCCGCTATCCCAACTGAACCTGCAGGAATTGTTAAGCGGGGGGTTTCCTTCCTTGGTGCAGCAATTTTTTCAGACATGCCGCCCATATATGGAAAACCAGGCGCGAAGCCAATCATATGTACGTTGTAAGTAGTTGTTTTATGAATTCTAACAACTTCTTCAATGCTAAGTCCGTTATGGCTAGCTACAAAATCTAGATCAGGGCCTAATTCTCCTCCATAGCAGACTGGAATTTCTACCACTCTTGGATCTTGAGTTTCTTCCAATAATAATCCAGCCATACCCTCCCGCAGTTTCTCACACGCTTTATCATATGGATAATGACCATCCTTAACAAGTTCATGATGCCCCATATCATATAACACCGTCACAGTCGTAAATGCCGGAATATACTCAATCATCCACTCAAATCGATTTTGATCAAGAAAAGAAGCAACTGCACGGACTTTCTTCTGTATATCTAGAGAAATTGTAGTCCCCAGTTCAATCATAATTCCATTGTCTCCAAATGGGTGTAATTGATAGTCCATATTCCACCTCCAGCTTAAATTGTACTATTTTCAAATTATATAAATCCACTTTCCCTTTTTTAATTAGTCATCTTGCAAGAAGTACCATTTCCTTTTTTATAAAAAAATAGCCGTTCGCTACAGAATGACTACTCACTTACTTTTATTGCATGCTTTATTCTGCCCGTACTCATTATTTCAAATGAAATAATAGAAGCAAATCCCCATATCCTTCTTCTTCCATACTTTCTTTTCGGATAAATCGTAAAGCAGCAGAATTAATACAATAGCGTAGTCCCTTTGGACCAGGACCATCTTCAAAAACATGGCCTAAATGTGAGTCGGCTTCTTTACTACGCACTTCTGTTCTTGTCATACGATGGCTTAGATCAACACTTTCCTTCACATATCCGGAAAGTATTGGCTTAGTAAAACTCGGCCAACCACAGCCACTGTCAAATTGATTACTCGAACTGAATAAAGGCTCTCCTGAAACAATATCTACGTAAATACCTTCCTGCTTATTATCCCAATATTGGTTTTCAAAAGGTGGCTCCGTGCCATTTTCTTGAGTCACAAAGTACTGCATAGCAGATAATCGTTCTTTCAGTTCCGATTTATCCTTTGGCCAATGTTCCTTTAGAAAAGAATCACGACCACTTCCTTGTCGATATAAAGCATATCGAAATGCATTTTTTTTGTAAAAATCCTGATGGTATTCTTCTGCTTTATAGAAAGTTCCAGCCTTCCGGATTGCAGTAATAATTGGTTTTTGAAACCGACCAGATTCCGCTAATTGCACTTTAGATTTCTCAGCTTCACTCTTTTGATGCTCATTATGATAAAATATGACAGACTGATACGCTGTTCCTCGATCAGAAAACTGCCCGACTGCATCCGTTGGATCGATCTGCTGCCAATATAAGTCTAATAATTTTGTATAAGATACTTTTACAGGGTCATACGTAATCTGAACTGCTTCTACATGCCCAGTAGTGCCTACCTTCACTTGTTTATACGTAGGATTTGGTTCATGTCCACCTGTATAACCGGAAACAACCTGATGAATTCCCTCCATTTCATCAAAAGGAGATACCATACACCAAAAACAGCCACCAGCAAACGTTGCTATTTGTACTTCCCTTCTCTCCAAACAATCATTCATCTACTTCTTCACTCCTTTTACAATCTAAACCTTCATCATCGGGGATATTAACAGCTGTTAAACAAAGAAAAAGTACTATACAAGAACCATCTCAAAAAAGGGTCCGGACCACGCAACTCTCCAGACAGTATAAGTGGATTTCATACTTTATACTATATGGAGGGTTCGAGATCAGACCCTTTAGACAACTTTATCTTTTTTGATTATAGGATAAAGCTTACGATTACTGATGTTAATACACTAACTAATGTTGCACCGTATAAAAGCTTCAAGCCAAATCGGGCAACAACGTTTCCTTGTTTTTCATGAAGGCCTTTAACCGCACCAGAAATGATGCCAATTGAGGAAAAGTTTGCGAATGAAACAACGAATACAGAAATGATTCCGACTGATCGTTCACTTAAGCTAGATGCTACATCACTTAAAGAAAGCATAGCTACGAATTCGTTTGTGACCAATTTTGTAGCCATGATGCCGCCAGCCGTTACTGACTCTGAGACGGGAACCCCCATTAGAATGGCAAATGGCGCAAAGACGTATCCAACAATACCTTGGAATGAAATGCCAAATATTAAATCAAACAAGCTATTCAGACCTGCCATTAATGCAACAAAGCCAATTAACATGGCAGCAACAATAATTGCGACCTTGAAGCCATCAATAATGTATTCTCCTAGCATTTCAAAAAAGCTTTGCTTTTCCGCTTGAACGTCGAGAATGTCTTCTCCTTCTGTTACAGTGTACGGATTAATAATGGAAGCAATAATGAATCCACCAAATAAGTTAATGACAATCGCCGTTACGACATATTTCGGGTCAATCATCGTCATATAAGCCCCAACAATTCCCATAGAGACCGTAGACATCGCTGAGGCGCATAATGTGTAAAGACGATGAGGCGGCAACTGCCCAAGCTGCTTTTTCACGGTAATGAATACTTCAGATTGTCCAACAAGTGCAGACGCTACAGCATTGTAAGACTCTAGTTTCCCCATGCCATTCACTTTGCTAAGTGCCCAACCAATCCATTTCATTATAAAAGGCAGAACTTTAATATGCTGTAAAATTCCAATCAATGCAGAAATAAATACAATTGGAAGTAGAACATTTAGGAAGAAAGGGAATGAACCTTCATTTGCAATTCCACCAAAAACAAACACAACCCCTTCATTCGCAAATTCTAACAACTTCGTAAATCCAGTTGCGATTGCTTGAATGACATTGAGACCAATTTTAGTGTTCAATAATACATAGGCTAGGATTAACTGGATAATAATCATCATCATAATTGGTTTGACTTTTACTTGTTTACGATTGTTACTTGCAACCCAAGCAAGACCAAGAACAACAATTAAGCCTACGATCGAGATTAAATAATTCATTTGTCGCCTCCACTAGCAGTTTTTTAAGGTTGAACGTCTGACTACGAATCTTACCTATAAGTTTTTTCTACAACTTATATCATGCCCAAATACACAGCACATTTCTCCTAAACGAAAACGTATTCAAAAGAGATATCAATCCAATTTATCCCTGTACATTGTTCAATTGATAAGATCATTAAGCAAAATTGATTATAGCAAAAACATATTAAGCTAACAAGATATACAAGGTAAAGACTCCTTCTAAAGACATAAATTAGCGCTATTTTATTTAGTTCTATTATAGTAATTCCCTTCTTCCTCATACTTATTAGTAAAATAATAATATGATTACGAACTGTTTTATATTATATTAATATAATGAAAATTCTAAAAAATGAAAGGAGATGCCACAAAAAAATATGATATTTCACTCTATAAACCGTTTATCCAAATGGCTGTTTTCGTATCCTTTGTTGCTTTATATAATATGTACACTACTATCCTGGGTTGATTTCCATTACAGGAACTCGCTTTTCCCACTGGAGTCTCACGCCTTCCACTCCAATCCACATAGTACCAAATTCAACAACAAGGTTTAACATAGCCATTCTTTTAAATTGGCTACCTATTTTGCAAATATTAATAGCCCTTATAAAAACCCCTTAGCGTTATGGCACTTCTGCCCAGTAATAAGCGAAAAGCATTAGAGGTTTAATTATGTACTTCCCTTATTTAGTTAAAAGTAACCTTGAAATAGATACAATTCGTCCACGCAAACTTGATTAGCCTAAAGGCAAGCATTCTAAGCAGACAGTGGTTCCGCTTATCGGATGAATTGTGAGTTGGTTTGCATTGATTTCCACTAGATAAATTAAGTTATTCGCTCCGTATAGTATGTTAAATAACAAGGCTGTTTTCACATACTTTGTTGCTTTTCAATCATTTTTACACTAATAACCCGGGTTGATTTCCGTTGCAGGTACTCGCTTTCCGCGGCGGTCTCAGAAGCCTCCTCAGTGCTTTGCACTTGCGGGGTCTCCCCCAACACGCTTTTCCCGCAGGAGTCTCGCACCTTCCACTACAATCAACATCTGTTCGAATTGGTTTCTTGCTAAAAACAACAATCTTTACGAAAAGAGCCAATAACAAAGAAAGGGGAGTTCCAAAGCAAACAGACCCCGCAACAACTAAATACAGTATAAGATAAGTGTATGAAACACTACATACTGATTTAGAGTGCGAGGTCAGACATTTCCTCTTTATGTACTTATAAAACTTTACTTAAAAATGATTGCGTCCTTATATGCTGCGGATTACTAAATATCTCTTCTGGAACGTTTTCTTCCACCACATAGCCACCGTCCATGAACATTACTCTATCGCCTACTTCACGGGCAAATCCCATCTCATGTGTGACAACGACCATCGTCATTCCTTCTTTGGCAAGTTGTTTCATGACATCAAGTACATCGCCTACCATCTCAGGATCCAAGGCTGATGTTGGTTCATCAAATAACATAATTTTGGGATCCATCGCAAGCGCCCTTGCTATCGCTACCCGCTGCTTTTGTCCCCCAGAAAGTTGGGCTGGATAGCTATCTGCCTTTTCTCTCAAGCCTACTTTATCCAGTAGCTCGTACGCCCTTTGTTTCGCTGCCTCTTTATTAGTTAACCGAACCTTCATGGGCGCCAGTACGATATTTTCTAGCACCGTTTTATGCGGAAATAAGTTAAACTGTTGAAACACCATGCCTACTTCCTCACGTACTTTATTGATATTCACGGTTTTACTTGAAATGATATGACCATTCACAATGACTTCGCCATCAGTGATTTCTTCAAGTCGATTCAAGCACCGTAAAAATGTACTTTTCCCTGAACCAGATGGGCCGATTACACAGACGACCTCGGTTTCTTGAATTTCGGTACTGATGTCCTTCAATACTTCAAGATTTCCAAATGATTTCTTTAAATTTTTTACTTGAATAATGCTCATCGTAATTCAAATCTCCTTTCCAGGAAATTAGCCAGCAGCGTTAATGCGTATATAATAATAAAATAGATAATTCCCACAGTTAGCCAAATTTTAAAGGACTCATAAGTTGCCGCCTGTTGAATTTGACCACGCTGTGTTAAATCGGCAATGCCAATGATCGATAAAAGCGAGGTATCTTTTAAACTAATGATCGATTGATTCGTAAATGTAGGTAACATTCGGCGAAATGCTTGCGGGAGAACGACATATCTCATCGTTTGCGAACCTGTTAGCCCAAGAGACCTTGCTGCTTCCGTTTGACCACTATCAATCGATTGAATGCCCGCTCTGATGATTTCAGCAAAATAAGCTCCGGCATTTATGGCAACCGTTACGATCCCAGCAGTTGTTTTATCCATTGAAATCCATGGGATCGTATTTAGTCCAAAATAAATAAAGAATAATTGTACAATAAATGGCGTTCCACGTATGGCATTAATATAAGTTTTAGCAATCCAGTTCAATGGCTTTATTGGTGCTAAGCGTAGCAATGCCACGATCAGCCCAATAATAAATCCTAGAATAAGGGCAATTACAAAAATATATAGTGTAACCACCAACCCGTCCATTAAATAGGGCAAAGCATTCCTAATTACATCCATAACGGACTCTCCTTCCCCAAAAAGGGCACGAGCAATTTCGCGCCCCAACTACTATATTTACCTCCATTATTCATTCAGATATTTATTAATAATCTCATCGTATTTGCCACTAGCTTTTAGATTAGCTAATCCTTTATTCATTTTCTTTAATAACTCGTCGTTTTTTCCTTTCAAAACAGCAATGCCGTATTCATCCCCATTTAAACGATCCCCGACGATTTCTAGGTCGAGAGTACTTTGGGCAATTGCATAGGCGATAACGGGGTAGTCTTCAATTAATACATCTGAATTTCCGTTTGCCACATCTTGGAACATTGCTGGGCTGTCATTAAATTGAACCAATTCAAATCCTATTTCTTCTGCTTTTTCTGTTGCGAATTTGGCTCCTGTCGTTCCCTTTTTTGCAGCTACTTTTTTACCAGCAAGATCTTCAATGGAAGTAATACCCGTTTCACCTTGCTTCACTACCAATGTCAAACCGGCTTGAAAATATGGATCTGTGAAATCAACGATCTTCTTTCGGTCATCTGTTATACTCATTCCGGCAATGGCCACATCAAGCTGACCTGCTTGCATCGCAGGAATAATCCCACCGAAATCCATCGGTTTGAAATCAATTTTGAAATTTTGATCTTCAGCAATAGCCTTAATGAGATCAATATCGATCCCTGTATATTCCCCGTTTTTATCTTCATATTCGAAGGGTGGATATGTAGTATCAATTCCTACTCTATATACTTTTTCTTGCGTCTCTCCTTCTCCAGCATTACTAGCATCTTTCGTTCCACACGCAGCCAATACTAGAACCATTACAAGTAACAAGCTAACGAGCATATTTTTTTTCATCAGACCATCCTCCTAAACCCTAATTTTTTCCAATACTTATGTAGCTCTTCGTACAGTATTCTATGTCCTAATACCCCTTCCCTAATCATATAAAACTATGATTATTTTTATTCACAATTGTTTGAATAATCTAATAATTATTTCCAATTATAATCCAAACTTTATATAAAGTACATGTTTAAACATATTCGCAAGGAGGGGCATATGAACATGCATAAGATTTACATGGCAACAAGGAAATAAAGTGAAACTTCAATCAGTAGGGGTTTACTGCCTGTTAATGCGGGAGAAATCATGATCGGAATTAAAGCTGGGGTTATTTCAAGATCTGAAGAAGGATAAGATTTAGAAGATTAATAGTCTAGCTCGTTCAATTATTCTTCCATTTATTACCCGTCCATTCGCCAATTCCTCTAGAAAAGGCTCGAAGGGGTCAGATTTCCCTCTATAAATATAGAGGGAAATCTGACCCCTTCGAGACCTACTGTACTTTATACCTACTAATTAAACAGTCTTTAGACATAAATAAATAACTTGGTCCTGTGTGTTTTTTTATAGATACATCAGTGCCTGATAAAATACTAATTGGTAAAAAACTGGCCCATTTAAACCATTTATAAAATGGGTTAGCAATAGGTACAACTTCAAAACCAAGACGATTTACACCTTTGTCCAACGAAGTAATGCCAATAATGCCTTTGATTTGATCTGCTTGATGGTGCTTTTGAATATAAGTCACCAAGTCAGGTAAAGATTTTCTGACAGCATGAAAAATGAACCGGCCCCTGCTAAAATCACTTTTCGTTTGTCCTAGTTCTTTTAATAGAACGGCATTATGTAGATGAATTTTGACTAATGTATCGTTTTTGTTGATCAGTGTTCCATCGGATAGTACAACATTCCTACCTTTGTAACGCGTGAGCTTAACGCGTAAAAAATTTTTCTCTGCCTTTCCATTATAGATGTAAGTCAAATTTGAAAGATGATAATATATTGGATCGATCATATTCCATGCCACGATTATATAACTTTTCATTTCCTCTCATAAACCTCGCTTCATTCACGAATGACTACTCTGTCTCTAAGTTATCCTTCCAAAAAAGAGGGATTTCATTCAAGCTTTATGTGAAACTTTCACCATCCGTGCGGTAGAACCGCTTGTAAATCTGGGGTAAAGTGGAACTTCAATCAGTGGGGGTTACCGCCTATTAATATGGGATAAAAAAAGAAGAGGTTTCTCACCCCTTCATAGTCAATCTTTAGTTTTTCGTAACAATAATATTACCGCTTTCTGTTGCTAACATGACCGAATAGAGGCCACTGCCAAGCTTCGCAGTTGCTTGTTGTTTTTCTTCCGATTCGTTTACTAGAGCGGCAACTTTCCAGCCTAGATTCCCTTTGATTTCTCCGTACTTTGTGGAGGCATCCAGTGTAATTGGCTGCTCTTGTGAAATATTCCAAACAATATCTCCACCAAATGATTCGATAATCGAGCTTCCTGTAAGAACACTATCTGTCAGCATTATGTCTCCACCATGAGCCTGTGCGTATAATACACCGGTATAAGCATTGGTCGTAATGTCACCGTTAAATGTTTTCAGCGTTGCAGATGCATGGATATTATCAATCCTGATAGATCCCTTTCCAATACTTACTCTCACCGCAGCCTGTTTTGGTACAGATATATGAAGCTTCCCTGTTATTCTTGTCAAATCATTTAGTTCAAGCTCAGAATCTAACCAATCAAGATACACTTTATTTCCAATTTGTTTCATCGAAAATTGCTCGTCTACTTTACTCTTTAGCTGTTTATCACTTTTTACGTTTGCGTTCACCTTTCCTTCTATCGTAACTTTCTGTTCATCTGTTCCAGTTATAATTACATCTTCATTTGGTAGAGATATGACCACTTCCTGGATCGTCGATGATGACGTAAGCTCTTCCTGTATACTGTAGGAAGTAGTTTGGAAACTGAAACCTAGCTCAGCCATGGCTTTATTTCCAAAACTAAAGACTAAAGATGTCCCGCCTATTAGCATTAATAAAAGAATACTAAGCCAATGTATACCGAGTTTTTGATCTTTTCTAAAAAAGTGCAGAACGAGAATTTCAACGCCAAGAAAAATACATATAACTGGCCATGAGTAGATTAGGATTTTTGCAAAAGGAATGGATAAGAAGGATTGCAGAAGCCATAGCAACCCAATGACGATTAAAAGAATGCCAGCTGTAATCGAACCGATCCTCCAATTCCTCATTGCGCTTCCTCTTTCCTACCGCGAAGAAGTTTAAACCCAAATCCAACTAAAATAGATGCTAAGACGACTTGTTGCAAGAAATTATAAGGAATATATTGCATAATTTCATTTGGTAGCCAGTTCATAAACATTTGCATGAAACTAATTAGCCCGACTACTATGAGAATCCAACCAACTATGTTCTTCTTTCCTTGGAGAACATCCCATTGAAGTAGCATTTCATCGTTTCTTTCTCCAGTCTCAATAATCATCCGATAATGATTTAATGCATCATAATATGCATAAAAAACAAGCACTGGTAGGAATATGGCCAGACCGCCGAATAATTGAGCAGTAATAAACACTCCACCGAAAAATAACAACATTAATTGCAGGCCTCTATTCATCAAACCTAGATAAAATTGCCCAAGTCCCGGTAAGAATGACAGGATATATATCCATTTCTTTGGCTGTTTCATTTGTTTTCTCCTCCAGTTTTCGACTGTATTTTCAAGTTAATTTTATTAAGAGAAGTCATTCCTTTTTCTAAAGAATAATTAGCTTGCTCTACTGTTACTGACGAAATCCCTATCACATGATCTGATGTTTCAATGATATAATCAACAACCTTCGCTTGAGAAAATAGGATTGTCGCTGCTGCTGCAAGGATAAAATGTAAATAGGTACTGCGTTTGTTTTTTTGTGTCGATGCTAGTTTTTCTGTTTTCTCAATCTTGCCCATAACTTCAGCTGATATATCAATGGATAGTTGCCTAGATGGCTCATGCCATTCATTAGTCAATTCTTCAAGTAAGGCAAACTCTTCCTGACACTGACTACAACCGATTAAATGATTTTCTAGATTCGCTATTTCGTAGCCGGAGAGTTCGTTCTGTATATACGCGATAAGTTGTTCTGCTGTAATGTGACTCATCTCAGTTCCTCTCCCTTCCCTTGTCTCTTCATGATAAGCTTGGCTCGGTATAATCTAGATTCTACGGTTTTGACCGCAACATTTAGTGTAGAGGCAATTTGCCGATAAGATTGCTGCTGAAAATAATAAAGATGGACAACTTCCTTATACGGATCTGGGAGTTTTTCCATATAGGCACGTGCAAGCTCTTTGGTTTCCTTATCAAGAAGCAGATTTTCCGGTGTAGACTCAAAAGGAATCTCCAAAAGACCTCCCTCTCCTTCATAGGTTACTTGTCGGATCATCTTGCGCCGATAATCAAGTGCCTTACTCATCGCAATCTTGTAGATCCATGTAGAAAGACTAGAATCCCCTTTGAATTGAGAAAGAGAACGATACAGCTGAAGAAATACTTCCTGAGTGATATCTTCAGCATCTTTGGTATTCTTACTTACTTTATATGCAGCCGCAAACACCCTAGCCTGATAACGAGATATCAACTCACGAAATTGATCCCTTTCTCCAGCCACGATTCGCTTTACCAGCTGTTCATCCTTCTCCACCTGCATCACCTCTTTTCTCTCTACTTATTTAGACGTACAATAATGTAAATCCCCTGCAAGATTTTAAAAAAATTTTAAAGAACAAAAAAGGACCGAAAAATTCAGTCCTTTTTTAATAGGCTATCTTAAAACTCATTATTGATTTTTGGCACTATATTTTGATTGGAACGGAAGGCGTAAGACTCCTGCGGGAAAAGCTAGTCCACAGGTGCACAGCGACGAGGAGGCTCCCGGCCCGCCCGCGGAAAGCGAACGCCTTACTTTCCAACAGGCAAGTTTAACAGAACCTTTTAACTATTTATTGATTTAATCCTTTTCAAGTGCAGTTGTTTCTTTCCTTCTTCTTATAACTTTTTGGTATAACTGATGGATTACTTCAGAAAAGAGTAAGCCCATCGCAATGGCTCCTGAAAGCATGACCACTTTGGCTGCAAGTTGAATGGCCGTATTATAATCATTTTCAACAAAATGGCGCATAGCGTTATACGATATCCCTCCTGGTACAAGCGGAATA
This sequence comes from Bacillus cihuensis, assembly GCF_000504145.1. Lineage (NCBI taxonomy): Bacteria > Bacillati > Bacillota > Bacilli > Caryophanales > Bacillaceae > Bacillus > Bacillus cihuensis. The sequence goes on along the minus strand of NZ_KI632499.1, from coordinate 117,674 downwards.
ATCCCTGCAACACTAAATATAATAACCGGCATTTTGTACAATTTGGCCAAGAACTGACTGATAATAGCCACAACTAATGATGCCACGAGTGTAGCCACAATACTACTAACATCCCGGACATAGAGAATATAATAGACAGACCATCCTGCCATTCCGATGAAGCCGCATTTCACTAATGTTTCCTTTGGTGCGTTAAAAATAATTCCAAATGCTGCTGACGCAATAAAACTGGTAATAAACTGTATAATCATTTATTTACGTCTCCCTCGCATTATTACAAAAATATAAAGGCAACCGCAATCCCTGACCCTATTGCTGATGCAGTCAAAAATGCTTCCGCTCCTTTAGCAATTCCCGATACGAGATGCCCGGTAATTAAATCCCTCACTGCATTTGTAATGAGGAGACCAGGTACAAGCGGCATAACTGCTCCGATAATAATTTTATCTACATATGTACCCCAATTATACGAAACGGCAATAAACGCAAAGGCACCAATGATTAAAGAAGCAATAAATTCAGCAAAAAATTTAATCTCTAGTAGTTTGTGTAGATAAACAAGAGTTGAAAAGCCTAGACCACCAGCCAAACACGCTACCAAAAAGTCCGTCCACAGCCCCTGATACATGATCATAAAGCAGCCGCTTGCAATAAACGCAGCAAAAATCTGAAGCCATATCGGAAAAGCAAGATTTGAAGTCTCAATTTCCTTTAACTTTACTAACGCTTCTTTCACTGTTAGTTCACCACTGCTTATTTGCCGGGAAATACTATTCACTTTCGTTACTTTGTGCAGATCCGTGGAGCGTTCTGAAATTCGAATCAACTTTGTCGGATCATTCCCATCCATCGAAAAAATAATACCCGTAGGTGTCACAAATGAATGAGACGAGTGGATTCCATAGGAAGCAGCAATTCGAGTCATCGTATCCTCAATCCGGTACGTTTCTGCACCGCTACTGAGCATAATCTTTCCTGCCAATAAACAGACTTCAATAATCTCGTAAGTGGGCGTTGTCCGTATTTCCATTGACATCTCTCCAAAACTTAGTTTCCTTAATAGTATCGTTATTTCCATAAAAATCAACTGTATAGGGAATAAATAACAGATAAGCTAATTTGATAATTGTATTTTTCATCAAGTGGTGATATTTCAAAAATCATTTATAACTACACTACTTCTCAATCCACTTTTCACAAATAAACTGACCTCGTTTTGTAAATAGGCTAATTTCAGTAACCCCTTTCTTTGCGAGGTATTTCATCAGTATATAGACCTCTTCATTACCTTTAATCCCTTTTCTACATTTCGAACATTTTGGTTTAATTTTAAACCTGTCTATTCCCCCATCTATCTGATTTCTATTCGTTAGATCGTTCTCTCATAAAAGTAAAGCGAACAGCAGCGGTAGTACCGGATATCTCCTGAGTAAAAGACGAAAATCACTTTCCAAATTAGTTTTAAAAAATTTTCTGCTTTCAAGCTTAATTGTTTTGTATTATATTTAACCACCATTTCCCTCCCTATCCTTTTTAAGAAAATTCTGGTGGGAAGATTCATTAATAAATGTATTCGATGAAAAAAGCATGGCAAGATAACCATGCTTTTCGTATCAGCTATTCTGTTTGTATAAACCGATCAACCACCTCATTAAACCTTTCTGTTTCTTCTATAAATGGACAGTGGCAGCTGTTTTCAAAGATTTCGAGTTGTGAACCTGATATTTTTCCCTTCAGATATTCACCAGCTGCTACAGGAATAACCTTTTCTTCTCGACCGAAGCAAAGCAGCGTAGGTACCGTGATACTTGGCAAGAACTCGCGGTAATCCACTATTGACTGGTCAAATAGAATTGCACTCGCAATAGATTCAGGCATCTTCGTTACTTCTTCAAGCATCCAGGCTGCCTCATCCGGTTTCAATTCATCTTTAAACATGGATGTTAGAAATCCTGTCAAAAACTTAGAACGGTTCGTCTGGATTTCCGTCATGAAGGCACTTAATGTCGCAATATCGAAGGCTCCAATTTCAAAGTCGGGCCATTTAAAGTCCGAAGCAAGCTCATCGACTATGATGGTTGAATGTATATTTTCTGATCCAAACTGCTTTATATAATCCCATACGACGAAAGCACCCATCGACCAGCCAACGAGCACAACACCCTTTAAATCCATTTTTTCAATAAATGTATGCAAATCCTTAGCATAAGTCGCTACTGTATTTCCATGGTGTACATGAGTAGAACGTCCATGACTTCGAAAGTCTAATAGAATAGAGCGGTAATTCTCTGCAAAAAACGATTGCTGCTTTTCAAAGAAGCGACTGCTCATCCAAACACCATGCAGGAAAATCACAGGTCTTCCTGTCCCCTTTTCTTCATAATATAAGTCAATTCCTTGCTCAATCGTTACATAAGCCATCGTACCCCTCCCATTCCTAATAATATTAAACAGTTTTTCTACAGCCCTTCAAAAAATAGATTGAAAAGCTGTATTTTACATATGATAATAAACTCTATGTATCGTTATCATTTTTCATGAAAGAAGGATTAAATATTTTGAAAAACTTTTTTTCCAATTATAAATCATCGCTGATGTTACTTATTGCAATCATAATTGGTGGTTTTGCTGGCATTATTTTCGGAACAAAGACATCTGTTGTACAACCGTTAGGTGACCTGTTTCTTAATTTAATGTTTATGATGATTGTTCCTCTCGTATTCTTTAGTATAGCTGCAGCCATCGCCAATATGGGTGGTATGCAGCGCCTTGGTAAGATTATGGGGAGTATTTTCATTGTCTTCCTTGGGACTGCCATTATTTCTGCTTTTCTCGCTTTTGCGGGAACAAGTATTATAAACCCATTAGAAGGCACGGATACTTCTGCCATTAGAAGTTTAATGGATCAAGTGGAAAAACCAGAAACTTCATTAGAAGATATCTCTGTGCTCGAGCAACTTGTAAATACCTTTACCGTTTCCGATTTTTCTTTATTATTATCACGAAGTAATATGCTTCAACTTATAGTTTTCTCTGTTCTTTTCGGCCTGGCTACAGCATTGGCCGGTGAAGTGGCCAAGCCAGTAGCTGCATTTCTAACAGGCGGAACAGCAGTTATGATGAAAATGGTCAAGATTGTCATGTATTATGCTCCCATTGGGCTTGGTGCCTATTTTGCGGCGGTGATCGGTCAACTCGGACCACAGATTCTTGAAGGATATGCCAGAGGATTTATTCTTTATCTCGTATTAACTCTCGTATACTATTTTGGATTCTTCACGTTATACGCTTATCTTGCAGGGCGCAGTGAAGGTGTTAAGATTTTCTGGAAAAATGCATTTACGCCATCGATTACGGCCATCGCTACTTGTTCAAGTGCTGCCAGCATTCCTGCAAATCTTGAATCTACTCGTAAGATGGGAGTACCAAAGGATATTGCTGAAACGGTAATTCCGCTTGGTGCAAACATGCATAAGGACGGCTCTGTTTTTGGCGGTGTATTGAAAATTGTCTTCTTGTTTACTTTGTTTGGCAAAGACATGACAAGCCCGTCAAACATCTTAAGTATTATTGCAGTCTCTTTCTTAGTCGGAGCGGTAATGGGGGCCATCCCTGGAGGTGGCTTGATTGGGGAAATGTTGATTCTTAGCATTTTTGACTTCCCACCAAGTGTTCTGCCAATTATCGCCGTAATTAGTACGATTATTGATGCTCCTGCAACCCTTTTGAACTCAACAGGCAACACAGTATGTGCCATGATGGTCACACGACTTGTTGAAGGGAAGAATTGGTTGAGGAAGTCTTTTTCACCAAGTGAAACCGTATAATGTTATGAAAAGAGGATGTCCCAAGTAAGGTCATCCTCTTTTCTTCTTAATAAATTTTGTATGAAGAACATGGGTCCGGGGCTTCGCAACTTACTAACCTAGCCAATCTACATGGCAGAAAAACGTACTTTCATTTCAAAATCCTGCTCCACACCGCCACCATTGTGATTAGGAGCTTGTAGCGTGCTTCATGATATAACCTTCATAATAAATAGTAGCGATTTAACGCCATATTAGTTTTGTATGTGTTCCATGTGAAACGAAGATGTTCCAAAAGAAAGAGCCTGGCCTTTTACTCTAAACAACATTTATTGTGTTATCTACTCATATTATTAATAATATATTGTAGGAATCTGATTGGTCATCACCATTTGTGATCACTTCAGCTTTCTAATGAAAACAACCTTCAAATAATTTCCTTCTTTAAATTCCTTTATTGTTTTAAAATCATCCGGCAACGAGAATTGCTCTTCTATTTTATATGTAGATCCACTTTCTTTAAATGCTGCATCAATGAAGCCTTTAAATTTTTTCATATCAAAGGAGCTGCTGTTCGTTGAAGCGACAATGATTCCATCATCCTCTGTGATGGCAATCGTGTCATTTAGCAAATTTTTATAATCCTTGGCTGCACTAAAGGTAAATTTCTTTGATTTAGCAAAGCTTGGTGGGTCGAGAATCACCAAATCAAACATTAACTTCTTCTTGATTGCATATTTAAAATAATGGAACACATCCATTACAACAATATTCTGTTCTTTAGGGTCAATACCATTTATACTAAATTGCTCGCTCGTTTTCGGAAGGCTGCGATTGGCAAGGTCAACACTTGTTGTTTTAATCGCTCCACCCAATGCTGCAAAAACAGAAAAAGCTCCTGTATAAGAAAACATATTCAGCACCGTTTTTCCTTTTGAATATGTATCACGAATGGTCTTTCTGACGTCTCGTTGATCAAGGAATACTCCAACCATCGCTCCATCATTTAAATACACAGCAAAATTCACACCATTTTCCTTAACAATTAGCGGAAATTCCGGTGGTTCTCCCATGACGAAATCATCTTCATCCATATACTGTCCCTTCGTATCGAAGCGTTTCTTTTGATACACTGATTTAACCACAACACTATTAATCAATGCCTTTAGCACAAACTCTTTAAATGCATAAATTCCCGCACTATACCAGTTGAGGACGAAATGACCATCATAATAGTCAATGATTATGCCGCCAATGCCATCGCCTTCTCCATTAAAAATTCTAAAAGCAGTCGTATCAGGGTCTTCAAAGAAGGATTTTCTTAATGCAATCGCCTTTTGCAGCTTTTTATCAAAAAAGGACTGATTTACTTCTTCCGATTCGCTATTAGTAAGAATCCAGCCAATTCCTTTGTTTTGAATACCATAATACCCTTTACCTAAGAATTTCCCTTTCTCATCCGTTACTCTGATGATCTTTCCCTCTTCTTTAAGGTCTTGACTATTTATTACAGCATCTTTTTCAATTAATGGATAACCTTTAACCAACTTATTGATGAAATTGTTTTTTATTTTTATATTCATTTGAAACATCCTTTAAAATAGTTTTCACGCTTATTTCTATCATCTCATGCTTTGTAGGAAAAATGCAAAGGGGGCCATGTCTTTACAACCACGACTTATTAGAATTTGCAACAATGTGGTGATTAAAATTGGCCTTCTTAGTCCTTTGAAAAAAGGGCAGAGTGAGGCGTTTTTATCAATTATTCAATAGGTCATTTCATTCTTTCATCTCAAAAAGACATGATTATTATCTATTATTCAGATTGTTAAGGTTAACCGTAAGAGATAAAATATATTCAAAGCAAAAGCAAACTATTTAAGGAGTGATACATCATGGTGGTTCAAGAACCATTACAAGGTCAATTACAAGCAGCAGAAGAGTATGTAAACAACGTATATGAGCTTGTTAAACAACGCAATCCGCATGAATCTGAATTTCATCAAGCCGTTAAAGAAATCTTCCTCTCTCTTACTACAGTATTCGCAAAATACCCACAATATATTGAACATAACATACTTGAAAGAATGGTAGAACCTGAGCGAATGATTACCTTTAGAGTACCATGGGTTGATGATAAGGGAAAAGTTCAAGTAAATCGCGGCTTCCGTGTTCAATTTAATAGTGCAATCGGTCCATACAAAGGCGGACTTAGGTTTCACCCGACTGTGAACGCAAGCATTATTAAATTCCTTGGCTTTGAGCAAATTCTGAAAAACTCCCTTACAGGTCAAGCAATTGGCGGTGGCAAAGGCGGATCTGACTTTGATCCGAAAGGAAAATCAGATCTTGAAGTCATGCGTTTTACACAAAGCTTCATGACAGAGCTTTATCGCCATATCGGTCCTGATATTGATGTTCCAGCAGGGGACATTGGTGTTGGAGCGAGAGAAATCGGCTACTTATTCGGTCAATACAAACGCATTCGCGGCAGTTATGAAGCTGGAGTTCTTACTGGTAAAGGCATCAGCTATGGCGGTAGCCTTGCTAGAACTGAAGCAACTGGATATGGTGCCGTTTACTTTGTACAAGAAATGCTAAAAAGCAAAGGCTTGAGCTTCGAAGGTAGTACAGTAACCGTATCAGGTTCAGGAAATGTATCGATTTATGCGATTGAAAAAGCGACTGAGCTTGGAGCGAAAGTTGTTGCTTGCAGTGATTCAAATGGATATATTTACGATGAAAAAGGCATTGATTTAGCTACTGTTAAACAACTGAAAGAAGTCGAAAGAAAACGACTTAGCGTATATACAGACATTCATCCGCATGCAATGTATTTTGAAGGTAGCAAAGGTATCTGGACGGTTCCTTGTGATATCGCATTACCGTGTGCTACTCAAAACGAATTGGATGAATTTGATGCAGAAATCCTTATTTCGAATCAAGTAAAAGCAATCGGTGAGGGAGCAAATATGCCTTCTACATTAGAGGCGATTGATCTTTTCCACAAAAATGACGTTCTCTTTGCTCCAGCAAAAGCTGCAAACGCTGGTGGAGTAGCTGTATCTTCTTTAGAAATGGCACAGAATAGTTCACGCATTGCTTGGACATTTGAAGAAGTTGATGCAAAACTGCAAACGATTATGAAAAACATTTATGAAAATAGCTTAAGCGCATCAGAGGAATTCGGTGAACCAGGAAACCTAGTTCTTGGATCAAACATCGCTGGCTTTATTAAAGTTGCGGACAATATGATTGCACAAGGTGTCATCTAATTCGAATCCATTATGTTACAAAAAGGGTGTCCCATTAGAAAATGGTGACACCCTCTTTCTTTATTTAAAGCGCAACTTGTTTAAAAAATTCCATGTAAAACCTATCTTTAACCATCTATTTTTTCTGTTATAAATAACAAAACTAGATTGATAACATTAAAAGAAGCGCATCGATTCATTTATTCATGTCGAAATAAAATTGAGATCAATAATATTTCCTTGTTTGCTATTTTATCAGCCGATTCATGTACTATATCAGCCGAATTCCTAATTTATCGGCCATTTTCTATATTTTATCAGCCAATCTCCTCATATTTCAGCCGTTTCAATAAATAACGGAAATTCCCCTTCTTTTATAGTTCACATCGTATTTATTTTCACGGTCACTTTAAATAAATCTCCATCAATTTCAAGATTCAAATCTCCGCCATGCATATCCATAATGGACTTGGCAATGGCAAGCCCTAGACCTGATCCCTCTGTATGACGCGACGTATCTCCTCGTTTAAATCGGTCAAACATTTCATCGACACTGTCACCAAGCTCATACTTTGTCACATTTTTAAACGTAATTACGGCTTGACTGTTCATTTTTTCAACCGATATATAGACTCTTGTTTGTTCCATCGAATACTTCAGAATATTGCCGATCAGATTATCAAATACCCGCCATATCTTTTGCCCATCAACAACGGCATAGACGGGATAATCTGGGCAATTGACACGGAATTGCAACGTTGAATTTTGGATGTTCTCGTCATACTCAGCAAGCGTTTGCTGTAGAAGCTGGACAATATCTGCCTGTTCCTTGACAAGATTAATACTCCCACTTGCCATTTTTGAAGCTTCAAAAAGATCTTCAATCAATCCTTGCAATCTTTTGGATTTGCGATTGACGATTTCAATATAAGCATTCCGATCTTCATCTGCTAGATTTGGATTCTTCAACAACTCAGAATAAGTGATGATTGACGTAAGCGGTGTACGTAAATCATGACTAACATTTGTAATTAACTCTGTCTTTAATCGTTCACTTTTAGCCTGTTCAGACTTCGAAGATTTAACACCTTGTTTCATACTATTAATATCTCGAGCTAATCCAGCTAACACCGATTTCCCCTTCATCTCTATATCAACGTTCATATTTCCATTTACAAGCTCATTCGTATGCTTAATGATCCTATTAAAATAACCGGTGCGATTGAATATATACAATACGGTCGGCAGCCCAATAAATAGTAACCCTAGGACATAACCGAAAATAAGTCTAGGTTCCCAAACTACAGCAGAAAAGGCGAAACCACAAGTGTAAATAATAAATAGTATAATCGTTATCCGAACACCAACACTTGTATATAGAAACGACTGCTGCAGTGATTGAAACAAACGGGATAGAACGGATCGCTCCCATTCAACTTTTAGATGACCACTGCCCTTTTTATAAACATGGATTAATTCGACTGCTTGGAACGTGATTAACATCATTATCATTATCGTAAGGAAAAAAAGTCCAAGTACATCTATTACCCAATCTACCGGATTACCATCCCCATAATTACCCAGGCCCCCATAGCTGCCAGGTTCCAGATTAGTAGCCAAAGTCGGTACAGCTATTGTCAGCATAATTCCGAAAATAACCATCCTGAGATCGATTGGAATCCGCTCATAATGGGTAATCCACTTAACTTCAACCATCCGCTGAAAAGGCCTGATTTTTTGATAAAAATACAAGCATAAAAATATAGCCAAAACGGTAAGTCCAAGAATTGTATAAAAGTAAACTTTATCAATTTGATAATTTTTGTAATCTAGTATCACTGGATTGTTTTCTGGAGCAGATTTTGAAACGCCTATTTTTCCTTCAAATCGATTATTTGTTCTGTTTATTGTAATGCCTTCTAATTCCGAATTATAACTTCCTGGCTTTAGATAGCCATATTTACCGGACGGAAATGTCCGTACATACCACATACTTTTATTTGTAAAAATAGTATCAAGATGGTCACCTTCATCCATATTCACATTGGTGAACACTTTACCCGTTGATGTGTCTTTCAGATAATACTTAAACACATCCTTATATTCATTCAATTCATTATGATAGTTATCCTGAAGTTCTTGAAAGGAACGATCTATCTGCTGCTCTTTTTCCTTCCGGATCTTGGCTTCTACATACTCATCACTATTAAAGTTTTTCGTGATGTCTGCTATTTTTTTATCACGTTCTTTCGTATAGGCTTCAGCTGATTCCTTATTTCCAGCTAGATTCGCGTCCGAAATGCGACTCTCGTATTGATCTTTTATATTTTGAATCTGTTCAGATAATCCGCCATATCGATAACGGTGTTCTTCAATTTCCTCAGGTGTAACAACCAGTTTTTTTTTCACATCTTCTGCTGTTACGCCATTTAATTCAAGCAAATTAATAGTATCCACAAACTGACTGAAATGATTTTCAAAGAAGTCTGTTTCATAGTATTCCTTGTTTATATATCGGCTGCTATGATCGCCAATAAAAAAGACCCCTTTTAAACCACACGTAAATAAAACCAACCAAATTATTAATAGATAGTTACTTTTCCATTTTATACCCAATTCCCCATACCACCTTTAAATACCTTGGATTTTTCGGATCAATTTCAATTTTTTCACGGATTTTCCGAATATGTACGGCAACTGTATTTTCCGCATTATAGCTCGGTTCTTTCCAAACACGTTCATAAATGTCTTGAATCGAGAAAACTCGGCCGGGGTGATTCATAAGTAGTTTAACAATTCTGTATTCAATCGGAGTTAACTTTACTGCCTCTCCATTGACCTCAACAATCTTCGCTTCCGGGTCCAGAGTCAGTCCGTTCAAATTGAGGATCTTATTGCTATCTTCATACGTCCCAAGTGTCACATACCTACGAAGCTGTGATTTAACGCGAGCTATTAACTCAAGCGGATTAAAAGGCTTTGTCACATAATCGTCTGCACCAACCTGAAGCCCCAATACTTTATCGGTGTCTTCACTTTTTGCACTTAAAATAATAATCGGGATATTCTTTTGTTCACGAATTTTGAAAGTCGCGGCAATCCCATCCATTCTAGGCATCATCACATCTAGGATAATAAGATGAATCGGATGCTCATCCAACTTTTCTATGGCCTCAATACCATCACAAGCTTGAACGACTGTAATGCCCTCATATTTCAAATATATTTCGATCGCATCGCGAATTTCTTTTTCATCATCTACTACCAATACAGAAAAAGGTTTTGTCATTTTTTTCACACTCCTTTCTTTACTATATCAGAGTTAGTTTGAATTAATTTACATTCTAAAGGGTAAATCTTAACATTTACTTACTAGAATTCTTAAGAATTTCTTAAGGTTTTCAGTAACAGCTATCTAGGGTACAATTTAAGGTAACTTGGTTCATGCAAAACCTATATGGCGTTAAAACGCCACCATCTACCATGAAGGATCAATCGTGTAGAACGAAGTGTCGAGACGGGGGATAATAATGAATCGGAATCATACAATGATGCAGTTTTTTGAATGGCATGTTGAGGCAGACGGTACACATTGGAAACGGCTAACTGAAGCCGCTCCAAAATTGAAGGAATGTGGCATAGACTGTATATGGATTCCTCCAATTACAAAAGGACAATCTGTTAAAGATAACGGTTATGGAGTATACGATGTTTACGACCTTGGCGAATTTAACCAAAGAGGAACGGTACGAACTAAATATGGCACGAAAGATGAATTGCACGAGGCAATCGCTACCTGCCATGATCACAAAATCAGTGTCTATGTCGATCTGGTCATGAATCATAAAGCAGGAGCAGATGAAACGGAAGTATTCGAGGTAATTGAAGTCGACCCATTCAATCGAAAAGATGAGATTTCCGAGCCATTTGAAATTGAAGGCTTTACAAAATTCACTTTTCCGAATCGTGGCGGTCAATACTCTACCTTCACTTGGAGCTATGAACATTTTAATGGTACCGATTACGATGCCAGAACTGGCAAGAGAGGCATCTACCGCATTTTACATAAAAAATGGAATGACAAAGTAGCTGATGAATTTGGAAACTACGATTATTTAATGTTTGCGAATATTGATTATGAGCACCCCGATGTTGTCCAAGAGATGATCTCATGGGGAAAATGGCTGATCGATACTGTTGGATGTGATGGGTTTAGATTAGATGCCATTAAACATATTAACTACGACTTTATTCGCGACTTTTCGAATACCATGCTTGAACATACTAAGGAAAATTTTTATTTTGTCGGGGAGTTCTGGAATCCTGATTTGGAAGCTTGCCGCTCCTATCTTGACCATACCGAATACAATATTGATCTCTTTGATGTGGCTCTTCATTATAAACTTTGCGAAGCTTCCAAAGCTCGGGGCAAATATAATCTCCAAACGATATTTGACGATACTCTCGTCCAATCCCATCCAATGAATGTCGTAACTTTTGTTGATAATCATGATTCACAACCTAACGAATCATTAGAATCATGGGTAGAAGATTGGTTCAAACAAGCTGCCTATGCAATGATTTTGCTTCGAAAAGATGGCTATCCTTGCGTTTTTTATGGCGATTATTATGGAATTGGGGGGCCTGAGCCCATCCCAGGAAAACAAGCAGACATCGATCCTCTTCTCTTTGCCCGTTATCATAAAGCATATGGCGATCAAGAAGATTACTTCGATCATAAGAATGTCATTGGCTGGGTTCGCCGTGGCGTTCGAGAAATTGAACATTCTGGCTGTGCTGTTATTGTTTCTAATGGTGATAGTGGTAAAAAAAGAATGTTCGTTGGTGAAGACCGTGCTGGTGAAGAATGGGTGGATCTGACAAATAATCGGCAGGATAGGATTACGATTGCAGATGACGGCTTTGCTGAATTCCCTGTTACTGGCGGAAGTGTCTCGGTTTGGGCGTTGGCTGAAGTGAGCAAAAAGGAGTAGAACTGATACTCTACAGTCATTTTGAGTATGAGGAAAAGGGGTTTCTCAAGGGTCAGACCCTTACGAGACCCCCTTCTTTCTCTCTAAAAAGAACCTTTCTTAGCATCTGCAATCTTACGCCAGTTTTCCAGTTTTGGATGATCATGCCCCATGAGCTTATAATAGCTGTATGCTAGCTGTTCTGATTCAATCATAATTGATTCAATGCCTTTTTCCATATAGCCGTCAATGAATGGTTTTGCCTTTTCAGTTAACTGGTGCGCTAGTGCTTCAATGAGAAAAGCTGCATCCTCTTCATACTCTAATGCATTAAATGCTTGCATCAGTTTTTGTACAGCCAAATCTGATTTAATCGTCCCAAGTATGGACGTTCCGTAAATAATGGCATCAGGATTCGTAATATAAAACGAAACCTCATTCACCACTTGATCGCTTTGAAAGCTGATCAGTACATCCGCTGTCACTTCCAATAATACATCATCTTCTCTCGTCAATAGGCCTGCGAGTAATGATAGATACTCATTCTTTCTGAGTACTCCTATTAAATAGACCGTAAAGATCCCTGCAAAATTGAAATAGTCCTCATTCAAATTTTCGTTTAATAAATGAGCAAGCTCCGCATCTGTAATCCAACCCTTTTTTGCGAGCACATCTGCTGTATGTTTCGTCTGTTGAAAAAGGGCTTCATTATATTCCTGGGAATGGTCTAATGCATCAAGTAACCGGCTATACTCCATCCATACTTGGCGCTCATCTCCATACAGGAGAATGTCATATAATCGAATGACATCCTCAGGTAAGAAAGCTGATAATTCTCCTTTGTACTTCATCGCTAACTCTGGCTTCACTACCGCAAATAACTGCTGATACATATGTAGCTGTTCTGGAGTTGCAGCTTTTGCTCCTTCTAATAGAATCCTTACTGCTTCTTCGTTCATTGGATGCTTTTTTAAATCCTCAAGCATAGAAATAGAATGAGTATCAACCATCCATTTAATCAGCTTTACCGTCCACTCTTCTGGAATATTTGGAAAATCACGCAATGCTTGTAAGACGAATTGCTTAATATGAATATCTTCGCTTAATAGGTGAGGTTGAATTTTTTCTAAAAAATGCAATAGTTCTGCTCCCTTCAATTGTAAATCGTACTACAGTTATAACATAGGAAGTGTAGAAATCCCATCACTGAACAATATCATTCACTTTTTGCTGAAGAACACCCGTTATAGAATAATCTTCGGTAACGTACTACCATTCATTCTCGTTCTGAAACTTTTTAAGTAAATGCTGTCTCAGAACCCCCTATGTGAACATGCAATCTAATCGTGATAAGATAATACTACATATCTAAAAGGAGCTGAACTAAAATGAACAAAGAAATCATTGAGCGCTTTACTTCTTATGTAAAAGTGGATACTCAATCCAATGAAGAAAGTCTATCTTGTCCGTCAACGCCTGGTCAACTGAAGCTGGGTCATATGCTTGTTGATGAGCTAAAAGAAATTGGAATGACAGAAGTGTCGATGGATGCCAATGGATATGTGATGGCAACTTTGCCTGCGAATTCATCGAAGAACATACCAACAATCGGCTTTTTAGCCCATCTTGATACAGCAACAGATTTCACAGGGAAAAATGTCTTGCCAAAGCTCGTTGAAAATTATGATGGAAATGATATTATCTTAAACGAAACCCTACATATCATCCTATCACCAAGAGATTTCCCTTCATTATCGAACTATAAAGGTCACACCCTCATTACAACAGACGGATCGACACTTCTTGGCGCTGATAATAAAGCGGGAATTGCCGAAATTATGACAGCCATGCGTTATTTAATTCAACATCCTGAAATTAAGCATGGGAAAATCCGTGTTGCCTTCACACCTGATGAAGAAATTGGACGCGGCCCTCATAAATTTGACGTCACAGCTTTTAATGCGAAATACGCGTATACAGTAGATGGTGGTCCACTTGGTGAATTGGAATATGAAAGCTTTAACGCAGCTGGTGCCAAAATTACCATTAAAGGTACGAATATCCACCCTGGTACAGCAAAGGGGAAAATGATCAATTCGATGAAAATTGCTATGGAGTTACAAAGCAAGCTGCCTGCTGAACAAACACCTGAGCTTACGGAAAATTACGAGGGCTTTTATCACTTACTTTCATTCCAAGGAGATGTTGAACAAACGAAGCTCGTTTATATTATACGTGACTTTGATAAAGTTGAATTCCAAGCGAAGAAAACGAAACTTGAAAACATCGTAAACGAATTAAAAGAAAAATACGGTGATAACAGCATTGTTCTCGAAATGACGGATCAATATTACAACATGAGAGAAAAAATTGAACCTGTCAAAGAAATTGTAGATATTGCTTATGAAGCAATGAAAAAATTAGATATCGAACCGAAAATCTCACCGATTCGAGGTGGGACAGATGGGTCTCAGTTATCCTATATGGGATTGCCTACACCGAATATCTTTACAGGCGGCGAGAACTTCCATGGAAAATATGAATTTATTTCAGTGGACAATATGATCAAAGCCGTAAACGTAATTGTTGGAATTGCTGAGTTATTTGAAAAGAAAGCGTAACAAGATAAAGAGGGTGCCCAAAGGGTCTGACCACGCTCGCTATACACCAAGTTCATAAGTAGTACTTACACTTAATTTGAACGGTATACCGCGGGGGCTGACCCTTTCTTTATGGAACCTTCCTTATTTTTTTAGTCTTCATACATGACCTCTGAATGGAACTGAAATTCCTGAAGATCAATGGAACCATCTATCCTGAATTCAACCCCTTCACTTTGTAGGGAAAGCTTTTGAATCTGAAAATGCTCATCATCTTTTATACCTATCAAGCCTTTCGAATTAACGACTCGATACCATGGCAGACGATGTTTTTCGCTCATAGAGTGAAGGATTCTGACAACCTGCCGCGCCCCTCGTGGACTACCAGCTAATTTAGCAATTTGGCCATAGGTCATCACATTACCTTCTGGAATATTTTGAATAATCGAGATAACTTTTTCAGTAAATGGTTTCATGTTCTTCCTTTCATTATTACTCTGATTAATCATAGATTTATATGAAAGAGTGTGGAACTTCTCCTTCGCTTTATTGGGAAAAATTTTTCATACTACTATAGTATACTAGCTCTTATTAGATAACAGCCTCGTTTAAGAAGTTAATTGATATGCTTATTATTAATTATCATCTTTAGTGTGTGTAAAAAATCCCTTATAATGAGGTGGAAAAGGTGAATTTATTTCCATAATCATACTCGTGTTTGAATAATAATAAAGGAAGGATGACAATGTTCAATTTAGCACCATTAATGCTTGAAAAAGTCGGAATTATTGTTATTGTTGCTTTTCTATTCGCACAAATGAAATCGTTTCGCCAAATTGTACAAAATGAGCATAAAACAAATGAGAAAGTCATGCTCATTTTGCTATTCGGGGCATTCGGAGTCATCAGCAACTACACAGGCATTGAAATTCATCATAACACCATCGCGAAAGCTGAATGGCTTTCAGAAATAGACCCAGAAAGTGCCCTGGCCAATACTAGGGTGATGGGTGTCGTCATTGGTGGGTTGCTCGGTGGTCCTACCGTTGGTATTGGAGCAGGTCTAATTGCAGGTATCCACCGGTATACACTTGGAGGATTCACAGCATTTTCTTGTGCACTCTCTACGATCTTGGCTGGAATTGCTGCTGGATATTTTGGCAGAAAGCGAAAGCAAAATGGGAAAAAAATAACATCTACTTTTGCCGTCTTAATTGGAATGACAGTAGAAACTGGACAAATGTTGATTATTTTACTAAGCGCTAAGCCGTTTGAGCATGCATTAAGTCTTGTTCAAATTATTGGCTTTCCCATGATTGTCGTCAATGGATTCGGTACATTGCTGTTTATGTTCATTATTCAATCGATGATGCGTGATGAAGAACGTGCACGTGCAAACCAAACTAACCAGGCCTTTCATATTGCCGATCAAACTTTGCCATTCTTTCGACAAGGTTTAAACATTCGATCCTGCAAGGAAATATCAAAAATTATGCTGAAATTGACAGATGCCGATGCTGTTGCGATAACAGATGAACATCAAGTCCTTGCCCATGTTGGGGAAGGTTCAGACCATCATATACCTAAGTCGCAACTTGCTACAGGTTTAACCAAACGAGTCCTTGGAAGCGGCACCATTTCTGTTGCAAGATCAAGAGAAGAAATCTTCTGCTTTCATAATCATTGTTCGTTACAAGCCGCCATCGTCTTACCTTTAAAGGTGCAAAATAAAACCGTAGGTACTTTAAAAATGTACTTCACCCAACCAGATAAGTTAGACAAGGTGCAACAGCAGTTAGCAGAAGGTTTAGCTAACTTATTCTCAACACAATTAGAACTTGCTGAGGCAGAGAGACAAATGAAACTGTTGAAAGATGCAGAGATTAAAGCTTTACAAGCACAAATTCATCCGCATTTTTTATTTAACAGTCTGAATACAATTTCCATATTATGCCGAACAGATGTAAGTAAGGCTCGAAAATTACTTCTTGATCTAAGTTCATTTTTTCGGGGCAATTTACATGGGGCGAGACAGATGCTCATTCCCTTAGACAAGGAATTAGAAAATGTTAAAGCATACTTGTCATTAGAGCAAACTAGGTTCCCAGACAAGTACAACATTGAACTTCAACTAGAACCTGGACTAGAAAAAATACTTATCCCGCCATTTACATTGCAGCCTATCGTTGAGAACTCCATTCATTATGGCTTTAAGAAAAGCAAGGATGAAGGTAACATCACCATTCAAATTTTCACTAAAAATAATACGATGCGAATTGTTGTCGCAGATAACGGAAATGGAATTCCAGCAGAAAAGATTAAATTACTCGGTAAACAGATTATGCAGTCAAAAAAAGGGACAGGCACTGCCATTTTTAATATAAGTCAGCGGCTAAATGGCATCTATAATGGTCAAGCTAGTTTAGCTATAAACAGTGAAGTAAATGTTGGGACAACCATTACGATTTCCATCCCTCTTGATAGTAAAGGAGTTTTTGATCAAAATGTTGAAAGCCTATATAGTTGATGATGAACCATTAGCAAGAGATGAATTGAAATATCTACTTATTCGAAGCAAACAAGTCGAAATCTTAGGTGAAAGTGATTGTCTCGAAGATGCAATTGTAGATATTCCTAAGTTAAAACCAGATCTAGTATTCTTAGATATTGAACTTGCTGAAGATAACGGCTTACAGCTAGCCAGGCATATTCTCACCCTAGATCCATTACCAGCCATTGTCTTTGCAACAGCCTATGACGAATATGCACTACAAGCCTTTGAATTGAACGCATTAGACTATTTATTAAAACCATTCGATGAAAATCGGATTCAAAAAACATTGGAGAAAATCCAGCATATGCAAAGAATAGGTGAAAAGGAAAACAACTCTCACCTTATATTGAAAAAAGATCATAATGGGAAAATTGCTGTCCTAGTTGATGAAAGATTTGTTTTATTAACATGTGATGACATTGTTTTCATAGAGTCATCTGAAGGAAAATCCATTATCCAAACGACGGAACAAACATACAAAGTCAACGAGGCATTGGTCGTTCTCGAAAAAAAGCTAATTGGGGGCAAATTTATCCGAGTTCATCGCAGTTTCATCGTGAATATAGACCATATTATCGAAATTGAGCCATGGTTTAATTCTACCTATAATTTAATTATGAAAGACAGTTCGAAAGTTCCTGTGAGCCGTACCTATGTAAAGGAATTGAAGCATCTTCTTGGTTTCTGAATATTTTGTAGCTCACCTTTCCATTTCTGCAACTCAACTTTCTATTTTTGTATTTCAAATTGAAAGGCTCTTATTTTTGTTTTTATTTAGTATGATGGGACTAGAGCATTAAGGAATGGGGGAACAGAAAAATGAATGCGATTACAATTGTTATTGGTTCTATCTGCATACTCTTAATTGTATACCGTTTATATGGTACATTCATGGCGGCCAAGGTTTTGAAGCTTGATGATTCAAAGCCGACACCTGCTCATAAATTAAAAGATGGGCAAGATTATGTACCTACTAATAAATGGGTTACGTTTGGACACCATTTTGCAGCGATTGCTGCAGCGGGACCGTTAGTTGGACCAATATTAGCAGCTCAATTCGGTTATTTACCAGGATTGCTTTGGCTTCTAATTGGGGCAGTAGTCGGTGGAGCTGTCCACGATATGGTTGTTCTCTTTGCTTCGATGCGAAGAGATGGAAAATCATTATCAGAAGTAGCAAAAGAAGAGCTTGGGCCTGTTGCGGGTTTCTGTACTGGCTTAGCAATGTTATTCATCATTACCATTACTATGGCAGGACTTTCATTAGTAGTTTTGAGCGCATTAGAAAGAAACCCATGGGGTACATTCGCTGTCGGAATAACGATTCCGATTGCAATGGGGGTTGGCTTGTATCATAAAAAAACAGGTAACTTAAAGGTGGCGACGATTGTAGGTTTTGGCCTCATTATGGCTGCTATCGTCTTTGGGCCAAATATTCAAGGCACGGCATTTGGCGATTTGTTAACATTTGAAAAAAGCACACTTGCTCTTATTCTACCAATCTATGCATTCTTTGCAGCCGCTTTACCAGTCTGGTTATTGCTAGCACCACGCGATTATTTAAGTACATTTATGAAGATTGGTGTATTCGCAGCATTAATCCTTGGCGTATTCTATGTAAATCCCGCTGTTCAATTCCCAGCATTTACGGAATTTATTAATGGCGGTGGGCCAATTATCGCAGGACCTGTTTGGCCATTCATCTCCATTACGATTGCTTGTGGAGCAATCTCAGGCTTCCATGCATTCGTTGGTTCTGGTACAACACCGAAAATGATCAATCGTTGGAGTGATATTAAAGGTGTTGCTTTTGGGGCCATGCTTGTTGAATGCTTAGTTGCGATTATGGCTTTAATTGCTGCAGTTTCCCTGCAACCAGGAGATTATTTCGCAATCAACTCAACACCAGAGAAATATGCAACACTAGGAATGGAAACGGTTAACCTTGATAAACTGAGTGAAGAAGTTGGGATGGATCTCGAAGGAAGAACAGGTGGAGCCGTTACACTCGCTGTCGGGATGACATACATCTTTACGGAAATTCCAATTTTCGAGAAAATGGCATCCTACTTTTATCAGTTTGTTATTCTATTCGAGGCTGTCTTTATTTTAACGGCTATCGACTCAGGAACTCGAGTTTCACGTTATTTGATTCAAGATTTCCTTGGAGACTTCATTAAACCGTTAAAACGGACAGATTCACTTCCTGCTAATATTTTTGCAAGTGCGCTAGCATGCTTTATCTGGGGATATCTCCTTTTCTCCGGTGACATTAGTTCCATCTGGGCGTTATTCGGAGTATCGAACCAATTAATGGCTGCTATCGGGCTTATTGTCGGTGCAACTGTAGTTCTTAAGATCGCTGACAAGCGTTGGTATATGTTAACATGTCTGGTTCCACTGGCTTACTTGTATGTAACAGTTAACGTCGCAGGGTACTGGATGATTACAAATGTATACTTAAACACAGAAAACGCTGGATACAGTGTGTTAAATGGAATCCTTTCTATCATTATGCTAATTCTAGGTCTTGTAATCATTATTGCTTCCATTAACAAATGGACTCAACTATGGAAAATTCCACAAACCGTATTAGTAGAACGGTCAAAAACGGAAGCTTCCTAATAATATAAGTAGGGGATGTCCCTTTTGGGACATCCCCTACTATATTCTACATTCACTTTGTTTCCAGCACAAAAGTAGTTAATGCTGGAACTGTAATTTCATTGGATTGGATTTTTGCAATTGTTTTTGTTCCAGCTTTTTGTCCATTTACAAGCAGAGAGAATTTCCCGTAATTTGGCAATCTTAGATTGATGGCCTGCATGTTTGCGTTATGAACGACAGTTAGTACGGTTTTTGACTTTTTTTCCGGACTTGTTAAAGTATAAGCAATTACATTTTTCGGTGCTTCCAAGAAAGTCAAATGTTGATGAATTTCCTCCGCTGTTCCAAGGCGAAATGCAGGATATTTTCCCCTTAAATGAATAAGACCTTTCATATATTCAACTTCTTGATGGTATTCCGCTCTCCGCTCCCAATCAAGTTGATTGATTGTGTCTGGCGACTTATAGCTATTATGATCTCCGCCTTTTGTACGCATAAATTCCTGACCAGCATGAATAAACGGAATTCCTTGCGAAGTGAGAATAATCGATGATGCTAGCTTATGCATTTGTTTCCGTTCCTCTTCTGTAGCATCAAGATTCGTTAACGCAAGCTTATCCCAAAGAGTGTGGTTGTCATGGGATTCTACATACGTTACAACTTGACCCGGATCAAGATAACTGTCCATACTTTTGGCAACAATACCTTTTTTAATCGTTTCTTCAAGCCCAGATTTCCCATTTACAAAACCTGCATCACGTTCTTCAAAAACACTTCCCTTTAAGCCATCGCGAATCTGATCATTAAAATGAGCGATTCGAGGCATCGCAGCTGCATTCTTTTGGTTTGCTTTCTTCTCGGCAGCTAGTGGAGTGTTTAAGTCCCAGCCCTCACCAATTACAATGATGCTTGGGTCAATTTTATCCAAAGCCAAACGCACTTCATTCATCGTTTCAACATCGTGTATGCCCATTAAGTCAAAACGAAAGCCGTCAAGATGATATTCCTTTGCCCAGTAAGTAACTGAATCGACAATGAATTTGCGCATCATTTTACGTTCAGAGGCTGTATCATTGCCAACACCAGATCCATTTGCTAATGTTCCGTCTTCGTTATAACGGAAGTAATATCCTGGCACTAATCGGTGGAAATTCGATTCACTAACAGAATACACATGGTTATACACAACATCCATAACAACACGAAGATTCTGCTTATGAAGCGCTTGAATCATTTGTTTCACTTCAGTGATTCGCACCTTTGGATTATATGGATTTGTTGAATAAGAACCCTCTGGTGCATTATAATTCTTCGGGTCATAGCCCCAATTATATTGCGGCACATCCAGCTTTGTTTCATCAACAGTTTCATAATCGTACATAGGAATAAATTGAACATGAGTAACGCCCAAGTCTTTAATATGACTAAGACCCGTTTTCACACCTTTTGGACCCTTTGTGCCCAGTTCGGCAACTCCCAAATATTTCCCTTTTTGCTTAATCCCGCTTTCTTCTTGGATCGATAAATCACGAATATGAAGCTCATAAAAAATAGCATCCTCTGCTTTTTTCAAAGCTGGTTTCTTAGTTGACCAATTCTTTGGATTTGTACTTGTTAAATCCACAACCACGCCTTTTTCACCATTTACGGTAACGGCACGTGCATACGGATCGACTGCTTCTGACCACTTGTCACCAATCCTCACTTTATACGTATAAACCAACCCATCCTGGTTTCCTTGCATTTCAAATTTCCATGTTCCCTTTTCCGCCTGTTTCATGGTTATTTCTTTTCCCGTTTGGTCGTCCCATTTGTTATATATAACAAGCTTAGCCTCGCTTGCAGTAGGTGCCCAAAGCCGAAAAGCAGTCATGTTTTTGGCGTACACACTCCCTAAATCATTCCCATCGTAATAAAAGAGGCGATCAAATTCTTCTGAACGAATCACTGTACCCATCTCTACAGTCGAAGTTCCGAAGTGTTGCTTCGATACTTTATACGTTTTTTTCAAATCAAGATTTTCTTCTGTTATTATTTTTATTTTGTTTGTCGTTGTTTCACTTTGATTATGGGCTTGAATTTCCTTAATTTGTACTCCTTCAAAAGTGATTCCAGCAAATTTCCCATCACTTAATGAAAATGGAAAATTAGTTTCTAACGTAATTTCATTCATTTTATCTATTATTGCACTGACGATTTTTGGCGTACGGTCTATTTGTGATGAGTTATAATACACCAGTTCAACCCCTCGTGTAATCCAAATTTCCTCCGGTCCTTCTACCTTTCATTTCGTAATAATGCATTCATTGAATTCCCTAAGTCAATCGTTACGTTGACGAAATTCAATACCTTTCCAAATTCAAGTTCATCTTATCCATCAGCCTACCCAAAGATTCCGCTTTTTCTTGGTTTACAGTTTCTTGATTTTAGACCGTTGTGTTTTGGTAGCAAACGTTTGCACAGAATTGCTAGAAAAAACAAAGTGTAATCTGTCCATCGTTGACATTTGCACTTTTATTACCCTAATATTGCCCCTTTCCAATTTTTTAAATATTCTATATTTTAATTATAATCAAAATATTGAAATTTGCATATGGTGATTTTTAAATAACTAACTTTAGTAGTAGTACGTTTATAAGATCGTTGCTGCTCTAAAAATGGGCCAAAAAGCAAAGAGTCTGACTCCGCAACGACTAAATTCAGTATAAGATACGTGTAAGAACACGACATCCTGATTTAGAGTGCGAGGTCAGACCCTTATGAGACGCCCTCATTGCTTCATTTTTATGGAGAAACAACTGGTTCTATCTTTATGTCATCTTGCTTTACGAGCGCATGCTTCTCCCATTTCCGGCTCTTCCATCTGAAAAACATAATGCATGCTCGTGTCCACTCGTCAGCAGCAATGGCAAGCCAAATTCCTGGTAAACCAAGACCGAGGTGGAAGACAAAGAAATATCCTAGCGGAAGACTCATTCCAACCATTGAAAATGCGCCTATCAAGACGGGATATTTAGCATCCCCTGATGCACGTAATGAATTAATTAGAACAATGTTTATCGTACGACCCGTTTCAAGCAGGATACTTAAAAGCAAGACACTTGCACCCATTCGAATAATTTCAGGATCATCAGAGAATAGGCCCATCAATGGTTTTCGAAGTAGAATAACAAGCATAACCATAGATAAAGTAACGACTAATGCCCACTTCACGCTTTTCCACACCCGGAAGTACGCGTCATCTTTCCGATTTCCACCGACATAACGACCGACTATAATTGACGTTCCCATTCCAATAGCCATAGCAAACAAGTATATGAACATAGAGATATTTGTAGCATATTGTCTTGCAGCTAGAGAACTAGCACCAAGATACGTTGCATAATATAAGAACACGATTTGACACGTTTGATACATGATCTGCTCAAAGGCAGATGGCAAACCGATTTGTAGTATTTTACGAATGTACTCCCACGATAAAGAGAAATAATACTTAAGTTTCACGCGAACTTCCATCACTTGATACAGAAGCCAAAAGAATACAAGCAACGCAAGGAATCGGCTAATGACTGAAGAAATAGCCGCACCTTGAACACCTAACTCAGGAAACCCAAACTTCCCGAAAATGAGTGCATAATTTCCTATTATATGAATCACGTTCATTCCAAGGGAAACAAACATTGCTTCCTTCGTAAAACCATGAACCCGAATTATGGCAGCTAATGAATTAATAATTGCTTGTAGGAAAATAGCTCCTCCAACAATCTTCAAATAACTATGAGCATAAAAGAGGATATCCCCCGATAAGTTCAAACCTTGCATCAATCTCTCACTATAAAAAACAAAAACAATACTTATCAAGATACCAACTATTAAATTAAGGACAACTGCAATTGCAGATATTTTAGCAGCTTCCAAAATTTTTCTTGAACCGATATACTGAGCAATAACGATGGCAGCACCATTACCAATCACTTCTAAAATAAGGATAGCGATATGGAGATATTGATTGGCAGCACCTACACCAGAAACTGCATCATCAGAAATTGCACTCAACATAAACGTATCGACAATCCCCATTAACATGAATAGAAATATCTCTAAAAAAATAGGCCATGTAAGCGAGAATAGATTAAGATCTTTCTGTATCTTCGATGATTGTTTTACCAAAAATTCACCTTCTTACTCTCTATACTTTATTAAACAAATAGTATCGTATCACAGTTGAATTGCAGTTACACGAACTTTTTGAAGTGTTAACAAAACATTATGATTATTATCAAGATAGAGGGTGTCCCCAAAGAAGGGACAGACTCCGCAACGGCTAAATACAGTATAAGATAAAGAGATGAAACACGATATACTGAATTAGAGTGCGAGGTCAGACCATTATGCCCACATCCTCAACCTTTATAATAATTTTTATGGTGATTTTTTCATACTAAAAAGTGAATTTTCAATCAGTGGGTTACTGCCCCATTAATACGGGATAAACTAAGATCTTTCATCCTATATGTATAGATCGGAAATGGGAAGGAAATTGAAGATTATTACGTACTACCTTGTGCAAAGACATGCATTTGCGTTATCTTAGAATCACAAATCTAAATATAAAGGTGTGCGTACTTTTGCGAATTAACAAGTATATTAGCGAGTCTGGGATTACATCAAGACGAGGTGCCGATAAGTGGATTGCTGAAGGCAAAGTAACAATTAATGGCGTCACCGCTGAGTTAGGCAGCCAGGCTCAGCCAGGAGACGATGTGCGAGTGGATGGAAAACCGGTTATTATCGAACAACAAGGAATATACCTTGTCCTCAATAAGCCAGTTGGTATTACAAGCACTACTGAAAAACATATCAAAGGAAATATTGTAGACTTCGTAAACCACCCATTGCGCATTTTTCATATAGGTCGACTTGATAAAGATTCCGAAGGATTAATCTTACTCACGAATGATGGCGATATCGTAAATGAAATTCTACGCTCTGAAAATAAACATGAGAAAGAATATATTGTACAAGTAGACAAACCAATTACAGACTCATTCTTAAGGAATATGGCTTCAGGCGTAGAAATCTTAGATACTAAGACACTTCCATGTAAGGTCACTCAACTTGGTAAAAACCGTTTCAAAATTATTCTAACACAAGGTTTAAATCGACAAATTCGTCGTATGTGTTCTGTACTCGATTATCAAGTAGTAAGTTTGCAGCGGATTCGAATCATGAATATTAAGCTAGGCGAACTTGCAGTTGGCCAGTGGCGTGATCTTACTAAGACTGAAAAAGAGCAATTATTCTCCGAGCTTAACTACACGCCTCGAAAACGATAATTCTATAAAAAGAAAGGTGTCCTCAAACAAAGGGTCTGGCTCCGCAACAAATACATACCGTATAAGGTATGTGTATGAAACAAGACATATTATATTGATTTAGAGCGCGAGGTCAAACCCTTATGAGACACCCTTTTTCACGATTATGACTTAGGTATATAACATGTAACAACTATTTCACGATCCAGTACATGAAACTTAATCTGTCCATCATATCTTTTAACAATTTCCTTTACGATAAATAACCCCTGTCCTCTTATCTTGCCCGCCTTTTCTTTTTTAGTTGAAAAGCCTCTTTCAAAAATATTGTCGATCACCTTTTCATCCACATCATGTCCGGTATTCGTTACTTCAAAAAAATATTGACTGTTACTTACTTTACAGGCTACTTTAATTCTCCGATCAGACTCTGGCAATTCTATTGTAGCTTCAATCGCATTATCGATTAAATTAGACATAATTTTTATCAAATCAGTTGATTTAATTTTTGAAAACGAATCATCGCAAATATCAAACGCAATTTCAATGGAATGGTTATTCGCAGTAATTCTTTTTGTTTCAATTAATACAGATAGTCCAGGGTTATTGACATTCAATTTAATATTCTCAATCGCATGTACTTCTTTAAAGAGATACGTTAAATACTCTAAAGCTTGTTCATGATTGCCCAGTTTCAACAAACCGTGGATGACTTGAATATGGTTTGAAAAATCATGACGTAAAGACTGCACAGAAGAGATTAAAGAACGGAACTCCGATTGATACGTTACTTCTGTCTCTCCCACTTCTTTTTTCAACTCTTTTTGATACCACTTTTCGATGATTAAAAAGGATAAGAGCAAGACAACTACGAATAGGCCATTAAAAATCAGCATATATGAATTGTTTTTTATTACATCATCACCGATATTATTGAGCACTTGTGTACTTATATCAATGCCTAGAAAGCCGATTATCTCATTTTGGTTATCAATAATTGGCACCCCGACGGAAAGATATTGTCCATATACCGGATCATTAATAACGCCCGTATAATACGTTTCCCCCTCATATGCTAGTGATACCTGCTTTTCTGGTACAGTACATTCTAAGCCTATTTCTATATTGTCTGACTTTAACATCCCTGGTACCATTACTCTCGAAACTCTAGGATTATCGACGGCTAGTGAATAGAGATGTAAAGCACCGATTTTTTCTTTCGCATCATTAAAGTATTCATTGATAGCATGATACTCTTTTCCTTTTACCGGATTTTCAAGAAACTTCTTGTACAGCTCTATATCCATGGAAGCTGCGATGCTCTTTGCTGTCTCAACATTGTGGACAGCAATCGATTCTTCTATTGTCTTTTTAATAGTAAGATAAGATGCAAGTATATTCACACCCGTGAAGAATATGACTAAAAATAGGGCCAATCCAAAAATCAATTTTATCTTTGTCTTTTTCATAAGAAAGTTTTTTCCAACCTTTATTATGGATTTCTTGAGCAGAGCGAAACATCAATCAGTTGGGGTTTTCTTCACCCCCACCTTCGTTTCTTCGAGTCCTCTTAGCCTTGAGGTGGGCGGTCTTACTGCCTGTTAATGCGGGATAAATTACCCTATATCAACTTAATGATATCGTACGTTTATTCTACTATACTTTAAAAGGGTTACATAACAAAAAAAGGATTATCTATAAAATCAAATTTTTTTCATTTTAATAAGATTACTAGCTTTTAAAGCCGTCTAATAATATGGAGAGTAATAAATTGAAAGGAATACAAAGAGGGGAAATGGAAGAATAGAATCTTCTATCCTTCCACTGAAATTATTACTTAATATACTCTTTTCCGACAAGAATATCCGAAATTTCATCTGTCGGAATGATAAATTCTACTGGTCCCATATAGCCTGGTGCTACCTCATATTGATCAAAGGCGATAACGAGCTTGTTCTGTTCATTAATGTAGAATTTTTGATTTCTATCAATTTTTTCAAATCTTACCGGATCGTCTTCACTAACCCAATAGATTTTATTCGGATCACTTTTCATCTGCTCAGCTATCTGAGCTTTGATATTTTCACTTAATACATCTATATAGCTTTCATTTTTAAATAAACTTTTTAAGGTGAGTAAGACTTGATTTTTTTTATCTACCGTATCGAACTGCATTTCCGTAGAAGAAGATGCCTGGGTAATGACGTTATAGCGGCGAATTGAGAATATGGAATCATTGTCAGTCAGCACTTCATACCCACTAGTGACAGCCATATTTGCATTTTCTCCTTCTTTCAGTTCTGCCAACGTCTTTGTAAACTCTTGATACAATTGCTTACTTTCTGCAATATATTTTTCATTCAATGAAGCTTCCAGACCTGAATTGTCCAAACCAGAAATCGCAGGAACTTTAATATCCATACTTGCTTGGTTATCCTTCTCTTCTTTCCACTCCTGAAATGTGATTACATCAATGACCTTGCCTATAATCGGAATATTAGACATCGCATTAGCAGCCGAAGGACTCGAATTGACCGTTGCGATTAACAAAATAGCGGCAGCCACTGTACCTATTGACCATTTATACGCTACCTTCCTTTTTTTAGTGGAAGTTTGAAGCGCTCGGTTTACAACATCATCCAACTCCTTTGGAATAGGTATGTCCATATAATGATCTTTTAATTTTTCCAACTTTTTATCCATTTTCTATGGCCTCCTAGGATCAATTAATCCATTTTAATACGTAGTAATTCTAGTGCTTTATACAATCTCGTTTTAATGGTATTAATGTTTTCTCCTAAAATTATTGCAATTTCTTCTAGCTTAAGATCTTCAAAATAACGAAGGATGATGATCGATTTATATTTAACTGGTAAATCGTCAATCGCCTTTTGTAAGTCTATATTTTGATAGTCATCCTCATGGCCTTGACTGAAAAACTCTAAAGTATCCACATCTGCAAGTGTCACTTTCTTATGTTTACGCAAAAAATCCAATGCAGTATGAACAATAATCTTATAAAACCAGCTGTTAATCGACTGAGAATCATTAATCTTGTCGACCGAGATTAATGCCTTTTTAATGGACTCTTGAATAATATCAAGGGCATCATCTTTATTTTTTACATAACTATAAGCAAGCCGGTAGTAGTTTTCCTTTTTTTCAGTTATTGTTGTAATAAGTAATTGACGGATATCCTGAACCATTACATGAAAGAGCTCCTTTTTCTTGAAGTTGGTACGTACCATTTAGTGTTACATTGGATAGACGTGTGAAAATCTAAGAAAGTTTGTACCACCAACAAAAAAAGATTGGCTAAATTTACATATTAAAAAAGTAAGAAATTTGCAGTTTTTTGAAACAAATCTTTTCCTCTAAACGTCTATCTGATAGACTAATAGTATAAGGGGACTCGTATTATGAAAATAAAAATAGACCAATTAAAAAGAATTAAATTTAAACGTGTTTTTACATTATTAGTATGTATATTCGTACTAGTTTTATCCATAAGATATGTCATTTCTGAAAAAGCTCAGGCCACAATTAAAAAAGAACCAGAAATTAATTCAGACAGAAAATACCCTACGGTAGAGATACAAACATTGATTAAAGACCAAACCCATGGCGGATATTCCGTAAGTTATCCATCATTACATATAAAAAAAATTGATCAATCGTTAAAAACATATGTAAAAAAAGAGATTGCCAACTATCAGCAAACGCTTGCACAGAATGCTATCTCGAAAAACATCTCAACAGAATTAACAATTACATATGATATTACACATTATAGTGAGCAAACGGTAACCATTCTATTTAACAAGTATATATTTACAGGTGGTAAATGGGGAGAACCATCCATTCAAACATTTACCTTCGATCTTCCTTCAAAAAAGCAGATTTCACTACAAGATATTTTCTATGAAAATAGTGATTATTTGAACAGCTTATCAATGATTGCTTTTACTGAATTGAAGCAGAATAAAAATCTTACAGAATTAGAACAGTTAAAAGAAAAAACGAAACCATCGATTGAAAATTTCAGCGAATTTTCTTTGCTCGAAAATACGATCGTCTTATACTTCCAGCCATTTCTAAAGCCAACTGGCTATTCTGAACCACAATCAATCGCAATAAAAAAAGAAATATTCGATTCAATATTGCTAGATCAATATAAAAACACCGAAGCGAATAAAAACAAAATTAAAGAAACGCCTCCAAGCCATATCGTGACGGAAATTCCAAATTCAAGTGGGATTGATCCAACAAAAAAAGTCATTGCTCTTACCTTTGATGACGGTCCAAGTAAAGGACCAACAACTTTAATCCTGGATGCATTGAAAGAATCTGACAGTCACGCCACGTTCTTTGTACTTGGAAGTCGTGTTCAATATTATCCAGAAATCATTCAAAGAATGCTTGAGGAAGGCAATGAGGTTGGCAATCACTCTTGGGACCATCCCCAGCTGTCTCGCTTGACCGAAGAGCAGGTACAACACCAAATTTTAGACACTCAAGCGATCATTAAAAAAGTAAGCGGTCATGAACCTATTCATCTTCGTCCACCTTATGGCGCGATTAACGATAACGTTCGGCAGTACTTAGGGGGGGGATTGAGCGTTACTTTGTGGAATGTCGATACAGAAGATTGGAAATCACGAGATAAAGACCAGATTGTCCAGTCAGTGATGAGCAAAGTTGCAGACGGCAAGATTGTCCTTATGCATGATATTTATGCTACGAGTGCCGAAGCTGCCATCGAAATCATTAAACAGCTTAAAGCTCAAGACTATCAATTAGTGACAATTTCCGAGCTTGAAGAAGTGAAGAAACAGCGGCAAGAAGCTTAGCTATACCTAACAAAGGGTAAAAACACAGCATACTATTTACGTTGAGCCTATCCCGTATTCCTGCCATACCATATAATAAATGCCTCGCCTAGATTTGTGGCGGGGCTTTCATTTTGCTAAAACTGATCAATCAGTGAGGGGTTCTTCATCCTACCGAATGTTAGTTCTATTCTCTATATGTACTCTATTGTAGTGTTGAAAACTGTACCTCCCTTTCATTCATATTTCAAGGCAATTCTATTGTAAAAATTTCTACGAATCTTTTGACTAGGTTATCCGTATTAATCATTAGGACAATAGATTTTGAAAGGAGTTACTTTATGGAAAACATCTTTCTATTTTCACTCATTATTGGGATAGTATCTTCACTTATCCTAGTACCCATTTACAAACGGGAAAAATCAAATGAAAATGAGGATAAACAGCTAAAATTAGGAGCCTTAATAGCCACTTTGATCCTGTTAGTACTAATTATGTTTTCATTCTATTATCTAAGTAATCTGGATAGGAATCTATCTTCTTTATGGTTGTTAGCCATTATTATTACCGCTTTGGGCGCAGTACTTGCAACCGGTAAGGAAAGAATCATTAAAGCCATTCTATTCGCTGGAAGTCTTATCCTCGCAGCCTTTTTCCTAACCGCAGGTCTGTTTAATGCCGATGAAAAGTATGACCAGGCAAAGATGGAAGAGAAAGTCGAAATCAAAACGTTTGATGAAAAGGCGACGCCTGCAAGTGTTCCACCACAATTTGCACGCAACAAAATGAGAAAGGCATTCGGCCAAGTTCCAAATACAAGCTATTTCGAGCTCGGAAGACTACAAATTCAAAAAGTAAACGGGGATTATGTATATATTGCGCCGGTTGAATTTTCAGGATTTTTCAAATGGTGGAAAGGAGAACAAACACCTGGCTACTTTATTTTAAGCGCTACTGATTCTACAGCCAATCCTAAATTCATAAAGGAAGAGATGATTTACACTCCCTCCTCTTATTTCAATAAAAATATTGAGCGTCATATTCGAATGCAATATCCGAAACATATCTTTTATGGAGAGGCACAATTAGAGATTGATGATGAGGGGAAACCTGTTTACGTACGTTCGTTTGGTGACTTTATTTCTGCTCGGAATGGATTTACTGTAAAAGGCCTAGTTGTTGTAAATCCTAAAACGGGGAAAACGACTGCATATAATTTAGCTGATGTCCCAGAGTTTATAGATGGCGCTGTTTCACCTGAAGTAGTCAGCTTACAAAATAGTTATTTCGGCAATTATGTACATGGTTTTTGGAATAGCAAATTTGGTAAATCGGATGTAAAACTTCCATCAGATGAAGGTACAGTAGCCAATGTAACACCGATTTTTAGTGAAGATGGAGATATGTATTATTTCACTGATTTCACAAGTCCAAAAGAAGGCGTGGATTCCATGCTCGGTTACTCACTTACAAACTCAAGAACTGGAATAGCGACGTACTATACAGGCAATCTTGAAGAATCGTACATGGATTCACAAGGAGCTTTGCAAATTATCGAAAAGAAATTTATTGAAAAGAAATGGCATGGAGAGATGTCAGTTCTTTATAACTTCTACGGCGAAGCAAGCTGGTTAACACCTGTACTTGATTCTAATGGTTTTCTACAAAATTACTTTATCGTATCTGCAGCTAATCCGGAAATTTCCACATATGGGATCACTCCAAACGAAGCATTAAAACAATATAAGACAGCCTTGCAAAGAGGTGGAGGTACTGTCGATGGAAGCTCAAAAGCAGAAGAAAAGCAGTTAAGTGGAACTGTCGTAAGAGTCTATAAAGAAAAGTCTGGGGACTTCACTGTTGTTTCTTTTTTATTAGACAACCACCAAAGCTATATGATTTCTTCTGAAAAAAATCCGAAGTCCATCTACTTAAAAGAAGGAGATAAGGTGAACATTACCTATTTAGCGACGGGTGAAGATTTCTTGCCTGTGAAAAGTCTAATAGTTGAAGGACTGGACTAATCTTATCCCTATAGAAATGCAAAACACGATGAAGCTATCAAAGCCTTCATCGTGTTTTTATTGATAATTTAGTTGATTTAATTTGAAGCTTTTCTTTTTTCAGCCAAATCAACAGCAAGTTGAAGCGTACGTTTCTTACTCAACGGATATAAAAATGTTAAAATTAAGAACACAATTAGAAGGATGACCGCCGGCACTAAAGTAGCTAGTGCATGAATACCATCTAATGCGCCTTGTGTTTGCGCTTCACGAGCTGCATCATATCCAACAGCTGCAATCGCAAAACCACCAAGACCACCAGCAATGGCTTGCCCTACTTTACGAGCAAATGAATAGATCGAGTAAACGGTTCCATCTTCACGTAATCCTGTTAAATATTCATGATAATCAATTACGTCTGTTACGAATGCCCAAACTACTAAATTAAAGAATCCATATCCGAACATTGCAACAGCTAATAGAGAAATAAATTGAGTCGCAGATAAGTTAGGTAAGAAGTATAAAAGAGCATATACAGCGGCTGCCAATAACACACCTGCTGCTGCTACTTCTTTTTTGCCAAACCTAGCAACTAATGGTTTCACCATTGGCATAGCAATAAATGTAGTAGCTGTTCCAACAAAACCTACGATACTTAATGCTGCAGCCGTACCAAAATAATCTTTAAATAAATACACGTTAACTGCGCCCGTAAGCATGAAACACACTAAAAATATTAGAGCCATAGCAAGAAGCCAAATTAACGGTTTGTTTTTCATAAGACCTTTTAATGTTTGACCTAAATTACCTTTTGGCTTTTCAGTTTCAGGTGCGACAATACGTTCAGTTGATAATTTATAACATGCCATATAACAAGAGATAGAAAGAATACCAAAGATAATGGCTCCCATTAGAAAACGGCCTGAATCTGCTTTATTATCTACAAATAAGATCAATGGACCAACTACATTAATAATTAGACCTGCCAACGCACCACCCAAAGCTCTGAAAGTAGATAAAGTTGTACGTTCAACTGGATCACTTGTGATGACAGATGCCATCGAACCATAAGGAATATTAACAGTACTATATAAAGTACCCCAAATGATATAAGAAGCAAAAGCATATGCCAGGTAAAAACCATCAGACATTCCTGGAATATGAACAAACATTAATATCCCTGAAATAACAAGCGGGAATGACATTCTGAAAATCCACGGTCTAAATTTACCGTTTTTACCCGCTTTCCTTGTGTCAATGAAACGTCCCCACGTAACATCCGCTATCGCATCCCATAAACGAGCAACTAAAAAGAGTGTACCAACTATTCCCGCATTAATATGGAAAACATCTGTATAATAAACCATTAAGAATGAAGAAACAAGAATAAAGAAGAAATCATTCCCGAAATCACCAAACAAATAACCAAGTTTATCTCTCATACCAAATTTTCTACTTACCCCATTTGTTGCCCCTGTTTCTTCAACTAATTTTCTGGCAGCCTGGCCCATTTTTACCCCTCCATTTAAAAGCATAATTCCCCAATCAATATTGGCAAATCCCCAATTTTCTATAAGTAGTTTGAAAATCTCTACTAAATCAGGAATTTACAACATATGGATCTCCATTTCCCTTTAAAGACTGTTCTAAATTAATAATTGGAAGCCTTTTCAAAAAGTATTAAAAAATTTTTATTACATCTCGAGATTCGCAGGTAATTAGTTTAATAAACTAATTAATTTCTGTATGAGTAGAATATCACCCTTCATTCACTTCCGTCAACATTTTTTTGTAAGCGCTACAAAAATATTTTCTAGGACTATATTCCTATTCTTAGAATATAATTGATCCTTTTGATTGGATCATTTAGATCAGGATATGTTAAAAACACACTGTTGCTTTTGGCATACCTAGCTCCACAGAAAGCGAACGCCTAATCTGAAAAGCAGCAAGCGAGCTTCTGATAGCTAAAAAAGTACCTTTGCATAATCTTAACCAGTAAAATATAGATGAGGAGACCATCTCATACATATGGTGTCTGACATATTGGCATTTAAGACGGCCTCCTCTATTTATCTTAACAATTATATATCTCGTTAAAAGATACTAAAACAATGATTTAATAAATCAATTGTTTAATTAAATCCCTATTCCGTTTTTTAAAAATTTCATTATGTGAAGAGACCATCGCACTTTTACTAGCGTCAGGTTGAATGAATCGCTTAGCCTTGTTAACGGCGTTTGCTGCATCTTGGAAAGCACCAGCAATTAAATGAACTTTTCCTTCATAATGAAGAATATCACCAGCGGCATATAATCCATCTATTGAGGATTCGCTCGTAGCATTACCTGCAATATAAAAATTCTCTACTAAATCAATATTTAATGGACTATTTCCAAGTAGTGCCGAATCACGTTCATAACCATGATTAATGATTACATCATCAATGGACAAATGTGAAACATTGCCTGTTTCGGAATTCGTCAATTCAACACGTTCTATTACTTCATGATTCTCACTAGCCATTAGCTTGGTAATAGATGTATTATAAAAACATTCTGTGGAACTTTGCATTAATTGTGTGACTTGTGCTTCGTGACCTGTAAATGTATCTTTCCTATATGTGATATACACTTTCTTTGCAATAGGCTCTAGCTCATTTGCCCAATCTATGGCAGAATTCCCTCCGCCTGAAATAATGACTGTCTTATCTTTGAATCGTTTCAAAGACTTTACTGTGTAATGTAAATTCGATATTTCAAATCGTTCTGCGCCTTCAATTTGTAACTTTTGAGGATTCAATATGCCACCTCCAACAGCCACAATGACTGTTTTTGAGAAATGCCTTTGACCAGAAGTAGCTTCTAAGACAAAAAAACCTTCTTCATTACGTGTGATTGACTCTACCTTTTCATTCAAGACAACTTCAGGGCTAAATGTTAATCCTTGCTTAACAAGTTGTTCGATCAATTTTTCTCCCGGAATGGGTGCCAGACCTCCAACATCCCAAATCATTTTCTCAGGATATACATGTATTTTCCCACCTAATTGTGGTTGGAATTCAATAATCTTCGTTTTCATTTCTCTAAGTCCACTATAAAAAGTTGAATAAAGCCCTGCTGGACCTCCTCCAATGACAGTCACATCAAATAATTCCGGTTGTTCCATCGCAATTCACTCCTCAGCATCTAATTATAACTGATTATCATTCTCATTTAAAGATACATCCTATTTATTATTTTTACAATAGAAATAATAGTTGACAGCATAAATATATAGACTTATATTAGGGTTGTACTTTGAAAATGATAATCATTATCATATATACTTAGATGTTCCAAAAGGAGGTTTCATCGTGGCACGTCTATATACAGATGACCTAAATATTGGTTATGGAGAACGGTTAATTGTAAAAAATCTCAATATAGTCATTCCCGATAAAAAAATTACTACCATTATTGGTTCCAATGGATGTGGAAAATCAACACTGCTGAAAGCCATTACTCGAATCATTTCACACCAGTCTGGAACGGTTGTATTAGATGGGGAAAATATCTCAAAGGAGAACACAAAAGTACTTGCAAGAAAAATGGCGATCTTGCCGCAAACACCAGAAAGTGCTAGCGGATTAACAGTTGGCGAGCTAGTATCTTATGGCCGTTTCCCTTATCAAAAGGGCTTTGGCCGCCTAACTAAAAAGGATTATGAAGTCATTGATTGGGCTCTTGAAGTTACAGGAACGAAGGACTTTAAATACCGTTCGGTAGATGCACTATCAGGAGGTCAGCGTCAACGCGTGTGGATTGCAATGGCTCTTGCACAGGAAACCGAAATGATTTTTCTAGATGAACCAACAACTTATTTAGATATGGCACATCAGTTAGAAGTTTTGGAACTTTTACAAAAACTAAATCAAGATCAAAAGCGCACAATTATTATGGTCCTACATGACTTAAACCAAGCTGCCCGATTTGCTGACTATATTATTGCTTTAAAAGATGGGG
Source organism: Bacillus cihuensis (assembly GCF_000504145.1). NCBI lineage: Bacteria > Bacillati > Bacillota > Bacilli > Caryophanales > Bacillaceae > Bacillus > Bacillus cihuensis. The sequence continues at coordinate 81,728 of NZ_KI632499.1, read as the reverse complement.
AAATCGTAAAAGCAGGAAGTTGTGAAGAAATTATCACCCATGATGTGTTAAGAAAAGTATTTCAAATCGATGCTGAAATCGGCAGAGACCCAAGAACTAATAAACCAATGTGTTTAACTTATAATTTATTAAAAGGAGATTCATATCATGAAGAAATTATACTTTCCGATTATCCTACTACTATTGCTAGTTATTAGTGCTTGTAGTAATAACACAACACAAGATGAGAGTAAAAAGGACGAGAATCAAGAAAAAAAGCCGGAAACCATTACATACGAATCTGAAAATGGACCGATTGAAGTCCCAGCTGATCCACAACGTGTAGTCGTGCTGTCAAGCTTTGCTGGAAATGTCATGTCATTAGGCGTTAACCTTGTAGGTGTTGATGAATGGTCTAAAATGAATCCAAATTTTGAAGAAAAACTTAAAGGCGTCGAAGTAGTAACAGATGAAAGCTTGGAAAAACTTATTGAATTACAACCAGATTTAATTATCGGTTTAGACAATGTTAAAAATATTGATAAACTACAAGAAATTGCCCCAACTGTTGTTTACACATACGGAAAAGTGGATTATTTAACACAGCATATTGAAATTGGTAAACTGTTAAATAAAGAAAAAGAAGCACAAGCTTGGGTGGATGATTTCAAACAACGGGCACAAGCTGCTGGAAAAGAAATTAAAGCTAAAATTGGTGACGACGCGACTGTTTCTGTCATTGAAAACTGGGATAAACAACTATATGTTTACGGCGATAATTGGGGGCGCGGAACTGAAATATTATATCAAGAGATGAAATTAAACATGCCAGAAAAAGTTAAGGAAACTGCATTAAAAGATGGTTGGTATGCATTGTCCTTAGAAGTACTTCCAGAGTTCGCAGGTGATTACGTCATTTTAAGCAGAGACTCTGAAACAGACAATTCATTCCAAGAAACAGATACGTATAAAAACATTCCAGCTGTTAAAAACAATCGAGTATTTGAAGCAAATTCAAAAGAATTCTACTTTAATGACCCACTAACTTTAGAATTACAATTAGACTTCTTTAAAAAATCATTTCTAGGTAACTAATTTTTTTGAAAGAGGATATCCCATAAAGAAAGGGTCAAAGCCCTATTACTGGGACATCCTCTTTCATTTTAAAAAAGGAAAGATGAGAGACTAATGAAGAAGGATAAACAACAATCTATTCAACTATTATTAAAGTTTTTAGCAGCATTCATTTTATTTGTTAGCATGTTTCTTGTTTCAATCATATTTGGTGCTGCCGACACTACTATGAAAGATGTTTGGCTCACACTTACATCTAATGCCACTAGCAGTGCTATTTCGATTATCCGCGAAATTCGTTTGCCGCGGGAAATTGGAGCAATTTTTGTTGGAGCAGCATTAGCTGTCTCTGGTGCTATTATGCAAGGAATTACAAGAAATCCCCTTGCTGATCCAGGTTTGCTTGGTTTATCAGCAGGAGCGAATACAGCTTTAGCAATCACCATTGCCTTTATTCCTTCCGTAAATTACTTTGGTATAATGGTTGCTTGTTTTATTGGAGCAGCTTTAGGTTCCTTCTTGGTTTTTGGGATTTCCACCATGAAAAAAGGCGGCTTTTCTCCACTCCGAATTGTCCTAGCTGGTTCTGCTATTTCTGCTTTTCTATATGCAATCGGCGACGGGATTAGTATTTATTTTAAAGTGGCTAAAAATGTTTCTATGTGGACGTCTGGAGGATTGATCGGAACAACTTGGGGGCAACTTCAAGCTATTATTCCTGTCATTTTAATTGGTATTATTATTTCTATTGTTCTCTCAAGACAATTGACGATTCTTAGTTTAAATGAAGAAGTCGCTGTAGGATTAGGTCAAAAAACAGCACAAATAAAAATTATTCTTTTTGTTGTTATTATCCTTCTTGCAGGTGCTTCTGTGGCGCTAGTCGGAAATATGGCCTTTATCGGCTTAATGATCCCGCATATTGTTCGAGCAATAGTAGGGACAGATTATCGCTACATTATTCCTATGTCTGCCATTTTAGGCGCTTCTTTTATGCTTCTAGCTGATACACTCGGACGGACTCTGCATTCTCCATATGAAACACCGGTGTTTGCCATCGTTTCACTAATAGGCTTACCTTTCTTCCTAATTATCGTTCATAAAGGGGGCAAGGCATTCTCATGATTCAGTCCGCATTAATTAGAAAACAAAGAATCATTTTATGCACTTTACTAGTACTCATTTTACTAACAATTATAATAGGTATGGGATTAGGCTACGCTTCACTTTCCTATGATCGCCTTCTTCCAACTCTGATTGGTCAAGGCACGTTTAAAGAGGAATTTGTTCTATTTTCTATTCGACTGCCCCGAATTTTTATTACAGTATTAGCAGGAATGGCGCTTGCCCTATCTGGTGCTATTTTACAAGGAGTCACTCGCAATGATCTAGCTGACCCCGGCATTATTGGCATTAACTCTGGGGCAGGTTTAGCAATCACGGTTTATTTTCTATTTTTCCCGATAGATGTTAGTTCATTTGTCTATATGCTACCATTAGTCGGGTTTTGCGGGGCATTAGTAACTTCCTTCTTCCTATACATCCTGTCCTATAATCGCAGGGAAGGCTTACTGCCGACAAGATTTGTATTAGTTGGAGTTGGTTTATCAATGGCTTTTTCCGGAGCCATGATTGTCCTGATATCATCTTCTGAACGGGAAAAAGTCGACTTTGTTACTAAATGGCTAGCCGGTAATATTTGGGGAACGGATTGGCCTTTCATTTTGGCTATGCTTCCATGGCTAGTCATTCTCATTCCATTTACTTTATACAAAGCAAATCGCTTAAATATTCTTGGCTTAAGTGAACCTGTCGCAATTGGTGTTGGTGTTTCCATCGAAAAGGAACGTATCAGTTTGCTTTTAACAGCCGTTGCTTTGGCTGCTTCTGCCGTCTCCGTTACAGGGGGAATTGCATTTATTGGTCTTATGGCTCCACATATTGCTAAAGCATTAGTCGGCCCGCGAAATCAATTATTCATTCCTGTCTCTCTTCTAATGGGAGGATGGTTATTATTACTCGCAGATACAATCGGCCGTAATTTAGTCGATCCTGACGGAATTCCTGCTGGCATTATGGTTTCATTAATTGGTGCTCCTTATTTTATTTATTTGCTATTTAAAAAATAGCTCACATATGGTGATGTTCAATACAAAACTTAAATGGCGTAATAAGTACTAAACCGTGTACAACGCTACACTCACCTAATCACAATGGCGGCGGCGCGGAGCCTGAATTTTCGATGATATCTTAATAAAAATAGTATACCTGATAAATAATTTAGGCATAGTAGTAAGTCGCGGAGCCCCGCCCCATGTCCTCATACAAAAAGGTAAGCCCCCATACTCTACTTTATAAGCAGATTATGGGGGCTCTGTATTGCATATAGCTTGCTTACTTTATTAATGTCTTATAATTATCCTGCATTCGGTCGCTTACCTTCTGCAATAAGACCATTTATATGCTCAATTAAACTTGGAAGTTCACTCATTGTTTTAATCGTAAAATCAGCTCCATTTTCTTTGAAAACTTGTTCTGTTTTAGTCATGACAGCTTCCTTTTCAGCTTCAGATAACTGATTAAATTCAGTTAAGCTTAATCCCATTTCTGAGCTACCAACGATCACGCCGACTGACCAAACCCCTGCATGAACTCCCTCTTTAATATCAGAAACTGTATCGCCTACTTTAACGACCTTCCATGATGCTGTTAACTGAAGCTTCTCCATGTTTCGATAAATCATATAAGGATATGGTCTTCCAAACGAGTTTGTTTCATCAGCGGTAATATAACAATCCGGACTGTAGCCTTTTTTCAACGCATTAGGAACAACAACATCCATCATCGTATTCGTATAACCTGTTGTTGAACCAATTTTTAAGCCTTGATTTCTCAATACTTCAACCGTTTCAATCACCTCAGGAATTGGGTCCGTATACTCTGATAATGAAGCCATAAGTGCAGGTTCGAATTCAGCAAATAAATCATTTACATCTTGGTCATTAAATGCTCGTCCGAATTTCTCTTCCCATAAGGCAGATACTCTAGGCATGGACAACATCGCACGAATATGGTCAATTTTCAACATTCCCATTGGAGCCCTTGCTTCCTCCATCGTAACATCAATACCTACATTCTTAAAAATATCTACAAATACATTTACTGGTGCAAAGCAACCAAAGTCAACTGTTGTTCCTGCCCAATCAAAAATTACACCTTCAATTTTGTTCATTTTGTCACCACTCCCATATATTCTTCAATAATATTGCATAATTCATGGATATCTTCCTCGTAGATTTCACCAATATTGCCAATGCGGAATGTATCTACATCTGTTAACTTCCCTGGATAGATGACAAACCCTCTCTCTTTCACATATTGGTAAAATTCCCCAAAGTTGAATTGTTCGTTCGGAAACATAAATGTAGTAATAATCGGTGATTGTTTTTCAGCTGAAATATAAGCACGAATCCCTACTTTTTCAAGTCTCTCTCTTAAAACCCCGTTATTCGTTTGATAACGAGTAAATCTAGCAGAAACACCGCCTTCTTCTACCAATTCATCAATGGCTTTAGAAAATGCTGCTACTACATGTGTTGGCGAAGTATAGCGCCATTTTCCATCTTGGTCCATCTCTTTCCATTGATCAAATAAATCCAATGACAAACTTCTAGCATTTCCTTTACATGCTTTAAGTTTTTCTAAATTAGCAATGACAAACCCAAATCCCGGAACACCTTGAATACACTTATTTGCACTACTAATTAAATAATCAATCCCAAGATTAGGCACATTAATTTCTATTCCACCAAAGCTACTCATAGCATCAATAATTAATGTTTTTCCATATTCCTTAGACAGACTCGCGATCATCTCGATCGGATTTAAAATACCAGTCGTTGTCTCACAATGTACCATGACGATATGGGTAATTTCCTGATCTTCTTCTAAAATCTCTCTAATTTCTGCTTCATTTGGATATTCATTATATGCGACACTATATTGGCTAAAATTTAGACCGATATATTGAGCCATTTTTACGACACGCTCACCATAGGCACCATTCGTTATGATTAACACCTTATCCTGATCCGATATAGTAGAGGTCATCACGGATTCAACAGAGAACGTGCCACTTCCTTGCATGAGTACAACCGTGTACTCTTCCTTCGTTGCCGATGCAAATTCAAGAAGCTGATCCCTAATTTTTTGAGTAATATCTTTATAGTCTTGATCCCAAGTGCATCGGTCAAAAAGCATTTCCTCTTTCACTGTCTTAGTCGTTGTTAATGGACCTGGTGTTAAAAGTTTATAGTTTTTCATATGCCCTTCACTCCCTTTTTACTATTTCGCTGAATTGAAGAATTCTTGGTGTTGTTTTAATAAATCAACAGTTAGTGGTTTTTCAAATTTCATAGAGTGTGTCGGTTTGTGAGTATCAGAAACAGTTTCACCCTCATAAAGTGCTACTGGATAGTATTGCAATAAATCTTTTCTAGCATCTTTAATAATGACTTCAGCCATTTTCATTGCTAGCTTCGTTGTTTCGTCGTCTTTTTTCACAACTGCAATCGATTCTGTAAGAGAAAAATTGCCTTCAATCGGGTCAATATAATCAATTGGTGCACCTGATTCCTTCGCTACTACCGCTTGATGACGAAGACCAAAGCCAGCCGCTACTTCTCCAGCTTGTACTTTCTTAATCGGGCCTGAACCTGAACTTTCAAGATGTGGACCACTATTTGCAATTAAATCATGAAGAATTGTTTTCCCCTCAGCTTCACCGTACTTAGAGATAATCGCTTGAACTAACAACCAGCCTGTTGAAGAATCCATAATATTAGGAATGGATACTAAATCTTTATATTCTGGTTTTGTTAAATCTTTAATAGATGTTGGCATTGTTAAGCCTTTTTGTTTAATGACTTCTGTATTTACAAAAATTGAACCTGTGTTAGCTAAAACCGGCGTATAAAATGATGGGTATTTTTCTAATGCACCAGTTTCAAACGCTAAGTCTGCAAACATTGGATGTTGTTCCTGGGCACTTTCTAAAAAATAAGAACTCATCGTAACTAAATTGGCATCAATTTGATCTCCTTCTGCCATGAGCTTTCCACCTAATTCGGAAGTACCTAATGATTGAAGAATATATTCCCCTTCATATCCAGCATTTTTCAATGCACTTTCCATGGCAGCAACAGCTTCTTCATCACCATTCGTTTGAATAACAACCTTTTTTGCACCAGCTTCTTTTTGACTATTACATGCTACTAATGTAAAGACTAAACATAAACTAAACAGAGTAATCATCATTTTTTTCATGTTTTTAAACATACAATTCCCTCACTTTGTCTTGTGCATTATGAATGATTTATTGATTGTCTTTTTTGGAAGTAATCACAAAGTATCTTAATCAGTAAATTTGTAAAAAAGATTAATAGCGATAATACAAAGATTTCATTAAATTTAGCAAAATGCTGCAACTGTTTAATTTCGGTAGCTACTAATGAAGTTTGAGCTGTAACTAAAAAGATAATCCCACTCACTGTAACCATTGAATTGATAAAATAATAGCTAATCATCTCAATCACGGTTGATGCTGAATTTGGTAGAATCACCCGATAGATGGTCTTCAGCCAACTATCTCCCAATAATTCTCCCGTTGTTTCCCAAGATGGATTCATTTTAGACAATGAATTTTTTGCCATTAAATATGGTGTCGTAAAGAAATGGACAATATTACATAGGATGATAATGATGAATGTCCCTTTTAAACTACTGCCATTAAAGAGCAGTAAATACGATAAACCTAACACCATACCTGGGACTGTGTTCGTAATCATTGAAATACTATCAATCGTTGACTTCCCTCTCAAAGGTGTACGAGCGTTTAAAATGGCTGAACCATAGGCAACGAGTGTACCTAATACAGCCGTTAATGCAGCTACTATCACTGAATTTTTATATACGTTTACTAAATCACTTGATTGGAAGATGTCCATCACATGCTTAAATGTGAAAGTAAGATCATAAGGATAACTAGCTAAAAATGGTGCAATAAACATGATGGCAAAGACAGAAAGCATCGCTACGATAATTGCCGAGGAAATGATGCCAAAAATGATATCTCTTCCTTTATGCTGCATCAGCTCAATCGCACTAAACTTGTCATAATGGAAATTTAATTTTTCAAGATAATTTAGTAGTAAGACACCAAACACAGCTGGTAGTAACATCAAAATTGCAATGACTGCACCTTGGTTAAAATCTGGAATCGATCCGAGCATCACTTGGTAGAGTTGAGTTGCTACTACCGCATACGTTCCGCCTACCGAAGCTGGTATCCCGAAATCTGTAAAACTCAAAACGAATGAAAGAACAAAAGCTCCTCCTAAAGTTGCCCATAATGGCCGGACAATCGTGTTCATAAAGCTTCTTAACGAGCCGTCACCCATTAATTTAGAAACAATGATAAATTTTTTATCAATGTACTTGAAAGAGTTATTAATGAGCAGGAACGCTGCCGGTAATGTATAAATGACATAGCCAATTAACAAGCCATTAAGCCCATAAATGTCAAACAAACTTTGGCCAAAAATTTTCGTTAGTAAGCCTTGGTTTCCAAAAGAATACATAATGGCGAACCCATACGTAATCGTTGGAAGTAACATCGGGATAAGAATCCCTGTTTTTATAACTGTTTTGATTGGTCGATAGATTCTTGTACAATTGACGGCATAGGCAAGTGCAAATGCCAAAATCGTTGTGATTACCGCTGTTATACTAGAAACTTTTATACTGTTTCCAAATGCCTCAATTAAGTCCTTATGAGACAGAATAGAAAGGTAATTCGATATGCCAAGTCCTTGATTCGTTTCAAACGAGCGAACAAATAAAGTGCCAAGTGGAAATAATAGAAACACTGCAAATACTATTAGTATAGATAAGAAAATAATTCGCATTTCTGTTTTAGCTTTAGGCATGCTGTTCACCAAATAAGTTATAAATATTTTGTCTCTTAATCTGTAATTGTTTCAGGATAAACTCTTCAACGAAATCATTTTTTGGTTGATTAATAATTTCCTGAGGTGTTCCAAATTGAGATATATTCCCCTGATTGATAATTAGAATTTTATCTGACAACGTTAATGCTTCTTCGGGATCATGCGTTACAATAATCGTCGTAAGCTTATACTCTCTTGCAATAGATTGAATGCGCTGTTTGATGGATTCTTTGATGACTCCGTCTAGTGCGCTCAAAGGCTCATCTAGTAATAATATTTTTGGTTTCATAACTAATGTTCTTGCAAGAGCTACCCTCTGTTTCTGACCACCCGATAACTCGCCGATTTTCTTTGTTAAATGAGGTTTTAACTCTAAGAATTCGATGTATTCTTGAAGCTCTTTCTCTGACACTAATCCCTTCTTATTTCTTAAACCATATACAATATTTTCATAAGCACTTAAATGGGGAAAGAGCGCATAATCTTGGAATACAATATTGAATCCACGATTCTTCATCGATACATGACTCATATCCATATCATTAAAAATAATCTTTCCATGGTCCAATTGAGTTAAGCCTAAAATAATATTTAATAAAGTAGTTTTTCCACTCCCACTTGGACCTAATAGAGAAACAATTTCACCAGCTTTAATTTCAACATTAATGTCATCTAAAACTACTTTTCTATCGAATTGTTTGCTTACATTTTGTAATTTCAGCAAACTGTTCACCCCCCTTAAACACAACCTTAGTATAAAAACTATATGTAAATTGAAATAAAGATTCACGTAAACACTATGTAAATTTTGCATATTTTATAACTAAGTTAATACCAATTTATGAACAATTTATCCTTCATTTATTAATAACTTATCTTATTATTTATGTAAATATATTGAATGTATAATAAGTAATCAGTACACTAGAATTAATGCTGCTTTAAAAAATGATAACTTTGAGTAGGTGAATTTATGTTTCCAGTTGAAAGACAACAGAAAATTATTGAATTGTTAATGATAAAAAAAGTGCTTAAGATATCTGAGCTAACTGAAGAATTAAAAGTCTCTGTTGATACTCTTCGTAGAGATCTAAACCTGCTTACAAGACAAGGGAAAATCGAAAAAATTTATGGTGGAGTTAAACTAGTTGAACCAAAATTTGGGGAATCTACAATTGACGAACGCATGGTCAGTCATTTAGATGAAAAAGAATCAATTGCACGAAAATGTAGCGAATTGATCTATGACGGTGATTGTATTTTTATTGATAGCGGCTCAACAACCTATCAAATTGCAAAATACATTAAAAATAAGAAGAAGCTAACTGTAGTGACGAATTCAATTCCTGTTGTATTAGAATTAATCAATAGCGATGTCGAGCTGATAATCATTGGAGGAAAGGTCAGACATAATGAACAATCTGTAGTAGCTTATGATTATTTATTTAATTTTAGTGAATTGAATATAGTAAAAGCGTTTATTTGTGCCAGTGGGATCACAATCGAAAAAGGAATTTCTGATTATAACTTAGAGGAAGCAATTACGAGGAAAAAAATAATTGAATTATCTAAGGAAATTTATGTTGCCGCTGACAGTACAAAATTCGGTAAGGATGTCACAATTGGGATTGCAACGCTTGATAAAATTCATTACATTATTACAGACCAAAATGTAAATAAAAATCTTATCGATACATTTAAGAAAACAAGCACCCATTTAATCCTTTCAGAAAGATAATCCTCATCCAAAACGAATATAGCGTTATAACGCCTTCAATTACCATGAAGGATTAATCCCGTAGCACGCTACACTCACCTAATCATAATGGTGGCGGTGCGAAGCAGGTCTTTGCAATACTCTCTTAATAAAGTAAGTATATCTGCAAAGTAGATTGGCTGTATTAGTAAGTCGCGAAGCCCCGTCCCCATGTCCTTATACAAAAAAACGGAAATTCCACTCGTAATGAACAAATTGAGCAGAATTTCCGTCTTATTATTTTCATTTTATAATTTTATTATTATATGGAATACATTAATATTAGTTAAATATTTCACATGAAGTTCATGATTTTAGGAGAATGCAATATTCTTTTAGACAAACCTCTTCATCAAACCATATTTTTCCATACCACTATGTTTCCTTGCTTGTTTCAACTATTAACGATTATCTATTTTTTCAGGATAAAGATCATGATTCATTAAACGGAAATTAGCCATCTCTTCGTATTTAGTACCTGGTTTCCCATAATTGCACCAAGGGTCGATGGAAATACCGCCACGTGGTGTAAATTTCCCCCAAACCTCAATATACCTTGGGTCAAGTAATTTAATTAGATCGTTCATAATGATGTTGACGCAATCTTCATGGAAATCACCATGATTACGAAAACTAAACAGATATAATTTTAGTGATTTACTCTCGACAATTTTTTTATCTGGAACGTAAGAAATGTACATCGTTGCAAAATCAGGCTGATGTGTCAGTGGACATAAACTAGTAAATTCCGGACAGTTAAATTTCACGAAATAATCACGATTCGAATGAAGACTATCTACAGCTTCCAATACCTCAGGTGCATAGTTGAATGAATATTGCGTATGTTGATTTCCTAATAGCGTTAAATCCTTTAAACCTTCTTCATGGCTTCGGCCAGACATAAAAAATCCCCCTTTAAATGGTTCCCCGACACTGTTTTAAAAGAGAGATCCGCTAATCATTCTTTTACAACTAACAGGATAAAATATAAAAAGCCCTGTCCAGTATGGACATGGCTTAATGTCATGTATCCATAGTTTTTTATAGAGGGTATCAGCTATGAACCTCTCCCGTTTTAGCTCGGGCATTCTCTTCTTTCATATCATAAAGAACACTTGGCAAAACGTCAAATGAAAATTTATTCCGCAATAACGATCGGTAAAACCCCACTGATTGAAGTTTCAATTTACTTCCCCCCAACTACTAATGCTGTTCTTAATTCATATATCAATTGGAAGGAATCATCAAACAGTCACCCATTTCACTGAATATACTACAAATCCTATGATATAAGGAGGAATTGATAGATGGAGTGGTCTTTTAGTAATCTAACCATCAAACAGCCGCAATAATGACGTTTGCCATGTCTTTATCTATATTGATATATTAAATATAGAATATTGTGGGATGACGAATCTGTGCTTAACAGGCGAAATGTAGATTGTGAAATTATACACAAAAAAGAGGAGTCGATACGTATGAGATCTGTCAAAGTAACAGATCACAAAGTGATAGAAGATGAAATGAAAGATGATTTTTCATTAGTTAGAGTACCACGACAGCACAGGAATATGGGATGGCTAAGTATTACTAATATTACTTTCGGTATAGCAACAGCCATTTTCTATTTTCAAATGGGGAGCGTTATGGCGCTTCAATTCGGAGCCATTAATGCAATCATATCCTCCATATACGCGATTATCGTAGCTGGTGTATTAGGAACATTCATTGCTTATCTTTCAGCAAAATCCGGTATGAACGTCAATTTATTATCTAGAGGTGGTGGATTCGGCTATATAGGTGCATCATTAACCTCATTTATTTATGCAACGAACTTCATTATGTATTGTGCATTTGAAGGCTTGATTTTAGTTTACGCTGTTCATACCTTCTTCCCAGTTCTACCAAAATGGGTGCTTATCCTTTTCTTCGGAACCATTGTTATCCCGTTGAATTGGTTTGGTATAAAACAACTGGATAAATTACAAAAGTGGTCTTTACCGATTTTCGGTATTTTTTTAGTAACCGCAATCATTGTATCGATTAACACACCTTCCCTATACGAAGGGGAATTTTGGACATACATGCCTGAGGGCGTTCAAATAGGAGGCAAAGCTCTATTGTCCTGTATAGGAATGCACCATGGGATTATGGGTCTAACAGCCCTTCTTGGTTCAGACTATGCCCGTTTCCTTAAACCTAAAGACATTAAGGTAGGATCGGTTGCCATTGGCTTTATTCCGCAAATTTTTTGTTTTGGAGTTATGGGTGGTCTTGGTATATGGTTTGGCGTTCGTCTAGGTGAACCAAATCCAGGTGTATACATCGTGCTACTTCTTGGTATCGGTGGAGCGCTGTTCACAATGTTAACCCAACTAAGAATTAATGTGACAAATATATATAGTAGCTCCTTATCCCTTTCCAATTTCTTCGAAAATATTTTTAAATTTACACCAGGCAGACGTTTCTGGGTAGTTGTAACAGGGATATCCGCGATAGCTTTAATGCTCGGTGGGATAGTGAACCATCTGGATACAGCCATGACATTCCAGGGAGTCTTTTTATTAGCGTGGGCAGCCATATTAGTCAGTGACGCCATGATTGTCAAAAAGTTATTAAAAATTGGACCCGGTTATTATGAATCCAGACAGGAGTATCTATATAAATGGAATCCTGTAGGAGTCGTGTCATTACTAATTGCAAGCGGTTTAGGAACGATCGCAGCATTAGGATATATGGGGACGTTTTTACAAAGCACTGCCGCATTCTTTGCTGCAATTCTAGCAGCTATACTTACAGTAATATTAGCAATTTTTACAAAAGGTAAGTATTACAACAAAGGCGAACCAAATGACATTCACAAGGAAGATTATATAGCATAAGAATGTTTATTTGATTAATAAGTTACGTTTACAATCTCCTGATTTTTTACTATTACCCCCCCGGTCCCCCTTCCGGATAGCCTTTTATTAGGCACTTGATTCGTTTTCTCGCTATCTTCCCTTTCACATATGAGAAATGCTTAAATATGTAGGTTAAAAGATGGGAATTGTATTTGAAGATTTTTCATTTGGCTCAGACTTTCTAATTTTTGATTTGGAAAAGTCCAAATGTTTTTACCTATAGCCTATTTGTTCTAAGGTATTGAACTTGATTCCCACGCCCATCTAAACCTGCAAGCTATTTTTCAATGTCCAATCCTTAACCACTGTACAAATTAATTTGAATTAGGAAAAAGAGTAGCCAGACTATTCTTTTTTCTCCTGTTTTATAAATTCGATTTGTCCTTAAAAAAAATAAGTAGTTATATTTTATTTCTCTCTCTGAGCTCAAGAGGTCGAATTTACAAATGATTCTTTAACAGAAAAACTTTTACATCTATTTATTTTCTATGATCTCAACAAATTTTGTTGAAGCTGGCGATAGAGGCACACTCTTTAAAAAGCAGACTCCAATGTTCCTCTTCGGTATTTCCTCCATTAATTGTACTTCATACAATAAGCCATTATTTAAATAATCATGAGAAAATTCTTTCGTCACACACGCAATTCCTAAATTTATCTTAGCAAACTCCAATAATAAATCATGAGAGCCTAATTCAAATTCTGGCGAAATCTTAATACCTTTAGATATCAGATAATCCTCGACATACTTTCTAGAAACCGATTTGGGCTCGAGTAATATTAAAGGCAGTTTTACTACTTCATTAAGGCTTATTGGCTTAGATAAGCTTTTCTTATATTTCTCGCCACAAACAAAAATATCTTGGACTTCAATACATGGTATAAGTTCTAAAGTAGAATCATCAAGGGGAAAATTACAAATTGCAATATCAACCTCTCCTGATTTTAATATAGAACAGATCTCTAATGTTGTACCATTAACAATCTTTAATTTGATATTGGGATACTTATTATGAAAAGCTTCTAAATAAGGAAGTAAATAATACCTAGATATCGTATCACCAACACCTATCTTTAATTCCCCTGTCGTTAAATTTTTAAACTCCAAAATCTTTTCTTCCCCAACATCAATTAAATTAAGTGCCGAATGAACATATTCAAATAGAAGACTACCCTCATTTGTTAATGATACTCCCTTTGGGGTTCTATTAAATAGACGGATATCTAATTCTCTCTCTAATTGCATGATCGCTTGACTGACAGCTGGTTGTGACATATAAAGGTCTTTTGCTGCCTTAGAAAAACTCTCGCTTTTTCCTACCTTATAAAATACTTTATATAAATCTAATTTACTTACCATATAAACACTCCTTATACCTACCATTCGATATATCCATTTTACTTATATCACTAAAACGATGTATAGTACAAGTAGGGACATACTATAAATTAACTTTACTAGTTATAAGGAGCGATTATTTTGGAAAGAGTTGTAGGAACTGTTGTAAGAGGTCTTCGTTGTCCAATCATCAATCAAGGGGATAACATTGAAGAAATCGTTGTCGATAGTGTGTTAAAAGCTGCAGAAGTTGAAAGTTTTAACATTAATGATAAAGATATCGTTACATTAACAGAATCAATCGTAGCTCGTGCTCAAGGGAATTACGCGACTATTGATCATATTGCTAAAGATGTTCAAGCAAAATTTGGAGAAGATACTGTTGGTGTTATTTTTCCTATCTTAAGTCGTAATCGTTTTTCAAACTTGCTACGTGGTATTGCAAAAGGAGCTAAAAAAATTGTTTTAATGCTTAGCTACCCATCTGATGAAGTTGGAAATCACTTAGTTGATATAGACGTTCTTGATGAAAAGGGAGTTAACCCTTGGACCGATGTTTTAACAGAAAAACAATTCCGTGATCATTTTGGCTATAATAAACATCCTTTTACTGGTGTTGATTATATTGAATATTATAAATCTTTAGTTGAAGAACATGGCGTTGAATGCGAAGTAATCTTCTCAAACAATGCAAAGACGATCTTAGATTACACGAAGAGTGTCCTTACTTGCGATATTCATACGAGATTTAGAACAAAGAGAATCTTAAAAGCAAACGGCGGCGAAAAAATTTATAGCCTCGATAATATTTTATCGGAGTCTATTGATGGCAGCGGATGTAATGAAGCATACGGGTTGCTTGGATCTAATAAAGCAACTGAAGATAGTATTAAACTTTTCCCACGTGATTGCCAACCTATCGTTGATAAAATTCAGCAAATGCTTAAAGAGAAAACTGGCAAAAATGTTGAAGTTATGGTTTATGGCGATGGAGCGTTTAAAGACCCGGTAGGTAAAATATGGGAATTGGCTGATCCAGTCGTATCACCAGCTTATACATCAGGACTTGATGGCACACCTAATGAAGTAAAATTAAAATATCTTGCTGATAATAACTTTGCTGATTTAAGAGGTGAAGAACTGAAACAAGCGATCTCTCAATACATTAACAATAAAGATGCGGATCTTGTAGGTGCTATGGAAGCACAAGGGACTACTCCTCGAAAACTTACCGATCTGATCGGTTCTTTATCAGATTTAACTTCAGGAAGCGGTGACAAAGGTACACCTATTGTCTTCATCCAAGGTTATTTCGATAATTACACTAAATAAGATTCATTCATAATATAAAAAACGGCTTCCTTTTGGAAAGCCGTTTTTTATGTTTGTAATTACATCTGCAAGAAATAGCCGTCTTCATCAAACTGCATTTCATGTAGATCCTCTAATACTTCGATGTTTTCTTTATCTTTTAGTTCATTAAATATAACCTCAGATACGTATAGCTCACCAATATGAAGAGTATTTGGGATACGTACAATTCTTGCCTCAACAGACGCAACGCCCCAGTTAGCACGTAGCGCTGCTTTTAATGCTTCCTGATCATTGTCAAGAACGATTGGAATTTTTGCTCGATCTAAAAATGTACTCGTTACAACATTTTCATTCATTGCTTGATAATCAATTTTTTCAAACAAGCGTTTAGTCGTTAAATCAGATAAGCCGATACCAAGGGCATTTCCATGGCTAGCCTCACTTATATTTGAAGCAATGACATATTTAATACTTGGCTTTTTCGGCTCTTCTACTCCCAATACACGAATTCGGCCAATAATATTTGTATCCATACCCGTGCCACTGTAATTTTTACCGATTTCATCCACTACTAAAATATCCATTTCTTCTACTGGTAAACTTGGCATCATCGCGAATGCTTTCACCAATAATTCTCTTTCACGTTCTTCAATTTTGTCTGGCTCGATCGCTTCGATAATCGCTGTTTCCTCATGGGCATTTTCAACAATAGCGATTCCAAACAAAGTATTGGAATTTTTAATGCACACTTTCCCAACTTCAGGCATCATATCGCGAATTCCCTTAATGCCATATGTGTGTAATGCTAGCGCCTGTTTATGCTTTCCAATACCAATAGATGCCATTTTCAAGACACCGCTCTCGATGTCCTTCTTAAAGTCTGTATGCGGCTTAACGCGCCCCATAATGATAATGCCATCGGCTTGAGAAGCATGTTTATCAAGATATACGGGAACACCATCTGAAGTAACACCAACTTCAACTACTTCCATAGAAGAACGAATTTCACAACCCGTTGACTCTTCGGTAACCCCTAGTCCTTCTAGTACCTCAACTTGTCCTTCAGCAGTTGCACCACCATGACTGCCCATAGCAGGAATGATAAATGGCGTAGCGCCTAATTTTTTAATCTCATCTGCAACACTTTTGACGATTAATGGGATATTTGCAATACCGCGACTTCCGACTGTTATTGCAATTTCCATTCCAGACTTAATTTTCTCGTCTGCCTTCACATGTTTAAATTGTTCCGTAATCGTTACAGGGATGTTATCTACACTTTCGAATTCGAATTTTTGTCTTATTTTCGCTACTTTTGGAAAAGACATTATTCTACACTCCTTTCAAACTAAACAGCTTTTTAAACAAAGGGGAGCAAGAGATCTATAAAAAATCCCTTGCTTTACTACCATTATTATTAATTGTTTCTCATGAGCTAATTCAATCGCCATCCGAATCGCTTCTTCGCTTCTTTTAACGATAACTCGTCCGCAATTTTTCCCTAGCGATATATTGCGCAGCAACCATGCAAAGTCACCACGTTTTACCCTAAAGAATAATGTATCTGCTAGAAGTGGTCCCTGTACATTACTACCAGAGCTTTTTCTAGGCTGGAATAACTCTTTCTTCCTCACCATTTCCAAAAAGTCCATTTTCCAACATGTGAATGAATTATTAGCACAAACTGCGATCAGAGGAGATTTAATTTCTGCTTTTGTAATATTTCGTGTGCAAGTTTAATAACTGAATATTTAACGCTCTACGTTAACTTTATTGTTTGCATCAATTAACCCAATATGAGTTGTCACATGAATAACTCTTAAGCTAGGAGCAGATAACATCATTGCGGAATCTTTCGTATTTGTTAATTCTGCACGCAATAATAGTTTGTATTGATTGCGTCTTTTTAATACGGATCATATCGTCTAGTCATTATTGCATGATACGTTTTCTATTTGTCTCTCATTCAATATCTGCAACACATAACTTAAACTGCTCCATACATGGTTTATTTTCAAACACTAAAACCGCTTACAGCAGTAATGATAAATCAAAACGTTGCATTAAGCAATTTTTTTTATTATTTTTCTATAAATAATTATTACGTTGCTATTTGCATTAGCTTATACTTCATTTTGTGCACAAAAAAACGCAAGCTGTTATTTTAGCTTGCGCCACAATGTAGATCGATTAATCCCTAAACGTTTTGCTGCTTTTGATTGATTTAACCCTTCCTCTTCAAGGACTTTAGTTATCACTTGTTTTTCGATTTCTTCTAGTGTGCCACTTATATCGATATGTCTTAACGTTTCATTGTTCTTCTCTTGCTGCTCTAATCGTTTAAAAACTGTTTCAACTTCTTCCTTCTCGATATAGTAGGAATGTGATTGTAAAAATAATTGTTCAATTACTTGTTTAAGTTGTTCTACATTTCCTGGCCAATCATAATTCATAATTTTCTCCAAAGCGTCCAGTCGAATTCCAACTACTCCATTTCCATATTTCGGATGTAATTCAGAAATAAATACATGAACTAAATCCTCAATATCTTTTCTACGTTCTCGAAGTGGAGGTATATGAATTTTTAATTGAGCCAATATACTATACAAATCACTATGAAACGTGCCATTTTTAACTTTTTCTTCAATATTATCCTCAGAAGAAACTAGCCATTGTAGCTTTTTATCATTTTCATTCTTGAGTATCTGATATAACTCCTTTTGCATATAAGAGTTCAATTTATCAATGTTTTGTAAGTAAATAACTCCATTGGCATATGTTCGAAAAAAATCACCGTTCATTAGATCTTTTAGTTGTTCTGCACTTAATAAGTCACAACGCAATGTGATAAATGGTTCATTCCTTGTTTTCCTTTTTAAATAAATGGAGTGGGCAACCAATTCTTTTCCATTTCCCTTTTCTCCTGAAATCCACACTGGTTCTTCACTTTTACTATATTGATCTATTTGCTTTAATACCTTCTGAATCAGTTCGCTTTTTCCTGAAATGGGGATATAAGAAGCCGATGTATGAAATTCTATCGCATTCAAGATCGCGTCCTGCCCCTGTAGAATAGCTTGATTAGGAAGATTTTTTTCAAAGTTCAATACGATAGCATCTTTTTTAGGATATGAAGTTACTTTCCAAAATGAATGATTGATGTGAACTATTTTTGTTTGCTTTTCACGTCTTAAGGCAGTTTCTTGTATTAACTTTTTTACATCTGTCGAATTCTCTAATTTCATCCAATGAAATTCTTTATTGAAGCGTTCATTCCCATAAATAATTTTTTCTTCCTTATTAATAACTCCGATTGCCTGTTCGTTACTATCAAGTATAGATTGAAATAAAGTAACATCCTGTTGAAGTCGCGAGAATAAGCGATATGACCTTCTCGTTTCTTCTAATGCATCAGTAATAGCTTCTTTTCCGGAAGTGATTAGAACGCCTGTCAGACCTAATTGCTTAGCAGTTTGAACCGTAACCACATCTCCAATTACCACTTCATAGCCTAGTTTTTTTAAATTCGCTAACTTTTCTTTAACATCGATATCATTTGTAATCGTTAATATTTTTATGTCTAAATCAAGAAGCTTACATATTGTCGCAGCGCCCTGTGTAATATTCGAGAATCCAACGATAGCAGCTTTTCCTGAAAATCCTTTTACAAGTGTTAATATGCGTAATACATCATAGCCAGACACTTGAATATCAATCACTGGTATAGATACAGCCTCCTGAATCATTGAAGCTGTACCACCACGACTGATAATGACATGATAGCCATTATTTTCAGCACCCTTTGCAATAGCAACTCCTTCATATAAATTACCTAATTCGATTTGTAATTGAATATCATCGACTTCTTGAGCGATCTCTTTCATCATTTCAAACAATCCCTCATAAGGGACAATTACCAATGCTTTAATCATTTTCCCCATCACCTTCTGTTGCAAAAAATCAACATAAATATTTCCTAGAAAAAATATATATAAAAAAACCCCTGTCAGGCTTAAGATAGAGAATTTCCCTATAGCTATTTACCTCAAAGGGATTTTATTATTTAGCTCTATTTCTGATCTACTCTTGTAGCAAGCACGCGATTTATGCTATAAAGCCAATCTAATCAACATGATTTGTTCTACACTCTTCCTATAAACCGTGTACAACCTCAGAGAACCTTGTCCGATTTTGTCTTTAACCTTTAGTCAAGACTTGTTGTTAGCACTTTGTTCATGCTGCCGCTTACATAGCCTTGAAGATCAAGGGTAACATATTTATATCCGAATCGTTGAAGGTTTTCCATGATATCTTTATGGTTTGTTAAAACTACCTGCATATCTTGAGGTTCAACTTCAATCCTAGCAATCTCTTGATGAGTTCGAACGCGCACTTGTCTAATCCCTAATCCTTTTATATAAGCTTCAGATTTTTCAACCTTTGTTAATTTTTCTTGCGTAATTTTTTCTCCATATGCAATTCGTGAAGATAGACATGCGAACGATGGTTTTTCCCAAGTAGGCAAATCTAATTGTTTTGAAAGTTCACGAATTTCTTCTTTATAAAGATTCGCCTCTTGCAGCGGGCCACGGACACCATGTTCTTTGGCTGCACGCACTCCAGGACGATGCTCACTCATATCATCAGCAATTAAACCGTATACAACGTTCTTAAATCCTTTTTCATGCATGATCGGAACGACTTGTTCGAACAATCCATTTTTACAGAAATAACAACGGTTCCGGTCATTTTCTGTGTAGCCCGGTATATTTAGTTCAGAGGTTTCAATAACTTGGTGTGTTGCACCAATCATTTTGGCTAGCTTCTTAGCTTCTTCTAATTCACTTGAAGGATACGTTTCGGAATCAGCCGTAACAGCCAAGACTTTTTCAACTCCTAAAACATCAACTGCAACTTTTAATAGCAACGTACTATCGACACCACCAGAAAAAGCCACAACAACATTTTCCATCTCTTTTAAGATTTCTTTCAGTCGTTCATACTTCTCATTCATCTTAACTCCACCTATTTCTATATTATTTAAACTATTTTTAATGTATGATTTGGTAAATTTATTGTTGCAAAATCAACCCTTTTTTATAAAGATTTGTTGTCAATTTGAAAAGGAATTTTGTACATTTTGCAACACTATTTGATTATAAGCGTTTTTTTTAACAAAGTAAAAGGAATTGTTAAAGCGATTTCAAGAGTTCAAATAGCAAAATCCCACAAGAAACAAAATAAAAAAATTGGCTTCATTTACTATACTACGGTACTAAAACTTTTCAGATTATCAAAAAAGGAGGCGGAATGAAATCATCCCCCCCCTTTATCAATCGGCTAAGCCACGGTAACAGCATTGCCTAATTACTTCAATTTAAATTGTCTTTTCGTTTAAATAAATATATCTAAAATTAAAGTACATGCCAAACCAGATAAAGCAACGATGGTAGAAAGTACAGTATAAGTACCGAATGCTTCTTTCAATGTCATCCCTAATGACTCTTTTACCATCCAGAAACCAGCATCATTAACATGTGACGCAATCGCACTACCAGCCCCAGTTGCAAGTGCAACTAGTTCCAAGTTAACATCAGGAACTGTAGCAAGAGATGGAAGAACTAATCCAGCAGTTGTTAAAGTAGCAACCGTTCCAGATCCTAAGCAGATTCGTAAGATTGCTGCAACAGTCCATGCAAAGAATACAGGTGACATAGCAGAACCTTCGAATAATTTAGCGACATAGTCACCTACGCCACCATCCATCAGTACTTGTTTTAAAGCACCGCCACCACCAATGATTAGAAGTAGCATCCCTAAAGAGTTAATTGCTGAAGTACAAGAATTCATCAACGTCTTAATTGACACATTTCTACGTAATCCCATTGTGTAAAGTGCAAACAATAATGAAAGCAGCATAGCAGTTGAAGAGTTACCAATAAAACGAATAACTTTTACAAAGAAGTTATCTCCAAATCCCATAGCCGGTTGAATCATATCAATAGCAGCACCTAAAGCCATTAAAATAACAGGAAATAATGCTGTAAACACACTAATACCGAATCCTGGTGTATCTTCTAATTTGAATGTTTTTTGAATCCCAAATGACTCACTGCCTTCTCTAGTAAACGCAGTCGGTACAATTTTTTTAGCAAGCTTAGGATACAAAATACCAGCTAAAATAACAGTTGGGATTGCAACAATGATTCCGTAAATTAATACTAATCCAATATTTGCACCATATTCTGCAGATACCGCTGTTGGACCTGGGTGCGGCGGTAAGAAAGCATGTGTACATAATGCTGCCGTGACCATTGGAAGACCTAGTTTAACAATTGAAACTTTCAATTCTTTTGCAATTGAGAAGATAATTGGAACTAGTAATACGATTGTTACTTCAAGAAATAGTGCAATACCTACAATAAATGAAGCAAATAAAACAGCCCATTGAATATTTTTTTCCCCAAATTTGTCAATTAACGTTGTAGCAATACGGTTAGCTCCACCTGCATCTGCAATTAACCTACCAAGCATTGCGCCCATTCCAAAGATTAATGCAATATGACCAAGTGTTCCTCCTAAACCGCTTTCAATAGATTTCATAACATCCGCCATAGGCATGCCCAGTGCTAATGCTACGATAACTGAAACAATGATTAATGAAACAAATGTGTTTAATTTAAAGCCCATAATTAAAATAAGTAATAAAAGTACCCCTATTGCTATAATTACTAATGGCATAATATCCTCCTGGTGTAAATTTTGTTAGTTTTTATTGATAAAAATGCTGCAATATTGTTTCTTTTACACATGATGATAAAGATATGTTCCGCTTAAAACGTTTCTGTACTTCTCCCAAATGACTAAAATAGTTCCTCTTTTATATTAACTCCCTTACCACACTTGCAAGTGCTTACAATAAAAGGTAGAAATATAAAGAATTAAGACGAAAAATTCTTTTCTCAACTATTCTTAGTTTGTACAAAAATAATCCATTTATTATGGACATTTTCTATGGAATTCTGACTTCTTCTTAGCGAAAGCATGTCCTTGATCATGGTAAAGGGATAATAATGCATCATATTTTACATTTAATGATTAGAAACATACAGAATCTGCTGAAACTGTTGGTTATCGCATCACCTTGTGAACGTAAATATTTTATACTCTTAGAATAATCTTGTCAAGTGGACAAATCGGCTTGTAATCGTTTATTTTTTCAACTATTATCATAAATTCATTACCAATCATGTGTTGTATTTTATTTCACTTCATTTTTACGATAGGAATGGTGCTTGGCTCTATTTTTCTTTTTCTATTCCATTTTGATTAATTTTTAGGCATTCTATACATTTAATATAGTAGTTGTACAATTAGAAACATATTCATATAAAGTGAAACGCTTAGGTGGACAACACTCTTGACCCAACATGGATGATACTAATATGTTTGATTTAGCAGCAAAATAGGCGAAAAAAAGAATAAAGTGCCCCAAAAACCTCATTTAGATACGGTTCACCCTAACGCATCTAAATGAGGTTTAACATATTATTATTATTAAAATGAATTTACTAGAAATTCAATACAGAACAATACTGATAAAAATGCTATTACCCTTTAAAGGTATTTCCAACATTCAGAAACCTTTATCTTTTCTGGGTATGCGAAAATAAGAGGGAACTGGGAACTGGCCAAACTCAAAATTATTTAGGTTTTAACTGGCACTGCTCATGGGAAGAATAAGCATAATCTCTCTTGTAAACCTTCTAAGACTTCTTCTGGCACTTCCCTGACCTTGATATCCCCACCTAGGAAGAGTAGCCAATTTGTTATTTCGGTCAATTCTTCGGGATTATTAACATTGATAAAAGTCTTTAGAATGGCTGTGGTTTGGTAAGGATTCGTATAGGAAATTGAAACTTTTAAAGGATGGTATTTTTTGAACTGGGCAATCGCCTTTGGACCAAGTTCAAGGACAAGGTTAATTACTTCTTCCTGCTTACTTAGTTTTTCTAAAATCTGTTTCTTATTTAATCTTTTTTTCGTAGGGTATGGTTTGACATTGGTGAGATTATCGACAGGGAAAATCTGCCTCTTTTCATCCTTTAAGACAAAGCCTTCAATTAGCCAAAGGCCTTTTTCATGATAAAGGTGCAAGAGATAAATTGAATAAGACCTTATTACCTTCTCTTCTTTGATGGTAATCAATAAATAGCTATCCAAAAGAAGGATTTGGATGAGTTTTTCTAACATAGGATGGGGTAGGTCTGATAAATCAAGTAGGTCGGGATTATTGGGGTTGGTACCTTCAAAAAGCAAGATTTGATTTAAAAGAACAAGGTCATCTTGCTGGTTTTCTGAGATAAGGCCAAGTAATTTTTCAGCTAAAGACTGACGACTCTTTAGATAAGGGAGTTGTTTATTTCTTGTGGCCATGAAAGCAATAAAAAGAGCTTTAATCTCATTATCGGTAAATCGAACAGTAGGTAGGACAGAATTGCTCATGACAAAATAACCCCCATCCCTTCCAACTTCAGCGACAAGTGGCATACCCATGACTTCAATTTCTCTGATATCTCTAATTGCTGTCGAACGAGAGATGTTAAATTCTCGCATGATTTCGGAAATAGTAAAGTGGGCGCGGTTGTTGATATACCGCATGATGATATTAATCCGTTCAACTTTTTTCATCGGGACCTCCTAAACAGTATCATTTTTTGACATGATTTAAGGCTATTATAAACTCATCAAGTGAAAAGAAAAACCATTTGATTAATTTAAAAAGAGGAAGGTTTTGAATATGGCAGATTATATTCTAGAAGAAAAAGACAGCTTTACCGTTTTAGGTATTGGAACTGAGCTTAAGAGTGATTACACAGACTTTGCTGGCATAACCAAGGAAAAGGCAGACTTTTGGCAAGCCATCAGTCAAGATGGAAGGCTTGATACTTTAAAAGACCTAGCCACCAATGACTACATTTTTGCTGTGAACGAAGCGGTGAATAACAAGATGATGCATTATGCTGGAGTCATGACAGAGGAATCGATACCAGAAGCAACGAGAATGATCCAATTTCCTAAAGGGGAATACCTAGTAATTAAAGGGGAAGGAAAGACAGCTGATGAGTTGAGTAATAAGCTTGCCGGCATTGCTTTTGGACAAGTCTTGCCAGAAGCAAAGAATTTTGCCTATGTTGGTGGGCCCAATGCAGCGGTTGAGATGGAGCAGCGAAACGGCTTAGTATTTGGTGAAATGTGGATTCCTGTTGTTAGGAAATAAAGAGAAAAAAGGAGGAGTGAAATTGTCCTATATCGTTGATTTTAAAAATGTGTCTACTGTTGGTTTAGAGTCTTCACCTGTTGCAGAAGCGCTTGCTGGTTTACGTGCTAATGAGGCCCGTTACTTTATGAACAAATACAAGCATGAATTTACGGTTGTACCAGCTAACGAAAGTGGGGAGACCCTTGATTATGTGAACCGAATTTTGAAAGAAGAACGTGATATTGAATTTGCGGCCAAACCTTTAGAAACGTCACGTTTTCAAGTGGAAAATATCAAATTTGCCTACGTTTTTTATGAGGATGGTCTTGCAATCAACGTCATGTATACGGTTGATGACCCTAAGCCAAAGCGGGCCGTTGGTTTTAAGCTTTCTGAGGGGATGGAGGTACCAAAAGAATTAGAAGGGAAGTTTAAGTTTGCTAGGCAGAAGTCTAAACTTGCTGGAACAATTCGGGGCTCGTTTTTTGTAATTAAAGGAGAATATTAAAGTAAGCAAAAATGACAAGTGGAGGAATTCAGTCATTTTCTGTATATGATCATTCTTTTTCTTCATTTGGATAAGAAAATCCTGATTGAGCAAAAACAACCATCCATTCAACATATGTTCATCTAGGCATTCAAATAACAAAACAGCACCTCTCCATCAAAAAGAGGGTGCTGTTACTTTTTTCGTAAAAATATCATTTACTTATGATACGGTTCACCGTGATATAGCTAAATGCATTTTTTATTTGATTGATTTTGAAGAAACACCTTAAAAGGATACAACTCTACATATCACTTTTTAAGGTCTTTTTTGCTGCATCATGTGTCTAAATCATTTCATTGATTTAACATTTAATTTTTATATTTTTCTATCCAGTGAAACTTCAATTAGTAGTGATTATCTTCATCCCCCACTGATTGTTCATCCCGTTCTACTATCGCTAAAGCAACACTACGAACTAAGGTTCAATGAATCACAGACTAAGTACGCCACTCCCTTTAGTCTTTCGTCTGTGTGACCAACATCTTGTGAGCGCAAACTTTACTACCTATGCGTAACTCTCGGTAAGTTCAACTGTATCTCCAATCAGGCTCTCACGGGTAGTTCCCCCCACCTACGCTTTTTCTGTTCCTCTAAGCCTTGAGGTGGGGGCGTTATGTCAGTTAATGCGGATTAAACTGACACCTTAGTTTTAGGCTAAATTGACACTTTTAAATATACCAATCCTTTGCTAAGGTTATCAGTAAATGCGAATACAGCCGCTTGTACAAGTTGGGACCGGGTTCGCTGATTATTTCTAGTTCTCGATAATGGTTTCTATGGTGAAGGATTCATATGATTTATCAGAATGTTCTTTCTATAGTAGAAACCCATTTGTACTATCATAAAGGTACTCCTGTTGAAGATGTATGCGATTTAGGTTCAAAGGAAACGACAACCTGACGCTACTATTCCTTGATACCTATATAGAAAAAATAAGGAAGGTTTATGAACATGCAAAAAACAACAAGTTATTCAAACACACGCACTTTTGATTTAATTCTAACATCCATGTTAATTGCACTCGTATTCGTTGCCACAGTCTTGTTAAATATCAAACTACCGATCACGGCAAATGGAGGTTTAGTTCATCTTGGAACAGCTATGCTATTTATCGCATCCATCTTATTTGGGCCTAAAAAAGGCGCCATCGCTGGTGCGGTTGGGATGGGGTTATTTGACTTAATCTCCGGTTGGACATTGTGGGCACCGTTCACCATTTTAACTCGCGGATTACAAGGGTATCTAGTTGGGAAAATTGCCTGGTCGAATGGCCGCAACGGAAGAAGTATTGGTTTCAATCTATTCGCTACAATCATTTCGGTTCCTTTTATGTTAGCGGGTTATTATATTTGTGAAAGGGTGATTTTTGGTAGTTGGATTGTACCAGCGGCCTCAATTCCCGGAAACATCATTCAAAATGTTGTAGGGATCTGTGTAGCCATTCCAGTTTGTGCTGTATTGAAAAAAATTCCACTTTTTAAATAGCTATTATTTAAAGATGCGCATAAACACAACTAGTTTCTTATAAACATTATTTTACATTACAAAAAAAGGAGAACGCTTTGTCTATCAAGCATTCTCCTTTTTTTGTTTTCATTAAACCTCAGATTTATATGCCCCCATATATTTACTTATGATACGCCGTGATAAATCTAAATGAGTTTTTTATATTTGGATTTCCATATATTCTTACTATTATCCAAAGTCAGATTTCAATATCTGTTTATTCAAGGAAAAAATCAGCAATAATGCACCGGTTTATTCATTTATATAAAATTATTTAGTTTCTCATAAATGCTTAATAAATGTTGTCTTTCCTCCTCTGTTAACTTTTCGAATAGATTTCTACGCAGTGTATTTCCTTCTTCGTGAGCTTTATTGATCATATCGATTCCCTTGTCAGTAATCGCTAAGTATATAATTCTACGATCGTCATCATCAATAAGTCGAACAGCTAATTTTTTTTGTACGAGTTTTTCAGATAAGTGAGTTAGAGAAGGAGGGGTCAAGCCTAAAGCTCTTGCGATATCTGATGGGCGACTTTTTCCGTTCCTCTTTAAGTGGCTGAGAACAAGAATATGAGAGATACCTAGGCTTTCTTTGAACATTTTATTCCACTGAATAATTAAATTGTTCGTGACCTGGTCCATGGAATGAATTAGTTCAAAAATTGTTTGCTCTTTCATGTATTTATATCCCTGCTTTCTATAATAGTAATTGCCCCCTAAAGACAATAGGGGGCCCTCACAGTATATTAATATTCTATTGAGCAGAAAACCCTCCGTCAATAACTAATTCTGAACCAGTGATGTAAGATGATTCATCTGATGCTAAGAACAATGCAG
The DNA here is from genome assembly GCF_000504145.1 of Bacillus cihuensis. NCBI lineage: Bacteria > Bacillati > Bacillota > Bacilli > Caryophanales > Bacillaceae > Bacillus > Bacillus cihuensis. The sequence goes on along the minus strand of NZ_KI632499.1, from coordinate 54,199 downwards.
CATTTGCAATATCTTCAGGTTTACCTAAACGTTGCAGAGGAGTTGCTTGAATTAAACTCCCAAGAAGCTCTTTTGATGTGCTTAGAGATTGAGTCATCGGTGTTTCAATAATACCAGGGAAAAGAGTATTTACACGTACTCCCTGACGGCCAAAGGTCGTTGCGGCTGCTTTAGATAGCGCACGAACTGCCCCTTTTGATGCAGAATAATGATTAAAGCCTTGGCCGATCTGAGCAGTATAAGAAGAAATATTAATAATTGAACCTTCCTTTTGAGCTGCCATATATGGAGCAACATATTTAATACCAGCAAATGGACCATAACCATTAATAGATAACATCTTTTGCCAATCATCCAAATCAATATCTTGGTATGGTTTTTCTGATGAAATCCCAGCGTTGTTTACAAGAATATCAATTTTCCCGAAGCGATCGCTCACTTCCTTGGCTAATACTTCCCAATCCTCATCTAAAGCAACATTTAATTTCATTCCATATACATTTTCTTTTTGGCTTACATGTTCGAATGCTGCCTCGTTAATATCTGCAGCGATAACGATAGCACCTTCTTGACTGAAAAGATCAACCATACGTTCACCTATACCTGAAGCTCCACCAGTAATAATTGCAACCTTATTATCTAAGCGTCCCATTGTGTTTTCCTCCCTAACGTAATTTATTTGTTCCACCATCAACCATAATTGTTTGACCAGTAATATAATCCGAATCACTGCTTGCTATGAAGACAGCTGTTCTACCTTTACCAGAAGCACTACCTGTTACAATCCTAACGTTCCCTTGTATTCTCATTTACATTACTTTTTTTGTATATATTTAGACATCTAAATATTTAACATCTAAATAATAACATGCCGATTTATCGGATGCAACAAAAGTGAATTTTGAGTACAAAAATAAACACATGATATTTCTCTTTAAAAGTACGTGAAAGAGAGACAATTGGTAAACCGGCCAGCACATCCATCTTCATTGGAGTTGTCTTCTAACTCCTATTAAATTCTGTTCCTTAATCAAAATTCTTCCCCTTGTCACTCATTACCGTTCCTCCCTATAGGTATTTATTATGTAAAAACCTTACATTATTTCGTACCCAAGTAAGAGTTAGAGCAAACGGGATTTCGCAGACATTTCCTAAGTACTGCCCACATCCCTAAATTGTTTATCATTATTAAAAAAAGAATAGTGACCATAAATCGGTCACTATTCTTTATATAAATTACTTTTTCTACGATTCCGTTTTAACTTTTTAAACCTCATTTAGATTAGTTACGGTTCACCGTAACTAATCTAAATGAGATTTTTTTATTTAACAAATTCATAGTCTGTTAGTAGTATGTAAAAGCGCCTCCATAATTACTATGAAATTGAATAATGAAAAACTATAGTTAGGTATTATGTCTTATTATTCGGAATTTTCAGATAAATATTCCGAATAATAGATTTAATAGCTTATAATTATATTGTTTATATTTTACATACCATAAGGGGGAAATTAAATGAAGAAGAAACTAGCAATTCTATCTATTTGTTCGGCTTTATCATTTTCTTTACTCGTTGGGTTCCCAACAAATAAAACAAAGGCTGCACCTGAAAAGGAGCATTATGTATTAGCATATAAAGGGAAGATACCTGGTAATTTCTCAGAAACAATCTCTAAGGCGGGTGGGGCTGTTGAAAGAGTTATACCTGATATCGGGATTATTCAGGTAGCATCAGTAGATCCAACCTTCCTTTCAAAGGTGAAACAAGATACAAACATTCAATCAGCTGGAAGAGAACTTGAAGCATACTTAGAAACTGATCCGGATGACGCCGTGAATTTTACTCCAGGTACCCCAAATGGGCAGAAAGTCACTTTGGATTCAAACGTAGCAAGCTATTGGGATAAACAATGGGACATGCAGCGGATAACACATGAAGGTGATTCTTATAAGTTAAATAAAGGTAATCATGATACGGTTGTAGCAGTTATTGATACAGGAATTGACTTTAGCCATCCGGATTTGAAGGAAAATGTCGATTTCGCGGGTTCGAAAACCTTCGTACCAGGCACAAAAGATGCTTGGGACCAAAATGGCCACGGTACACATGTCGCTGGATCCATTGCAGCTAATGGGAAGGTTAAAGGTGTAGGTCCAGATTTATCGGTCAGAGCATACCGTGTTTTTGGAGCAACCGGAGGAGCACAACAATCATGGATTACCGATGCCATTGTAGCAGCAGCAAACGATGGAGTAGCAGTGATAAATATGTCAATTGGGGGCTGGAGTTGGATGGCTCAAAACTTAGATGAGAAAGGTGATTCTGCTTCAATGGTAGCCTATCACCGTGCCATTCAGTATGCTATCCAAAAAGGAGTTACTGTTGTAGTGTCTGCTGGTAATGACTCAAAAAACCTGAGTGATTTACATGATATGCAGGCATATTGGAAACAAACTTACGGTATAGACATTAAAGGTCCATCTCGTGTCGTTCCAGCCCAAATTCCAGGGGTGATTACTGTATCTTCCTCAAATGAATGGGCCAATAAGAGCATTGCCTTCTACTCTAATTACGGAAATGTCATCGACGTGGCTGGTCCTGGTGGGGATAATGGTCCATTATATGATAGTTTATACCGTCAGAACCCAGCCGGAAACTATTTAGATAAACGCGATTACACTTATCGAACATTGTCTACTTACCCTACTTATCCGGTCGCAGGTGGGAATGCAACTACACAATTCAGTGACGGACAATGGCATGGCTATTCCTATTTACATGGAACTTCTATGGCAGCACCGAAAGTCGCTGGTATAGCTGGAGTCATTAAAGCCGCCCACCCTGAGTATAATCCTTCCCAAGTGGCAGCCGCTATCAGACAAAGTTCCATTGATTTTGGCAAAGTCGGGAAAGATCCACTATACGGGGCAGGCGAATCCAACATTTATAACTTCTTATCAAAGGATAGATCTAAAAAATAATAGTAAGGCCGCTGAGTATAAACTCAGCGGTTTTATTAATGAGTTAGACTATGAATACTTCCTATTTATAGTCATATCCATTATGAAGTCAATTCTCATAACTTTACTAAGATTATCATTTTACTATAAAACCTCATTTACTTATGATACGGTTCACCGCAGTGTATCTATATGAGGTTTTTATTAAACTGGTTACTATCCCAGTAGAAACCTACTCCTATTAATAAGTTCTGGATATTTTTCGTTAATTCTAACGCAAAATAAACAGATGTGAGTATGAGTTTTTTAAAGCTTTATTAAATAGTTTTTTCAATTTAGGAGCTGTATACCCAGTACTAATCCTTATTCTGATTATTGATGTAATTAATACTTTCAAGAGAAAAAAAAGAATAAGCCTAATCTATAGCTGATAAAACCGATAATTTTACTTCCACTTGGGTCAAGTATTCCCAGATAAAAAAAGGAAGCTAGACATGACATATAACGATCAAAGGTCTATCTGTCTAGCTACTTTCTTTTCAAATTTTATATAATTCTAGTCTACTTGTAATCATTTATTGGTCCTTTATCCATTATAACTTCTACCATATTTGAAGACCCCATCCTAAGTTTAGGTCTACGCTCTGAGTCCGGTGTACTATAAAGCTCTAATGGACTTATAATAATTCCATCGTGCGTATTATGAAGGATTCCGGGCACACAGGAATAAATTCTATCATTATTATTTGCATTCTTGGCGACTATGGTAACGGAGGTTCCATTATGATTATCTATACTCATGGACACCTTGTATCTGTAGAAGGAGCCCGTTCCATTTGACTGAGCAGAATAAACCACAGGAACAACTGCAAGAATGTCATTATTTAATCTTAATTTGATTACTTCTGTCTTAGTTGAAAGACTATTTCCCCTAATATCCCCCATATGTTCCACTGCCCCGTTGCCAAAACTTCTGAGGGGAGGTGTTCCTTTCGCCCCAAACATAGCTACATCTATCTGTTTTCCATCCTTTGTATAGACTAAGGCATATATATCATAATCTGTCCCAGTCTCCCAAGATACCGTAGCAGTAATTTCTGGTGTTTTATCAATGATAACTGGCTTTTGACCTTTGTCGAGACTTATCTTCCCCTTTACCTTTTCAAGGCTTATCGATGACAACGTGTTTTGTTTATATTTATTTTCAGAAACAGTTAGAGTTTTATCAGGTTCTATTGGCGTTTGTTTTTGAATAGTTTTAGGTTCAAAAGGCTTGTTTTGCTCATCATTTTCAACCTCAACTCCGTAATTTTTACATAACCCTTCAAGCCCAGAATCAAATCCACGCCAGATTGATCTTGCCTTTGTCTGACCATTCCTTAGATATAATTCTAATACTACGATTCCATTTTCATTTGTGAAACTAGATGGGGTTAACTGGATAATCGTATTATCGGTACTTATCTCGGCCTTTAAATTCTTTACATTTGAAAATCCCGTGCTATTATCCTCTGTAAGAGTGATCGCTATTTTAGTAATACCTTCTGGGACTTTACTCATATCAAAATTAATTTTATGTACTTTTGTATTACCTACTTGCTCAGATGGTATAAGTGTAGCTACACCAGAAGAGCTCTTTGGTTGATTATAAAATATAATCCCGCTATCTCCTTGTACCTTGTCTGAATCAGTCAAAAGGAAAGCTGTTAAGGAAATATCTATCGAATTAGAAATTTCGTAGCTAACAGTAACATTACCTTTTTGGGAACTTAAAACTGCATTTGCTCCCATCTGAAGAAATTGATTCATTTAAACCACTCCCTACTCCTTTATCCATTTATCACCTAACAATTTTTTATAAATCACTACAAAATCTCTTATAGCCTTTTGCTAACCTTCTGCAAATCAAGATTATCTTGTTCTTCATATTTGATACATATTTTTTCACGTTCTACTTCTAAACTTAATTCTTCAATACTTATAATATCAAGGTCCATTAGTATATCCCCCTCAAAAAACATTACATCTATTAATAGTATATTTTAGAAAAAATAAACAGTCTAATCTTTTTAAAATTAGACTGTTCTTAAATTCCTATTTAAACCTCATTTACTTATGATACGGTTCCCCCCGATTGATCCGATAAGCCCGATAAACTTGCTCGACCAAGATTAATCTCATTAATTGGTGCGGGAAGGTCATTTTTGAAAAAGAAAGGGCTTCGTCAGCACGTTGCATCACTTCTTTGCTTAGACCTAACGATCCGCCAATTATAAAAGTAATTTTACTTTTTCCATAAGTAGCAAGCTTATCTAGTGTCTCCGCGAGTTCCTCAGAAGTTTTCATTTTCCCTTCGATTGCAAGGGCAATGACATGTGCATCGGGATTGACTTTAGCTAGAATTCTTTGTCCTTCTTTTTCTTTAATTTGCAGCATTTCAATCTCACTTAATGTTTCTGGCGCTTTTTCATCTGGAAGTTCAATAATTTCCATTTTGGCATAGGCAGACATTCTCTTCATATATTCATCAATGCCTTGTTTCAGATATTTTTCTTTTAGCTTCCCTACAGTTATAATTGATATATTCATGTTATCCTCACTTTACAAACAGCTTACAAACACGTTATCCACATAAGTTATCCACATATCCACATTTACTATCCACATCTTGTATAGGAATATTAGTTCCCTACCATATATACTGCCTTGTTTCGACAATATTCACAGATTGTTGATAACTTTTCACTAGGTACCACATCTAGGGTCGGATACGTTTCTTTCTCTACTACCACTGTATCCAGTGCCATATCAACATGATCATTACAGCAATAAATCATTTTTTTCACTCCTTTAAATCGACAAAATACATGCTTATCTTCCTCGTTAGCTTATATAAATAGTTATCCACAAATCTAATCATGGGATTCATCTTATCGCTTCTTTTCCGCTTATCCACATGCTATCTTAACAAAAAACTGAGAAAACGCAACAAAAACGAGGGTGTCCCAAAAACAAAGTGTCAGAGCCCGCAACAACTAAATACGTATAGGATGAGTGTACAAACACTATATACCTGATTTAGAATGCGAGGTCAAACCCTTATGAGGTCCCCTCGTTTTTTATCCTGCATGAATGGGCAGTAAGCCCACACTGATTGAAGTTTCTCTTTATTACATTTGCTGTTCTACTGACAAATCCATCGTTGTTTTTAATTGTTTACCGTTACGATAATAGGTTACTTCCAACTTGTCGCCAATTTTCTTTTCGCTATATAAATATTTACGTAAATCAACGACATCGGCAACTTCCTTCCCATCCAATGCAACAATAACGTCAAATTCCTCTAAACCAGCCTTTGTTGCTGGTGAATTAGATTGAACTCCGGTAATAGCTACACCACTTGTTACGTTTGGAGGCAGCTTCAATGTATTTTGTTGATGATATTGTGAAATTTCTTCGACTGAAGCTAGGCTTACTCCCATAAATGGTCGCTTTACCTCACCAAACTTTTCAAGGTCTTGAATGATTGGGATTGCTGAATCAATCGGAATAGAAAGACCAATCCCCTCCACTGCACTCTCTGCAATTTTCATTGAGTTAATTCCAATAACTTGTCCTTGCACATTAATGAGAGCACCGCCGCTATTTCCAGGGTTAATGGCTGCATCGGTTTGGATAACCTCTGCATTCCAATCAACCTGACCATCTTCATTAATATCCACTTCAATCGTACGCTCTAGTCCTGAAATAATTCCTTGTGTTACAGACCCTGAAAACTGCAGACCCAATGGATTTCCAATCGCAACGACTGGTTCACCTGGTTTTAAAGAAGATGAAGTCCCAAAGGTAGCAACCGTCGGAACGTTCGTACCATCGACTTCTACGACAGCTAAATCCATCCATGGGTCGCTTCCTTTCAACATTGCTGGAAGTTTTGTTCCATCCACTAACGTTACCTCTAATTCCGTTGCATTTTCAATAACATGATTATTCGTTACTATGTATGCTTTTCCATTTTCTTTTTTGTACACAACGCCTGATCCCGTTCCTGCTTCACGATTTTCTTGATTTCCCCAAAATTTTGATTGCTGGATATTTGTAATTCCTACAACCGCTGCACCAACCTTTTCAACCACACCTGTCACAGCTGAAGTGACATTAACTGATACTTGCTGCTGAATTTGTTCAGATTGCCCTAGTCCATTCATTTTTCCATTTTGATTCTGTACATTAGAATTTTGAAAACCTTGTAACACGAAGAAAACAAGTAATGCTCCGACAATTACACCTGCGAGCGCTGATAAAAAATATCCCCCTGAACGCCCTTTCCTTTTTTGGTTTCTGTTTTCATACATATGATCATCATAGTATCCCAAATTGTTCAATCCTCTCTTCCTTTAGAGATTAGATAAATGCATATATTAGTCTTTGTTTATACCCTCCATTATACTCATTTAAGACTAAAGGTAAAAAATATTTTCCTTCATTACCATATTGCTTTCATTTTCAACATTTCTTGTACAGCTTATACGATAGTTTTTAATCAAAAAAAGGAATGAAAGGAGTTTCCCATTTCATTCCTAAACAAGTACTAATTCAGTTGGCTTTTTTGGATCCGTATCATAGAGAGAAAATTGTTCTCCTACAACAATTCCTTTTGTTTGCAACGTTTGCTCAACAGACATACGTGCGAGGTCTTTCATATTGTTATCGAGGCTTAAATGCGCGAGATAAATTCGTTTCGTCCGATTTCCCGCTACATCACTCATGGCAAGTGCAGCATCCTCGTTTGATACATGTCCAAAATCGCTCAAAATTCGCCGCTTAATACTCCAAGGATATTTACCCATTCTAAGCATTGATACATCATGATTGCTTTCAAACACGTACATATCGGCATTTTCGATGATGCCTTTCATTCTATCACTCACATAGCCTGTATCAGTAATGATGACAAGCTTCTTCTCACCTTGATGGAACACATAAAACATTGGTTCAGCAGCATCATGGGATACACCAAATGATTCAATATTTAAATTCCCGAATGTTTTAATCTGTTCCATTTCGAATGTAAACTTTTGCTCAACCGGTACTTCACCGATTATTCTTTCCATCGCATTCCAAGTATTCATATTCGCATAAATGGGTAATTTATATTTACGTGCTAACACCCCAAGGCCTTTAACATGGTCGCTATGTTCATGCGTAACAAGAATACCAGACAGCTTAGACATATCGCGGTCGATTTCACTGAATAATGCTTCCATCGCCTTGCCGCTCAAACCGGCATCAACAAGAAAGGAGTGCTCCTCTGTCTCGACGAAAATAGCATTTCCCGTACTCCCGCTTGCGAGAACACTAAAATGCATACTCATACCTCTCACTCCATTAATATTTTGTCCTCCGTATTCATTTCAATTACTTCCCCATCAAATGCGTTTACGAACAAATCCTTTTTGTCATCTACAACGATGCGCCAAGTAGGTACTAGCAAAAACGACGAAGAGGAAGAATTGGATTGTAATGAATTATAATACCCGTGTTTCGCGGTTATTTTACTATCAGGCGGAATGTCTCCTTTTAAATAGAGAGCTTCAATGGCCTTTATCGGAGGAATCATTTCTTTCGGTTCATTAAATTCTTCTATATCTTCTAAATACGTTTGCTCGTAAGAAGTGATTTCCTTATTTTCATTTAAAAATAGAGTAACCTTACCCTTACTATTATTATAAAATAGTTTACTATTAAATGCTTGATAATAAATAATTGAATTGCTTGTTTTGTCGTGTGTCCAGTAGCGATAATCTTCTCCATGATAGATATTTTCTTTCATGAAAAGATCGATTTCACTTGATTGCAGCTTTTCACTAATTTTGGTTTTCGTTTTAAATGTGCCTACTACTTTCGTTCGATCTACATCTACAATCGTGATATCTTGATCTTTCAAAGACTTCAGATCGTCCTTTTTAAAAACTTTCGTTTTAGCCACTAAATAGTTCTCTTTCTGCTTTTGTTTCGTCATGGGAGTATATTCTATATTTTCTTCCTTTAGGAGCTCATCGATAGAGGCTTGAGCCATGTAATCATACTTATTATCACTTTTCTTCCCCATAAATTGGTCTAAAAGAAAAATATCAAGAATGAGAAATACCATGATAAATATGGTCTTCGTTCGATTCCAGTCCATTATCGATCCTCCCCTTCATGCTCAAAAGGCAAGATGATCCATGTCCCTGCATATCGGTAATACCAAGTAGGCACCAAATTGACAGATTTCGAATTAATTGTGGTCATTCGATAACCAATTTCAAGATCTTCAATCGCTTCAGGGTTGAGATTCTTGACATTTTTCAAAGCCTCTATTACTTCTTCACCAGAAGGCAGCAATTTAAATTTTGAAGGATAAGGATAAGCAAATTCCAAATAAAAATACGGACGCTGATATTGGTAGATTTCCTCATTGCCCCAAACCAGTTCAATTTCAGCCATCCCTTCTTCATTAAATACCGGAAGTCCATTGACAAATAAACGGAAGATTACTCTTTGCTCTTCTTGCGATATCCCAGAAAGTCGAAATGGACTTTTACCGCCTGTCCTTTTGTCCCAACCTGCATGGTCATTTACAGAGTTAATGCTTTGCTGCAATAAATCACTTGTACTACTAAATGCTTCTTTCTTTTGTGAAGGGTTGATGAAATTAATCATCGCCGAATCACGATCAACAGACAATAGTCTGGTCCCATCGGTAAATTCTTCAACATCGGAGTCATACTCATGACGCACAGATGTCGGATCACTAAATAAGGCATTCTTGAAGGTATTAATATTCATATATCCAAGTTGATAACTAAACTGATCCATAGAAGGAGGATCTTTTAAAAGATAGATATCCTTTCTCTTATTGACCTGATACTTTACATATTCGGGATACTCATCAGCATTTTTATAATACATTCCATAGAATCTACGAATACTTTCTCCATTGACGATCGTTTGAATAATTGTCCTATTCTCTGTTGAAATAAAGTACATCTTCGCTTCTTCCAAATTACTGTTTGAGGAATTAAATATGATTTTATCAAAAGAAAACTCAGGTATTTCATTCATTTCAACATTAAATACAGACTTATAAAGCTTGAATGGTATTTGATCAGTAAAGTTAATTTCTGTATTCGATTTTGAATGGATAAATGTCAGAAATTCTACTTCATTCACTTGATGAGAAATATCTTCCAAGCTGTATATCGACCATTTTGAGAATGCTTGCTGGATATTATTCATTTCCGTTTCACCATTCAATTGATAATGCCGCTCTCCCACATGTAAAAGCACACTCTTTGGTTTCACAACATCTGCGATAGTTTTAATATCACTTGCTACTTTAAAATACTCACTCTGATCTGAATTTTCATAGGTTGGTTGATAGGTCCAAATTTGCCAAGTTAAATAACCACTCGTAAGAACTAATATCATTAGAACAATACTTTTTATTCTCTCAAAACTCATGACCAATCATCCTCTTGCTCCAGCTCGTAAGGAAGAGTGAAATAGACAGTTGTCCCTTTTCCTTCCACACTCTCAGCCCAGATTTTCCCGCCATGTGCGACAATCATTTCCTTTGCAATCGCCAAGCCAAGTCCAGTTCCACCAAGATTCCTGGATCTAGCTTTATCTACTCGATAAAACCGCTCAAAAATCTTTTCTAAATTATTCTTCGGAATCCCGACACCTTCATCGCTAATACTAATGATAATGGACTTTTCTTCTCCTTTAACCCTAAATGTAATCTGTCCACCTTCAGGAGAGTACTTGGTCGCGTTTGAAATAATATTATAAAGAACTTGGGTTATTTTATCTTCATCAATATCAACAAAGAATGATTCTTTAGGAATATATCGTTTAAATGTAATCGTCTCTTTTTTCGACATTTCAAGTCGATCAATCAGGTGATTAAAGAAATCATTAAAATTTACCCAGCCACTTTTTAATTTATAATCCCGGCTGTCCATTTTCGATAACTGTAATAGGTCATTTACTAGCCTAATCATACGCTCTGTTTCATTTTGTGTTACATTCAGAAAGGAAGGAGCGATAGCTTCATCTTTCCATGCCCCTTCTGCTAATGCTTCCAAATAACTGCGCATCGTCGTCAACGGTGTTCGCAATTCATGGGAAACGTTTGCCACGAATTCACGACGTTCTTCCTCAATCTTTTCCTGCTCAGTAATGTCATGAAGCACTGTAATAAGACCATTGACAAAACCTGTTTCTTTTTGAATAACAGAAAAATTAGCCCGGAGAACGTAAGGCTGTTTTGGCTTACTATAGTCTAAAATGACAGAATCTCGCTCTTCTAATAAGTCCTCAAATGTGTAGTCTTCTCCAAGATCTAATAATTCAATGATGGGTTGATTTAATACTGTTTCACGTGAAACATCCAATAACTTTGCAGCAGGCTCATTAATCAAAATGACTCGCCCACGGCGATCCGTCGATATGACACCATCTGTCATATAGGAAAGAATGGAAGATAATTTTCTCCGTTCACCTTCCGTACTTGATTGGGATTCCTGTAGCCTTTTCGTTAAATTATTAAATGTAACAGCCAACTGGCCAATTTCATCATCGCCATATACTTTAACTTTTCTTGAAAAATTCCCTTTTGACATAGCAATAGCTTGTTTACGCATATCAGTCATCGGTCTCGTAATTGTTTTTGCTAACCAAACACCTAATAATGCAGTGATGCTTAATGCAATAGCTGTCCCGGTGATGAAAATATGATTGATTTCATCTAATTGATCAAAAACATTCTCCATATCAGCAATAACAAAAACTGCACCAATAACCTTTTCATTATAGTCTACTGGTACAGCTAAAACCCAGACACGCCTATTTGTTTTCTGATCAACACGTACCTCCTGATCCACTGCTCCTAAGACAAGCGTCCGTTTAATGATGTCCTCTGTTGTTTTCTTGCCAACAATGGTCTGATTTCCAGGATCAGATGACCCAAGCACACGTCGACTACGGAGATCTATAACTTGAACTTCAGTTATATTATTTGAGGATTTGTCGCGATCTTTTAAGATTGTGTTAATTGCATCTTTAAGTGTCGGGTCATCACCGTCTCTTTCCTTAACCATTTCCTCACTTATACTATACGTTAGAAGATTCACATGCCCACGGATAGATTTCTGAAAATTATTCACAAGATTATCTTCTAATTTTCCAATAAAATAAACACCAATAATTTGCATAGCAACAAAAATGAGTAGCAGATAAATCACTACAAATTTCACATGAATCGAACGGAGTAAACCAACCTTTTTCATGATCTTACTCCTGTTCAGGGTTACGAAGGTAATAGCCTACCCCTCTTCTTGTTACAATCCAACCTGGGTGGCTTGGGTTATCTTCAATTTTTTCACGTAGACGTCTAACCGTAACATCGACAGTACGCACATCGCCAAAATAATCATATCCCCATACCGTCTGTAACAAATGCTCACGCGTCATCACTTGACCAATATGTTTTGCTAAGTAATGTAGCAATTCAAATTCACGATGTGTTAATTCAATCGTATCACCGCGTTTGGAAACTACATAAGCATCTGGGTGAATAATAAGTGTACCAACCGAAATCTCTTTCGATTGTTCTTCAGTATTTGAAACCGGAGTTGATTGCTGGCGTCTTAAATTTGCCTTCACTCGGGCAATAATCTCCCGTGTACTAAAGGGCTTCGTCACATAGTCATCTGCCCCTAACTCCAGCCCTAATACTTTATCGATTTCCGAGTCCTTTGCTGTAAGCATGATGATGGGTGTTTCATATTTCTTACGTACTTCTCGGCAAACTTCCATGCCATCTCGCTGAGGTAACATAATATCTAATAAGATTAAATCAGGCTGAAGATCTTCTACCATTGTAAGAGCTTCATTACCGTCATATGCACAATAAACTTCAAATCCCTCTTTTTTTAAGTTAAATTGAAGAATGTCTGCAATTGGTTTTTCATCATCCACAACAAGAATTTTCTTTTCCATAAACATATCCCCTTTATCTACAAATCATCACGCACAATATTTACATGTATCTTTAATAAACAATTAATTTAAATTCATTCTATTTTGAAGGAATCTATTAAATTTCTCTCTACTCTACTTTATCATTTTGTGATGCTGAAATCATCCTATTCCTACTATCACCCCTTATTTACCAGACATTAGCATTCTTTTCTACATAAAAAATCTTCGAACCTAATCCGAAGACTTGTAAAAAGTGAAAGTATTGATTTACTGTTTAATAAAGCACTTCTTTAAGACTGACAGCCCTTCACTTATCAATCAGCAGGGTTTTCTTCATCCCCCGCTGATGGTTCGTCTCGTTCTAGTGTCACTAATACCTCTGCTTTCTGCCTGTTAATGCGTGATAAATTCTAACGGGTTCACAAGACGACCATTTTTCCAAATCTCAAAATGTAGATGTTCACCATTTGATTGGCCTGTCGAACCCATAATACCAATTTCTGAGCCTCCGTAAACGATATCACCAATCTTCACATCAATTGATTCAAGATGGGCATAAATTGTTTCGTACCCATTATTATGATCTATTCTAATTTTATTACCATAACCACCTGATATCCCAGCTTCAACCACAGTCCCTTGATCAGCTGCATAGATCGTTCTTGTAGTTGATTCGGCAATATCAACACCTTTATGCATTTTCCCCCAACGGCGGCCTTGTTCACTAGAAATATAACCGCCATCTGCAGGCCAGATAAAAGAACCTGTACCCTGGGATGGGACTTCGTTTGTTCTTTTATTAATCTGCTCATTCACAGCATTTTTGGTTATGTTTCCAGAATTAATTTCTTGATACTCAACTCCACTGCCAATTCTACCATCTTGTTCCGATTTGGTTCTACTTGTAAACAAGGTTTCATTTTCTTTAACCTTAGTCTCGAATGGGATATCAAATTCCTGAGGAAGTACTCTCTCAACTGCTACTTGAATATAAGGTATAATCTTAGAAATGACCACGACATCTCCCTTTTTCAGCACATCATCTGTTGATAAATGAGAGTTTAATTGTAGCATTTCTTCAATTGTTGGATGATTCGTATCAGCTATCTCCTGCAAACTTTTCTCATTTTCAACCATATAATCTGTTAAGATTAATTTTCCTTCTTTAATGATTGTTAAAGTTTCTTCAACTGAGTGTAATTGATCTGGATGAACGGAATTATATTCATACGTAATAGGCTCAGATAACTGAACATTCATGATTTTTCCCTTTTCTAAAAAACCCTTGGGGCCATAAAACTCCTCTTCTGACATATACTGAAGCATGATATTCTTCGTTACTTCCTCAGCCTCTTTTTTTGAAGACAAATACGCAATCACTTCTCCACCGATAACATATGCATACGCTTCCTCTTTGCCTTCGAATTGATTGTTTATTCCCCATATGACCTTATCGCTTACCTTGTCGGTACTAACTATTTGCTCCTCTATTAATTGATTCTTGTATAAGAAATTTTCCATATTACTGCCGACTTCATTATGCCTATATTCTTGATTAATCAGGAATGTCTCATCCGCATCTATAGCAGCTACTGAACCTTTTGGAATAATGGTCATCACAATAAGAATGATATTAGCCATTAATAATAAAGCGGAACATACATCTTTCCTACTTAACATACCCTTTATCCTCCCTATTGCCACGCAACTTAATTCATTAAAAATTAGCTCAGTTAAACTTGCCTGTTGATTGCAACGAAAGGCGTTCGCTTACCGCTCCAATCAACATAGTGCCAAAATCAACAACAAGGTTTTAACATAGCCAAAAATTTAAGAGATAAATCTAGATAAAGTGAAACTTCCCTCAGCGGGGGTTTGTTTATCTCCACTGAGGGTTAGTTGCACCAATCGGGGATTTACAGGCTGTTTATCCCTCACCTATCTATTTCGTGATTCTCTCAAAAAATTGAGGTAAGGGTATTATGGCCTGCTAAACCGGGAAAAATTGGACTAGATTCATTTTCAATTACTCTACCATAATAAAAAAAGAAACATGACATAGACGCAGTAATGTAATACAAATGTATAATTTCTGACATAGTGTTACAAAAGGATAAAATGAGTTGATACAAGTTCATAAAGTAGAACTTGTATCAGCAGGTTTTTTCACCCACGCCACCTATTCTCTTCAGATTCTCTAAACAATAATTGAGTTGAAGGGATACAGCCCATTAAACGATAAAAAAAAGACGCAAAAAAACACTCCATAAGGAGTGTTATGAAGTGGCTCAGGACGGAATCGAACCGCCGACACAAGGATTTTCAGTCCTTTGCTCTACCGACTGAGCTACTGAGCCATATAAAATTTACTTCCTAAATAAGAGACCGCTTGTCCTTTGTCCCCCAACTCAGAAGGTTCAATCAAGATGCAACTCGTTGGTTACAACTCGGAGTCAATTCAATGATGATTATGCTCGTTGCTCTACCGACTGAGCTACTGAGCCATACTAAATTCAATGTCTAAACTCTATGTATATCTCCATTTCTTATTTTCAAAAAAAGTAAATGAAGTGGCGGTCCCGACGGGAATCGAACCCGCGATCTCCTGCGTGACAGGCAGGCATGTTAACCGCTACACCACGGGACCATATTAAATATTAAGCGTACTTTTTTAAGACTTACAAATGTGTCAGCAATGTAATTTACTTCAATGTTGCTGATGACCCCTACGGGATTCGAACCCGTGTTACCGCCGTGAAAGGGCGGTGTCTTAACCGCTTGACCAAGGGGCCATATTTATAAATGGTGAGCCATGCAGGATTCGAACCTGCGACCCTCTGATTAAAAGTCAGATGCTCTACCAACTGAGCTAATGGCTCGTAAAATTTAACTCATTTATGACGACGCTTTTGATATTATCATAGTTACACTAGTTAACGCAATAGTATTTTAAAATAAAACGTTTATTTTTTAAAAAAAGACCCTTAACGTATTACATATCATAATTAAAACATTAGTATCAAGCTGATTAAACAAAAGGCTATATTAAAGCTCATTGTTGATTGTGGCACTATGTTGATTGGAGCAGAAGGCGTGTGACTCCTGCGGGAAGCGAGCGCCGTACGTTTCAATCAACAGGCAAGTTTAACAGAGCCAAACAAAAAAAGGATTGTCCAAAGGATCCGCCTCGCACTCTATACACAGTCAAATATAAACGATGTAAAGAATATGTGAGAACTGACCCTTTTGTTATGGAACAACCCCTTTAGGAGACTATTCTAACCGCCATGGGCTTCTAACAATATTGGTTTGCGTCCGGTCAGGACCTACCGAGAAAGTAGTTAACGGAATACCCGTTAGTTGAGAAATACGTTCTACATAATGTCGAGCATTTAGTGGGAGTTCATCCAAGGATCTGCAGCCTGTGATGTCTTCAGGCCAACCTGGTAGTTCTTCATAAACAGGCTCACATTCCCCAATCATTTTCAGGCTAGCTGGAAATTCATGAATGATCTGGTCTTTATATTTGTAGGCTATACAGATTTTTACTGTTTCAATCCCTGACAATACATCAATTGAATTAAGTGAAAGATCGGTAATGCCACTGACACGCCGAGCGTGACGGACGACTACTGAGTCAAACCAACCTACACGGCGCGGCCTACCTGTTGTTGTTCCGTATTCACGGCCTACTTCCCGAATTTGGTGACCGATTTCATTATCCAATTCAGTTGGGAAAGGGCCATCTCCCACACGGCTTGTATAAGCTTTACATACTCCAACCACATGGTTGATTTTTGTTGGTCCAACACCTGACCCGATTGTTACTCCTCCCGCTACCGGGTTTGATGAAGTAACGAACGGGTAAGTTCCTTGGTCTATATCAAGCATTACCCCTTGCGCACCTTCAAATAATACGCGTTTTCCTTCATCTAACGCATCATTCAGGACTACGGAAGTATCGCAAACATATTGCTTAATTTGTTGACCATATTCATAATACTCCTCAAATATATCTTCTAGTTTGAAGCCTTCTGTTTCATAAAAACGCTCAAGCATACGGTTTTTTTCCTCAAGATTAGAAATAAGTTTTTCTTCAAACACTTCTCTGTCAAGTAAATCTGCCATACGGATTCCAATCCTTGCTGCTTTGTCCATATAAGCAGGGCCGATGCCTTTTTTCGTTGTACCAATTTTATTCGCACCTTTGCGCTCTTCTTCCACTTCGTCTAATCTCAAATGATAAGGAAGAATGACATGAGCACGGTTAGAAATACGTAGATTATCTGTTGTAACTCCGTGATCATGCAAGTATGCTAATTCTGCTACAAGTGCTTTTGGGTCCACAACCATCCCATTGCCAATTACACAAATTTTTTCACTATAGAAAATCCCCGAAGGAATTAAGTGAAGTTTATACGTTTGACCATTAAATTTGATCGTATGGCCTGCATTATTCCCACCCTGATATCGAGCGATGGCTTCTGCATTTTGAGATAGAAAGTCTGTGATTTTTCCTTTTCCTTCGTCGCCCCATTGCGTTCCAACTACTACCACTGATGACATATTAGAAAAGCACCTCCGTAGGTTCACGTATTCCTGAATTATACACCGTTCTCTTATTCAACAAACCTATTTTAACAGTAAGCTGATACCACAGTCAATTATAACGCGAACATTAATCAACATTTATCAATTATCATTCGTATTATCTCAAGAATATCATCTTATTTTTCTCATTAATTGTTTAATTATACAATTTTCAAGAAAAATGATAGAGGCTATTTCACAACTATTTCGTACAGTGCAGAATAGCGATGAACACAAATACATAATATAAAGTACATAACCGCAATCTTATAAACCATCCCTATGCCCCTGGAGGCATGCCGGCATCATCAAAACGCCTTTCTAGATTTACGAACTTATTGTATTCCTTCACAAAAGCAAGAGAGACGGTCCCTACTGGACCATTACGCTGTTTAGCAATGATAATTTCAATGATATTTTTGTTTTCCGATTCTTTGTCATAATAGTCATCTCGGTATAGGAAAGCGACAATATCAGCATCCTGCTCAATACTTCCTGATTCCCGAATATCAGACATCATCGGTCGCTTGTCTTGGCGTTGTTCAACTCCACGTGAGAGCTGGGAAAGTGCAATAACTGGTACCTGAAGCTCACGAGCAAGTGACTTGAGGGAACGAGAAATTTCAGATACTTCTTGTTGACGGTTCTCACCTGAGCGACCATTTCCTTGAATTAATTGAAGATAATCAATCATGATCATCCCAAGGCCATTCTCTTGTTTAAGACGTCGGCACTTCGAGCGGATTTCACCAATCCGGACACCAGGTGTATCATCGATATAGATTCCAGCATTGGATAAGCTCCCCATCGCCATTGTCAGCTTACGCCAATCTTCATCTGTTAGTGCTCCTGTACGTAAATTCTGGGCATTGATATTTCCTTCGGCACAGAGCATACGCATTACGAGCTGTTCAGCACCCATCTCCAAACTGAAGATCGCAACATTTTCTTCTGTTTTCGTTGCTACATTCTGAGCGATATTCAAAGCAAATGCAGTCTTACCAACCGATGGACGAGCTGCAACAATAATTAAATCGTTACGCTGAAACCCAGCAGTCATCCGATCAAGCTCATCAAACCCTGTCGGAATACCTGTAACATCTCCTTTACGATTGGTCAGTTCTTCAATATTATCATATGCTCTGACAAGCACATCTTTAATGTTTTGGAAGGCACCTGAATTTTTTCTCTGAGCGACCTCCATAATACTCTTCTCAGCCTCGCCTAACAGACTTTCAACTTCATCTTCTCGGCTGTATCCTTCTTGAGCAATATTGGTTGCCGTACGAATTAATCTTCTCAATAATGATTTTTCTTCCACAATTTTCGCGTAGTATTCAACATTGGCTGCAGTAGGGACAGACGCTGCCAATTCACTTAAATAAGAAACGCCTCCGACCTCTTCTAAGATCTTTACAGCTGCTAGCTCTTCTGTAACTGTCACTAAATCGACAGCCTTTCCCATATCATTAAGCTTGAGCATGGCGTTAAATACTTTTTGATGTGAAGATCGATAAAAATCTTCAGGTATTAAAATCTCCGAAGAAACCGTTAATGACGAAGGCTCCAAAAATATGGCCCCCAAAACAGCCTGTTCCGCTTCGACATTTTGTGGCGGTATCCGATCTTGAAATGTCTCATTCATATTTTGGCCTCCTTTATACAAAGTTGCTTTACTTATTTATCCCACATTAACGGGCATTCCCCCTACCTTAAGGCTTCGAGGAATCAAAGAAGCAAAGATGGGTATAAGCCCGATCGGTCCAACTAACAATCAGCGGGTGATCACCCACTATTTGTAATACTTTATTTAAATAGTATAGATATCATACAATCAGAATAATTTCATCAAAAAAAGAAGATTGAACGTATAAGCCCGATCTCCTTTTTTATCTATACTCTATTTTATCAATTTTTTATCGATATGACAGTGCTAAAATTAGTTAATTTCTTTTACAGAAACCGTTAGTGTCGCCGTTACTTCATGGTGTAGCTTAACTGGAAGTTTCGTGTGGCCTAAAGAACGAATCCCTTCATTAAGATCCATTTTTCGTTTATCAATTTTGATGCCATGTTTCTTCTGAAGTTCTTCAGCAATTTGTTTGGTTGTAATTGAACCGAATAATCTGCCGCCATCTCCAGCTTTTGCGTGTAGCTCAACCGTTAGGTTTTCGATTTTTTCTTTCAATTCTCTTGCTTGCTGTAATTCTTCAGCTGCAAGTTGGTCTTCTTTATTTTTTTTCGCTTCTAGTGTTTTTGTATTTGCATTATTCGCTTCAACAGCTAATCCTTGTTTTAAAAGAAAGTTATGTGCATATCCATCCGCAACATTTTTAACTTCCCCTTTTTTCCCTTTTCCTTTTACGTCTTTTAAAAAGATAACTTTCATTGTTTTTTTCCTCCCTCTAAATATTCATCGATGGCTGCTTTTAATAATGATTCAGCTTCATCAATAGAACCTGCCACTTGAGCTGCCGCATTGGTTAAATGCCCTCCGCCTTCAATCATCTCCATAACGACTTGCACATTTACATCTCCTAGTGAACGAGCGCTAATACCAACCAAGTCATCTGAACGCATAGCAATGACAAAAGAGGCGACAACACCGTCCATTGTAAGCAATGTATCAGCAGTTTGCGCGATTATTACTTGGTTATGGATTTCATCAGGTTCACCAACTGCAATTGCAATACCTTCCTTATAAAAGGAGACAGCTTCAATCAGCTTCGATCGTTCAATATACGTATGAACGTCTTCTTTTAAAAACTTTTGAACGAGTACTGTGTCCGCTCCCTGAGTGCGTAAATAAGATGCTGCATCAAAGGTTCTCGATCCCGTCCTTAGTGTGAAACTCTTCGTATCGACGATAATGCCTGCAAGTAGAGAAGTTGCCTCTAACATATCCATCTTGCTTTTCTTCGGCTGATACTCAAGCAACTCAGTCACAAGCTCGGCCGTTGAAGACGCATACGGCTCCATGTAAACAAGTAAGGAATGAGAAATAAACTCATCACTGCGTCTATGATGGTCAATTACGACTACTTGATCCATTCTGTTTAACAATCGTTCATCAATAACCATCGACGGCTTGTGAGTATCAACTATGACTAGAAGTGTTTCATCCGTAATTATTTCAGAGGCATCTTCTGGTGTAATAAACCGGCCATATAAATCTGGCTTTGTTGCTTTAATTTCTTCTATTAATCGTCGAACGCTTTTATCTATATCTTGAAAATCAATTACGATATAGCCTTCACGGTCATTCGTCTGCGCAACCTTCAATATACCTATAGCTGATCCAATCGCATCCATATCAGGGCTCTTATGCCCCATCACAATGACCTTATCGCTATCGAGAACTATATCCTTCAATGCATGGGAGATAACCCTCGCCCGCACTCTAGTTCGTTTCTCCATTGGGTTCGTTTTGCCTCCATAGAACTTAACCTTTCCATTCGGCAATTTAATAGCAACTTGATCGCCACCTCGCCCTAATGCCAAATCAAGGCTTGATTGAGCAATTGACCCTAGCTCAGGTAACGAGGATACACTTGAACCAACACCGATGCTTAATGTTAGCGGTACATTATGTTTTGAAGTTGATTCGCGAATTTCATCCAGTATAGCAAATTTACCCTTTTCAAGCTGTTGCAAAATACTTTCATTAAAAATTCCAATAAAGCGATCTGAAGAAGTCCGTTTTAATAAAACTCCATTATCCTTTGCCCATTTATCAAGTAAGGAAGTAACCATACTGTTTAAACTGCTTTTGCGCTGATCGTCCATTCCTTGAGTTAAATCATCATAGTTATCAAGAAAAATTACTGCAATAGCTGTTCGTTCATTTTCATATAGTTTTTCAATTTCAATTTGTTCTGTAACATCAAAAAAGTACAGCAACCGCTCCTCAGGCTTATGCACAATCCTGAATTTACGGTTATTAAGAGTGATTGTTTCACTTTCCAATTCCTGCTTAATCAACGGAACAATTGCTTCTGCTACATCGTACAACGACCTGCCCGTTAAGGAATCTTCATCAAAGCAAGACGCTAAGTACGGATTCGTCCACTCAATATAATAATCATCGTTCATCAGCATGATGCCGATCGGCATTTCGAGTAATGCCTCTTCACCGACCTTTTTTAAACGATAGGATAGGGTTGAGATATACTCCTCAGTTTCACGCCGATTTCGCAATTCCACTTGCAGAACCAGCGCAAACAAACCAATGAAAAGTAAAAACCCTATAGAAGCGACCCACCAATTGTAATAAGCGAGGACACCTAATAACAGAATGGCTACCGAAAGCAATCCATATAAGCGGGATAGGATCTGGTACTTCTTTAAATATGATGGCATATTTTCAGCTCCTAAAAGGATCATACATTTTGCTCGTTTCAATTATTTTATGCACGTTATTTTTTTTTAGCGATATTTTGTCTTAAAGGAAAACCTAAATCGATAATACCCAAGAATCTAACGATAAATTGAAACAGTGGGCTCATGAATATAAGAATAATCATAATTATAGGTATGACCTTTAACCACCCTTATCTGACAAGAAAAAGACATGACAATCCTTGCATCAAGACAAAACATTGTAATATAAATAAAAGATTGGAGATAACAATAAATAAGAACTCACCTTGATTAGGATTGGTAGTCATCGCTACAATCATCGTAATTAAATAATACCATAAAATACTTTTTGGAAGTTGTAGATCTCTAAATAGTGGTCAATTCAATTGTTTTTCGC
Organism: Bacillus cihuensis; assembly: GCF_000504145.1. Taxonomy (NCBI): domain Bacteria; kingdom Bacillati; phylum Bacillota; class Bacilli; order Caryophanales; family Bacillaceae; genus Bacillus; species Bacillus cihuensis. The sequence continues at coordinate 31,862 of NZ_KI632499.1, read as the reverse complement.
TAAATCGTTTTAAATACGGCTGAGCTACTAAAAGGATTAAAAAGGACATGATCAAAGAAGACTTCACAAACATAGATGGTATTAGTGTATCCAGTAAATCAATTGCTACATAAATGTTTTCTAAACTCTTATCGGTCGGGCTCTTTCCAAATGCAGCTAGTATTTCAATGGATTTGTCCAATGACGTTTTCAACATATCAATACTCTCGGTAATAACATTCATATTCAGGAACCAGACAGAAGATCCGAATATGACAATTAAACAAGCTAACATGACAATCACTGTACTAATGAATATCTTAATGGTTGAGTAATTTTTCCGCAATTGATAGCCAATTGTAATCCCTGACATCCCTGTTAATAACGCTACCGGTAGTGCCAAGACGGTCCCAAAGATCATAGTTAGTAAACATGCAATGATTAAGAACCCAAAAAGTCATACTTTGCTTAAGCGCTATTAAAATGAAAGGGATTGGTAAAATAAAAAATAGGATTGATCCAATGAAAGGAAGTTGAATCACCAAAAATAATAATATACTATACAGAGCAAGCAATACTCCGCCTTCTGCTACTTTTCCTCCGTCGTTCAACGCTTCACATCCTTTCAAAATTGACGAGGTTATCATATTCTAACTGCAATCCATATATCCTATTATTGTAGCTGTTTGTATCTTAATATTTCAAATTTCCCATCTGCTTCTTTTTCGTTTTTATAGTGAAACTTTAATCAGTGGGGTTTTCATCATCGCCACTGATTGTTATTCCCGTTCTAGTGTCGTAAGATTTTCGTTTTCACTTTGATCAATCGACAGTACGATCTAAGGTTCAATGAATCACAGACTAAGTACACCGCGCTCTGTGGCAATGTCTGTGTGACCCATATTCTGTGAGCAACGGAGACTCCATCCCATCCTGTGATAGTCCGACGAGCATAAGATGGAATACGGCGCGGCGTAGTTTGCCACAGAGTATTACAGCCTATGGCCTTAAGTAGGGGTAGGAGCCGCAACTAGATTAGGCTGTTATTCCCCCACCCACGCTTCTTTGATCCCCTAAAGCCTTGAGGTGATGGTTTTACTGCCCGTTAATGCAGGATAAAATTATATACAATAATGGGGTGAATAGCCTATGGTAGTGAAGTGTCGGGTTCTTGTAAATTTACTTGTTTGTGATAAACGTTTTAGGGATTATTGAGAGGACTTTTTAACATTCTATTTTCACTAACAAAAAACACATTAGAGAGAATCCCCAATGTGTTTTTAACTGTTATTATTCACCAGATACATATGGTAGTAATGCCATAGTACGTGAGCGTTTAATCGCAATTGTTAATTTGCGTTGGTATTTAGCACTTGTACCAGTTACACGACGTGGTAAAATTTTACCGCGTTCTGAGATGAATTTTTTAAGAAGATCCACATCTTTATAGTCGATGTGAGTGATTCCGTTTGCTGTAAAGTAACAAACCTTTTTACGCTTTCCGCGTCCTTTACGTCCACCCATTGCCATTGTTTTGTCCTCCTTATCGTTTTATTTTTTTTAAGCTGCCGATCGCTTAAAATGGTAGATCATCATCTGAAATGTCGATTGTTTTACCGTCATTTGCAAATGGGTCATCATCTACACGTGTATAGTTGTTATTGCTCCGTTGATTCTGATTTGGATTTTGTCCATACGAATTATTGTTATCATAGCCGTTATTATTGTTATAACTTCTTTGATTTCCGTAAGAACCGCCTTCATTTCTTTCACCCGCTGAACTGCTTCGTGGTTCAAGAAATTGAACGCTCTCAGCTTGAATCTCTGTCACATATACACGTTTGCCGTCTTGTCCTTCATAATTACGTGTTTGGACACGTCCATCCACGCCAGCTAAACTTCCTTTTTTCAAAAAGTTCGCCACATTTTCTGCCGGTTTTCGCCAAACTACACAGTTAATAAAGTCTGCTTCCCTTTCACCTTGCTGATTCGAAAAAGGTCGATTGACAGCTAACGTAAAAGTAGCAACAGGAACTCCATTTGGTGTGTAACGTAATTCAGGATCTTTTGTTAAGCGACCTACTAAAACTACGCGATTCATCATCAGAATCAACCCCTGTCAGATGGGAATTTATATTTATTTCAAATTAAGCTTCGATTTTAGTTACCATGTGGCGAATAATATCTTCGCTGATTTTAGCTAAACGATCAAATTCTTGAATCGCAGCTGCTTCACCATTGATTTTAAGAAGCATGTAGTAACCGTCACGGAAATCATTGATTTCGTAAGCTAGGCGGCGTTTACCCCACTCTTTTGCTTCTGTCATTTCCGCACCATTATCAGTAAGGATTGTGTTGAAACGTTCAACTAGTGCTTTCTTAGCGTCTTCCTCAATGTTTGGACGGATGATGTACATAATTTCGTACTTTCTCATCTCTGTCACCTCCTTTTGGTCTAAGCGGCCCTTTTCGGGCAAGGAGCAATTATATAATTACTCACAAGATGAAATTATAGCACAGATGTTCATTATTTGCAATGAATCTATGTAGATAAATGAATCAACAAAAAGGAGTGTCCCAAAAGCAAAGGATAGGACCTCGCAACAGCTAAATACAGTATAAGTTAAGTATACGCTACACAACTTACTGATTTAGAATACGGAGTCAAACCCTATTGAGACACCCTACATACCTTCTTATACGTTAAAACGGAAATGAATAACATCGCCGTCATTTACGATATATTCTTTTCCTTCAAGTCGAACTCTTCCTGCTTCTTTAGCTGCTGAATGACTTCCAGCTGCCAACAAATCTTCATAAGAAACCGTTTCTGCGCGGATAAAGCCACGTTCAAAGTCTGTATGAATAACACCCGCACATTGTGGTGCTTTCATCCCTTTACGGAACGTCCATGCACGAACTTCTTGTACACCCGCTGTAAAATACGTTGCAAGTCCAAGTAAATGGTATGAAGCACGTATTAATTGGTCAAGACCAGACTCTTCAATGCCAAGTTCAGATAAGAACATTTCCTTTTCCTCTCCATCAAGTTCGGAAATTTCTTCTTCTATCTTTGCACAAATGACAATAACCTCTGCGTTTTCTTTCTCAGCATATTCGCGCACTTGTTTGACATACTCATTATCATCTGCGTTTGCAACTTCATCTTCGCTTACATTTGCAACATATAACGTCGGTTTCGCTGTCAGTAGGTGCATGCCTTTCACGACTTTTAACTGTTCATCAGAAAATTCTACTGTACGAGCAGGCTTCTCTGCTTCTAAAGCTTCCTTCAAAGCAACTAGAATTTCATGCTCAAACATGGCATCTTTGTCTTTTTGCTTCGCCATTTTACCAACGCGTTCAATGCGCTTATCAACTGATTCCAAATCGGCAAGAATCAATTCAAGATTAATTACTTCAATATCATCGATTGGATTTACTTTCCCTGAAACATGCGTAATATTATCATCTGCAAAGCAGCGTACAACTTGGCAAATTGCATCTACTTGACGAATATGTGATAAGAACTTATTTCCTAGTCCTTCACCTTTACTAGCACCCTTTACAATCCCAGCAATATCTGTGAATTCAAATGCTGTCGGTACTGTTTTTTTGGGTTGTACCAATTCAGTTAATTTTTGTAGACGATGATCCGGCACTTCTACGATGCCTACGTTCGGGTCAATCGTACAAAATGGGTAGTTGGCCGATTCTGCACCAGCTTGAGTTATTGCGTTGAACAATGTAGACTTACCAACATTCGGCAAACCAACAATACCTGCCGTTAAAGCCATATTTTCTTCCACTCCTCTAATAAATTACCTTTTATCCAGGTTTAACAGGCTGTAATCTCCCGCTTCAATTTTCATGGCAAATAAAGAAAAAAATAGGTGGGGAATAAAACAGCCTGTGATCTCCGATTAGTGAGATACAGTGAAACTTACCGATGCATAAGCAGAGGTAAAGTTTGCGCCCACAGGATGTGGGTCACACAGACATTGCCGCAGGACGCGGAGCCTAAGTCTGTGATTCATTGAATCAGGTTCATAGTGTCACTGTATCGAAACTTTAGCTTCCGATTTAGCGGCACTAGAACAGGACTAGCCATCAGCGGGATAAAAAGCCATGATGGGAATTTCACTTTATTTCAAAAATATACTATATTTACAGTCGTATAGTTAAACCTTTCACAATTATAGATAGTGGACATGAAAAAGACAAGGAAATAAAGCAATCCTTTCCCATGTATCATGAAGTCACTTCGACATCGCATTATCGTAAGTAAGTTCTTACTCTTCCTCGTGCTTCTTTAATATTTTCTTCATTTTACGGCTAAATTCACGTCTTGGTAAAATGACACTATGACCGCATCCTTCACATTTAATGCGGATATCCATTCCCAAACGTATGATTTTCCAACTATTCACTCCGCATGGATGGGGCTTTTTCATTTCAACTATATCATTTAGGCCAAACACTTTCTCTTCCACTTTTCTTCCCCCTTTACTATAACAATTTATACATTACGCTTCTTCTTGGACTGTGGCTTTTAGATAGTTTTCATCGATGCAGTTCTTTAATTCTTTTCGCAAAACCCTGCCTATATAGTAGTTCCGCGTTGGGATGGTTTCTGCTGTAATTCTCAGAACTACATCACTCGGGTTGAGCGACTGAATACCTAACACTTGCGGTGTCTTCACGATATCCTCATATTTTGCCGGCAATGATTCAAGCATATGAGAAATCGTTCTTTCTGCACGCTCGATATCCCCGTCATAAGGAAGTGTAAGATCAACAACAGTGACGCTATTCAGAATGGAAAAATTAGTAACCTCTAGAATACTTCCATTTGGAATCACAAACAGTTGTCCAATTGAGCTCTTAATCTTAGTCGTCCTTAATCCAATTTCCACTACTTCCCCTTCATAGTCTTTAATCTTTATTTGGTCGCCCACCGAAAACTGGTCTTCAAATATAATAAAAAAGCCCATAATTACATCTTTCACCAAGCTTTGTGCACCGAAACCAATAGCTAACCCGATTATTCCTGCTCCAGCTAATAGTGCTTTCACTTCAATATGCACAGCTTCCAAGATCATGATGATGGTAATAAAATTAACGGTATATGTAAGAACATTCTTTAATAATCTTAATAAAGTAGCATCTCTGCGTTCCGATACCCGCAAAGGGCTTTTCTCACGCATCAGGAAAAATTTAGAGATGATTTTTTTTCCTAGCACAATAACAATACGAGATAAAATAAAAACAATTAAAATTTGCAATAAGCTCTCACCAATACCGATCCAGGTCTCTTCTGCAGAAAACTTAACAATGAATCTTTCTAACATCTTACTTGAAATAGGCAAACAGATCACCAACCAGTATATTTTTTTAATTACATTGTCCCAACTAATCATCTTAATCTCTCAGATAAAGTGAAACTTCAATCAGTGGGAATTTTACAACCCGTTAATGCGGGGTAGAAATCCTTAGGTGTCACAGAATGAATAACGAAACATTGTAATTGAATGTAACCAATGATGGTATTATACCATTTTCAAGAAGTCTCCAAACTATAATCCTTTTTAAAATTTCTTTCCCCACCTTCACGTATACCATTTCCTTTTTTTCCGTATACTGTTAGTACTAAGACAGAGGAGTGGAGTCGATGAACCTGAAATCTAGTTTATTTGACACTAAAAATAGGATTTTGCACGATGAAATAGATGCACCACGGAGAATCTCACAGGAATTAATATCGTTGCTTCCTGCAAACGGGCAGACTATCGTTATCGTGTGCATTGGAACAGATCGATCCACAGGAGATTCTCTCGGTCCACTAGTCGGAACTTTATTATTAGAGAAAACAAGCCCCTCTCCATTCTTTGTTTACGGAACGCTTGAAGAACCTATACATGCGATGAACTTAACAGAACAGCTTGCAATCATTAAGACAAAACACGATAATCCATTCATCATAGGAATCGATGCTTGCCTTGGTCGATCGAAAAGTATTGGAATTGTGCAAGTAGGTGAAGGCCCCGTTAAACCGGGAGCCGGGGTGAATAAAGATCTTCCAGCTGTAGGAGATGCCCATATTACTGGGATTGTTAATGTGAGCGGATTTATGGAATTTATGGTTTTGCAAAATACTCGCTTGAGTCTTGTTCTAAAAATGGCTAAGACAATTGCCAATGGCATTTACTTTGCCAGCTTCCATTTTGCAGCTAAACAAACAACAATCCCTCATTTTAACTTCGTGTTAGACCAAGAGAAAAGTGTGTAATGGGAGGGAAGCATTTATTCCCTTCTTTTTAAGAAATAGACATGTTAATCACCATGGTTATTAAAATGATTGTTCATTTACTTGTGTAGCACGGCAGTTTCACATTCCATATAACTAAGCGTAAAAACGTTGCTTTCATAAAGATATTTCAAAATAGTAAAAAACGAATGTAAGGATAGCTACAACCAATATGCCAGGTAAAAGGTTTGCGACTCGAATTTTTGTAACTCCCATTATATTTAAACCAATAGCGAAAATCATTACCCCTCCTGCTGCCGTCATTTCTGAAATAAAAGAATCCAAATAAGCAGCTGGAACCCATTTATCTATTTGCGTTGCAAAAAGAGCAATAATTCCTTGATAGAGCATGACAGGAATACTTGAGAAAATAACACCAATGCCAAGCGTGCTTGCTAGAATAATAGCTGTGAAACCATCAATAATTGCTTTTGTATATAACACATCATGATCATGTCTAATTCCACTATCCAGTGCACCGATAACTGCCATAGCCCCGATTAGGAAAATGAGTGTTGCGGTCACAAAACCTTGCGAAATGGAATCTCCCTCCTTTGGCCCTCCTAACTTTCTTTCTAGCCAATTTCCTAACGCATTTAACTTAGCATCTAAGTCAATCCACTCACCGAGCACAGCACCTAGGACTATACTCAATATAACAATGAGGAATTGCTGACTTTTAAAGCCCATTTGAAGTCCAAGAACCACAACAGCAAGACCTATCCCGCTCATTACTGTCTGTTTCATACTCTCAGGAATGTTTTTAAGAAACCTGCCCAGTAATGTGCCTACAATAATACATAAACCGTTAACTAATGTCCCTAACAACACCAACGCGCTCACCTTTATCTATAGATATTATGTAAAGAAGAAATCGACACCTGTCTTGGCTACAAAAACTGAATAAGTAGACAAAGACCCCAGAACTAAGAAGTCCAACTAAATTCGCTGCTTCCTGTCGATGCAAAAAAAATAGGAATCTAGGCAGTCCTTAAAGGATGTCCCATTTTCCATAATGAGTTGACTTATCAATCGAGCATGACAGGTGTACGATACATATAAAAATCTCATAACATTATTCACTTATCACTTAATAAAGAAGAGTGAATTACTTAAACCCTCCTCTTTATACTTATGAAGACAAATCTTCTTGTTGAATCAATTCCAAAATCCGTTCCAGGTCTTCACGAGAATAAAATTCAATTTCAATTTTACCTTTTTTCTTACTTTGTTTTATCGTTACCGAAGTTCCAAATCGCTCGCGTAAAACTGATTCGCGTTCTTTGATAAAAACGTCTTTTTTTGTTGGCTCTTTTTTACTTGCAGTTTCACGTGGAACATCTTGATTATAATCTTGAATGTATTGTTCTAATTGCCGAACATTCATCCCATCCTTAAGTACTTTATCAACCACAAATTGTAGTGCATCCTTATTCTTCAATGAAAGCAATGCCCGACCATGTCCCATAGATATTTCCCCTTCAGAAATATAGGTTTGAATCTCTGTTGGTAACGATAGCAGCCTAATATGATTTGCAACATGAGGACGACTTTTTCCTAAGCGCCTCGCCAATTGTTCCTGAGTAACACCTTGTCTTTCTAAAAGTTTCTGATAGGCTGAAGCTTCTTCAATTGGGTTTAAATCTTCACGTTGAAGATTTTCTAAAATAGCCAACTCCATCATTTGGTTTTCATCAAGTGTTCTAACAACGACAGGGACGGTCTTCAACCCGGCTTCCTTCGCAGCTCGAAAACGTCTTTCACCAACAACAATCTCATAGCCCTTAATACTTTTTCTAGCGATTATCGGTTGAAGAATTCCATGTAGTTCAATTGATTGTCTTAACTCTGCAAGTGTCTCTTTTCGGAATACTTTCCGCGGCTGATAAGGATTCGGGCGTAGTTCCTTGATATTTACTTCAATAACCGCATCCTCTTTTCCCGCTTCAAGATTTGTAAATAGGGCATTGATCCCTTTTCCAAGTCCCTTAGCCATTTGCTATCACTTCCTTCGCGAGGTCTAAATAAACCTCTGCTCCTTTTGATTTAGGATCATAGATAATAATAGGTTCTCCGTGGCTCGGTGCTTCACTTAATCTAACATTTCTAGGAATAATTGTTTGGTATACTTTATCCTGAAAGTATTTTTTTACTTCCTCAATTACTTGCAAGCCTAAGTTTGTCCGGGCATCGAGCATAGTGAGCAGCACCCCTTCAATTTTCAAGGACTGATTCAAGTGCTTTTGAACGAGGCGAATGGTGTTCAACAACTGACTGAGTCCTTCTAAGGCATAATATTCACATTGTACAGGAATCAATACTGCATCAGCTGCAGTTAATGAGTTTAACGTAAGCAAGCCTAAAGATGGTGGACAGTCAATAATAACATAATCATATAGATGTTCGACTTCCTCAAGTGCCCTTTTCAAACGGACTTCTCTCGAAATAGTCGGCACCAACTCTATTTCTGCGCCTGCAAGTTGAATCGTAGCTGGAATCGTGTACAGATTCTCAACCTTTGTCTCTTTAATCACCACGTTCGCACAGACATCATCGACCAGTACATCATATATACACTGTTCGACATCCGACTTATCAATCCCCACTCCACTCGTGGCATTGCCTTGAGGATCAATATCTACTATTAGTACTTTTTTTCCAATGTATGCTAAACAAGCGCCTAGATTTACTGAGGTTGTCGTTTTGCCAACCCCGCCCTTTTGATTGGCAATCGCAAGAACCTTTCCCATGATGTCACCTACTTTCGAAACAATTTCTTCTTACATCTATCATTTATATACCTATTTCATTTTCGAATTCAAAAATTTCTGACTCTAATCTTCAGATTACTAAAAAAGCAATCTATTAATCTTTTCTATTTTATCATGAATAGAGTACCTTTTAATTATTTTCTCAAAATCAAACAAAAAAAAGAATATTTTAGATAGCCTTTGAAAGTATTAATATTGAATGTTCAGCTATAGCAAAAGGAGGCTGTCCTATAACGAAAGGGTCATAAGCCCACATCTATTATATACCGATTATATGACGTCTAAATGACACTATAAACGGTGTATAAAGTGTGAGATCGGACCCTTCCTAAGACAACCTCAATAATTCTATAAGATTATGATTTCTTCTTTGGAATTTTTATCGTAAATTGATAATATTCCTCAAATTCCTCTTCCTCCGAATCAAGATTTATTCCATTATCGGTTACCATTGTAAGAGATTGTCTAATTGTGTTGAGAGCAATTCGCATATCTTTACTGAAAGCCTTTCGCTTCGGTTTCGGTTTATTATCTATGCTGCTGAGCAATTTCACAACTCGCTCTTCCGTTTGCTTCACATTCCAATTCTTCTCAATAATTTCTGCAAGAAGTTTTACTTGTTTCTCTGGATCTTTCAAAGGAATTAATGAGCGAGCATGGCGTTCGGTAATCTGTTTTTGTAAAATGGCATCTTGCACTTCTTGGGGCAACTTCAATAACCTTAACTTATTCGCCACCGTTGATTGACCAATCCCTAGCCTTTGCGCAAGTGCTTCCTGTGTAAGTTGATGTAGTTCCAATAACTTACCATAAGCGAGAGCTTCTTCAATTGGCGTAAGCTCTTCCCTTTGTAAATTCTCTATAAGTGCTACTGATGCCGTTTCTGTATCATTGAAGTCCTTAACAATTGCCGGTGCCGACTCCCAACCGAGTTTTTGCATAGCCCTAAATCTACGTTCACCTGCAATAATTTCAAACTTACCTTGTTCATATTCCCTGACAACAATCGGTTGAATGATACCATGTGTGTGAATAGTCTGAGCCAATTCCGCAATCTTATTTTCATTAAATACCGTTCTTGGTTGGTACCGGTTTGCTACTATATCAGAAATGGCTATTTGTTTTATTTCTTCATTTTTACTAGGTGTCTCCATATCTACTTGCTCTTCTTCTTTTTCGCCTAACCCAAAGAACCGCGAAAAAGGATGCTTCATTTCCCTACACCACCTTTAAAAAGCTCCCATTTATCATATTCTCTATAAAAATGACAAGTCCTTCTAATATCCATACATATTTACTCGAAAAATACAAGAGGATGTCTCTTATCAAAAGACTCAAACCTCACAATTACAATATATCATTCAAAATATTATTCCTCAAAAATCGTGAAAAATAATGAAATTTGTAATCTTGTAATAATTACACGCCCTAGTATTCGTTATTCAATAGGCATTTTATTCGGTGTACCTGGCTTACGTGGATACTTTTTAGGCGTTGTTTTCACTTTACTAATCGTGATAACAGTTCTCTCACTATTTTCTTCTGGCAGCAAAAAGTGATGAATTTCTTCTACTTTACCACCTAATGTAAAGATTGCCTTCTTACCTGCGTCCAATTCATCATTGGTGCTGGCAGCCTTCATTGCAATAAATGTACCGTTCTGTTTAACGAGTGGCAAGCAAAGTTCACTCAAAACGGACATTCGTGCAACGGCTCTTGCCATAACAATATCATAAACTTCACGATGCTCTTGTTTCTGCGCAAACGTTTCAGCACGGTCGTGATAAAATTGAGTATGTGAAAGTTTCAAAGTCTTAGCCAAGTGCTCAAGGAAGGAAATTCGTTTATTAAGAGAATCTACAATGGAAATATGTAACTCTGGAAAACAGATTTTTAATGGGATGCTAGGAAAACCTGCGCCCGCTCCTACATCACAAATCTTATACGGCTTAGTAAAATCAAAGTAGAATGCTGCACTAATGGAATCATAAAAATGCTTTAGATATACTTCTTCTTTATTTGTAATGGCCGTTAAATTCATTTTTTCGTTCCATTCAACTAATAATTCGTAGTACGTTTCAAATTGCTGAAGCTGCAAAGGAGAAAGCGCAATGCCTCTCTCTTTCAGCTCCGTTTGAAATTGTTCAATATTCATTGGCTTCAATCCTTTACATTCCATTTAGCTTTGGGGAATTCGGGCAATCTTTCCTTGTTCTAAATAAACAAGTAAAATCGACACATCAGCAGGGTTAACTCCTGCAATTCTCGAAGCCTGTGCCACTGATAGCGGATGGACTTGTTTTAGTTTTTGACGTGCCTCAGTAGCTAAACCGCTGATGGCATCATAATCAATATTTTCTGGGATCTTTTTATTCTCCATTTTTTTCAGACGATCTACTTGCTGAAGTGACTTTTCAATATATCCTTCATATTTAACTTGGATTTCTACTTGTTCTGTCACTTCCGCATCCAATTGTTCTTTACTAGGAATAAGCAATTGAATGTGTTCATAGTTCATTTCCGGTCGTTTCAATAAATCAGCAGCTCTGATTCCATCCTTTAATTCCGTTCCACCTTGTTCAATAATTAATTGCTGTACTTGTTGGGTAGGTTTAATAAATACCGATTGCAGACGTTCCTTTTCTGCTTCGACGGCTGCCTTTTTCAATAAGAAACGTTGATAACGCTCTTCTTTAATCATTCCAATCGCATGACCAATCTCTGTTAAACGCAAATCAGCATTGTCATGGCGTAAAAGGAGTCGATATTCAGCACGTGAAGTAAGCAGGCGATACGGCTCGCTCGTTCCTTTTGTTACAAGATCGTCAATCAATACTCCGATATAGGCATCTGAGCGGCTTAAGATTAACTCTTCTTTCCCCAATGCGTTTAGGCTGGCATTAATACCTGCCATTAATCCTTGTCCGGCAGCTTCTTCATAACCGGATGTTCCGTTAATTTGCCCTGCTGTATATAGATTTTTTACTTTTTTTGTTTCTAATGTAGGCCATAACTGTGTCGGAACAATTGCATCGTATTCGATTGCATACCCTGCACGCATCAATTCTGCCTTTTCCAATCCTGGAATACTTGCGAGAAGTCTTCGTTGTACGTCTTCTGGTAGACTTGTCGATAATCCTTGTACATAGACTTCTTGTGTATTTCTTCCTTCAGGTTCAAGGAAAATTTGATGGCGTGGTTTATCATTGAAACGAACCACCTTATCTTCAATTGAAGGACAATAACGCGGACCTGTTCCTTTAATCATCCCTGAATACATAGGAGAACGATGTAAATTCTCATCAATAATCTGATGGGTTTCTTCATTCGTATATGTTAGCCAGCATGGCAATTGATCTGTGATGAATTTTGTAGTTTCATAAGAAAATGCCCGTGGAACATCATCTCCAGGCTGAATTTCTGTTTTGCTATAATCAATGGAATGGCTGTTAATCCGCGGCGGTGTGCCTGTTTTAAATCGAACTAAGTCGAATCCAATTTCCTCTAAATGTTCGGACAATCGAATAGACGGTTGTTGATTATTCGGACCACTTGAATATTTCAATTCACCAAGAATGATTTCTCCACGGAGGAATGTTCCTGTTGTAATAACAACAGTTTTTGCCTGATAAACTGCACCAGTCTGAGTGATAACTCCTTTACATACATCATCTTCAACGATAAGCCGCTCAACCATACCTTGGATTAATGTTAGATTTGGTTGATTTTCAATCGTATTCTTCATTTCCTGTTGATATAAGGTTTTATCTGCCTGCGCTCGTAAAGCACGTACAGCTGGCCCTTTTCCAGTATTCAACATTCTCATTTGGATATGTGTTTTATCAATATTTTTCCCCATTTCACCGCCTAAAGCATCAATTTCCCTTACGACGATTCCTTTTGCCGGGCCACCAACAGAAGGATTACATGGCATAAAAGCAACCATATCCAAATTTATCGTAATCATTAGCGTTTTTGCTCCAACACGAGCTGCTGCAAGACCAGCTTCACACCCTGCATGCCCTGCACCAATGACAATTACATCATAGCTTCCTGCTTCATATTGCATACTTTCACTCCTTACATCATTTCCCTAAACAGAACTGAGAAAATAATTGATTAATTAATCCTTCATGTACACTGTCTCCTATGATTTCCCCAAGTAACTCCCAGGCTTTCGTGAAATCAATTTGTACTAAATCAACTGGCGTGCCTGCTTCAATCGCTTCACTTGCATCTTCGATAGACTGTAGTGCTTGTCCGAGAAGTGCAATATGGCGTGAATTCGATACATATGTTAAATCGCCTGTCTCTAATGAACCGGCAAAGAATAATGAGGCAATCGCTTCTTCTAGCTCATCCACACCTTGATCTTCTAATAAAGATGTTGTAACGAGTCGATGCTCACCTGTAAGCTCTTTTACACGATTCAAATTTATTTTTCTTGGTAAATCGGTTTTATTGACGATTACAATAACGTCCATACCACTAACCGCTTCAAATAACTTCTCATCTTCCTTGGTTAAATCATCAGAATAGTTTAAAACGAGCAAAATTAAATCGGCATCTTTTAATACCGCTCTTGATCGTTCTACACCGATTCTTTCAACAATATCTTCAGTCTCTCGAATCCCTGCTGTATCCAAAAGTCGCAAAGGTACACCACGCACATTTACATATTCCTCTATTACATCACGGGTTGTTCCCGGAATATCCGTTACAATCGCCTTATTTTCTTGAACTAAACTATTTAATAATGAAGATTTACCGACATTTGGACGACCGACAATAACCGTTGATAGTCCATCACGTAAAATCTTCCCTTGTTGTGAAGTTCGCAGCAACTTCTCTAATTCTATTTTAACCAGATTTGCCTTTTCCAAAAACATACGATGTGTCATTTCCTCAACATCATCATATTCTGGATAATCTATATTAACCTCAACTTGAGCGAGAGTTTCTAAAATCTCCTGACGCAGCTTGCGAATCAGCTGTGATAATCTTCCTTCCATTTGTCCTAATGCCATATTCATTGCCTTGTCCGTTTTAGCACGAATCAAATCCATCACAGCTTCTGCCTGAGAAAGGTCAATTCTTCCGTTCAAAAAAGCACGTTTTGTAAATTCTCCTGGCTCAGCTAGTCTCGCTCCTTGCGATAGAACAAGCTGAAGAACTCGGTTAACTGAAACGATACCTCCGTGACAGTTAATTTCTACAACATCTTCACGTGTAAATGTCTTTGGTCCACGCATAATGGAAATCATGACTTCCTCCACCGTATCTCCCGTTTTCGGTTGAACCAGGTGTCCATAATGAATGGTGTGAGAAGTGGCATCTATTAGCCGTTTTCCTTGCGGGCCTCTATATATACGGTCGGCAATAGCAAACGCCTCATCACCACTTAACCGGACGATTGCAATTGCACCTTCACCCATAGGTGTCGAAATCGCTGTAATCGTATCGAATTCCATTTCTTCACCTTCTTTAATAATTTCAATATAAATATATAAGAAACATCCATAAGCGTCTGCTCAAAATCAATCGATGAAAGATATTCAGGTTCTAAGAACTGTATCAACTTATGAAGGTGATGGTGCGGAGCTGTTTTTAGAAAGCCACCGCACTATTGGCCAAAAAAAGAGTATACAACTATGAACCTAAACACATGCAAATTTCATCTATATTGCATCACAATCATCGCTCTCTATTAAATCGATAAAGTGGAACTTTCTATTCCCCAAAATACTACAATATCATAGTCCAGATACGAAAAAAAGTGGATAGCTATTTCCAAAAAAGAATTATCCACAATCAGCAAAAGAATCTTATGCTTAATTTTAACTTATCCACATGTGAATAACAACAACTCAAGCATAAGCTAGAAAAAAGTACACTTTTCCTCAATTGTTCTAATCTAATCTATAAAGTATGTTAAATAAGAAAGCGCTACAAGTAGACTCTCAAAGAACATATTGATTAACTCTTACCAGGGGATATTCACCTACTTCGCCCCATAATCATGACCTGTCCAGAGCTGCAAAACTTGTTATTCTAACATAAAGTATGAGACAAAGAAACACAAAGACAATTTTATACGTCTTACACATTAAACACTAGGCATTAAAGAAATACTAATTTCAAACAGATTTATTGCATAAACAGGACTAACAATCAGTGGAAATGAAGAAAAAAACACTAATTGAAGTCCCACTTTATTCTTCAAAATGATTCAGTCAAAAATCGACAAAAAAAAGAAGTGATCTACTTTCATAGATCAACTTCTTTCTATTGGTGAAATAATTAAATGACGATATGGTTCGGTCCCACTTGATGTAGTTTTGATTTTATGGTAATTCATTAAAGCTGTATGAATCACCTTTCGCTCATATGAAGGCATAGGTTCTAAACTAATACTTGTTCTCGTCTTTAAAGCCTTATTAGCCATTCTTTCCGCTAACTGAATCAGAGTTTCATTCCTTCTTACTCGATAGTCTTCTGCATCAAGTAAGATCGTTAAGTACTGCTTCGAATTACGATTGGCTACAAGCTGGACTAAGTATTGAAGAGAATTCAATGTTTGTCCCCTTTTTCCAATCAGGAGTGCAATCTTATCACCCGATAATTGAAATAAAACTTGTTTTCCATCTCGTTTCACAGAAATATCTGATTCCACGCCCATCTTGTTGCACACACTTTTTAAAAACAGCAATGCTTCTTCAACAGGGTCAGGCACGATCGTCACTGTGACGACTGCCTTTCGATTCCCAATTAGACCAAGAAACCCTTTTTTACCTTCATCTACAACATCAATTTCTACTTTTTCTCTAGTGGTGTTAAGCTGAGCTAAAGCTGATTCTACTGCTTCTTCGACATTTTGTCCTGTAGCAGTTATTAGTTTCACTTTTTCTTGGCTCCTCCCGCACTTTCTGCAGTTACCTTTTTCATATCCGGTCCTTTAATGATCCATGTCTGGATAATCATAAATATATTACCTACAACCCAGTATAATGCAAGAGCAGCAGGGAAATTAAATGCAAAAACCATAATCATGATTGGCATGATATATAACATCATTGTCATTTGTGCAGCCATCTGAGGATTCGATGTCATGCCCACCATTGTAATTTTTTGTTGAATAAATGTTGTAATACCAGCAACAATCGGCAATACATAAATTGGATCTGGACTACCTAAGTCAAACCACAAAAAGCTGTGCTCTGCAATTGCTCGAGTACGACTAATTGCATGATAAAAACCGATTAATATCGGCATCTGTACAATTAACGGAAAACAACCAGCCAATGGGTTTACATTATATTTTGTGAAAAGAGCCATCGTTTCTTGTTGTAATTTTTGTTGAGTTGCCGCATCTTTTGACGGATATTTTTCCTTAAGTTTTTGCATTTCCGGCTGTAAAGCTTGCATAGCTTTTGAGTTTTTCGTTTGTTTAATCATCAGTGGTAATAAAACAAAACGAAGTAAGAGTGTTACCACAATAATTCCTAAGCCGTAATTTTCGCCTAACAATTCTGATATTTTAATAATAAGCCACGATAATGGATAAACAATGTATGAATTCCAAATACCTGTGCTTTCTTTAGTAATTGGTTCGCCTACTTCCGTACAACCAGTTAGAAGCATCATGAGCGAGGCAAGTCCAATCATGAATACTATTCGTTTCTTCAACCGCCTTTTCCTCCTGTCAGCAAAAAATTCTAGCTTTACTTTTGAACACTCTGTTTTTCTTCATTTTTTCAAACACATGGCAACTGTAACTAACCATGTTTGTCTATACATATAAAATAACTGATTACACCAATATTTTCTATGTATTATATTTCAATTTGAGAAATTTTTATCGTGATGACTTATATGAGGAAGATTTGCTTTTTTTGAAATTAAGCGATTTGGCCCTTTTTAAAACATGGATTAAACTGCTCTTCACTTCAAATAAATCCATAGTTGCCGCTGGTTTACGTGCAATAATCACATAATCCTTTCCCTCTTTGATATCGTCTTTCAATTCAAGAAAAGATTGTCGAATGTATCTCTTTATTTGATTTCTTACGACAGCGTTTCCTACTTTTTTGCTTACAGAAAGGCCAATTCGAAAGAAATCTTGGCTGGGCTTATCAAGGACATAGACGACAAATTGTCTATTACCGAATGATTCTCCTTTTTGAAACACAAGTTGGAATTCATCATTCTTTTTTATCCTTAGCTTTTTTTTCATTCTTTACACCTTCATTAAACTGAATTGGGGTATATTTTTAGGTCCTTTATGGAAAAAAAAGACCACTGAGACTTATCAGTGGTCTATGCAGATAATACTTTTCTGCCCTTACGGCGACGTGCAGCTAACACTCTACGTCCAGTTTTTGAACTCATACGGCTACGGAAACCATGAACTTTACTGTGTTTGCGTTTTTTTGGTTGATATGTGCGTTTCATTATATGACACCTCCCTGAGGAATAACAGTTAAAGACAGTCTAGATAATTATATAGATGAAGTATGAAAAATGTCAACCTTTCATTAAAATTTTATTAAAGCTTCGCACATAAGCGTTGTAAAGTAATTGAATAAAATGAGTTTTTTAGAGGAAATATGTATTAATTTTTCAAATTTCGTTGGGTTAGAGGGTGGTACGCTGTATTAAATAGGCTGTTTTCACATTCATTGTTGCTTTTCAATCATTTTTACACTAATAACCCGGGTTGATTTCCGTTGCAGGTCCTCGCTTTCCGCGGGCGGTCTCAGAAGCCTCCTCAGTGCTTTGCACTTGCGGGGTCTCCCTCAACACGCTTTTCCCGCAGGAGTCTCGCACCTGTAACGAAGATCAACATCTGTTCGAATTGGTTTCATGCTAAAAACAACAATCTTTACGAAAAGAGCCTTTAAATAAAAGCTAGATCCACTTACAAACTCGATTCGCCCATTCATCATGATTTCGTTCCGTTTATCCCGCATTAGTTGGAAGTGCCCTTTGAAATGAATGATTGATTTCCTAGTTCCATAATCCAGCATCCTTCTTTTAGCTATTCAACTCCCAAACGATTTGTGGATATCTTTTCGACACTTTTTTTACTATCCACAGTTACTTTTTGACCTTTTGCACAGAATAATACCTTGTGGAAAAGTATGTTCCACAATGATACAATCTTGTGGATAAAGTTTTAATAGCCATTGCAACAAGCTGTGATTTCTGATATTATATTTGTGTTTTCACTCTGAATAACTTTATCAACAACTTTCACTTATCCACAAACTGTTGATAACATGTGGATAGTTTATACACCTTGTGGGTATTTTATTATCCACAGCACGTGGATATTGTCGAAATATCCTCTTTCTTCTTTATTATATATTTATCAATAATTCCTGTTGATGAATATTTATAATAGCATTCTTAAATAGTCTAAATTAACTTGTACATGCCTTATATAAAAGCTTTGTTTCACTTAATAATAAATGAAATAAATTTGATTTTTGTCTGCTAAAATCACGGCAATCAGGCCGTATTTATTGTTATTTCATATAAAACTGAAAAGGAGGGATTTTATTGGATAATATCGAAAGTTTATGGGATCAATCACTAAAAAGCATGCAAAATAAAATAAGTAAACCAAGCTTTGAAACTTGGTTAAAATCCACCAAAGCCCATATGCTGCAAGGAGATAGACTGACGGTCATTGCACCAAATGAATTTGCTCGTGACTGGCTTGAAGAACGATATTCCCACCTTATTTCAGAAGTTTTACTTGAACTTACAGGTGAAGAATTAGAAGTTAAATTTATCATCCCCTCCAATCAAGGGGATGATTCAATGACTGTTTCAACTCGAGTCAAAAAACCAAAAAAGATTGATGACGATTCAGCTGACTTTCCGCAGTTTATGTTGAATACGAAAAATACATTTGATACATTTGTCATTGGTTCGGGCAACCGTTTTGCCCATGCCGCCTCACTCGCAGTAGCTGAAGCTCCAGCTAAAGCATATAACCCTCTATTTATTTATGGAGGGGTCGGACTTGGGAAAACACATCTTATGCATGCGATTGGCCAATATGTTCTTGAACATAATCCCCATGCTAAAGTTGTGTACCTATCATCAGAGAAATTCATGAATGAATTTATCAACTCAATACGAGATAACAAAGCTGGTGAGTTCCGAGACAAATATCGTACTGTAGACGTGCTTCTCATAGATGATATTCAATTTTTAGCTGGAAAAGAATCAACCCAAGAAGAATTTTTCCATACATTTAATGCCCTTCATGAAGAAAGTAAACAAATTGTTATTTCAAGTGACCGTCCGCCAAAGGAAATTCCTACCTTAGAAGACCGCTTGCGCTCACGTTTTGAATGGGGATTAATTACCGATATTACACCGCCTGATTTGGAAACGAGGATTGCTATTCTTAGGAAGAAAGCAAAAGCAGATGGATTAGATATTCCAAATGAGGTTATGCTTTATATTGCCAATCAAATTGATTCCAATATTCGTGAGCTTGAAGGGGCATTGATTCGAGTAGTTGCTTATTCATCATTGATAAATAAAGATATCAATGCTGACTTAGCTGCAGAGGCATTAAAAGATATTATTCCAAGTTCAAAACCTAAAATCATTACGATTCTTGAAATCCAAAAGACAGTTGGCGAGCATTACAATATTAAATTAGAAGATTTCAAAGCCAAAAAGCGAACAAAGACTTTAGCTTTCCCACGGCAAATCGCTATGTACTTATCAAGGGAATTAACTGACTTTTCCCTCCCTAAAATAGGCGATGAATTCGGCGGTCGTGATCATACAACAGTTATCCATGCCCATGAAAAAATTTCAAAGCTTCTACAAACCGACCCTGTACTTCAGAGGCAGGTTAAAGAAATACAGGAACAGCTAAAAGTATAGATACTCTTAATTATGTGTATAACACGCTGCCACTTACACACAGTCTGTCCACATGTGGATAGACTGTTTTTCCTTATCTTTCTCTAGGTTATCCACATACTCACAGGCCCTACTACTATTACTACTATCTTTTAAATAAAAAAATATATAAATAAAATATGCCATTAGGCTATAAAGTAGAACTTTATTGGAGGATGAAAAATGAGATTTATTATTCAAAGAGATCGGTTAGTCCATAGTGTTCAAGAAGTAATGAAGGCTGTTACATCAAGAACAACGATTCCCATTTTAACGGGAATAAAAATAACAGCAACAGAAGAAGGTGTAACCTTAACAGGAAGTGACTCTGATATATCTATTCAGTCATTTATCCCGATTGAGGAAGAAGACAACGAAATTGTTGAAATTAAGCAAAGTGGTAGCATTGTCTTAAATGCCAGATTTTTTGGAGATATCGTAAGAAAACTACCAATGGATACTGTTGATATCGAGATATTAAATGGATTTCAAACTATTATTCGTTCAGGGAAAGCTGAATTTAATCTAAATGGACTTGATGCTGAAGAGTACCCTCATCTGCCAATCATAGAAGAAGATCAAATATTTAAATTACCTGCAGATTTATTAAAGACATTAATACGTCAAACAGTATTTGCGGTGTCCACCTCAGAAACACGCCCTATCTTGACAGGTGTAAACTTGAAGGTGGAAGACGATGAATTAATCTGTATTGCAACAGATAGTCATAGATTAGCCATGAGAAAGGCAAAGATCGATAATAATGTAGTTGGTTCTTATAGTGTTGTAATTCCTGGAAAAAGTTTAAATGAATTAAGTAAACTACTTGATGATACAAATGAATTAATTGAAATGGTTATTACGGAGAATCAAGTATTATTTAAAGCGAAAAATTTATTATTCTATTCGCGTCTACTTGAAGGGAATTATCCTGATACATCACGTTTAATTCCAAATGAAAGCAAAACTTCAATTACCGTGCACGCGAAAGATTTTCTTCAAGCGATTGACCGTGCTTCATTATTGGCTAAAGAGGGGAAAAATAATGTTGTTAAGCTGACCACTCTAGAACGTGGGATTATTGAGGTATCATCAAATACGCCCGAAATTGGAAAAGTAAGTGAAGAGCTACAAGCTGAATCCATTGAAGGAGAAGAATTAAAAATTTCCTTTAGCGCTAAGTTTGTAATGGATGCCTTAAAAGCTTTAGAGGGAACAGATATTACAATTAATTTTACTGGAGCAATGCGTCCATTTATTATTCGTTCACTTCATGACGACACAATGTTACAGTTGATTTTACCAGTAAGAACTTATTAAGAAATAAGATGGGGATTGCTTATTTACTAGGCAAATCTGGATAGAAAATTAAACGGTTAGCATCAATAATTTCATAATGAATCCTAAGCGAGAAAAGGATGTCCGAAAAGGTCTGATCTACACTCTATACCCGTTTATAGTGTTATTAACACGTATATAAGCGATATAGTAAATGTGGGATCCGACCTTTTTGTTAAGAGTGGGCTGCTTTGAAAAAGGTAAAGAAAGAGTATCATCTTTTCGGCCCAATTCTTATGTCTAGTATTTAGAATAAATTGACTATTTTTCAAAGTTCTTATGCTTTGTTCATGTTAATTTTGTCTTTATCCAATTTATTTAGTACAATAAAATATTAGAGACTACTTTGAAAGAAGTGATGAACGGATGACTAAAATTCAGATTGATACAGAATATATTACGCTTGGTCAATTTTTAAAATTAGCTGAAATTATTCAGAGCGGCGGAATGGCTAAATGGTTTTTAAGTGAATATGAAATTTTTATCAACGGTGAATTAGATAATAGACGGGGAAAGAAACTTAGAGATGGAGACAAAATTGATATTCCCTCGTTCGGTAGTTTTACTATTACGCGTTAAAGTAAAGGGAAGAAGCGCTTATGTATATTGAACAACTAAAACTGAAAAACTATCGGAACTATATAGATATGGAACTGCACTTCGAAAATAATGTAAATGTCATCCTAGGAGAAAATGCCCAGGGGAAAACGAATGTGATGGAATCGATCTTCGTTTTAGCTATGGCAAAGTCCCATCGGACGTCGAATGATAAAGAACTTATTCGTTGGGATGAAGAGTATGCTAAAATAGATGGTAGGGTGAAAAAGAGAAATACCTCGATTCCGCTTGAACTGGTTATATCAAAAAAAGGCAAAAAGGCAAAAAGCAATCATATTGAACAGCAAAAGTTAAGCCAATATGTTGGTAATATGAATGTGGTCATGTTTGCACCGGAAGATCTTCACCTAGTAAAGGGGAGTCCACAAGGAAGACGCCGGTTCATTGATATGGAAATTGGCCAAGTATCTCCAGTTTACCTTCATGATATGAGTCAATATCAAAAAATTCTTCAACAAAGAAACCATTATTTGAAATTGCTCCAGACGCGTAAACAAGTTGATAAAGCGATGCTCGATGTATTAACTGAACAATTTATACAATATGCAGTAAAAATTTTACAAAGAAGATTTCAATTTCTTACTTTGCTTCAAAAATGGGCTGAGCCGATACACTCTGGAATCTCTCGCGGCTTAGAAATGCTGAAAATTGAATATAAACCATCCTTGGATGTATCAGAAAGTAGTAATTTGTCGAAAATGATAGAAGTATTCCAGGAAAAGTTTGTTAAAATTCAAGGGAGAGAAATCGAACGGGGAATTACACTTATAGGTCCACATCGTGATGACCTAGTTTTTTTTGTGAATGGACGAGATGTTCAAACGTACGGTTCTCAAGGTCAACAACGGACTACAGCACTTTCTCTGAAGCTTGCAGAAATTGAATTAATTCATTCAGAAATGGGTGAGTACCCCATTTTATTATTAGATGATGTATTATCTGAGCTAGATGATTATCGGCAATCACACTTGTTAAATACTATTCAAGGGAAGGTCCAAACCTTCGTAACAACAACTTCAGTGGAGGGAATTGATCACCAAACTTTACGTGATGCCTCTACTTTCCATGTGAATCAGGGGAATGTGACTAAAGTTAAATGATGGGGTGAATGCATGTATCTTCATATTGGTGAGGACATTCTTGTAAAAACGGATGACGTAATTGCGATTCTGGATAAAAATTTACTCAACTCATCTCCAATCATGGAGGAATTTATACAAAAAAAAGAGGGAGTTATACAGAACTTAGCAAAGAGTTCAATTAAATCAATCGTTATTACAAATGAGATTGTTTATTATTCACCACTTGCATCAGCGACGTTAAAGCGGCGATCATTGCAACGAACGATATTATTTGATGATAGCCAATAAAAATCGCTGTAAGTTCTTGACTATGTAAAACTAGTTATTCTACCATAATTTATTACCGAGGAAATGCGATTGAAAGCATAAGCACCTCAATACATGGATGGTTTTGCAGGTGATAAGGTTAGTCATCAAAATGTCCAAAAAAACTTATACATTCGTTAGTGGAACTGTAGAGAAGGCGAACGACATCTAACAGATTTTTCGTAAATCTTAAGAAAAGTAAATGTTTTTCAGACTTCTGAATTGTTCTTGACTTCAGAAGTTGGAGTTACTTGAACTCAAGTAGTTAAGTGTTGGACACTAAAACTACTTTTTTAAAATATTTGATTATATTTTTTGAACAAGCTAATCAATGCAAAAAGAAAAGTGTAGGTGAAATCGTATGACAATGGATCAAAAGGAAGTACAAGGTCAGGCATATGATGAAAATCAGATACAAGTTTTAGAAGGACTTGAGGCAGTACGTAAACGTCCGGGGATGTATATTGGTTCTACATCAGGAAAGGGACTTCATCATCTCGTTTGGGAAATTGTTGATAATAGTATTGACGAAGCACTTGCAGGGTTTTGTGACCACATTCAAGTGATTATTGAAGAAGATAACAGTATTACAGTTATTGATAACGGCCGAGGAATTCCAGTTGGGATTCAAGAAAAAATGGGTCGTCCAGCGGTTGAAGTTATTCTGACAGTATTGCATGCTGGAGGGAAGTTTGGCGGCGGAGGTTATAAAGTATCAGGTGGTTTACACGGTGTAGGTGCATCGGTAGTTAATGCTCTTTCAACAGTTTTAGAAGTGTATGTTCATCGTGAAGGGAGTATTCACTATCAAAAATTTATGCGCGGTGTTCCACAAGCTGATTTAGCGGTAATTGGTGAAACCGACCATACGGGAACGACAATTCGTTTTAAACCAGATGGTGAAATTTTCACAGAAACACTCGAGTATGATTTCGATACTTTAGCAACACGTGTCCGAGAGCTTGCTTTTTTAAATAAAGGGATTTTGCTCAGTATCGAAGATAAACGTGGTGAAGGTAAGAAAAATGAATATCATTACGAAGGCGGAATTAAGTCATATGTTGAACACTTAAACCGTTCTAAAGAAGTGATCCATGAAGAACCGATATTCATGGAAGGTGAAAAGGACGGTATTTCCGTAGAGATTGCAATGCAATACAATGAAAGTTATATAAGTAATTTATTTACATTTGCAAATAACATTCACACATATGAGGGTGGCACGCATGAGTCTGGTTTTAAAACAGGACTGACGCGTGTTATTAATGACTATGCGCGTAAAAATGGGTTAATTAAAGAGGCTGATGCAAACTTGTCAGGGGACGATGTCCGCGAAGGTTTAACTGCGATTGTCTCTATTAAGCACCCAGATCCACAATTTGAAGGGCAAACGAAAACAAAGCTAGGAAACTCAGAAGTAAGAGCGGCAACGGATTCCATTTTATCGGAAAGACTTGACTCCTTCCTATACGAAAACCCTTCTGTAGCTAGAAAAATTGTTGATAAGGGCCTTATGGCAGCTAGAGCACGGATGGCTGCTAAAAAGGCGCGGGAATTAACAAGAAGAAAGAGTGCCCTAGAGGTTTCGAGTCTACCGGGTAAATTAGCAGATTGTTCATCAAAGGACCCTTCTATCAGTGAACTTTATATAGTTGAGGGTAACTCAGCTGGTGGTTCAGCTAAGCAAGGTCGTGATCGACATTTCCAAGCCATTTTACCCCTTAGAGGTAAAATCTTGAACGTTGAGAAGGCACGTTTAGATCGAATTCTAAATAATGTTGAAATTGGTACGATTATTACAGCGCTTGGTACTGGGATTGGTGAAGAATTTGACATTTCCAAAGCGCGATATCATAAAATTGTCATTATGACAGATGCAGATGTAGATGGAGCTCATATCCGTACATTGATGCTGACGTTTTTTTATCGTTATATGAGAAATATTCTTGAGCATGGTTATATCTATATTGCTCAGCCGCCTCTTTATAAGATTCAACAAGGTAAGAGAGTTGAATATGCTTATAATGATCGCCAACTTAATGAAATTATGGCGAGTCTACCGAGTACACCTAAACCTAATCTACAGCGTTATAAAGGACTCGGTGAGATGAATCCAGAGCAACTATGGGAAACGACTATGAGCCCCGAAACGAGAACGCTACTACAGGTTAGTTTGAGTGATGCGATTGAAGCGGATGAAACATTTGAAATGTTGATGGGTGACAAGGTCGAACCACGTCGTAATTTCATTGAGGAAAATGCCATATATGTTAAAAATCTTGATATTTAATAATTAAAGGTTGTCCCAAATCAAATTAGCCCCTGCAATTAACCATTCCATGAATAGCGCTATAAACTGCGCTCAATGTGGGGGCAGGCCCCTTTGGGACATGCCATTTACATATCGTCCTACCGGTTAGACAAACTGAGGTTACAGCTTTTATAAGGAGGTCTGCTCCATGTCAGAAAATCAAAAAGAAAATGTTCAAGAAATTAATATTAGTACTGAGATGCGAACGTCATTTTTAGACTACGCAATGAGTGTTATTGTTTCCCGAGCTTTACCTGACGTCAGGGACGGTTTGAAACCAGTACACCGGAGAATTCTTTATGCAATGAATGATCTTGGCATGACATCTGATAAACCGTTTAAGAAGTCTGCACGTATCGTCGGAGAAGTTATTGGTAAGTATCATCCGCACGGTGATTCTGCTGTGTATGAAACAATGGTACGGATGGCTCAGCCATTCAATTATCGTCATATGCTTGTTGATGGCCATGGGAATTTTGGGTCTGTAGATGGTGATCAGGCTGCGGCAATGCGTTACACAGAAGCGAGAATGTCGAAAATTTCGATGGAATTACTTCGTGATTTGAATAAAGATACAGTGGATTACCAAGATAACTATGATGGTTCTGAAAAGGAACCTGTTGTCATGCCAGCTCGTTTTCCTAACTTACTAGTAAATGGTTCATCTGGAATTGCAGTTGGTATGGCAACTAATATTCCCCCACATAATTTAGGGGAAGTAATTGACGCCGTATTGGCTTTGAGCAAAAATCCTGATATTACGATTGCAGAATTAATGGAGTATATACCAGGCCCAGATTTTCCAACAGCAGCGTATATTTTGGGGCGCAGTGGCATTCGAAAAGCCTACGAAACTGGAAGAGGCTCGATTATTCAGCGAGCAAAGGTCGAGATTGAAACGAAATCAAATGGCAAACAAGTAATTCTTGTTACTGAAATCCCTTATCAAGTCAATAAAGCAAGGCTAATTGAAAAAATTGCCGAACTTGCTCGAGATAAGAAAATTGAAGGTATTACAGACTTACGAGATGAATCAGACCGGAATGGTATGCGGATTGTCATGGAAATTCGGAAGGAAGCTAATGCAAATGTGTTATTGAACAATTTGTATAAACACACTTCTATGCAGACGACATTCGGGGTTAATTTACTTGCCCTTGTTGATGGCCAACCAAAAGTATTGAATTTAAAGGAATGCTTGTATTATTACTTAGAACATCAAAAAGTAGTGATTCGCAGAAGAACTGAGTTTGAATTACGAAAAGCAGAAGCACGTGCTCACATTCTTGAAGGTTTACGAATTGCTCTCGATAATCTGGATGCCATTATCAAATTAATTCGTGGGTCGCAAACAACGGATATTGCACGCGAAGGATTAATGACACAATTTTCGCTTTCAGAAAAGCAAGCTCAAGCCATCTTAGATATGCGATTACAACGCTTGACAGGACTAGAGCGTGAAAAAATTGAAGAAGAATATCAAGCTTTAGTTGCCCTTATTGCTGAATTAAAGGCTGTTCTCGCTGATGAAGAGAAGGTACTACAAATTATCCGTGAAGAGTTGCTGGAAATTAAAGAACGCTTCGATGATGAACGTCGTACTGAAATCTTATTGAGTGGATTTGAAAGTATTGAGGATGAAGATTTAATACCAGTAGAAACAACCATCGTAACTTTGACGCATAATGGATACATTAAACGATTACCAGTAACTACCTACCGTAGTCAAAAGCGTGGTGGACGAGGAATACAAGGAATGGGAACGAATGAAGATGACTTCGTAAACCATCTCTTAACGACATCTACACATGATACGTTGTTATTCTTCACGAATAAAGGAAAAGTATACCGTGCAAAAGGGTATGAAATTCCTGAGTACGGTAGAACTGCAAAAGGATTACCTTTAATCAACTTGCTTGAAATTGAAAAAGGTGAATGGGTAAACGCCATTATTCCAGTAAAGGAATTTACCGATGGCGATTTCTTATTCTTTACAACTAAGTTCGGTATTTCTAAAAGATCGCCATTATCCTCTTTTGCTAACATTCGTAATAACGGTTTAATTGCTGTAGGGTTACACGAAGGGGATGAATTAATCTCAGTTCGACTTACAGATGGTGATAAACAAATCGTCATTGGTACAAAAGACGGTATGCTGATTAGATTCCCTGAAACGGATGTTCGTTCTATGGGTCGAACAGCAGCTGGGGTTAAAGGGATTTCCTTGAGGGAAGATGATGAAGTTGTAGGCATGGAGATTCTTGAGGAAAATGAAGAAGTGCTAATTGTAACTAAATTTGGTTATGGAAAACGAACTCCTGCAGAAGAATATAGAATCCAAAGCCGTGGTGGAGTTGGAATTAAAACGTGCAATGTAACGGATAAAAATGGTGAGCTAGTTGCAGTCAAAACAGTAACTGGGGAAGAAGATATCATGATTATCACAGCAGAGGGCGTATTGATTCGTATGGCTGTTGGAGATATCTCAACAACTGGACGTAATACTCAGGGAGTTAAACTGATCCGTCTTGAAAATACAGAAAATGAATTCGTAGCTACAGTAGCGATGGCTGAACGTGAAGAAGTAAAAGAGATTGAAGACAGTCTCGATGAAGCTCAGCCAAACGAAGCGATTGACGAAATAGAAGTTAATGATACGGAAGAATGATAAAAACAAGTGGGTGTCTCATAAGGGTCTGATCTCGCACTCTAAATCAGTATTAGTGTTTCATACACTTATCGTATACTGAATTTAGTTGTTGCGGGGTCTGACCCTTTGCTTTTTGGATACCTCCGTTTTTTAGCGTTTTACAGGTAAGATAAACAATTAGAGGAAAGTTAATTTTGTCCCGCATTAACTGGCAGTACCTCCAAAACCTCGAGAATTAGAGGAACCGAAGAAGCGTAGCTAGGAGATGATTAACAATAAGTGGGAGATGAAGAACCCCCACTTATTTAATTTTTTACTTTATCATCTGCTACATGGCTTTTTTTTGTTCAAACAAAGTAATATTATGGTAATGTAATGAAAAGATGTAAATTAAGAGGTGAAGAACTTGCTGGTAAAAACAAAAAACTTAGTAGCGGGATGTATCCTTAGTAAGGATATTAGCGGTTTAACAAGTTATCCGTTAATGAACAAAAAAACAATCCTAACAGAAGATTTGTTAGAAGTACTTAAAGCTTTTTTTATCACTGAAGTTAGCGTAGAGAAAACCCTTGTTGATGGAACAAAATTTACACCTCGAGAAATAATTGACGATGAAGGGGAAGGAGCTCAAGAGAACTCTAGCTTTATTGCGGATTACCTAAAGGCTGTTCAATCATATAAACGTCAATTCCAAAATTGGCAGGCAGGAAGTGCTGTTGATGTAGCTAAAATAAGGGAAATTATGATCCCACTCTTTGAAAGGTCTCTAGAGAAACCATTAGAAATTTTCTCGCTACATCATTATTCTAATAAAGAAGATTACTTGTATCATCATACTGTTTCCATCGGTCTTTTAAGTGGATATCTTGCAAAAAAAATGGATTATGATGTTGCGGATGTGTATCAAATCACACTTGCGGGAAGTCTAGCAGATTGTGGGATGGCTAAAATCCCTCCAGAAATATTAGGGAAAAGTACAAGCCTTACCGCCTTAGAATATGAGGAGGTTAGAAAACATCCAATTTATAGTCTGAGAATGCTTCAAAGAAGTACTATTTTAAAAGAGTCAGTTAAATATGCAATTCTTCAACATCATGAAAGATTGGATGGCAGCGGGTACCCACGGGGCAAAAGTGAACGAACACCGCATGCTTTTGCGAAAATTGTCGCAGTAGCGGATGCCTATCATGCTATGACATCTGAAAGGGCCTATAGAAAGAAACAATCCCCATTTAAAGTAATGGAGATGATTATGCAAGATGATTTCGGGAAGTTCGATATTACTGTTATAAATATACTTTTGTCTTGTATTATGAATTACTCAATGGGAAGTAGGGTACGATTATCAAATGGATATATTGCTGAGATTGTATTTATTGATAAACAATCTCCGACAAGACCGTTAATTAAAGTTATTGATACAGGTGAGATGATTCACTTAAACAACTATCGGGATTTATTTATTGAGGAAGTCTTATAAAAATTTATATGTGTAACTTAACTTAATTAAGATAGATGGAAATCTTATTCTGATAATAGGGGAACAGTTATATATCGCTTGGTATCTTTTTAAAATTTTATTTCTAATAATGCTTGTAATTTTAAAAGATACCATATATAATAATCAAGTCGTCAACAAATATTAGTATTAATAACAAATGTTATATTATTATAAATTAATTGTTGATTTTAAAATTGAAGTATGCTATATTGATAAAGTCGCTTCTGAGAGGTTAGCGAAATTGCTCTTTGAAAACTGAACAAAACAAAGCGCCAACGTTTAAATTTAAGTGAGTACACACTATAAAAACAAATGAGCAAGTCAAACACTTTTTGGAGAGTTTGATCCTGGCTCAGGACGAACGCTGGCGGCGTGCCTAATACATGCAAGTCGAGCGAATGATTGGGAGCTTGCTCCCATGATTTAGCGGCGGACGGGTGAGTAACACGTGGGCAACCTACCTGTAAGACTGGGATAACTTCGGGAAACCGGAGCTAATACCGGATAATTTCTTTTCTCGCATGAGAAGAGATGGAAAGACGGTTTCGGCTGTCACTTACAGATGGGCCCGCGGCGCATTAGCTAGTTGGTGAGGTAACGGCTCACCAAGGCCACGATGCGTAGCCGACCTGAGAGGGTGATCGGCCACACTGGGACTGAGACACGGCCCAGACTCCTACGGGAGGCAGCAGTAGGGAATCTTCCGCAATGGACGAAAGTCTGACGGAGCAACGCCGCGTGAGCGAAGAAGGCCTTCGGGTCGTAAAGCTCTGTTGTTAGGGAAGAACAAGTACCAGAGTAACTGCTGGTACCTTGACGGTACCTAACCAGAAAGCCACGGCTAACTACGTGCCAGCAGCCGCGGTAATACGTAGGTGGCAAGCGTTGTCCG
>NZ_KI632499.1:0-204 GCF_000504145.1 Bacillus cihuensis | reverse complement strand
AGAATGGGCCTATAGCTCAGCTGGTTAGAGCGCACGCCTGATAAGCGTGAGGTCGATGGTTCGAGTCCATTTAGGCCCACCATTCACATTCTGTTTTATAATGGGGCCTTAGCTCAGCTGGGAGAGCGCCTGCCTTGCACGCAGGAGGTCAGCGGTTCGATCCCGCTAGGCTCCACCAATTATCGTTCTTTGAAAACTAGATAA
>NZ_KI632498.1:2151-501524 GCF_000504145.1 Bacillus cihuensis | reverse complement strand
ACGATTCAGCGAATTATAAACGGGCTTTTCTTCGTCAGCTTCTCTCACTCGCATACTCATGTATGTAAATACACTCCGGTGCTCCTTCGATTGCTTCCTCGAACAGCTTACTTCTAACTCACTTCATATTTTACTGAATGAATTACTCATTCAAAACTGAACAAAACATAAGCGCCACACTTAATATCCTTAGAAAGGAGGTGATCCAGCCGCACCTTCCGATACGGCTACCTTGTTACGACTTCACCCCAATCATCTGTCCCACCTTAGGCGGCTGGCTCCTTGCGGTTACCTCACCGACTTCGGGTGTTACAAACTCTCGTGGTGTGACGGGCGGTGTGTACAAGGCCCGGGAACGTATTCACCGCGGCATGCTGATCCGCGATTACTAGCGATTCCGGCTTCATGTAGGCGAGTTGCAGCCTACAATCCGAACTGAGAATGGCTTTATGAGATTCGCTTACCCTCGCGGGTTCGCAGCTCTTTGTACCATCCATTGTAGCACGTGTGTAGCCCAGGTCATAAGGGGCATGATGATTTGACGTCATCCCCACCTTCCTCCGGTTTGTCACCGGCAGTCACCTTAGAGTGCCCAACTAAATGCTGGCAACTAAGATCAAGGGTTGCGCTCGTTGCGGGACTTAACCCAACATCTCACGACACGAGCTGACGACAACCATGCACCACCTGTCACTCTGTCCCCCGAAGGGGAACGTCCTATCTCTAGGATTGTCAGAGGATGTCAAGACCTGGTAAGGTTCTTCGCGTTGCTTCGAATTAAACCACATGCTCCACCGCTTGTGCGGGCCCCCGTCAATTCCTTTGAGTTTCAGCCTTGCGGCCGTACTCCCCAGGCGGAGTGCTTAATGCGTTAGCTGCAGCACTAAAGGGCGGAAACCCTCTAACACTTAGCACTCATCGTTTACGGCGTGGACTACCAGGGTATCTAATCCTGTTCGCTCCCCACGCTTTCGCGCCTCAGTGTCAGTTACAGACCAGAAAGTCGCCTTCGCCACTGGTGTTCCTCCACATCTCTACGCATTTCACCGCTACACGTGGAATTCCACTTTCCTCTTCTGCACTCAAGTTCCCCAGTTTCCAATGACCCTCCACGGTTGAGCCGTGGGCTTTCACATCAGACTTAAGGAACCACCTGCGCGCGCTTTACGCCCAATAATTCCGGACAACGCTTGCCACCTACGTATTACCGCGGCTGCTGGCACGTAGTTAGCCGTGGCTTTCTGGTTAGGTACCGTCAAGGTACCAGCAGTTACTCTGGTACTTGTTCTTCCCTAACAACAGAGCTTTACGACCCGAAGGCCTTCTTCGCTCACGCGGCGTTGCTCCGTCAGACTTTCGTCCATTGCGGAAGATTCCCTACTGCTGCCTCCCGTAGGAGTCTGGGCCGTGTCTCAGTCCCAGTGTGGCCGATCACCCTCTCAGGTCGGCTACGCATCGTGGCCTTGGTGAGCCGTTACCCCACCAACTAGCTAATGCGCCGCGGGCCCATCTGTAAGTGACAGCCGAAACCGTCTTTCCATCTCTTCTCATGCGAGAAAAGAAATTATCCGGTATTAGCTCCGGTTTCCCGAAGTTATCCCAGTCTTACAGGTAGGTTGCCCACGTGTTACTCACCCGTCCGCCGCTAAATCATGGGAGCAAGCTCCCAATCATTCGCTCGACTTGCATGTATTAGGCACGCCGCCAGCGTTCGTCCTGAGCCAGGATCAAACTCTCCAAAAAGTGTTTGACTTGCTCATTGTTTTTATAGTGTGTACTCACTTAATTTAAAACGTTGGCGCTTTGTTTTGTTCAGTTTTCAAAGAGCAATCTTTGTCGTTTCTCTCAGAAGCGACTTCTATAATTTATCACAGCCGATATCCTGTGTCAACAATTATTTTGAAAAGTTTTTTTCATGTTAACTGCTGTCAGCGTTCGTTACTGGCTTAGCGACAAGAAATAATATATCACGATAAAAAAATGATTGCAATACTTTTTTAACTTTTTCTAAAAATAGATTACATTACTTTTTATATTTAACCATCTCTCTTATTTGTTTTCAATTCATTTCTTCATAAGATGTTAAGAATTCATTACGAGATTAGTTCGTCTCTTCGTTCCAAAGCCTAGTAATGACGGAATAATTCGTTTGCTTCTACATAAAATTTATTACTACTTTTTTTAAAATGAACTATGAGTAACTAACATTCATGATTAATCAAAAGCTTAAAAAAGAGTTCAAAGAAAAAAAGCAGTAAAACTACACTGCTTTTTTTTCATGAAGGTAAATAATAGGCATTTAAAGCTTTATTGTTTTCTATATCGAACGATCTTTGGTTTTTTTACTGTCACTCAGGAAGTAAATTAATCCTGCAAAGATGATAGCTCCACCGATAATTTGGGTGAGTACAACTGTTTCATCCAGAATAAAGTAAGCTAGAATAGTTGCCCCAACCGGTTCTAACAAAATAGCCATTGAAATGGTAGTGGTACTTAGCCATTTTAGTGACCAATTTAACAACGAATGCCCTAATAGGTTTGGAAAAATAGCTAACAGGATAAATAGAATCCAGTCTGTTGCCGGATATGGACCGAGTGGTTCTCCCTTTACTAGTACATAAAGAAATAAAGTGACCATGCTCATACCATAAACAACAAAGGTGTATGTAGTAGAAGAGATTCTTTGTCTAACGGTTTGTCCTACTAATAGGTAGGCCGTTATTAACGCACAGGCGATAAGTGCAAGAATATCACCAAACAAGGCGATCCCACTAATCTTGAAATCTCCCCAACTAATGACCAAGCTACCACCAATAGCAATTATACTACTTAAGATTGCTCGCACCGAAAACCGTTCCTTAAAAAAGAAATAAGCGCCTGCGAAGGCAAACAACGGCTGAAGTGTTACAAGAACGGTAGAACTAGCTACAGATGTGTAGTTCAACGATTCGAACCATAAAATAAAATGAAAGGCCAAAAATATTCCAGCAATACTAGACAATAGCCAGTCTTTCTTATTTATATGTTTCAGTTCGTGACGATATTTTGCCAGAAAGAATGGCAGCATAATGACGATCGTGAAAAACAGTCGATAAAATGCAATAATCCCTGATGGCGCTGAAGCTAATTTTACAAAAATAGCCGACAATGAAATAGATGTGACAGCAAGTAATAATACAAAATAAGGATTTATTTTAGGTTGAAGCATGGTAATTCCTCTTTTCAGACTTATAATAGAAAGTAATACATTTAAATTGGTACGTTTTTTTTACATTCATACGAACCCTTTACAATTAAGAATTCATGTATAGGGTATAACACAACAAATATAGCGTACCAGAAAATATCATATGAATGGTGATGATTTGGCCATGGATTGGTTTTTAAACTTAAGTTCAGAAGCTCAAATTTTAGTAAAGCTAGGGATATCAGCTTTACTAGGCTTAGTAATCGGCTTAGAACGAGAAATTAAACGAAAACCTGTTGGCTTGAAGACAAGCCTGGTTATCTCCATTATTAGCTGCTTACTGACAGTGGTCTCCATTGAGTCAGCTTATACGTTCACAGGTAGTGAACATGTTAATATTACGATGGATCCACTCAGACTTGCAGCCCAAATTGTTTCAGGGATTGGCTTTATCGGGGCAGGAGTTATTCTAAGACGCGATAATAATAGTATATCCGGGTTAACCACAGCTGCAATTATTTGGGGAGCAGCTGGGATTGGAATAGCAGTCGGCGCAGGATTCTTTATTGAAGCAACAGCAGGTGTCATTTTATTAATCATCAGTGTCGAACTTATTCCTTGGCTAGTTGCCCTAATAGGTCCAAAACAGTTTCGACAAAAAGAAATTATGTTGAAATTGATGATTCCAAACAAAAATGATATCGCAATCGTGATGAAAAAAATTAAAGAAAATAATATTTTTGTAAAAAATATTCGAATTAACGATCTTGAAGACGATTTACATTATGTCCAACTTCTAGTCCTAGTTGATACAAAACGAAAAACCACTGACGTCTACTATTGTGTTTCGACATTTGAAGAAATTTCAAAAGTAGAAATTGAAAACTTATGATAATAATGAAAAGTGCTGTCCTAAAACAAATGAGCAGACCTCGTCCCCTATACACAGAATGAAGTAAATAGTGGACGAGACCCAGCTGCCTGTCGAACATCCACTTTTCCTTATACTGAAATATATTCTACTTCAATACGAAACGGCTTACCTACTTCTTCTTCTACATAAAATTGTGCAATATCAACTTGTTCAATCGGAGTTGCTTCTGGCATGGTTTTTCCTTCATCTACCGCCATATCAATCGCAATCGCCAATAAATCCTGAGCCGCCTCTCTCGCATCCTCCAGATCATTACCAGCTGTAGAAGCTGACAAGCCCGCTGCTTTCAGATCCGGAAAAACCACATGGATTGTATAGTCTTCTTTCATTACTCTTGCCTCATAATAATAAATCACTGGATATTGTATCATAGTTACCCCCTCAATATTCTCATGCATTATTGTAGCAAATTTAACTTCACATTACTCATTCGATATTGTTTCTCTCACAAATAGCTTTTCTTGTATACTTATGATACCATTTATCTTTATTAAATAGAGGAAGTGACTGTTCATGATTAATATTACAATCCCTACAGCAGATTTAACCATTAAGCAGCGAAAACAAATCGTAAAAGGGGACGAGCCAATCATTCCTGATATTTACGGATTTATTGACTTTCACCTGATTCCAAGAGATAAAGGCGGAATCTTCATGTTCTATAACAAAGAGGGTCAATTACTTTTCGTCGGAAAAGCTAGAAAACTCCGTCAAAGAATCAAGAAGCACTTCGAAGATTCTGTTTCACCGATTAAACTGCATAGAAACGAAGTATCCAGTATCGAGATGTGCTATGTAGAAGATCCAATGGAAAGAGAAATCTATGAAACGTTCATTATCAATGAACATAAAGCAAAATATAATATTGATAAAGTATTCTTTAGATAATATAGATAAAAAGCTGGCTGCGGGTGCAATCAGCTTTTTTATTATGACTCTTTTCACAATCTGTTACTGACATTCGTATATAAGATCGGATATACCAATCACGAAATCTAAACGGGTAAGTTAATAAATCAATTTGCATCATCGGTCAAACCACGTTAATTTTAAAAGATCGCTAAAAGAACACTTTTCTATTAAAAATCCATTGACTTTTTCAGAAAAATAGATAAAATTAAAAATATACCTTAACGGGGGCTTAGCTCAGCTGGGAGAGCGTTTGGCTGGCAGCCAAAAGGTCAGCGGTTCGATCCCGCTAGTCTCCATACTTAAAACCCTTGTGTATCAAGGGTTTTTATATTTTCACAAATTATTAAGATACATATCTTACTTAAAATATAAGAATATACCATCCGGTGGTTTTAAATAACGTTCTTTCCAGTTCTACCGATCTGCTCATTCCTATTATGTTTATTTTTAATTGCTCAACTTTCAGTTCATACATGGATTGCATGCAGTATTTGGATTGTTCATCTATTTTACTTATGGTACAAAGCATAGCTTAATGAATAAAAAATAAGGTATGTTAAAAGTGGCCGTTCGATTCTGCCAGTTTCCAAAAAATTAAGAGAACAAATGCTCAATCTCATGAGATACAAGAGATTGAGCATTTTTTTTACATTAATATAACGCCCCACTGAAAGTTAGTCCCGTTTTACTGTTGTTAAGATCTAAAGCACACGCTTCAAACAATCGTCAGTACGAGCGAAGGCAATGAATCACAGACTAAGTACGCCGTGTCCTTTAATCTTTCGTCTGGTGCCCCAAATTTTTTGGGTGCAAAATTTACCTCTGTGGGCCCTCGGATAGTTTCGCGGCTCTCTCCAATCGAGCTTTTCTTCAAAAAGCGAGGCAACCGCTTTAAAGAACGTCTACTAAGATTGCTCGCCACTGTCCTGTGATAGTCCGACAAGCATAAGCTTTAATACAGTGTGGCGTAGTTTGCCAAAGAGTATTAAAGCTCGTGACCTTATACGGACTAAGAGCCAAAACTTGATTAGGCTGTTATCCCCCACCTACGCATCCTCGATTCCTTTAAACCTTGAGGTGGGGGACTTGTCTGTTGATAAATCAAAAAAAATTCTTTCTCGATCAATTACATTCATTATCTTCTTTTCAACTTGTATAATAAAAGAAGAGGGAAGGAGGAATCACTTTGAGCAAGAAAGAAATAACAAAAAAACAATTTGACTTTCTTGAACATGAACTAAAATACCTTGAATCTGGAGGTATTATTTCCAAGCAGGATCAAGAAAAAATTTTACGTTCCTATGATGTAAGAGCTGGCTTAAACTTCATTTCTATATTATTAGCTATCGGGGCAATTCTATTAGGGCTAGGGGTATTAACCTTCGTAGCCAGCAACTGGATGTATTTCAACAAAGGCGTTAAATTGCTGATTATTATCGTTTGCCTAATTGGGGTCAATTACGCAGGAGTTAAATGGCAGAGCCGCTTTCCCAAAACAGCAAGAAGTTTGCATTATGTCGGCATTTTGATTTTTGGTGCAGGTATTTTTCTAATCGAACAAATGTTTAATATAAGCATTAATTTCAACAATTCCTTTTTATTTTGGGCCATCGGGACAGTATTCATCGGCTACTATTTAAAAGATATCGTCATTCTACTTTTCACTTCCGTCCTGCTTTTCATTTATCTTAATGGAAGCATATTCCTTGATGAAACGTCCTACCCACTTGCCATTCTTGTATTTTTACCGGCTTTATACGTCCTATTAAACAAATACAAATATCCTAAACTCCTAACGTTCTTGATAAATGCTTTAGCTATCAATACGATCGTCTTATTTCTAATGGAATTTGTACCGAGGTTCCATTTTCTCAATCCAGACACAATCATCCTTACCACTCTATTTATCGTTGGTATAATATTAGTCTATATCCCAGTTCCTTCTAAGTTACAAAAAACCACTCATATACAAGGACATCTTTTACACGGAATCACAGCTATATTCCTTACCTTCGATTTTTCTATCTGGTTCCCTGTATGTTATTTTATTTTTCTTCTCTACCTTGTCCATAAAGGTAGTTTGATAAGCATTGTCATAATATGTGCGTTGATATTCAGATACTATATTGACTCTTTCGATTTACTGCCAAAATCACTTACATTTATCATCGGCGGTGTAATCCTAATCGGTTTCGGCTTCTTTTTTGAAAAACAACGAAAAAAAGGAGGAAAACCTAATGAAGAGTAAGCAACTTTTCCAACCACTTATCGTATTTTCTATTCCAGTCTTGATTCTCCTCATTATGGCGACTCCTCCCGCTTGGACGACTTTGACAGGAAAAGAAATCAAATTACAAACCGCACCCATTGATCCTACAGATTTATTCAGAGGGAGCTATGTGAATTTACATTATGAAATTGAGTCTGTTAAGCTGGCACAGCTTGATGACTCGATAATTCCCCTTTTCAAAACGGAAAATATCGGCATTCATAAAAGAGTATATGTTCAACTAAAACAAGACAACAGCGACGGCCTGTATAAAGTCGCTCTTGTAACAAAAAAGAAGCCTAGTACTGGCATATATCTAAAAGGAAAATTAGAAATTCCGTATGAACTAAAAAACGCCGCATCTATTCAAATTAGGTACGGTTTAGACAATTATTATGCACCTGAAGAAAAGGCAAAAGAAACGGAAACTAAAGCCTTAATTAAACCTGCAGTAGCACTGGTAAAAGTGAAAAATGGGCATGCAGTATTAACGAGGATTACCGTTGAATGATTATATAAATTACACCTCAAATACTTCTTCATTATTAACTAGCAAAAAGAGCATCTGATGCTCTTTTTGCTTTTAATATTATTTTATTCAATAATCCGTTTAGCCCCTATATATCGATTCTTCCAGTATTAATCGCTCATCTTTACAATCTTTACACCTTTGGTAGTACTCCCAATAAATGTACCGTCTCCATTATAGATGCCTACAAAAGAAATGTTTCCTTTGTTTCCAGTAGCATAGAATACCAAATCACCTGTTTTTAAGTGTTCTTGCTGAATAGATTCCCCTGTTTTAAACTGTTCAGCACTTGTTCTCGGAATCTTCATTTCTGTCGCTGCATCTTTATATACATACTGAGTAAATCCGCTTGCATCAAATCCTTTGGGAGTTGTCCCACCATATTTATAGGGACTTCCCACATAGTCACCTGCTACAGCTGTCACCTCATCGCCATAGTTAATAGTTGCTGATGCACTAGCTGGTCCTAAAATAAACGCTACTCCCAATGCCACTAGTGATATTATTGCGATTAGCCATTTTGAAACTGAAAAGCTAAAAATCATTCCTTTTCCTTCCCAATATGAAAATATTAAATATATGTTGGACAACCCTCATCGATACTTTGAATTTCATTTTTTTCAATCTAAACTTCTATGTACAAAACCTCTAAGGACCAAAACATTATTGATACCACTTGTTTATTATTAAGAGAAATAAAAAACCAGACTCTAAAGAGTCTGGTTAATATGTCTTCAATATTAAGCTTTTTGAACGTTTGTAGCTTGGGGTCCACGTTGACCTTGTTCTACTTCAAAAGTTACTTTTTGACCTTCGTCTAATGATTTGAAGCCTTCACTTTGAATAGCAGAGAAGTGTACGAATACGTCGTCTCCATTTTCACGCTCGATAAATCCAAAACCTTTTTCTGCATTAAACCATTTAACTGTACCTTGTTCCATTTTTGTTGCCTCCTAGTGTGATAAACACACAATGTATTACTATCCCTGCCCAAAGTGATCATTAAGACGAAAAGTTGAACTTATACAATCCTTTTCACCGAACAAAAATAATTCTATTTCATCATAACAGGTAATGTTAACAATAGCAAATCATTTCACATGATTATTCATTCTACTAAGCATACTACTTCAATTACTAAGGGACCATGGCTAAGATATGAATGAAATTATAACGAACAACTGCATCCCCTTTCGTATAACGAAAGAATTTGTGTTTAACACTTTAATCTGTTGTAAAGGGTAAGGTCAGCCTCTGTTTGGAACCTATCCTCATAAGTGTTCATACTTTTTTATTTACTAATAAACGTTTCGGCTACGTTTCTTATTTTTGTCTCTTTCATGCGGCTGAATATTGTAGCAAGGATTGGTCCCGAGATGTTATGCCAGACGCTAAAAATAGCGCTTGGTACAGCTGCGATTGGTGAAAAGTGTGCGGTGGCGATCGCGGCACCTAAACCAGAATTTTGCATACCAACTTCGATTGCTATAGCCTTTTTCTTAGATAAGTTCATTTTAAAGAGTTTACCAAAAAAGTACCCTAACAAGTAACCAAGTAAGTTATGAAGAATAACAACTGCGAAAATGATTAATCCAGTTTTGGCAATCTGTTGCTGACTAACAGATACAACAGCTGTCACAATAGCAACGATTGCAATAACAGAAATGAGAGGTAGCGCTTTAGCACTCGCTTGCGCTTGTTTATTGAATAGTTTCTTCACGATTAAACCTAACACAATTGGGAGAATGACAATTTTAATGATGGATATGAATAGTCCGCTTGGATCCACTGGTACCCATTGGCTGGCCAGTAATAAAATTAAAGCTGGTGTTACGATTGGAGCAAGAACCGTTGTGACTGATGTAATGGCTACCGATAATGCTACATCCCCTTTTCCAAGGTATGTCATTACGTTTGAAGAGGTCCCCCCTGGGCAGCATCCAACCAATATTACGCCCACTGCAATTTCAGGTGGCAACTGTAAACCTTTTGCTAATACAAAAGCAAGACCCGGCATGATGACAAATTGACCTACAACACCGATAAAAACATCTTTCGGCCTTTTAAATACTTCTTTAAAGTCGTTACCAGAAAGCGTTAACCCCATACCAAACATGATAATTCCTAATAAAATCGTAATATGAGGTGCAATCCATGTAAATCCAGATGGAGCAAAAAAGGCAAATGCTGCAAATAGAAGAACCCATACAGCAAATGTTTTCCCTACAAATTGACTGATTCGTTCTAAAGTTTCCATAATAACCAAACACTCCCTAATATTTAGTATCTTGCTATAGTATAGATCAACAAATAAATAAATACAATATTCGAAATAATTTAATTTGCATGAATATTTGTTAGCGGTTTCATTAATTAGACAGGTATTTTCCTATGAAACACTTTTTATTTCAGTAGTAATAAGTTATTCCGGGATATTTTTTAGCAAAAAGTGCAAACTAAAAAAGGCAGTATTGAAAGGAGTGAATAAGTATGAGTCGTGGTAAACATTTTAATCACAAAGAAAAAGGCCACCCTGGAAACTTCCCCGCAAATAGCATAAGTGAGGAGAAGGAGCACAGTCGACAGTTTGAACAAATTGAAGATATTGTTACACATGAAGCGTTTAAAAATCGGGTAAAAGAGGACGAAATGCCTTAAATACTATGCATATGCAATTCCAAGGTTATAATATCATTCCTGATGATTATGACCTTTTTGGTAACAAGAAAGAAAGGTATCCCAAGGAGCTTAACCTCACTATCGCGTGGGGCTCTAACCTTAGGGATACCCCTCTCTTTTTTATACAGTATTACTTAGTTTTAGATTCATTTTTGCCCGAATCTTCAGCTAATTGTTCAAATGATCTGACCTTACCATGTGGATTCTGCGATTGTTTACGATCTTTCCACTGGCGTTCTTGTTGTCGTTTAGATTGAGTCATCTAAATAAGCTCCTTTACTTAATGTTCAGTCAAACAGTTTGAAGCATGGTAAGCCTCCACCTAATGTAATCGGTGCAGGCAACACTTATCATGATAGAGTCTGGCAAGAATAAATCAATGCATGCCTTTCCACTTACCTTGATTTTTAGATTCTTTTTCTTTTTTTGCTTTATTTTTATGTGCTTGATTAGCGTTTGCACTGCCAAATTCTTGAGAGAATTCTGAATCAGTTTTGCTTGAATCAAATCCTTGTTTATTCTTTTGGTCAGCGTCATTTTTCTTTGTTCGTTTCGCCACGGATTACCCCTCCTTCTTATCTTTAGTATGAGAATAGATAGAAGAAATATACCTTCATTTCAAACAGAGAGCCTTAACAAATTGCTTCATAGATAGGTAACGCATTTCGACTGGAATAACAAAATAATTCCGAGCATAATAAAAGAACAGTATTTCTACTGTTCAGTAAATAGTTATTTCATATTTAACATATCGCTTATTTTATGAACACTACAGTAGCTATTAGCATAAGAAAACTTCCTGAGAGCTGATTAACCAATGGAAATTGCAGTATCATCTTTTTTTAAAAAAAGAATCCAAAAACAGGTTACTATAATAAGGAACCCCTTTCTGATTGGATAAATTTTATGGATTACACAATTACGGTTAGCAAGTCTTCATTAGCTCGAACAGTTGCGTTATTTGTATGCGTAACATCAAGATATTGACTCGTATTGGTAATTACAACAGGCGTCGTTACCTGAAAACCTGCTTCTTTTATTTTTTCCATGTCAAAATCAATCAGTAGATCACCTTGCTTCACTTTATCTCCGAGAATGATATGGGATGTGAAATATTGACCTTTTAAATTCACTGTGTCACTCCCGATGAAAATCAGTATTTCCGCTCCACCTTCAGATGTGATGCCAACCGCATGTTCTGTTGGAAACAAAGTAGTGATAACCCCGTCTGCTGGTGAAACAACTTTTCCTATTTCTGGCTCAATCGTAATACCTTTCCCTACTGTTTCAGTTGAGAAAAGTGGATCATTAAACTGGCTTAAAGGAACAAGTTCCCCACTTAACGGGCTTGAAATCGTTTCTGTTTTTACACTAATTAAACTTGTTTCGAATATTGACTTAGATGTAACCTTATTGTTCTTATCTTCAAACCCGAATACATACGTAAGAATGAACCCTAGCACTAATGCCACCGTAATACCGATTACATAAATTCCAATCGGTGTAAATGCAGGGATAGACAATAAACTAGGGAGAGCAAAGACAGTCATTTTTGCTCCAAGGGCACCATTAATTGCTCCACCAACAGCTCCAGCCAATGCTACATAAACCATCGTTCGTTTATACCGTAAGAGGATCCCATAATTGATTATTTCTGTAGTACCCGCCAATGCACCAGGAACGATTGCTGACCCAGCGAGAGTTTTCAAATTTTTGTCTTTCGTTTTTAATAAAACCGCAATCGCCATCCCAATTTGAGCAAAAGGAGCTGCAGCAGCCATACCGACAATCGGATCAGGACCATTTGCAAGATTTGCAATAGCAATAGGAATAACCGCCCAGTGTAGACCCAAAAGAGTAAGGAAGGTCCAAACTGCACCTAACACGGCTCCTGTTAAAAGTCCACTTCTTGAGCTTAAAAATTCGATAACTGCCCCAATACCTTCTCCGACATATGTACCAAAAGGGCCGAAAACAAGCACCGTTAATGGGACAATAATTACTAACGAGATCAACGGATTGATAAACATTTGAATGTCTTTATAAATGATTTTTTTCAAGAATTTTTCTAATACGGCATAAATAGAAACAGCGATAAAAATCGGAAAAACAGTAGAAGAATAGTTCATTAACACAACTGGGATTCCTATGAAATCTACGTGTTTTGCCCCATTAGCTATTAATTCTGTAAAATGCGGCTCCAATAGCGCTGCCCCAATGGTACCACCAACATAGGCATTAGCACCAAGTTTAATAGAGAGCGTAATTCCAAGAAAAATAGGAAGGAAATAAAAAACTGCATGTCCTGCTGCAGATAGAATGGCATAGGTACCGCTTTCAGAAGATACCCATCCTAGCATAGTTAAAACGGCTAATAATGCCGATAACAACCCCGCTCCTGCAAGAACACCTAAGATCGGTGCAAAACTTCCTCCGATTATACCTAAAATCTTATTCATTACAGTTTCTTTTTCTTCATCTGAATTAGAATCTGTAAAATCCCCCAATTTGTTAATTTCCTTAAGTAGATTTTCAACAGGTCCCTCTACTTTTACTAAGAATTGCCCGTTAATTTCTTCTACACTAATAACTCCCTCTGTATTTTCCAATGCAAGTTTATTTGCTTTTGTCTTATCTTTCACCTCAATTACTATCTGTGTTGCACTTGTGACAAGACTTGACACATTCTTCTCTCCCCCAATTTGTTGGAGGATTTGCTTAACAATCTGTTGATCATTCATATGGTGCACCCCTTGCTCTCTCAATTAAATAAATGAAAAACTTAATTCACTATGTCAAAAATCTAAAATAATACCCTGTTTATAAAGTAGATTTATCAGCCTTCCCAGTAAAAGCTCCATCCATTTTTGATTTTCCTTGAAACTGACCTCTATTAAACAAAGGACATCACAAAAGATCTTTACCATACAACTTTGATCATTAGATATGAAAACGATCTTTCAATTGTTTGACTATTGTGATAGCATATTTTTATTATACCTTTTGTTTGTTTATTAAACAAACAAATAGAAAACGATTACCTACTTTTTTTCTGCAATCAATAGATCATTACCTACAAGAGCTAGATATACATTTGTCAAAAGGTTTCAGTAAGCACCATCTTACATGTAAAAAAAACGAAGTGGAAAATATCCCACTTCGTTCTTCGTTATTATTCGATTATAGACAAATTACAAAAAATCAAGCTGTATGATAAGATAGTACCCCATATTCCAAAGAAACCCTATTATAGGTTGCCTAAAAATTCTCTGACTGCTTCTGGAGTTTTAGCATTT
Source organism: Bacillus cihuensis (assembly GCF_000504145.1). Lineage (NCBI taxonomy): Bacteria > Bacillati > Bacillota > Bacilli > Caryophanales > Bacillaceae > Bacillus > Bacillus cihuensis. The sequence continues at coordinate 487,718 of NZ_KI632498.1, read as the reverse complement.
GCACTGTGCAAATGTGCAAGCTTTTCGCCATTTTTAAAGATTAATAATGAAGGGATTCCCATTACACTTTGTTCCTCTGAAATTTCTGGGAAATCATCGCGGTCAATTGTGAACCATTGTTTATCTTGATGCTCGTCTGTAATTTCACCAATAAACATATCTAAACGTTTGCAATCTGGACACCAAGAGGTTGTAAACACTCCAACTGTTAGTTCATTTTGTTTGATTTGCTCACGATATTCTTGCTCAGATTTAATTTGTTTCATACTTTCTCCTCCTGTAAATTTCTCTTTCTTATTATACTGGTTTTACTTTCTGTATCTATAATCCTTTATTAAAAAGATTAGCAAAGATTGTTTATTACTTATATTTAATGTACCTACCATTTGGTACATTACATAATGTATCATATTCACTGATATATTAGCAAGATAACTACTTCGTCTTTAGACAGGTGAATGAATTCCCCTTATCCTCCTGCGTTACACCGCTTCGAAAGTGTATCATCGATCTTCATCTTTTGACTTTCTTGAAGAAATCTTCGAACCTCAGTTGGTGTGATTCCAATCTGTTTGGCATTCAACATAAGAGTAACCCACTCTATATCAACCTCTTCCCTCTGCGATTCCTCGACCGACTTCATTTTGAATACCATCCCCTTTTTTTCTACGTTTTTAGTCGAGTGGGTAGTGCATCATTTAGTGTTTAGGATTCCTCCTCTATGATCATTAAAAACCATGCCATACAAAAAAAGATGGACAATCTCATATGCGATTTCTTCTGGCTGCTTTTTCCTTGAAGCAATTGAGTAAGTGTTAAACATTCAATGATTCTAACTAAACTTTCAGCTACTATGCTCATGTCAATATTCAAACGGAAATACTTATTTTCCTGTTCTGAAACTAGATTATCAGTTATTTGTGCAGCTAGTTGTATTTTCAGTTCCTCTGCTTATTATGCAATGAAGAAACCAATACGTGTAAGATTTGGATTTTCAACAAAATAGGTGCATATAGCTGTCGATCCACTTGTGATTGCATTGGGGACGGAATGTGAATCGATTCCAGGTTCCAGGCGGCTCTTTTGCGTATATTCAAACAAATTCAAGCGAAATATATCAACTAATTCTTGAAAGTTTGCCTCCTTGCTTTGAAAGTATAAATAAAAGGTAGGTCGTGTTAAGTTTGCTCTCTTTACAATTGCACTAACTTTCGTTTCATGATAGCCCTTTTGGGCAATTCATCAGCTGCAATCTTCAAAAGCAGTGCTCTACTCTGTTCCCCACTCGCTCCCTTTTTCCTTCCTCTCTGACCCATTATCTAACAAACTCCATGTTGAATATTATATATTACTCACAAGTATTATTATCCTATAAATTCCATATATTAGCTATTTATTTTTAGAATTATCGAACAATTAAACATTTTATTATTTTTTCCTGATTTGAGAAACACAAAAGTTAGCTAATAAAATGAACCATTTAATTGAATAATCCTTCATTTAAAGCTGAAAGGATTTTCATATCCTCGTAGAAAAGAGGATCCCCAAATAGGTGCATCCCCAATTCTAAACACAGTTATTTGAACTGTAGATAGTAGTTTTTGGGGATGACATTCTGTTTGGAGATCCTCTTTTTTATCAATGGCTATGTTAAAGCTCATTGTTGATTTAGGCACTACGTTGATTGGAGCGGAAGGCGTGAGACTCCTGAGGGAAAAGCGAGTCAAAAGGAGACCCCACAAGCGTAATGCGCCGAGGAGGCTCCCGGATCCGCCCGCGGAAAGCGAACTCTTCTCTAGTTGCAATCAACAGGCGAGTTTAACAAAGCCTTATCAATAAATTTAATTAATGAAATTACCTAAAAACCTTCTTTATTTTGAATCCACCTGTTTCACATAAATAGCCTGCGAGTAACTTGTGCTTATACAGCCTTCTAAATCGGCTTCACTCAACAATCGTAAATTTAAGGCAGCTTTTATTTTTCCTTCATCTGGCTTTTTCTGAATAAGATCTGTCAAATTCAACTCTTCTAATCTATGAACTGTAACTTCTTGATCAAACTTTTCTGTTGTTCTAATTTGCCTTTGCACTTTGTAATCACTTATTGTCAAATCACCTTTAACAAATTTTCCGACATACTGATCAAAGTGTTGATTAAAGTCTTTCTTTAAATCATCTAGTTGAATTTCGATTTCTTTTTTTTTGCGATTTAGTTCAATGAATTGAGCCAGCTTGTCTCTTGTAATCAAATTATTTTCACTATTTGTCAATTATTTCCCCTCATCTCCTCATATAGATATTCCATCATATTGTGGAACAAGGGGAGATATGCCCTTTACTTTATTACATAATCAGAAAATTTTATTAGCGTCATATTAATCTAGGTTCATTCAAAATCCCTTCTCCGCTCCTGCAAATTTATCAATTAGACAAACTTTCTCACTACATCCGCACATATCATGTTTGGAAATTCAGAAAAATAGAAGGTAACGAGATGGTATACCCTCAATATCAATATATGTACAACTTCCTGGACAGCGTGATGGAAATCTGTGCATCATTATCAACAATGAAACCTTCATTATCACGGATACCCATATATGCAAACTCCTATGTCTAAACATAATCTAGAAGAGTACTATACTCATTAATATAGATAAAGTGAAACTTTAATCAGTGGGTTTTACTCCCCATTAATACGGGATAAATAGGCTACCCTTTTGGTAGCCTATTTGTAGTGTTATAGGAAAGAAATTCTGTACATTCTAAGCTATTGATAATGAGTAGACTTAAATTTGAAAAGAAATAGGGTTATTCCAGAAAAATGTTTAACACCTGGAACGAAAGAGGATATTATTTACACAGTTGCAATGTTTTTCGATTTCGTGAAGGTCGCAAAGCAAGGGGCATAGCCATACATGCTAAACTCTCAATATATAAAACAAGAAACCGACTATCGCGCAAAACGCTCGAAAAAATTTGGATTCATGCCATTTGTAGCATCCTCTTTCTTTCCAGATGTTCATTCTTAAGCATGGGTACTCACTTCCAGATTAAGGTCAAGAAATCCTTGCATAACTTCTACCAGACAGTCCGCACTAGTCATCTCTAAACCTTTAAGATACGAATCAACGGCCAGATTCCACCGTTCCATTTGTAGATGATCATTCAAAATCCTAAACAGTTGTAATTCAAATGATTTTTTTTGATCGAGTTCGAATACAAGCGACGAGTCTTTTAAATAACGTAGATTGATTTCCTCTTGTCCTGGTAGCATCGAATGGACAAAGATTAGAAGCCTTTTCCTTAATGCCTCACTTATGGTGACACCACCAGGCTTCGTAACGATAGCATCTACTTCTTCATATAACTTGTTCATTTCTGATCTTGATGATAAATAAGGGAGTGGTTTAATATGGTCTAAATTCCATGTAATGATCTCGTTGTAAAGCTTTCGATTATTGCCGCAGAGCACATAGAAGTCGAGTCCTTTCGATTTCTTTAATTCTTCAGATAGCTTTAAAATCCCTCCAAGTCCGCTATTGCCCCCAGATATTAATATCTTCGGTCGATTTACACTTTTCGGTATACGAGCGGTCGTCGTAATTTCTTCATGCACTGGAATCCCTGTAACAATCATGTTTTGATTCGAAGTTTGATACTTCCTTATTAGGGATTCCTTCACTTCTTGACTAGGAAGAAAATGAACATCAATGCCTTCTTTTCCCCATACACTATTGATAAAAAAGTCGGTGTATACGTTAATCGTCGGGATGTTACATTTCCCTTTCCTTTTTAATTGACTGAGGAGGTAAGAAGGAAAGCCATGTGTACACACAATTAAATCAGGGTTTTCCTCGGATAACAATCGTTTCATTTTGTTCAAGAATATATGTTGATACCATTTAAAGGAGTGTATTTTTGTTGGGGGTACATAGAAAAAATTCTTATAAGCAAGATTATATGTTTCAGGTGCATACCGAATCCAATTTAGATAGCCATTGGAAATCACCTTCTCTAAAGATTCATTTGTATAACTCAACAAATCAATTTTTTTTAGAACAATCCCACTCGTCCTCATTTTTAACATATCCATTAACGCGTCGGCCACTTGATGGTGTCCAGACTGCATTCGTAAGAGAGGTAAAAACAAAATTTTTTTCATATATGTCATCTCCTAATTTCATAAACAATCCATCCTATTACACATTTACTATAAAAGGGCTATCTACATTTTTAGGACATTCTCTTCTTCCAATGTATCACTTTTTAGGGCATGATAAAATGAATTTTTGATGATACTAGTAGGCTATTTATTCGTTGTGTTCATTACCTATTTCTGGACTTTATCCTCTTTTTTAAAAAATTAATTGAAACATATAATAGAAAAAGAACTAAGAACAAAACCCCTAAATAAGGTACATAAGCAGGATTGATAGGAAATGTACCACCAATATAATATCCGGCAACGATGAATGGAACTGTCCAGAGAATCGAGCCGATAAGTGAAAATAAGAGATATCCACCCAATTGTATATGGGAAATGCCCGCAAAATACGGATTGATTTGGCGTAAACCCGGCAGATAAAATCCAAACAAGATTGTTCTGTATCCGTTTTTCGTAAATTTACTACTCGCTTTCTCTAATCGTGCGTTGGTTATCCCCACGTACTTGCCGTATTTATTGATAAATGGATGGCCGATATATTTGCCACATACATACGCAGTAAGCATGCCTATAAACGCACCAGAAATGGAACTTACTACAGCCCAACCAAAGCTAAGCTTATGGTGCACAATCAAAACGCCAATTAAGAATAGCAATGACTCTTCAGGTGCGGGAATCCCTACAATTCCAAAAAATAAAAACAGAAAAATAATTAGGTATCCGTATAAATCTATATAATGTAAAATCGTATCAATATTCATATAACCCTCATCTAATTATAATTCGCTTAATGTGATAAAACGCCTTCCCTTTTCTGTCATTTCCTTAAGATAAATTTCTAAATTTTCGAGCATATAGTGTGGCGCTTCTTCATCCGCACCGAAAGTTTCGCCACAGTCATGAAGCAGAAGAATAGAGCCTCCTGCCGTCGTTTTCCGTAATTGATCGAGTAATTCATGTTTACACGTCTCTACCTTCCAATCTCCAAAGATATTCGACCACATAATGATCTTATACTTCTTACTTACCCATAATGTAAACAGATTAAAATGTCCCCAAGGTGGCCGATAAAAGGTGACCTTTTCCTGTATGCATTCATTTATTGCTTTTTCCGTTTTAATGAGCTGGTCCTTTAATTTAAATGGAGACATCAACCAGCTTGAAATATGGTCGTAATGATGGATACCAATTGTATGGCCTTCTTCATGCATTCGTTTTATGATTTCAGGGTGTCTTTTCACCTTGCTGCCCACTACAAAAAATGTTGCCTTCACACCATAGTTTTTTAAAACATCTAGTAAAAGTGTCGTATATTGAGGATTTGGCCCATCATCAAACGTTAGAACTATCCTATTTTCCCCTTGGACCGTCTTTGTTATCCCCAATTTGCAAATCCGAATAAGTAGCGTCGGGATCACTGAATAAACAAGAACAAGTAGTACAATAACAATAAAACTAATGATCAAGATCTTTATCACGAAAAAGTACCGTTCCTTTCAATTACTATATATTCATTCTATGTAGTTTTACGTTTTTTCCTATTATACGGTTTTATTAGCTGTTTTTCTACGGTCACCTGAATTCCAACGTTTAAGCTTATTCTAAGGTAACAGAGATGCTTGTTGATATGAAGAATGTGATACCGAGTAATGCCACTACAGCTTGTTCTAGCTACAAATTGAGAAAACTCATTTTTACACCATCTCTAGTTCGGATCGAGATCCCATGTTTAGATCACGAGATCTCGAATTTGGATCACAAGTTTTTGAGTTTGGGTATGACACAATATACAGTGTCAAGAGTGTAAGTGCCGACCTTTTAGAACTGCCTCTTCTTATTCAAAAATTTTAGTCCATGTGTCACGTCCAGCCACGCCATCTTGGTTTAGGTTTTGCGATTTTTGGTAGCTCTTTACGGCCATTTCCGTGTTTGCTCCAAAAATACCGTCTATTCCTCTCGAATCAAAGCCTCTGACGTAGAGGGTGGCTTGAAGAATGTAAGTGATATTGCCTCTGGCCCCTTTTTTAACAACTCGAACTGCAGCTTTTGTTTTGGGTCCCCAAATTCCGTCCGCCATAAGCCCTGCCTTATATTGTTCGTTTAGTTCTATTTGATAGCCTTTTAGGAGCGCTCTATTTGTGGCAGGTCCATATCTTCCGTCCACTTTCAGTCCGGTCCCATATCTACTATTTACTACTTTTTGTATATTCAAAACCGTTTGGCTAACTATTGGTCTTGGAACAGTGGCTGTTTCTTTCACACTACCAAAAGGATCCGTCCCGTAGCCGTTATATTCATACTGCAAATGAACCTTATCTACAAGTGTCGTCCAATCTCCTCCCCATGTAAAACCGAGTTGCTTTGCTTTTGCAATGGCATTTTTTATTTTGGGTGTGTCAAATCCATTCCAGATGGCCAGACGGTCTCTAACTGGTACGAAATCTAGCGCTTGACCAACAAGATGGTAGGATCGCATGGTTTGTGATGCGCCTGATTTATAGTTCCTTGCTTGTTCTTCCAATGTTCTTGTCGTTTCATAAATCAGCAGGTCAATTTCCTGTTCACAACAGTACCTGTACCATTGTAGAGCGGCTTTTTTTGTGATATATGCTAATTTGTTAATATTATTCAAATTTCTTTGATCGTAAGTCATTATAAATGTCATCCTTTCCCCTCCTTTTCCACTTACTATAAAAAAATTGAACAACCGGTTGATCTAGCAAATAGCGAGTAAAACTAGCCATTCAACTACTTTATAAGGTGAATATGCAAAATCGGATAGAATAGATCAAGAAAAACTGTCAATTTTCCGTTGCCCAAGGAGATTGTCCCAAAAGCAAAGGGTCAGCCCCCGCAGCAACTAAATACAGTATAAGATACTGATTTAGAGTGCGAAGTCAGACCCTTATGATATATCCTCCTACTTCTACATATACAGACCAGCGAGCATAATCCCGAGCGTATCTTCATAAATTTCATCAAATTGTGATAATGGCAGTGGATTGATCCCCATACCAAGCTCTACAGTAAAGCCTGGCCTTCTCCATTCTTGAATAAACCAATCTTTATACCCTGCGTAACTATCAATGGTTTGGACTGGTTCATAGCCGCTTACTCTGCTAAATTCTTTTACGATCGTTTCCGATTCTGGTGGTTCTAAATTTTCAAACCCCCAATAAATGACTTTACCTTGTGTATGGAAGGCAAGAACTCTTTGGAAATCCCGTTTCCTCGTCAAATTTGCCATTGCAATGGCTTCTTTCTGTGATAAAGGAGATTCTCCCGGATAATCTCTTGGTCCAGGACTCTTTCTACGCCGTGCTTTTTCTTTTTCCCACTCTGCTGGAAATTGATCATTCAAGTCGACTCCATTTATATTTGCTTTCCAACTTTTAAAATCAGTTTGGCCATTATTATATTCAACTACCCTCGTTTGATAAGGTTCAATGGATGGCGGCCCATTTAAGACAAGATTCACTCCATCAGGATTCACCATCGGCACGATGGATAAGATCGTTTCCTGATATAGTGGGAATGTATGAAGCCCACGAATCGCTACGTTATTTGTCAAAGACAGCAAATAGTCATTAAGAAACGTCATAATAACAGGTGTCGTAATCCATTCATTCGCGTGAAATGCCCCATTGTAGTGAATCCGCTTATTCCCACTTCCAATTAACACTTCTGGTATTTTATTTCCTAACACTGAATTTCCAATTGATGGCATTTTCATGAAAGGATACACATTTTGCAGCCTTGTTAGATCGGTTATCATTGTTTCATAGTCATAATATTGTTTCCCCTGGACAAGCCGCCAAGTAATTCGTAATGGAACATGTATCGTCTGGCCGATTTGCAAAGCATTCGGATTTATATTTACATTTACAAGCTTAATTGATTCAACCGAGATATGCCGTTGCTTAGCAATCGACCATAATGAATCACCAGCAACAACACGGTAATCAACCGTAACATACCCTGGAATCTTAATTCTCTGACCAACCGTAAGTTGACTTGGATTCACACCTAGGTTTGAATCGACAATTAATTGGATATTCACGCCGAATAACTGACTATAATCCCAAAAACTATCTCCCTTTCTTACAATAACTTCCATAGCTCTCCTCCTCGTTTGACCAAGGCTGCTATATACACTATATGCTAATAAGTAAGAATCAGAATTAGTTTTGAAAGAAGTGATGATCTCTTTGTTCCCCTAAGTGACAAGAAGAAATGTAGGCTAATGATCTATTCGAGCTCAAATATGTACAAGATTGCAAAGTAGATAAGAACAACAATTTCTCTCATTACATGTCCTTTAGCAATAAAGACGTTTAATAATAAATCCTGGAAAAAGCAAGATTAGATGGTAATTTTCATTTTGTTAGGCATGGAATCCTTTTTAAGTGAATTACGACAATTATTTATATGCTAAATTGGATAGAAAAAATGAAAAGGGTCTGACCCCGCAACAACTCAATACAGTATAAGATACGTGTATAAAACACCACTTAACGGATTGAGAGTACGAGGTCAGACCCTATTTGATTGACAATCTTAATAGATTACATCTATAACAGATTCATCATTTACTATAATTAAGCTGTCACTGCAGAAAGATTTTTTGCTACTGCTGCAACTTTTGTTAAACCTTCAGCGATAATTGTTTCAGCTTTGTCTGGCATTGCATTGTGACCTTCAATAATAACTTCTTCTTCAATTGTCATACCGAATACGCCACCAACAACATTTTTAATATAGTTAGAAGCCATTTCCATAGGTGCTGCTTCTGGTGTTGAATAAACGCCTCCACGTGCACTTAGAATAATTGCCTTTTTGTCAGTCATTAAGCTTACTAATTGACCACTTTCGTTATATTTAAATGTGAAGCCAGCTTGATATACATAGTCAATGAATGTTTGCAATTTAGCAGGGATCGTTAAGTTCCATAATGGGAATGCAAATACAACTACATCAGCTGCTGTTAATGCATCCATTGCTTTTTGTTTAGCAGCTAATATACGTTGTTCTACGTCTGTCATTTCTTCGCCAGATTCTAATTTACCGAAAGCGTTGAATAAATCTTGACCAAAGTAAGGCATATCTTCTGCAAATACATCGTAAGTTGTTACGTTAACACCTTCTACGTTCTCCATAAAAGTTTCATACATTTTACTTGAAACTGCATCTGTTGCTGGACGGTTATTTGCTTTTACTACTAATACGTTCATTATTATATAACTCTCCTTTATTTATCATTAATTTAATAATCTCGAATTGATAATATATTAAAGTAGCATAAAAGTCAACGAAATGAACTTGGATACTATCTAATAGTCAGCTAGATTTAAACTTAGCTATTTTCTAAAGCAAATCCGATTATTCAATTAGAAGGTAGAATTACGACAAGTTATTGTTAAACTAATCGTTATTAACTTGAGACGATGAAAAACCAACTACTCTCATTGGTTAGTAGGATCTTCTGTGTTCATACCACCAACCTCTCCTTTAAAGTAGTACTACACATAAAACATAGAACCTGTTTATGTAAGGGGGACTTTGTAATGACATTATTTTGTAAAAACTGGGACCAATTATATTCTTCTATATCTCCAGTAATTATAGTATAGTAAACTCTAAGTTAGGAGTGAGACGATGAAGAAGTTTTTAATATTCATTGTAGTGCTAGTAGTCTTTGTAGGTGTTGGTGGCTATGCTATTTATTATTACGGCACAAACCTGGCCTCTCAAAAATTAATGGATGCTGTTTCGACTGAGCTAGAGAATAGTGGACAAACAGAAAAGGTAAAGCAGTTTATCGAAAATGACTCAGAGCTGAAAAAGTTCGTAGAAGAAGCGGCTTCTGTAGACGATAGCTCATTGCCTTTCACGACAAAAGAAGAAGCAACGCGTTTACTGGTCAAAAAGATCGGCGTTACTAAACTTCTAGACATAAAAGCGCAGGCTCAAGAAGGAACACTTTCTAAAGAAGAAGTGCTTGCGGACCTTCAAGGAAAATTATCTGAAGAAGAGCTACTTGCTTTAAAAGTTATTGCGTATAAGGAACTTTATCATAAATAAGCATGGAGATCTGATGAAGGTCTCTTTTTTAACACGATGTATATTTCCCTATCTCATTTGAAATGGATTACTCCGTACAATAAAAACATCACTCCATATAAGTAACACAAGCCTGCCTGTTTATCCTTCTAATGGCCCTTTATTGCGCTCCTTTGAGGTCCAACTAAAAAAGGTAGAGGGAAAACTGATTGTGATTGATGGTGGAGGAGATCCAATGAAAATCGGATTGTTAAAAAGTATGAAAAATAACCTGTTGGAGATTGCTATAGCAAGTGGAGAAACCGTATATTTAAAACTCACCCATGTTAAATCTCTGCATTTTCCTAATGCTAATTTTTAAAATAGAAATTTTTCATGAAATTAATGATAGTCTTATTCCGTTCAAAAAAAACCGTTCGTACTCCGAACGGTTTTTTTGATTGCAGAGCATCTTATTGAGCATAACGGGGATGTTATTTAGAGAGAATAGAAAGAGGATCGACAACTAAGCTCACCCTCTCTGGAGTTTAGTCTATATGACAACGCTGATAATCCGCACTGCACCTACAATCTTCTTCATGGCTGACTAATAAATAAATTGACATCAATTCTTCATATACTTCTACGTTTTCAGCAATTGGCTCGAGCTCATTAGTGCCACTAATCATTTCTGACACACATTTAAGCTATCAACTTCACCTAATGCATACAGTCCAAGTACAGCAGCGCCTAATTATGCACGATAACAATGTGGGCGTTGACATACTTTCGGTAAGACCACTGACAGATTAAGCTTTTGAAATATCGATAAATCCTTCTCCGAAAACATCCCGTACATCGTGAATGGCAATAAACGCATCTGTATCTGTAGACTTAACAATCTTCTTAAGCTTCACAACTTCTTGCTTACTAATAACAATATAGAGAATCTCCTTAGGGGTTTTTGTATAGTAGCCATGTCCAGAATAAACAGTAACCCCTCTGTCCATTAGCTCGTTAACTTGTTTGGCAATCTCATCTGGTGCATCCGAAATAATCGTAACGGCCTTCTTAGGATTGACTCCTTCTATGACGAATTCCATTACTTTTGTTCCTACGTACAACATGATGATCGTTAGCATCAACTTTTCTGCACCAATAATAAAATAGGAAGACAAGGCAACAATTAAATCAAAAAACAAAAGGCCATAACTAATGCTCCAGCCTAGGTATTTGTTTGCGATTCTTGCCAATATTGTTGTACCAGCGGTTGTGCCGCCAACTCGAATAATCAAGCCAATCCCAACCCCTGCAAAAACACCACCGAATATTGCATCTACCAGCATTTCATTCGAATCAATACTCCAGCTTTTTGTTAAATGGAGAAAAAGAGAGTGGAAGATCACTGCAACAACTGTATAGAGAATTGTGATTTTACTTAAGAACTTATATCCGACAATCAGTAAGCAACTGTTTAATAGCAGACTTACAAGACCAGGTGACCATTGAAAAAGATAGTATAAAATGATTGTTGTTCCAACAACTCCGCCTTCACCTAGTTCATTCGGAATCACAAATAAATTTACGGCTAAAGCAAAAAGTAAAGCACCTAACAAAATGATCAAAATGTCTACAACTCTTTTATTCATACTCTACCTCACAACTGTTAGAGAATCTCTGTTAATTTTTTATCCTGCATTAACGGGCAGTATGAACCTCACATCATAACCAAGAGAAGAACCGAAGAAGCGCGATAACTGCCCGTAAATATCCGAATGATGAGGTACAGTGTAACTTACCTGTATGGTTTTCAAGGGTACATCAGTGGGTCACACAGACGAAAGACTAAAGGACACGGCCTTGTTAGTCTGTGATTCATTGGTTCAGGTTCCTAGTGTCGATTTATCGACACTAGAACGGGACTAACAATCAGTGCGGGATGAAGAAATTCCCACTGATTGAAGTTTCACATTATACGAACACGTTCATAATAAGCCTTCCCTATTATACTCTGATGGAATACGAGAGACAATACTAGCTTTCCTGGATTGCGTCTTGCCAACCAACACCATTATCTTTAACATTACAGGCTATTAGTCCAACTATAGAGAGGGTGTTTGTGATCCTACTTATATTAAGGTAATATACGTTAAAAGACCAATAGTCCAATGAGGGATGGAGGGACCAAAATGAACAGTCGAAAACAGCATACAATCCAAGTAGCGCATCGCCTTTTCATCGAAAAAGGATATCAAGCTACATCCATACAAGACATTCTTGAAAATAGCTCTATCTCGAAAGGTACATTTTATAATTACTTTTCCTCCAAAAGTGAATTAATGATTGCTATTTTCAATAGCATGCATGAAAAGTTGGAAAAAGAACGTAATAAGCTAATGATTGGACAAAGCCCTGCAGACACAGAAATCTTCATAAAACAAATTGAAGTTCAGCTAATTTCAAACAAAAAAAACAATATATTCACATTGATTGAAGAAGTACTTGTATCTAATGAACTTGAATTGAGACAATCCATCCAACAGATAAGACTGTTAGGAATGAATTGGCTGTATAATCGCTTTATTGACATTTTTGGGGCAGATAAAAAACCATATTTGTTAGATTGCACCATCTTGTTTGAAGGTATGCTCCATCATTTAATGCATGTTAATTTTGTTATTAATCAAGGCCATAGTGAATACCAGGTTTCAAATTTGATTCGCTATAGCTTTAAGAGAATTTCGAAAATTGTAGAAGATGTCTCAGCACAAGATGAACAAATATTTTATCCAGAATTATTAAAGCAATGGCTACCTGATAAGAATGAGGAACCATTGTCTCTTGTAGAGGAGATCCTTAATTCCATCCATTCCTTAAAAAGGATTGCTCAGAAATATATTCAATCTGAAAATGACATTTCGAAGTTTTTCGAATTGCTAAGCTTTCTTGAACAAGAACTCATACAAGATCAGGCACCACGTGAATTTATCATTGAAAGTGTACTTACTACTTTACATTCATACTCCCATCCAAAGCTTTTACATTCCATTATGAAATTTAGCAGTCTTATTGAGGCTCATTTAGAAAAATGAAATACGATTAAAGAAATGGGATTATAACGTTTTAGAATAGACATTCATCCTGACTCCTCGTTCATTTACAGCGGGGGAAAATAGCTAGTAAAGGCACTGAACTCTCCCCTAGCCATTGATTAACGAGGCTGTCAATAAAGAATGGTGTAAATCGTCACGAATAGTGCGCGTAAATAGACAAATAGAATAATGATGTGTATTCTTCTAAAAAGGGATTTTACTCATAGAATAGTAATAATTAATAATTATAGAAAGAAAAATTCCAACATTAAGGAGCTTACTTCATGAATTTCTTTATACGCTTTTTAATTAGCGGCCTCGTTTTACTCTTAATTGACTGGCTATTTGACTCCATATCAATTGATTCCTATGGTAGTGCCTTAATAGCGGTCTTCATGCTCTGGATTGTTAATTTATTTGTCAAACCGATTTTGCACCTCCTAACATTCCCGATTACCATTTTGACATTAGGATTGTTTTCTTTTGTAATTAATGCATTAACATTTACCCTAGCCTCCCTGCTTGTAAGCGGATTTGAGGTAACATCCTTTTTTGGGGCGCTCGTTGGTTCAGCCTTGTTAGGTTTTGCGCAAAGTTGGTTAGAGAAAAAAGAGTAAACCTGCACTTCATGCAGGTTTACTCTTTTTTCTTGGGAAATAGGGTCTGACCCCTGTTCAACCACTTACAAACCCTTATTACCACTAGCTTCCTGAGCTACAATAGATGTTGAGAAATGGGGTCTGACCCCAGGTACACATAATAGTCCTGCTGGTGATAGCTTTTGAAACCGCAAGATTCATACAGTTTTAACGCTGCTGGATTCGTTGCCTCTACTTCAAGATAGATAGGATTTCCCTTCTTCTGCTGCTCAAGAATTACTTGCTTAAGTACCTTTCTACCAATGCCTTTTCCTTGAAAGGCAGGAGTAATGGCAAACCCATAAATCCAAGCTTCCCCATCACTTTCTTCAACACGAATTTTCCCAACAGCTTGTTCTTCATATACAATCACAAGTGTGTTTAGGCCTTCTTCCTTCAGAAGCTTATAATAAGAAGTTGCTTCATGTTGTAAAAAACCGAAACAATCGACATCTAATTGAATCTCCAAGTCTCTATCTTCTTCGTTAGATGGCCGAAGTGTAACGCCTTCATAATCCGTAAGCTCTGTTTCCTGCCATTGCATTTGGTATTCGGCCATGTCAAATCGGCAAGGCAAAGTAGCTAAAAACATCTTTGCGGACTCAGACTTTGCAGGGGCATTTAACAAGATCGCCCTAGGTTCCCGCTTTTTTGCTGTCTGAAGAGCTTTCTTTACTAGTTTTGTAAAAATCCCCTGTCTTCGATAGCTTGGATGAACCATGCCACATAATTCAATTTTGCCGCCAAAATCATAAATTGCCATATACCCCACTAGTTTGTTTCCTTCATAATAGAAGAAATCTTCCCCCGCTTTGCCTACTCGACTGCGTAAAGTATCCCAATTAAGTTTTAAAGAAAATGTTCCTTGTTCACATAGCTTTTGTAAATCCTCTATTTCTACTAATTGCTTCTCTTTCAAATAAATAATCCCCCTTAGAAAAGTACTCCATCATTACAATACCATATTTTCACTAATCGTTTTCATTTCTGTCGAAACGTTCAATCAAGCACTCTATTTCTTTCGTTAAGCCAGCCACTTTCCTTTCAAACTTCACAAGCAAATAAAGAGAAAATACAGCGGGAAATCCGAAATTACCTAATAAAGTCAACCACATAGAAATTACTTCAATATTCAACTTTATTCCCCCATTCTTTAGCATATACCATAAAGTGATAGGAATGGAAAAAAGTAAATATAGCTCAATAGAATCATAGAAATAAGAACGAATGTTCGTTTATAATTGATAAAAGCAGAATCATTTCACTTTACTAGATAAGGGAGGGAAAACCAGATGAAGCAGATGACGAGCACCTACTTACCCAATTCATATGATCGATTGTTTCAACGACATCCAGATTTTTTTGAGCAGCCCATCATGAAATATTTTCTACAAAGCCAAGAACATGTATCAATCTTTCATGCCACTCTAAAAAATCCAACGTCCCAAAATATGAACGATTTAAATGAAACCTTTCAACTTTTTTATCATCGAGTAAAAGTTTATAAATATTTAATTTCGTTCATTCATACCTTTTCCATCGATTTTGATAAGCGGGAAAGACGACGCAAGAGGAAATACCTTACCATTTTGGACAAGCCAGCCGAACATGGCGCGCATACAAATATGATTGATACATTGGCCTATATGGAAGAAGAATTCGTAACTGTATTTCATACTGAACAACTTTCTTCTATCCTAACAGAGGAAAAATTAGTCAAAGCTATCGCTAAGCTTACTGAAAAACAACGACAAGTACTATCACTTATGTATTGCTCAGGATTATCAAATAAAGAAATTGCCACTTATTTTCATGAAACACCACAAAATATTTCTAATATCCATAAGCAAGCACTTAAAAAATTACGAAAATCCTAGGTAATTGGAGGAAAAAGAATTGCAGAAATTCTCTAAACAAGAATTAATGGAAATGGTAGATTCACTGAAACCAAAAATCAAGAAATCATTACAAAATGTTGCTTATGCAGACAGAGAAGACTTAGAGCAAGAATTGATGCTAAAAATTATTGAATCATATGAAAAAATCGCCGGACTTAATGCACCGAATTTCGAAGAATTCCTCAATTCCTATTTGAATAAGCAAAAATAATAGAAAAAATCCCCTTCAGATTACTGGGTTTAAAACATTTATCCCTGATTAACAGAGGGGGTATCTTTCAGATCATTATGTATCTAAAAAGTCATATCCAATAACATATAATGTACTGCTTGTGTACGATCTCCTACTTCAATAACTTCATGATACAAAGAAAAAGAGGCTATCCCATAACAAAAGGGTCAGACCCCGCAACGACTATATACAGATTATAGTTAGTACTTTCAACTATATACTGTGTATAGAGTGGCGAGGTCTGACCCTTTTGGGACACCCTCATTCTCATAGCTTAAATGTATAGATCATTTTCTGTAATTCCATCGCTTGGTTCTTTAAGTATTCAGCAAAGGCGCTAATTTCTTCTATTGATTCTGCTTGTTCTGCCGATGCTTTTAATACACGTTGAGTAGATGATGCGGATTTTGCTGCAACATTCGAGATCGAGTCCATTGACGATACAGCTATCCCCGTCCCTGCAGTCATTTGCTGGATTGCAGCAGAAACCTGCTCCACTTGTTCTGACACAAAATTAACGGATTCTTGAATCTTCAAGAACGAGTCTCCAGCACCACTCATCGCTTCAATTCCTTCACCAACTTCATGGTTCACAGCTTCCATTGTTTCCACTACTTCAATCGTTTCTTTTTGAATATGAGAAATGATTTCACTTATTTGTTTCGTCGCTTGTCCAGATTGTTCAGCCAGATTTCTCACTTCATCAGCAACAACCGCAAAGCCTTTTCCATGTTCTCCTGCTCTAGCTGCTTCAATAGCAGCATTCAAAGCAAGTAAATTCGTCTGTGCTGCGATTCCAGTTATAACATCTGAAATCTTGCCAATTTCATTCGAGCGCTCGCCTAAGCCTTTTACTGCTCGAGCTAATTCTGTAACATTTGAATGAATAGACTCCATTTGTTTACTAGCTACTTCAATTGTTACGGAACCCGTATCTGCTTTTTTCATAGTCTCTTCCATGCTTTCTGTCACTGTGACGGCATTGTGAGACACTTGAGATAAGCTAGCAGACATTTGATAAATCGTTGTAGAAGCTTGGTGCATTCCTTCTACCTGACTTTCTGCTCCTTTGGCAATGTCTTTCATTATATCTGAAATCTGAACCGTTGCTTTATTCGTTTGCTCTGATCCTTGTGCCAAATCCTCTGTATAGGCAGCCATACTTTTTGATGCCTCTTGGACTTTGGTAAGCACATTTCTCCAAGAATCCGTAGCGTTATTAATACTATCTGCCACCGAATGAAAAAGACCGACTTTGTTCGGATTAAGTCGATTTTGTATATCACCGTTGGCCAATTGCTCCAAATAATGATTAATGGAGCCAATCGGCACAACAATACGTTGAAAATTCATTAAGGAAGAAATAACCCCTACTACTCCACCAACAATCGTCAAACCGACAAGTGTCATCCAAAAGTTCATTCCATTTAAACTATTAAATTGACATACTGCTAATCCTATAAGAAACGAAGACGGGATAACGAAAAGACTTGTTCGAAATATATAAGTCAAACGACTCATTTAAAGCTCCCCTTACATAAAGTAATGAATTTATATAAGGTAATCATACTATTATTAAGAAAAATTTACTAGGAAAAAACTACTAAATTCCTAACGATACTAGTTTTTCGATCAACTATTATTCGATTCTATATTTCGAACATATCTTTTCATAAAAAGTAACTCTCTGTTATTTCTTTCTACGAATCTCTGTAATCTGATTTCCATCACTTGTAACATACACTTTTTCGCCTATTTTATAATTGACGTTTATACTGCAATCCAATTCTAATATTTTTCCATTATCGAATTCCATCGCGCAATTATAGCCTTTTCCGTTTTTGGATACTTCGATTACTTTATCCGTTTTAAAACCGACAGCTTTTCCATCGGATGATTGTGGATAATACTTATCCATAATGGTTACATGCTCTACACGACTTATTTTATCACCAAATGAAACGTATACTAATATTGCCAATAAAATAAGTAAACTACTCAGAAGTACTGTCTTTTTTATCATAGAATGATATCCTCGCTTTAATAAATCTTTTATTCTATATGTATCCAAGTTTAACAGGATGTATGACACTTTACCCTATTTTTCCCCGAAAAAATCTAGAAACTATTGGTTAGAAATCAACAGCAAAATCTAGCTACACGTTGTCGTTTCGCATTATTAAGTAATCCCCCTATTGATATGTATCAGTTAAACTTATCGATATTTTATCAGATAGATATAGAAATAATAATTATAACGCTGTACCTCAATTAGCTGCTCTATTCATAAAAGCTATTTCAATAGCTTACGAAATTTTCTATAAAAAATGCAAAAAATACTATCTGGAAAATAGTAGAAGTGTTTGTTCAAAAAGAGGTTAATAAAAGAGCCAGGCAGTTCGAGGAGTAATAGTTTATATCTGCTATAAGGTGAAACTTCAATCAATAGAATTTTCTCCCTTCCCTACTGATTGTTAGTCCCGTTCTAGTGTCGATAAATCGACACTACGAACCTGAACCTATGAATCACTGACTAAGCGAGCTCTGTCCTTTAGTCTATCATCTGTGTGAAAAGCCTTGAGGTGAGGGTCTGCCCGTTAGCGAGATAAACTTTTAAGTTGAGACTGAGTTTGGTACAGGACTTTTAACAACCTCTAAAATGAAAAAAAACGAGGATATCCCATTACACGAAAAAGTCAGACCTCACATCTACTATATATCGTTTGTATCACGTGTACATGACACAATAAACGGTGTATAGAGCGTGAGGTCAAGACCCTTTTTGTGGGGATGCCCTCGTCCATATAAGAGAATAAAGCGAGTAATTCTTACGCTTCTTGTGGCACGGCTAAACCAAGGCCTTCAGCAATACGAGTACCGTATTCTGGGTCAGCTTTGTAGAAATGGCTGATTTGACGCAGTTTAATTTCTTCTAATTCCACTGGTTCCATTGCTCCAACGATATTAGCAACTAAGCGAGTGCGTTCCTCTGGGCTTAATAAACGGTAAAGGTCACCAGCTTGTGTATAGTGATCATCGCTATTATAAGTAACTTGTGCAGCTTGTCCTGAAATGTCAAAAGGTGTAAGTCTCGCTTCTTGTGACTCAGTTGGACCACCAAAGCTGTTTGGCTCATAGTATACTGAACGTCCACCATTGTCATCTGCTCTCATAAAGCCATCGCGTTGATTGTTGTTCACTTCTGCTTTAGGACGGTTTACTGGCAATAAATTATGGTTAGCACCTACGCGATAACGGTGGGCATCTCCATATGCGAATAGACGTCCTTGAAGCATTTTATCTGGTGATGCTTCGACTCCAGGAACAAATGTACCAGGTGAGAAAGTTGCTTGCTCTACTTCAGCAAAATAGTTCTCAGGGTTACGGTTCAATTCCATGCGACCAAGTTCGATTAACGGATAATCTTTTTGTGACCATACTTTCGTGACATCAAATGGATCGAAACGATATGTATCCGCATCCTCGATCGGCATAATTTGCACGTATAGTTTCCATGCAGGGAAATCACCCTTTTCAATTGCATTGAAAAGATCATCGATATAATAGTCTGGGTTTTCACCAGCAATTTTTGCAGCAAGATCGACATCAAGGTTTTTGACACCTTGTTCTGTTCTAAAGTGATATTTCACCCAAACAGCTTGTCCATCAGCATTTACCCATTTGAATGTATGGCTTCCGTAACCGTGTGTATGTCTCCAAGTTGCTGGAATACCACGATCCGACATCAAAATGGTAACTTGGTGAAGAGACTCAGGCGAATGAGACCAGAAATCCCAAACAGCTGTAGGATTTTTCAAGTGTGTTCTAGGGTCTCTTTTTTGAGTATGGATGAAGTCAGGGAATTTAATCGCATCGCGGATAAAGAATACTGGGGTATTGTTCCCAACGATGTCATAGTTTCCTTCTTCTGTATAAAACTTAACAGCAAATCCACGGGGATCACGAACTGTATCAGAAGAACCAAGCTCCCCTGCTACTGAAGAGAAACGGATAAACATATCTGTTTCTTTTCCAACACCATTGAATAGTTTAGCTTTTGTATATTTTGATAGATCGTTTGTTACTGTAAAAGTTCCGAATGCACCGCCACCCTTGGCATGAACAACACGTTCAGGTACACGTTCACGGTTAAAGTGAGCTAGTTTCTCAAGTAAATGTACATCTTGAATTAACACTGGACCACGCTGACCAGCAGTGATCGAGTTCTGGTTATCTCCAACTGGAGCTCCCCAACTAGTTGTTAGGTTTTTCTGGTTTGTCATTTTGAATCACCTCTTAATTTATTTTGTATACTTATAATAATAATACTTATTATAAAAAAATCAATCCTTTTTTATAATAATTGTAATGTAGTATTATTTATTTAAGTTTAAATATTCTGAATAAATCTTTACAATATACACACAAAAATTTAATAAAATTTTACAGCAGAAAGCGATTACACATGAATTTATTAAATTACTCATATAAGTGTGTTATTGCTCCCCTATATTGTACTTGTTCTTACGATATCACACCAATAAAAAGACTTAAAAATTAGATAATTCTAATTATTATTAAAGTTTATTATTACAAAAAACTCCCACCTCATTTTAAAAGAGATGGGAGTTCATTATTCATGTACTTTTTTCTAAATTCCCCTCGAAGAATCGAAGGTAATAAAGATACGAATGTATTACAAATAAATAAATAAAATGATGGCAGCTAATACAATTCGATAAATCGCAAATGGTGTTAACTTAATTTTTTCAATTAATTTTAAGAAGAAACGGATACAGATTAGAGCAAATATAAAGGCACTGATGAAGCCTACGACGAAAAATGGCAACACATCTAGTGTGAAGTAGCTCCAATACTTTACAACCTTTAATAAACTGGCACCAGCCATAATCGGAATTGCCATAATGAAAGTAAAATCCGCTGCTGCTCGATAGCTTAGTCCGAGCAGAACGCCTCCAGATATCGTTGAACCTGAACGTGAAAAACCTGGCCAAAGTGACAAGCATTGAATTAAACCGACCCCTAAAGCTTGCTTATAGGTAATTTCATCTACGGTTGCCGTTTGAATTCTAGGCTTGATTTTATCGGCAGCAATCATTAAGAACGCACCGATAAGTAAACCAATTGCCACTGTTTTAACAGAGAATAAGTGCTCGTCTATATAATCTTCAAATAAAACGCCTAAAACACCAGCCGGAACTAAACCGACAAAAATTTTCAGAAGACTAAGCCTTTCTCCGCTCGGCCTATCCACAGTTTTCATTTTCCGAAGACCTAATAAATCCAAAATACGATCCCAAAAAATAACAGCCACTGCTAAAATGCTACCTAGTTGAATGACAACTTTAAACGCGTTCGCTATTTCATTTCCAAATAACTCATTCGATTTAAACAACAAATCATCGACGATAATCATATGCCCTGTAGAAGAAACTGGAGCAAACTCTGTTAACCCCTCAACAAGCCCAAGAACAATCGCCACAAAAATTTCCCACATATTAATTTCTTCCACCTCATTTATTACGGCTTCTATTCACAAAATAGATTGTACCCCCCGCTAAAGATAATGTCTAATTATTTTGTTGTTTTTAATCTAATTATAATAAAGTGAAATTTCAATTAATTAGAAGGTTCTCTTCATCCCTACCTGTTTAACAGGAATAAAAAACAAAAGGAAGGGGACTAAAATCCCCTTCCTTATTCCATTTGTATTTAATTATTTGCTGTAACCGCCTAATTGCTGTTCAGCCATTTGCACTAAACGTTTTGTAATTTCACCACCTACAGATCCGTTTGCACGTGATGTAGTTTCGGCTCCTAAATTCACACCAAATTCACTAGCAATTTCATACTTCATTTGTTCTAGTGCTTGTTCAGCTCCAGGTACGACTAAGTTATTGCTGTTATTGTTATTTGCCATGTTTATCACCTCCTGTTATTAATTATTTGTAAATTTTATTTTTATATGAATGGAAATTTGCGGAAACGATTTGCATCATGAAATGGTTTATTTATCATAAACTTTTTACAACGGATATATTTCATATTCCGCCCATCTTTTTTAGGAGGTTATGCACTTGCAAATTCATGTTGTACAGCGAAATCAAACACTCACGAGCATCGCTCAAGCATATAGTGTGCCTGCTAACCGCTTAAGTGAAGCCAATCAATTACAAAATCCAGACCAGCTTGTCGTAGGGCAGGCCCTTGTTATTCCCATAGTAGGCAGTTATTACTACGTTCAACCAGGAGATAGTTTATCATCTATTTCACAAAAGGTAGGTATTCCTGTTCAAGAACTCGTACGGATTAACCAACTATCTGCCAATCAATCTCTCCCTGTCGGCTTTCGATTATATATTCCGGCAAAACCCAAAAGAACAGCTGAATTTAATGGGTATGTGGAACCGCGGGGAACAACAGTTAGCCCTAATTTGACCAGCAGCGCTCGAGAAACTGCACCATTCTTAACCTACTTAGCTCCATTTAGCTTTCAGGCCCTTCGCAATGGTTCATTGAAAGAGCCACTTCTTGATGACTTCCCAGCCATCGCCCGAAACAATCGAAATGTATTAATGATGGTAATTACGAATCAAGAGAATGATCAATTCAATGATGAACTTGCGAGGATACTTTTAAATGATATGGCCATTCAAAATACCTTTCTAAACACAATTGTCACAACAGCAAAAAAATATGGTTTTAAAGATATTCATTTTGATTTTGAGTTCATTAGACCAGCTGACCGAGAAGCTTATAATCGTTTTTTAAGAAAAGCAAAAGCGCGTTTTCAACAAGAAGGCTGGTTAATGTCAACAGCTCTTGCACCGAAGACGAGCGCGGACCAAAAAGGTCTTTGGTACGAAGGGCATGATTATAAAGCTCATGGAGAAATTGTTGATTTTGTTGTTATTATGACCTATGAGTGGGGCTATAGTGGTGGGCCTGCGCGAGCCGTTTCACCCATTGGGCCAGTCCGAGACGTTCTTGAGTATGCCATTACAGAGATGCCAGCATCGAAAATTCTCATGGGCCAAAACTTATATGGCTACGACTGGACACTCCCTTTCGTTCAGGGGACAACTGCAAAAGCCGTCAGTCCTCAACAAGCCATACAATTAGCTTTAGAGCATTCAGTCGAAATTCAATATAATTATGAAGAGCAGGCACCTTTTTTCACATACAGAGATAGCGAAAACAAAAACCATGAAGTCTGGTTTGAAGACGCTCGTTCCATTCAAGCAAAATTTGATTTATTAAAAGAACTGAAGCTTCGTGGAATGAGTTATTGGAAGCTTGGGCTCGCTTTTCCACAAAATTGGCTGCTAATCAGCGATAACTTTAATGTACGAAAACGAGGATAAAGGTACATTGCGTTCTCCCATAAGGATCTAATCTCCTAACCACAGCTTTCGGTCTTTACTTATAGTTCCTATAAAGAGAAACTTCCGTGATGTGCCTTGTATATAGTTGTCAAAAAGGTCTGCTTTTATTCATGATGACCTTCATCCTGACTCATAATCATTATTACCTTTAAGAAAGTTACTCTAAAACTAAGGTTCGACTGGGATTGTTCTTTTACATTCAAGAAAATTTAGGGAATTAGTATTTATAAATAACTAATTATTTAATGCCTAAAATTAATTAAGTGCCTTGTTATGAAGATCATCCCCCATTGTCCATACTGTTTATAGATAACAGTATGGACAGGGGGTGACTCAATGATTCGATTAAGGAAATTTGATGGAAGTTTTTCAAGGTGGCCGAATCTCTTCCGTCTGCTTGGTGTAATAGCTATTTTTCTCTTGTCATTCGGAATGCTGATTCATTTCACTGAACCTAAAACATTCCCTACTCTTTATGATGGAATTTGGTGGGCAATCGTGACAATGGCTACTGTTGGCTATGGAGATTATGCCCCAACTAGCGACTTTGGCAGAGCAATTGGGATATTGCTCATCTTATCTGGCGCAGGTCTTGTTTCTTCTTATTTCGCTTCTGTTTCCGCCATTGCTGCCACTTCAGAACAAACTTATCGCCAAGGGAAGAAGAAATTTAATGGGACAGATCACGTGATCATTGTTGGCTGGAATGAACGCTCACGTAGCATTATTGAAGAGATGCACGAAAGAAAACAACGCTTACAAATTGTATTAATCGATGATTCATTAACAGAACATCCTCTACCATTGACTAATATCCATTTCATACAAGGTAAAGCTACCGCTGACTCTGTTTTGCTTCGAGCAAATATCGAACAAGCTGATCGTGTCTTAATTACCGCAGATTTAAGACAAAATGAATTTCAAACAGACATGTTTTCTATTTTGACATTATTGGCCATCAAAGGGTTAAACAAAGATCTATTTTGTTTAGTGGAAATTTTAACAGTCGATCAACGTGAAAATGCTTTGCGGGCCGGAGCTGATGGGCTAATCGAGACGAATCGCTTCGCTAGTGATTATATGCTCAAAAAATTAATGGGGGAATTGGACGTTACTGAGTTGTTAGATGATTCGACAGTTTCTTTAGGCTCACTTGCTTTAAAAAATGGATGGGAACAGCTTACATACAAAGAATTAACCATTTTACTGCTTGAAGAACATATTATCGTGGTTGGAATCATACGCAAAGGAAAGAACTTACTACCTCCCCCCCTTGAAACTAAAGTATTTTTCGACGACATCCTACTAGTCATGCGCTAAATTTGGGAAATACTCTGGGAAATGGGGTCTGACCCCTAAAGATATTACTAAAAAGCACAGTCGGTCGACTGTGCTTTTTAGTCAATCTTATTGTTGAAGTCGTTTTTCAAGTTCCGCTTTCTTTTCTTCGAAGCCTGGTTTTCCTAGTAGAGCAAACATGTTGACTTTGTATGCTTCTACCCCTGGTTGATCAAATGGGTTAACGCCTAATAGATAGCCGCTTACCGCACAAGCCTTTTCAAAGAAATAGACAAGGTATCCAAATGTGTATGCATCCATTTTAGGGATGTTTACAATTAAGTTCGGTACGTTTCCGTCTGTATGTGCAAGCAATGTACCTTCAAACGCTTTGTTATTTACGAAATCCACAGTTTCACCTGCAAGATAATTTAAACCGTCAAGATCATTATCTTCTGCTTCAATTGTCAATTCATGGCGTGCTTCCCCAACCTTGATGACCGTTTCAAACAAGTCACGACGCCCTTCTTGTACATATTGTCCCATTGAATGTAAATCAGTTGAGAAGTTTGCAGAAGCTGGGAAAATTCCTTTTTGATCTTTTCCTTCACTTTCACCAAACAACTGTTTCCACCACTCTGAGAAATATTGAAGTCCTGGTTCAAAATTGATCAGCATTTCAATTGTTTTACCTTTGTTATACAGAACATTACGAACTGCCGCATATTGATATGCAGCATTATCCGTTAATTCTGGAGAGCTGAAGTCTGTGCGGGCACTAGCTGCACCTTTCATCATTTCTTCAATGTCTGCACCACTAACCGCAATTGGCAACAAGCCAACAGCTGTCAATACAGAATAACGTCCACCAACATCATCTGGAATGACAAATGTTTCGTAACCTTCTTCATTGGCAACAGTTTTTAAAGCACCTCTCGCTTTATCAGTTGTTGCAAAAATACGTGAAGTTGCTTCTTCTTTTCCATATT
Organism: Bacillus cihuensis; assembly: GCF_000504145.1. Taxonomy (NCBI): domain Bacteria; kingdom Bacillati; phylum Bacillota; class Bacilli; order Caryophanales; family Bacillaceae; genus Bacillus; species Bacillus cihuensis. The sequence continues at coordinate 461,978 of NZ_KI632498.1, read as the reverse complement.
TTTCAATCAATAACTTACGGAAAATACGGAAAGCAAGAGCAGGCTCTGTCGTCGTACCAGATTTTGAAATCACATTGATTGAGAAATCCTTATCCTCAAGCAAGTCCATAACATCTTTCATGTAAGTAGAAGAAATATTATTGCCGACAAAGATAATTTGTGGTGTTTTACGTTGTTCTTTAGAAAGCGCATTATAAAAACTGTGTTGCAGCATTTCAAGTGCAGCACGTGCACCCAAATAAGAACCTCCGATTCCGATAACAAGCAAGACATCAGAATCCGATTTAATTTTATTTGCTGCTTTTTGAATACGAGCAAATTCCTCTTTGTCATAATCAACAGGAAGGTCAATCCAGCCTAAAAAGTCATTTCCCGCTCCTGTTTTTTCGTGCAAGGAATTGTGTGCCGCTTTTACTGCATCTTGTAAATATGTAATTTCATGTTCGCCAAAAAAAGACAATGCTTTTGAATAATCAAAACGTACATGTGTCATTATCGTTCCTCCATCTCTTTAGATTACTCTTTCACTTTAACGAAAGCTTCCCTGATAATCAAGACTTCGGCTCAGTGAAAGCGTACCCATATAAAATTTTATCTGAATGTTTTTACAAATACCTGCAACCTAATAAATTATCAAGTATGAAACTGATAGACTAGGCCATTTATTCAAGTAAAAAGCACTTATAGAGAGGCTTTCAAAATTGCTAATACATCATCACGATTTAAAGATTTAAACGTACCAAATTCACCATATACCATTGATTTATCTGCCATTGTTTCAATTTGAGAATCATCAATATTATAATCTGCAAGTCTTGTAGGTGCCCCAATGCTTGACCAGAATTCACGAAGCTTCTCAATTCCTAAAAGAGCAGTTTCTTCATCTGTCTTGCCTTCTGGATCTACGTTGAATACTCGGACAGCAAATTGTTTAAAACGACTAACATCTTCATGTAGAACATGCTTCATCCAGTTCGGAAATAGAATCGCAAGCCCTCCTGCATGTGGAATGTCATAAACAGCTGAGACGCTGTGCTCAATATTATGAGATGCCCAGTCCCCTCGGTACCCAACTCCTAAAGAGCCATTTAACGCAATCGTACCACAATATAAAATCGTTGCTCGATGCTCATAGTTTTCTAAATCCTCTAAAAGCTTCGGAGCTGTTTCCATTACAGTAATGAGCAGTGATTCGCAAAAACGGTCCTGCAAAGGTGCATTTGCTGCTGGATGAAAATATTGTTCAAACACATGCGACATCATGTCAACGATTCCATAGACAGTCTGATCTTTTGGTACTGTGAAAGTATTCTCTGGATCTAGAATTGAAAATTGCGGATACGTGACTGGACTTCCCCAGCCATATTTCTCTTTTGTTTCCCAATTCGTAATGACCGAGCCAGCATTCATTTCAGAACCGGTCGCAGCAAGTGTAAGCACAGTTCCAAAAGGTAGAGCTGCTTCGACTGGTGATTTTTTCGTCACCAAATCCCATGCATCTCCATCATACTTCGCACCAGCTGCAATCGCCTTCGTACAATCAATTACACTGCCGCCGCCAACAGCAAGGATAAAGTCAATCTTATGTTCCTTACATATATCTACACCTTTACGAACAGTCGAAATACGCGGATTTGGTTCCACACCAGCTAGTTCAAACGTCTCTACATCGATTTCATTTAGGGTTGCCATTACTTTTTCATATAAGCCATTCTTCTTAATACTGCCCCCACCATAAACAATGAGTACCTTTTTACCGAATGATGGTATTTCCTTCTTTAACTGAGCAAGCTGATTTTTTCCAAAAATAAGCTTAGTCGGATTTTTATATATAAAATTCTCCACACTTTTCCCTCCTTTTTCTACTCTTATTATCTACAAGAACTCTGATAATTACAAAAGATTGGTTTAGAACCTTTTACTGATCAGATGATACTATCAACAAATCTGCGACCTATTCAACACAACGCACAATTTAAAGGGGCAAAATGTAAGATAAATTATGTATCGTTTCTAAGCAAGGCTCTGTTAAACTTGGCTATTGATGAAACGAACGGAGTACACTTTCCGCTCCAATCAACACAGTACCAAAATCAACAACGAGCTTTAACATAGCCAAAGCAAAAAATAAAGCCGGTTGATCCAAACGGACCACCAGCTTACTCGTCATTATTTCTTGATTAAATCTTCGCGTTTAGATTGTTCAATCCACTCTTGAAGTTTATCTTTCAATGTGTTGAAGCCTTCAGAAGAATCAGTGTTAGTTGAAGTTTTAACAGCTGCTTGACGCTTTTTAGGGGCTTTATTAGCAGGAGCTTCTGTACGTTCAGGAGCCTCTTCAGTAGCACGGATGGAAAGACCGATTTTCCCTTTAGCTTCGTCAATTGAAAGAACTTTCACTTGAACCTCATCGCCAACCTTTAAATGGTCATTGATATCTTTAACATATCCATGAGTAATTTCAGAGATATGAACTAAACCTTGTGTAGATTCATCTAAAGCAACAAAAGCACCATAAGGTTGAATACCAGTAACTTTACCAGCAACAACTGCTCCAATTTCGTAATTAGTAGACATTGTAACACTCCTATTTTTAAGTAAATTTTTTCTCTTTACATGCAATAAAAAATTATATCATAGATTTTAAAAATAATCAAAGGTAACAAACTTCATTTTCAAAAAAGCGAATCTTATTTTAAAGTTTCCTCTTTTGTACTACCTTTAACCATATTATCAAAGGGGAATTGTTGGAAATAGACTATCTTTTAAAAAAAGTCTACACATTTCGACAATAAAATAGTACGATAATAAAATTAATCGCTTTATGTATTTTGACGATAATAAATGCAAAAGGAGTTATATATCTATGTCAAAACCAGAACAATGGACATCTAAGATTGGGTTTATCCTTGCAGCTGCTGGTTCTGCAATTGGCTTAGGTGCCATTTGGAAGTTCCCCTACATGACTGGAACAAATGGAGGCGGCATGTTCTTCTTGCTCTTCATCCTATTCACTTTATTAATTGGAGCACCCATCTTAATCGCCGAATTTATTATCGGCCGGCATTCCCAAAAAGATGCAGTACGTGCCTACAAATCCATCGCTCCAGGTAAAGCATGGGTACTAGTTGGATATGGCGGCGTTGTCGCTTCTTTTATCCTGCTTTCATTTTATAGTGTTGTTGGCGGCTGGATTCTTTCTTACATTAGCCGAAGCATAACAGGTTCCCTTTCAGGGTTATCTCAAAATGAATACGGACAGTTGTTCGAAACAATTATTAGTAATCCTTATGAAACAGTACTGGCACAATTTGTCTTTATGATATTAACGATTGTTGTCGTAAAGGGCGGGGTTCAAAACGGCATCGAAAAAGCAAATAAAATTATGATGCCTGCACTTTTCATTCTCTTTCTTGTGTTGCTGGTTCGTTCATTGACACTTAAAGGAGCCTATGCTGGTGTTGAATTTCTTTTAAAGCCTGATTTTTCTATTTTAACAGGACAAACGGTTTTATTGGCGTTAGGACAAGCCTTTTTCCTACTTAGTGTCGGGATTTCTGTCATGGTAACATACGCATCTTATTTAGGGAAACAGGAAGATATAACAAAATCAGCATTATCGGTTGTTGGTTTGAATATTTTCATATGTCTTCTTGCTGGACTTGTTATTTTCCCAGCCGTATTTGCACTTGGATTTGATCCTGCGAGCGGACCTGGACTCGTCTTTGTCGTCCTTCCTGCTGTATTTAATGAAATGGCTCTCAGCAGTTTATTCATGCTGATATTCTTCATCCTGCTTGCATTTGCGACCTTTACTTCAGCTTTCTCGATTCTTGAAATTATTGTCGCAGCTATGTCAAAAAATGATCCAACAAAGCGAAAAAAGTCTACTTGGATTGCTGGTATTTTAGTATTTATCGTAGGCATTCCAAGCGCGCTTTCCTTCGGTGTACTTTCTGATGTTACGATATTCGACAAATCAATATTCGATTTAGCAGACTATCTTGTAAGTAATATTGCTCTTCCCGTCGGTGCACTGTTCATTTCACTATTTATTGGGTATCAAATGAAACGAATAAATGTCCAAAATGAACTAGAGCTTGGTTCTACCATTTCATCTAAAGTATTTAAGATTTGGTATTTTATCATCCGCTACATCGCACCAATTGGAATTATACTTGTTCTACTGAGTTCGCTTGGTATTATTTAAAAAAATAGGATCTCCTAAAAAAGGGGGACTCGCTTTCCATCAACGTTTATCGTGTTACTTAACAACATGTACACGGTTGATAGAAATGGCAGGTCTACACTTTTACTTTTAGGAGATCCTATCTTTTTATTTATACTTTTCAACAAACCGGCTCATCCGCTTGATTGCTTCTTGAAGCTGCTCTAGAGAGGATGCATAGGAACATCGGATATGTCCTTCTCCACTTTCACCAAACACATTACCTGGAACTACAGCAACCTTTTCTTCAAATAAAAGCTTTTCAGCAAACTCTTGTGAAGACAATCCAGTTCTCTCAATAGATGGAAATGCGTAAAATGCACCGCCTGGAATATGACAATCTAGTCCAATTTCATTGAACGATTTCACAATATAATTTCGACGCTGACGATAGCTTTTTCTCATTTCTTCTACATCATTCATACCATTACGCAGTGCTTCTAAAGCTGCATATTGAGCTACTGTCGATGCACACATCATTGTGTATTGATGGATCTTCAACATCGCTTCTGTAATATCTTTTGGTGCACAAACAAATCCAAGACGCCAACCTGTCATAGCAAACCCTTTGGAAAAACCATTAATTAATATAGTACGGTCCATCATACCATCTATAGCTGCCACTGAAGTAAAGTCATCATCATAAGCAAGTTCAGCATAAATTTCATCTGAAATGACCACTAAGTTATGCTTTTGAATAACTTTTGCAATTTCAATTAATTCTTCTTTCCTAAGTTGGGTTCCTGTCGGATTATTAGGCGAACACATGATAATTGCTTTTGTATTTGGCGTAATGGCTTCTTCAAGCTCAGCAGCTGTAAGCTTAAACTCGTTTTCCCGAACGGTCTGAATTGTTTTAGCAACACCTCCCGCCAATGTTACAAGCGGGCTGTAAGCAACAAAGCAAGGCTCAACAACCAAAACTTCTTCACCGGGATTTAAAATCGCTCTAAGTGCAATATCAATCGCTTGGCTCCCACCGACCGTCACAATAATTTGTGAATCTGGTTGATACGAGACAGCAAATCTTTTTTTCATATATGAAGCGATTTCTTGCCGAAGTTCTATCAATCCAGCATTTGCAGTATAAGATGTACGACCTTCTTCCAACGATAAGATTGCAGCTTCCCTTACATTCCATGACGTCACAAAATCCGGCTCGCCTACACCAAGTGAAACAACGCCTTCCATATTAACAGCCAAATCAAAAAAGCGACGAATTCCTGATGGTTTAAGATCAGCAATTGTTTTCGATACAAAGCTTGTCTGGATCATGGTGACACCACGATTCTTTTGTCTTCCTCATTAATTGGCTCAAAAATTGTTCCATCATGTTTATATTTTTTCAAAATAAAGTGAGTGGTCGTAGAAATAACCGAATCCAAAGTAGATAGTTTGTCCGATACAAACTGAGCCACTTCATTCATTGACTGTCCTTTCACAACAACAGACAAGTCATATGCACCAGACATTAAATAAACCGATTCCACTTCATTAAAACGGTAAATTCTTTGTGCCACTTCATTAAATCCAACGCCACGTTTTGGCGTTACCTTTACATCAATCATAGCCGTTAAACCGTGATATGTGTCTACCTTCGCCCAGTTGATGATTGTCGCATAACGAACGATAACATTCATATCTTCAAGCTTCTGTACAGTATCCGCAATTTCTGATTCTTCTGCGTCCACCATTTTCGCTAAGTCATTAAAATCAATACGGCTGTTTTGTTCAATAATTTGTAGTATTTCCAATTCCTTTTCCGTTAAATGCATAGTACAGCCTCCTTTAGTCTCATTCGAGAACTATGTATAAAGATAAAGTGAATATTCAATCAGTGGGGGGCTTCCCCCCCGTTGATTGTTCGTTGAACCAATCGGACCTTAACGGGCAGTTGCCCCACCTGTCTACTTTGTTCCTCTGCTTGAGGAAGGGCTCACTGCCCGTTAAGGCGAGATAAAGATTCTGTTATAGCAGAATTCTTTAATTATTATAGCAAATTGGGGTAGAATTTGTTATATAAAGTGAAACTTCCATCAGGGGGTCTACCTTCCTTCCAAATATCGGTTAATTCAGTTTGATATCGCTAAACCTAATGCACATCATAGATAGAATAAGGTCTTACAAAGTATAGACAAATTTAAAAAAATTTAACAAAGAGAGATGAGCTCCATGATAGATCTAACAGTAGAGACAAAATCCGAAATCGAGCTGTATTGTGAATGTATAAGATATGATGCTGATGCTCCAACACTCGTGTTGCTGCATGGTTTTTTATCCTCATCCTTCAGCTTCCGTAAGCTCACTCCTTTTTTCAAAGGAGACTACAATATACTCGCTATTGATTATCCACCCTTTGGAAAAAGTGAAAAGTCTTCTTCCTATACGTATTCTTATCATAATGTAGCCTGTTCCGTTATCAATTTTTTAGAAACGAGAAACCTAAAAAAGGTTATCTTGATTGGTCATTCTATGGGCGGCCAACTTTGTTTGCAAATTTGTAAACGAAGACCTGATCTTGTCGAAAAAGCTGTGCTACTGTCAGGTTCTAGCTACTTAGCTCCGATGAGACCCTCTGTAAGAACAGCGACTTATCTTCCTTTTTTCCCACTTCTTATACGTTGGTATCTCGGAAAGTCGGGAATCGAAAAAAATCTACACAATGTTGTGTATGACAAGAAGATGATTGATGATGAAATGAGAAACGGTTATTTAGAACCTTTTCTACAAAAAGGAATGTTTCAAGCGCTCGGAAGAATGGCACGACATTTTGAGGGAGATTTGTCTGAAGATGATTTACAAGTTATTAACACTGATTGTTTATTAATTTGGGGTGAACATGACCAAGTTGTACCGCTCTCAATCGGAAAAAGGCTGCAGAAAGATCTGCCTCACGCACAGCTTATCATCCTAAAAGAAGCAGGACATTTGATTCCTGAAGAAAAGCCAGAAGAAGTGTACAACTACATCCATGATTTTTTAAGAAAATAATACGTAGTTAAACAACGAAAGATTCAGACCCCACATCTACTATATTTCGTTTATATGACACAAAAAGTGAAACTTCCATCAGGGGGTTCTTCACCCCCACTGATTGTTAGTCCAGTTCTACTGTCGCAAGATCTTCACTTTCGCTACGATCAATCGACAGTACGAACTAGGGTTCAATGAATCACAGACTAAGTATGCCGCGTTGTGCGGCAATGTCTGTGTGACCCACATCCTGTGATAGTCCGACAAGCACAAGATGGAATACGGCTTAGCGTAGTTTGCTACAGAGTATTACAGCTTATGATCTTAAGTTAGGGCTAGGAGACGCAACTAGATTAAGCAGTTATCCCCACCTACGCTTCCTTGATTCTTGAGGTGGGAGGTATTGACCGTTATAGCCGGATAAACAGTGTATAGAATGTGTGGTCAAACTCTTTTCGGACAGGTTCATGTATTATAGCGTACAGCTTTCATTTCCTTTAATGCTACATAGCTGTTCAGCTATGTTCAAGCAATCGTCAAAAGCGAGCTGTTGTTCAAATGAAAATTCATAAATCCCCTGAATTTTCCCAGCAAGCTCTGAAGCGGTCTCGATATCTCTGATTGCTAGAAGCACATCCGCAATTTCAGTTTCGTAAAAATCCTCGCCTTCCTGAAATGGATCCCAGCTTCTGAGCACTTCTGCCATCGCCATATTTACTTGTTGCGTATTCATCCAATTATCACCTACTTTAAAATGGTTTACACATGTTATTATAGTATCATAAAGTGAAACTTCAATCTGTGGGGATTTCTTCACCCATTGATTGTTAGTCAGACAAGCATAAGATGGAATACATCGTGGCGTAGTTTGCCAAAAAGTATTACAGCTTAGACTTTAAATAGGGCTAGGAATCGTAAATAGATTGGGCATTAATCCCCAACCATACTTCTTCGATTCCCCTAATCTTGAGGTTGGGGCTTACTGCCTGTTATTGCGGGATAATTTAAATTTTAGAGGTGGATTTGATGAAGCAATCAATTTTCGATGAAGTGATTGATAGACAAAATACAAGTTCAGAAAAATGGGATGCATTGTCAAGAGTTTACGGGACAAGCGACGCGCTGCCAATGTGGGTAGCCGATATGGATTTCCCCAGTCCCAAAGAAGTTCAAGAGGCATTATATGCTCGAATTAGTCATCCTGTGTTCGGATACACATTTCCTTCAAACGCGATAGGAAGCGCAATCCAGAATTGGTTGAAAAACCGCCATGATTGGCAAATTGAGAGTGAGTGGATTGGTTATAGCGCCGGGGTTGTTTCTGGAATCGGAACCGCCATTAGCGCTTTTACAAATCCTGGTGATCAAATATTAATTCAAAGCCCTGTTTACAAGCCTTTTTTTGATATGATTGAACATCTTGATCGTAAGGTAGTCAATAGTCCTTTATTAATCAAAAACGCAAGATTTGAAATTGATTTTATCGACTTTGAAGAAAAATTAATATCCGGAGTCAAGCTATTCCTGCTTTGTAGCCCACATAATCCAGGTGGACGAGTTTGGTCAAAAGAAGAACTAATAAAAATCGGGGAACTTTGTGAGCAATACGACGTCCTAATCGTCAGTGATGAAATTCATGCGGACTTAGCTCTGTCACATAGCAAACACATTCCCATCGCTTCTCTAAGCAACAGTATAGCTAATCGCACCATTACCTTAATGGCTCCAAGTAAAACATTTAATATCGCCGGGCTACAGGCTTCACTTCTCCTTGCCAGCAATCCGGAACACAAGAAACAAATTGAAAAAATTCAAATGAAAAATGCCTTTCATGGGATCAATCTGCTTGGCTTAACTGCAATGGAAGCAGCCTATAAATTTGGCGAACCATGGTTAAATGAATTACTTCCTTATATTGAGGAAAATATTCAAGTTGCCGAATCTTTCATCGCAAAAGAATTGCCAATTCTTAACGTTATGAATCCTGATGCTTCTTTCTTAATTTGGATTGATTGTCGCAGTCTAGGCTGGACGGATGAAAAACTACAAGACACCTTACTAAATAAAGGAAAGCTCGCTCTTGAACCTGGATTGAAATACGGTCAAGGTGGGGAAGGTTTTGTGAGAATGAACGTTGGATGCCCACGTTCAGTCCTTCTAGAAGGACTGGAAAGATTGAAACGGGCATTGACTTAACTAGTTTAGATTTCTGACATCCTTATTAAAAAGAGCAGACACCAACAATCATATTGGCATCTGCTCTTTCGCATAATATCCCAGATTTGACGCATAAAAAAACTAATCTCTATGACATGCTTCATTTTTTAATAATCCCACAAGCAACTCGATCACCAGCATTCCCCGCTGGCTGACTCATGCCGTCGTCTGGTGACGCATGAATGATGATAGATGTTTTGTCTTTAGTAAGGAGAGTATTTTTCCCGTCTTTAAGCGTGGCGTTTGGAGCATCCAATTTCACTTTCGTCTTTCCATCATCTTTGACAATTAAATTTGGTAGATCTCCCGCATGTGCCCCTTTCGGATAAAGCAAACCATGTTCTTTTTTATCTGGGTTAAAATGATCACCAGCTGAAATAAAGTCAGGAGCCTTACATGAACCTTTGTTATGGATATGAATGGCATGTACACCAGGCTCCAGTCCCTTTAAATCAATATCAAGCGAAACACCTTTAGACTGCTCCTGAACAGTAATTTTCCCCAGTGAGTCCCCGTCTGCATTTCGCATCGTTACGTCAATTTTCTTTGGACTTTCCGTTGCACAACCAACTAGCATAAGCAACATAATCATAATACTCAATCTTGTTTTCAACATACTACCTCCCGTCCATGCTGTAATACCCCCATTTATGGAAGTTTCACTCTATCCCATCTATTTTTTCCTAAAGTGAAAAAGGTATACTAAAAAAATTGTTTCCCAATATTGAATGATTAAATCCCTTTTTTTTCGAATGATTTTAGACTACAGCAGATATGTGAAAAGACCGAGCCATCGGAGAAATTTTCCGACTTAAAAATGATTATAAATTAGGCTGTTTTCACATACTTTGTTGCTTTTCAATCATTTTTACACTAATAACCCGGGTTGATTTCCGTTGCAGGTACTCGCTTTCCGCGGGCGGTCTCAGAAGCCTCCTCAGTGCTTTGCACTTGCGGGGTCTCCCTCAACACGCTTTTCCCGCAGGAGTCTCGCACCTTCCACTACAATCAACATCTGTCCGAATTGGTTTCTTGCTAAAACAACAATCTTTACGAAAAGAGCCATAAATTAAGACTTTGAGCTAGATGGAACACTTTGCCCTTTCGTGCCTGAATCAATTTTTGCGCGCGAGATTAAACACTTTGCGTGCCTGAAATGAGATTTATGCGTGGTAGTGATTTCTTTAAAGGAATTAAGCGCAAAAGCACAATGGCTTTTACGCTTATAGGAAATCAGTCTTCTTCTACGTAAGGTTCATGTTCATACTGCGGCAGGTCACCGAATGTAGTCATAATCCCTTCCTCATCTAAAGCATCCTCATATTTCTCATGTTGTGAGTTCGGATACACCGTAATATTCTTACCGTCTATATCAACACCAACAAAGTTCTCATAATCTTCCACATAGCCGATGTTTTCTTCTGATTCTACATACATATCCTCATAATCATCAGGAGGATAGGCAAAGTCAGATGGCGATTCTGAAGTCCCAAAACTAGCTACCTCCTGCCAAGTATCTTCGGCATCATAAATGACCGATTCATTCTGATCATCATTATCGAATTTCCCAAACGGAGGCGATATTACCTCTTCCTCAATAGGTCGATTTTGGGAAGTGTTCTGGGAAGGTGAGTGCACCTTACAAAATGTTGTCGTCGGAATCGCTTGCAATCGTTCAAGCGGAATCTCCGCTTGACATACTTCACACTTCCCATACGTCCCCGCTTCCATCGCTTGTATCGCATGATTGATTTCATCTACATATTGGCGTGCGTGTTCATAAAGCGCGATGTCTTTTTCTCTCTCATATAATTCTGTACCTTCATCACCTGGATGGTTATCAAAACTTGATAATTCTCCTGTTGAATCATGAGCAAAGCTTCTAAGCAATCCTAAGTTACCATTATCGCTTAATTTTTCTTCTAGCTCCTGTTTAGACTGCTGTAATTGCTGTTTCAATTGGTTTAATTGTTCTTTTGAAGGCATATACTCCATCCTTTCTCGGTTAGACCAAATGGATTTCCTTCTTGTAGTATTTCCTAAGTATTACTCTTCACTAACGGAAGTTTCTTCCCATAAAAAAAGGCATGCCTCATTTAGAGTGAGTAAGTTATGTTCAGTGTAAAAATTAGAAGTCCCGAAAATGGGTAACTTATATGTTAGCGGAACACTAGCTAAATTTTATTTGACAATCAAATTCAATGTAACTATAATGGTTACATAGGTGGTGAGTGCGATGATTAACAGCCGCTTTGCTGTTGCCATTCATATTCTTTCCCTTGTTGCATCTGGTCCGCGAGAAAAGGTTACTTCAGAATATATTGCTGGCAGTGTGAATACCAATCCAGTTGTCATTCGCAGGATCACAGGAATGCTAAAAAAAGCAGGTCTTCTTCAATCGCAAGTCGGAACACCAGGGGCTGTCTTGACCCGAGATCCAGGAGAGATTTCACTTTTAGACATTTACCTAGCCGTTCAAGAAAAAGAAGATTTATTTTCGATGCACGAAAATCCAAATCCACAATGTCCTGTCGGTAAAAACATCCAATCTGCTTTAGAAGATACGTTTCATACAGCACAGACTGCAATGGAAAAGGAACTGGCAAGCAAATCGTTACAAGATATCAGAACGAGGATGACCCTTTGATTTAGAGTCAGCCTCTTCTTCACCCCTAAGATGTAACAAAAGTAGTTACAAATAGACAATTACTAGGAGGTATAATAATTATGAAAATAGGTGTAATTGGAGCAACAGGAAAAGCGGGAAGCCGCATTGCAAAGGAAGCTTTAGAAAGAAATCATGAAGTAACGGCCATTGTTCGCGACGCTGCAAAACTTCAAGTAGAAGGAGTCGCTATTTTAGAAAAAGATGTTTTCGATTTAACGACTGCTGATCTAAAAGATTTTGACGTTGTAGTCAACGCTTTTGGTGCACCATTTGGAGAGGAGCATTTACATGTTGATGCTGGAAATGTTCTTATCGAAGCATTAAAAGGAGCACCAAATACAAAATTATTCGTAGTCGGCGGGGCTGGTAGCTTGTTTGTTGATCCAGATAAAAAAGTCCGTGTGATTGATACCCCTGACTTCCCAGATATGTTTAAGGCTACTGCAGCGAATCAAGGAAAAAATCTTGAAATCCTGCAAGGAACGGATTCCATTACTTGGACATTCCTAAGTCCTTCCGCATTATTTGCAGTCGGCAAAAGAACAGGATCTTATCAAGCAGGTAAAGATCACTTGCTCACGAACTCAAAAGGAAATAGCTATGTAAGCTACGAAGACTACGCTATCGCTGTGCTTGATGAACTTGATAATCCTAAACATGTAAACGAACGATTCACTGTCGTTTCTGAAGAAGCATAAGAAAAAGGATGTTCTAAAAGCAAAGAGCCAGATCTCGTAACTACAAGTGCGAGGTCTGGCTCTTTTTAGGAGATCCTTTGATTATTTATTCTGCTTTAATGCAACGAGTTTTTCTTTAAATGTTGATTTCTACGGGTTACTTCTTCTTCTAAATTCTTCGTTTTTAGCTCTTCTTTCCGTGATTTTTTGATGATCCACCTCATCGTAAAAACACAAGCAATCATGAAAATGGTAAACGAAATGGCAGCGGGGAAATATTCTGACTTATCTTCTGGAAAATAGAGAAACAAGCCAAGTACAGTAGGTAAAAGAACGTTCATTGATTACATCCTTTCTAAAAATACCAATTCTTGTATCATAATTATAACAACTACTTTTCCATTTCGCGACTTAAATTGAATAGAGTTATAAGAAGGCTTCAGTTAGAACTTAAAAACGCATAATACGTGTCAAAATCGAGGAATTATGCGTTGAATTTGTAAAATATTTATGAGTCGAATTCAAAATACAGGCGTCAAACCAGTATGTAGCTAAATCTCCCTAGTTATTTTAACAAATGATAAAGCAAGCGATCTTTATCTTCAAAAAACTGCTTCATGATTGTATAATGATTCGTGTCCTCAAGCTTTGTCTCGCTCAGCCCTTCTTCTGTCATTTCGATAATCTTCGCATCGGGATACGCCATAATGATGGGTGAATGAGTAGCAATAATAAACCGTGAATTAAGTTGAATAAGCTCCTGCATTCTCGATAGCAAAGAAAGTTGTCGAAGTGGAGATAAGGCGGCTTCAGGCTCATCCAATATGTAAATACCTTGTCCGCTAAATCGGTTCGTAAAAGCGGCGAAAAATGATTCCCCGTGAGATTGTTCATGAAGGGACTTACCGCCAAAAGAATCGATTATTCTCGGCCCGAAGCCACCTATGTCCAATTCTTCAATCGTAGACGCGACATTATAAAGTGAAACTTCAATCAGCGGGGTCTTTCTTCCCCCACTGATTGTTAGTTGAACCAATCGGGCTTTTACGGGCAGTTATCCCCCACCTACGCTTCTTCGATTCCCCTAAACCTTGAGGTGGGGGACTTACTGCTCGTTAATGCGGGATAAAACGTTTCAGCACGAAGAAAAAAACCATCCCTCGGCTTTTTCGTCCCCTTCACAAGCCTTACATATTCGTACAAATTAGAATGGGTCTCTTTCGTAGAAAAGTTAAAGTTAATCGTGCCTCCTTCCGCGTTAAAACCGAAAGCAACAGTAAACGCCTCCAGTAAAGTGGACTTCCCCATACCATTTTCGCCGACGAAAAATGTAATATTGGGATGAAGTTCAACATTAGTCAAAGGACGAACGGCCGGCAAACTGAACGGATAGGTATCAAACGAAGGAATAGCCTCTCTCTTCAACTCAACTCTTCGAATATAACTTTCTAGAGGCAACATGTCTACGCTCCTTATCTTTATTTTTGGCTCTGTTAAACTTGAATGTGCATTGTAAGAATATGATTCTTTACCACAGCCATTTTATAAAAGCACCTAGAGGTTTTTTCATGAGGAAATAAGTGGTGATCAAAAAAAGAAACGAGAGACCAATCTCTCCCGTTTCTCTAGAATTTAGACTAATTTAATCGATTGAATCACGATGTCTTCAGCTGGTTTATCACCGTAAGTTGTTTTTGCATTAGCAATGGCATCGACTACATCCATGCCTTCCACAACTTGTCCAAAAACAGAATGCTTATGGTCAAGCCAAGGAGTACCACCAGTTGACATGTAAGCTTCAATAATTTCTTCTGGGTAGCCTGCTTGTTTCATTTGTTCACCCATTCTTGAGTCAACATGTTGTGCTTGAACGATAAAGAATTGACTTCCATTCGTCCCTGGTCCAGCATTGGCCATAGATAATGCGCCACGCAGATTGAATAATTGCATAGAGAATTCATCTTCAAATGGAGCTCCCCAAATGCTTTCTCCACCCATACCAGTTCCTTGTGGATCCCCACCTTGAATCATGAAATCTTTAATTACACGGTGGAAAATAATCCCGTCATAATAGCCGTTCTCAGCGTGTGTTAAGAAGTTCTCAACTGTTTTTGGAGCTAATTCAGGAAAAAATTTAATTTTGATATTTCCTTGGCTCGTTTCCATAATGACTGCTTTTTCATTTTCTAATACTTCAGATGTTAATTGTGGATAGTTCGTCATTTAAAATCCCTTCTTTCCTATAAATAATCCGTCCATAATAATGAATCTACTATTATGTGCTTCAATTGTACACTTTACACGAATCCATTAGCAAAGTGCAAGCGACTTGCCGGTAATGATGAATTCCGACTAGATTTGTCTCTTTTTTATATTACTTGAAAGGATTTAATTAACATCTTGTCCATTTTATTAATACACAATAGTAACCCTAATTTATATCTTCCTCTCCCAGTATTTGAAAGCCTTCTTTAAATTTTGTATGATGAAGAAAGTTTAGTAGGAAAAGGGGAATAGAAATGAGTGAAGAGAAATTTTCAGTTGGGGACAAGGTTTCCGCGATTTATAAAACAGGGAAATATTTAGGGGAAATTACTGAAGAGAGGCCAAACGCTTATCTTGTCCGTGTTCTTGCTGTTGCCAAGCACCCTATGCAAGGTGATTTACACCATCCAAAACAAGTTGATGTCGCCTTGTTCCATCAGCGCCGAGCACTCGCTTTCCGTGAACAAATGAATGTGCCTAAAAATATGGTTAGAGCGTACACAAGTGAGATTCCCGATTATAAACAATCGCTGCAACAATCGGTTGAAGCGATGAAACAAAAGCTGTCAGAGACT
Source organism: Bacillus cihuensis (assembly GCF_000504145.1). Lineage (NCBI taxonomy): Bacteria > Bacillati > Bacillota > Bacilli > Caryophanales > Bacillaceae > Bacillus > Bacillus cihuensis. The sequence goes on along the minus strand of NZ_KI632498.1, from coordinate 446,375 downwards.
CAAGACGATTGGAATCAAAGAAGTCTGCAACAGATCGAAGAACTAGAGAAAGACTATTTTAAATAAATGCGTAAAAGCCAAATCAATTCTTATGATTTGGCTTTTATAATACAAGTTTATTTAAAACTTTAGACAAATCAATCCGATCCCCAATCGTTGTAGGCTGGTGATTTTTCATATAGCTTTTATCTTTCTCTACTAATTTATAAATATTATACGTTGTCATCGCATCATCAAGAGCACGATGGTGCCGTCCTGTTCCTTCTTTTCCATAAGCCTGTACCGCTTTCCACAGACCTGTTTGGTTTTGATCTCCAAAAAAGCGTTTATACTCCATTGATAAGTCAATTTGTTCCCCAGTAAAAGGAAACTCCACTCCAGCTTTTTGACAATTATTACGCAACACCTTCATATCCATATTTCCCCATGTAACGATCTTTGTTGGACACTTCTGATCATAACTTTGTAATAATATTACAAGTTCGGCAAAACTAATACCTTGATTTACCTGACTTTGAGAAATATGAAGAAATCTTTTGCAGCGCTCTGTTAAATGTGAAAACTTATTAGGAACAACAAACGAAGAAAATTGATCACCTAATTTATCATCTATTACAGAAACAAAGCCGACTTCAATAATTTCCTGATAAAAACCCTCAGGCTTCCCCTTTCCCTCTGGCATGGTAAACTCAAAGTCAATGAATAAGTATTGTTCCATGTCTTTCATCCCCCTTTTCTAAAAACTTATTGTTGTATTATAACAGAATATTATAAAAAATTTAGTTTTTTTCTTTCCCTAACATTGTTCTACATCTCTATCAACAATTCCTCTTCCAATTTGTTAGAACTTACCCTCACTGATGGTTAGCCCCGTTCTACTGTCGCTAAGATCTTCGCTTTCAACTTCGATCAATCGAACAGTGCGAACTAAGATTCAGTGAATCACAGACTAAATGCGCCGCTTCTTTAGTCTTTCGTCAATTTGACCTTCATCCTATCGGCCTCATCAAAAACCGTAAAAAGCACTCACAGTAGCTCACCAATCAGGCTATGGGCAATTGTCCCCCACCTATATCTTTGTTACTAAAAAAATTAGTTGAAGAATACTAACAGCAGAAGATGCTACAGTCGTTATACAGCATCATACGCATCAGCTTGTCTCGTTGCTTGGGGGAAAGAATTATTAAATAAATTCTTTCTATCATACATAATAAATCTATGATTAGCCTAGTTCAGCATGAAGTCATTTCACGTCTTTACCTTGTTAGCTTCTTCGATTCCTCTAAGCCTTGAATTGGGGGACGCCTGTTCATGCGAGATAAAACCTATTAGCGGCTAGACCGCTTGTGCGGAACTTGTTATAAGATGCTTTGAAAGGGTAGTAAAAGGTAAGAATGCGCAGGAAAGTTTGAAGGGGGAGTTCATTACGAAAGGGTCAGAACCCGCAAACTGCTACATACAGTTTAATTGAAGGGGAATAATACGCTAAACTGTGTGATGGAGTACTAAGTTAGACCCTGTCGTAAATTGATAGATGTGTTAGTTTTTCTGTTTCAGTACAATAACTGCCAATGTACAGCGGGATACGCAAATAAGCTGGTCTTCTTCATCACGAATTTTAATGTCCCAAACCATCGTTGTTTTTCCTCTATGAAGAATATTCGCTTCAGCTGTTACAATACCAGAACGTTTTCCTTTAATATGATTGGCATTGATCTCGAGTCCAACAACAGCTTCTTTTGTTTTGTCTACAAGCTCATAGCCACCAATACTCGCAGCGGTTTCAGCAAGTGCCACGGAAGCACCACCATGAAGTAATCCAACTGGCTGCCATGTTCTTTCATCAACTGGCATCGTGGCAATGACTTTCCCTTTACTCAACTCTATTATTTCAATCCCTAATGATTTCAACATTGATTTTTCAATATTGTATTCCATAGACTTTCCCCCTTTTTCATCAGTATTAAATGAAAGTAACGAAGGGGTCTTGCCCCCACATCTATTATATCGTTTACACGATAGGTAAATGACAAAAAACCTGGCCTAAACCGGAAAGCTTATAGGCTAGGTTTTTTATCAGCAATGATTTCCTGTAAATCAAACCAGCTCAAAAGCCTCGGAATCTTCAATTCTTGGTTATAACTGTTGTCAATCGCGAATACTTTTGTCGGAACATCCAATAAAGTTTCTAGTACAGCTGGTTTATCGTCAAAATAATAATCTAATTGTAGATCCTCAATAATTCGGATTTTTTCTTTATCCTTCATCCCGCAAAAGAAATGTCCTTCTTTTACTGGAAATTGATTTTGAATAAGCCAGTCTTTAGTCCGTTCGCAATGCTCAGCATTCCTTGCAGTAATATAGAAGACCTCATGGCCATCCTTGACAAGCTGCTGCAACGTTTCAATTGCTCCTTCAAATGCAGGGCAAGTTGTATAGTAAATTTCTTCTGCTAAACTATTCCACATTGCTCCGCCTTCTTGTGCAGTTAGTCCAAACGGTTCATGAATTTCCAATGTGTTCAAAGCTTTAAATGCCGATAATTCCACGTTTTTGTTTAATTTTTTGTTATATAAATGAAAGGCATGCTCTCGTAAATTGATTAAAGTATCATCGATATCGAAACCAAATTTCAACTTGTTTCCTCCCCATATAATCTGAAACTTCAATCAGTGGGTATTCTTCCTCCCCACTGATGGTTAGTCCTGTTCTACTGTCGCTAAGGTTCAACGAGACACAGACTAAGTGCACTGCGTCCATTGGTCTATCGTCTGTGTAACCCACCAATCGGGCTTTTACGGGCAGTTAACCCGTTCATAGTAACTACATTCTTTCCTCTTTCATCCCTTGATAGTAGGATAGGCTGTAATGCATAAATCTTCACCGATTTTTTCAATATGATGGAAGCTTAGATCTCTCGCTTCACCCATCGTTTCTGAATCTGCACCGGCAAAAGGAGTAAGTGAATGTTTGCCAGCAAGAACCTTTGGCGCTACATACACAATATATTTATCAATCAAACCAGCCCGCAGAAAAGAAGCATTGATTTCTCCGCCACCTTCAACTAGGACATCGGTAACACCTCGACGATAAAGTTCGTTTAATAGATACTCCAGATTCAATCCCGTTTCAGTTAACGGCACATCGATGAGCTCAACTCCCTTATCGATTAAGGCCGCTCTTTTCTCAGCATCTGTTCCCTCTGACGTGACAATCCAAGTCTTTGCCTCTTTGCATTCGGTCACTTTTGCTTCTAACGGCGTACGCAATTGGCTATCTACAATAATGCGGATTGGGCTCTTGCCTCCTTCAGGTAAGCGGGTTGTAAGCGAAGGATTATCTGCCAGTACGGTACCTATCCCGACCAAAATCGAATCGACTTCATTACGTAACTGGTGGACGGAACGGCGCGCTTCTTCTCCAGTGATCCATTGCGAATGGCCTGTGTGAGTTGCAAGTTTGCCATCTAGCGTCATAGCTGTTTTAGAGATGACGAAAGGTCGTTTTGTTTTCATATTATGAATAAACCGTTCATTGAGTAATATTGCCTCGTGCTCCAAAACGCCTACTTCAACATCTATTCCTGCTTCTCTTAGTAATCGAATTCCTCTTCCTGCCACAGATGGATTCGGATCTTGAGTAGCTACGACCACACGACTTACTTCAGACTCTTTCACTAAATTGGCACAAGGTGGTGTTTTTCCGAAGTGTGAACAAGGCTCAAGTGTTACATATAGAGTTGCTCCACGTGCATAGTCCCCAGCCATCTTAAACGCATGTACTTCTGCATGGGGTTCTCCTGCTTTCCGATGAATTCCAGTGCCTACGATCACTCCATCTTTTACAATTACCGCTCCGACAACAGGATTCGGATTCGTCTTTCCTTTGGCTGTAGCTGCTAAATCAAGCGCCAACTGCATATATTCATGATCTGTTTTCACTTTATCAGTGCTCCTATATAGTCTTCTTGTGGAATATGACCTGATTTCTTTATTTTTGTATCTAAATAAAAGCTGTTTGTTTCAGTCAAGCCGCCCCATAACGGGATATGTTCATTAGCAGTCAAGCCGTGATCTCGCAATGCTTCTAGTTTTTTCGGATTATTTGTAATGAGAACGACTGGTTTATCTCTCAGTTCTTCAAGTACTCGGATGGCGCCCTCATAAGAACGCGTATCATCTTCAAATCCTAACGCGTGGTTCGCTTCTACTGTGTCTAATCCTTCTTGCTGCAAAATGTAGGCAAGTGATTTCGAGAACAGACCGATGCCTCGCCCTTCGTGGTCAGCTAAATAAAAGAGAGCGCCACAACCATGCTCTGTTATCATTTTCATCGATTGATGAAGCTGGTAGCCACAATCGCACCGCTTACTTCCGAAGATATCGCCGGTATGGCAGATGCTATGCATTCTCACTAACGCTTGTTCAGAATGCTTAAAATCACCATAAACTAGCACAGAAGATTGTTGAGCGAAAGCTAAGTTAGCCGTTGCTAACGATTCAAGGACATCTTCTTTTGTTTGAACCTTTTCATCAAGCTCAAGCCATGTGTACCACTGGAATACAGCTGAAAAATCACCTTGTTCAACAGGAAGGTTTACGGGTCCTACAAGACATATTTCTCCCTTACCTGGATTTTGTATCATTTGCATTTTATCTATTAATATTTCTTTAATTTGTGGAGTTATAATCATATCGATCACCTGACCTTTAGGATTTTCAAATTCCTTACTTTTTGTAACTAGGTATTAATAATATCATAAACCTAATACATTTAAAATACAAATAATGATGCACGAATTTAAAAATTTTTCCTTTTTGTAGAGCAGGATACCATTTGGATTTTCGTCATATAAGAACAGCTTGAAAGGTAAGGTCTTTTTGACAGAAAATCATGTAAGGTTTTCTGATGACTACCCATATTCCCATCATCAAGATGTATTTTCGCCAGTTTCCTTCTGTTAATCCAGGCTTACTCATTCTATCGGCAAACACAGTTTAATACACAGAAAGTTGTCAATACTTTCGCCATGTCTCGTCCATTTTCAGAGCGGCTTATGGCAGCGGCGCAGCAATCAAAAACAGCTACTTTAACAGATATGATCCGTAAAACTAACTCTAAAACAGTTCCAGACACGACATTTAACCCTGATGGAATCCACTTGGTTTCCAACCAAACACCATGAAGACGGCTGACATATTATCGCTTTAAATGTTAAATTTTCAATCAAGATGAGATAGTTCTAAAAAAAAGACTGATTCATAAAATATTCCATCGAATCAGTCTTTTTCATGTTGAGAGCAAAGGGTAAGACCCCGCAACAACTACATACAGTATAAGGCAAGTGTATTACAACACTAATATGTTAGAGTGCGGGGTCAGATCCTTATGAGACATCCTCCATTTACACCATGAGGTTTGGTCTAAACTTTCGTTAGGTAACCTCTTTTGCTTAATCTTCTAAACCAAAACGTTCTACGAGAGTAGCTAATGTTCTTACCATAACACCTGTTGCCCCAGAAGTACCTAAGTCTGATGCTGAATTGGTTACAGATGTACCAGCAATATCGAGATGCACCCAAGGCTTGTTTTCGGTAAACTCACCGATGAATGCTCCACCCATTATCGCATGTCCTGCGGCGCCCGGTGAGTTGTTCAAATCAGCAATCTTGCTGTTTCGCACGCGTTCTTTGTCTTTTTCAGTAATAGGAAGACGCCACATTGGTTCTCCTGTTTCATAAGAAGCTAATAGCACCTCTTCAAAGAATGCCTCATTATTCGTCATAGCCCCGGTCATATCCATTCCAAGTGCAGTGATCACACCACCTGTTAATGTAGCGATATCAACAAGATAATCTGCCCCTTGATGCAAGGCATATGTGATGGCATCTGCTAAAACAAGTCTTCCTTCCGCGTCTGTGTTCAGAACTTCGATAGTTTTTCCGCTCATCGAAGTAATTACGTCATCCGGTTTAAAGGCGTTTCCACTAACCATGTTATCGGTAGATGGAATGACTGCCACAACATTCTGCTCTGGTTTCAATTCACCGATAATTTCCATTGCACCAAGAACGGCTGCTGCACCACCCATATCTGTTTTCATACCGACAATGCCCGCCTTCGTTTTCAGGGAGTATCCACCTGTATCGAAGGTAATTCCTTTCCCTACTAGACCGATTACATCTTTCCAATCATCTTTGCCTTGATATTTTAGAACAATCATTTTAGGAGGTTCAACGGATCCCTGATTTACAGCAAGAATAGCACCCATCCCAAGTTTTTGCATAACTTCTTTTTCAAGAATTTCCACTTCAAAATTATATTTTTCCCCGAGCTCGCGGGCATATTCAGCAAGATCAGTTGACGTTAATAAATTTCCGGGCGTATTCACAAGCGTACGTGCTGAATTCGTAGCACTTCCATATACTTGGCCAACTTGTAATGAAGAGAGGATCTCATCTCCGTCCTCTTCACTATAGATGGTAAAAGATTCAATTCGTTTTTCAACGGCGTTTGATTTTTGTTTATAGCCTGCAAATTGATAAGTCGAAAGCTCAAATGCCTCACTTAATGCATGAGCTGCATCTAGGATATCGACTTTTTCAGTAATAAATGTATCTAATGCAGCTGCCGCTGTCGTCATTTTTGCATCTTTCAAAGTTTTGAATGCTTTTCCAAGAGCCTCACGTAATATTTCGAAGGTTAATTCCTTTTCTTTTCCTAGGCCTACGAAAATAAAACGTTTAACTCTAACCTTACCTAATGTATGTATTTTTGAGATGGATTTCTTCTTTGCAGAAATCTCACCATCTTTCACTAATTCCGTTAACTGACCATCTAACAGCTGATCTGCTAATAAACCCGGCCCTGCAAATTTTACCGGTTTCTCGAACACACCGATTAATAAACACTCTTCGTGCTGATTGAAATCCAACTCATTTTTCACGATAAACATTGTAACTTCTCCTCCTGTTATTCTCTATTATAGCTAATTTTACAATCTGTTTCGAATGAATCCTTCCGTCTCTAGCCACTCTTGAAGTTTACATGATTAACTTTTAGTATAAGGATATGGGAACGGGGCTTCCCGATTTACTAAATTAGGCAATCTCCTTAGTAGGTATACTTATTTTATCGAGAAAACATCCAAAATTCCGGCTCCGCACCGCCACCATTGGGATTAGGCGAGTGCAGCGTGCTACTTGATTGATCCTTGATCGTAAAAAATGGCGTTTTAACGCTATATTCATTTGGTATATAAACATAGAGTTAGGAAAAATATAGAATCATGGCATACATATAATACATAATCTAGTTTTAAAAAGTAAAACTTCATGACTCTAAAGGTATCGAACCGTTTTAGGGGAATATAAAAAAGTTTACTTCACTTATCATTTATTTAGATCGAATGAATATTTTGCTGGAAGTTCGTGTTTAAAAAGAGGATAAAAATTGAGGCATAGGTGAGCGTTTTTCTCCCGTGTGAAAGCCAGGGTGACTAAGGCATACGCAAGCCATTTATCCGACCTTTTGAACACTCCCAAAAAAGGACACTTTAAAAAGAAAGTAGGCGGACATCTATGGAATTATTCTTTAATTTCCCTCTCGTTGCATCACTTATTGCAATCTTCTTTGCTCAATTTATTAAGGTACCTATTCACTATATTGCACTGCGTAAACTCGACTGGTCCTTGCTTACTTCCACTGGAGGAATGCCCAGTTCTCATTCTGCTGCTGTAACAGCACTTGCGACTGGTGTTGGCATTCAGTCAGGCATCTCCTCACCTATTTTCGCAGTTGCAGCCGTATTTGCTATCATCACAATGTTTGATGCAACGGGTGTTAGACGACAAGCTGGTGAACAGGCTGTTGTCCTCAATAAACTTGTGGCTGATTTCAATGTTTTCGTTCAAGAAGCAAAAGACTGGCAAAAGAAAGAAGAACAGCAAAAACAACATAAACTGAAAGAATTACTTGGACATAAGCCCATTGAAGTATTCTTCGGCGGATTGACAGGAATCTTCATTGCTTTTATTTTATACTTTTTCGTATTTATATAAGGGCCTTCATTAGAAACTAGTACAACTTTATGCCGACAATCTCGAATGCCTGGATTCGGTATTATGAATGCACATAAAGAAACCCCAGCTACTTTTTTAGAGAACTGGGGTTTTTACAATTAGCGTCTTTAGATCGGGACTAACAATCAGCGGGATAATGAAACCTCCACTGATTGAAGTCTCATTATTTAATTTGATATATTTTTCCTGAATTGCTGACGGAACACTTGGATGGTTTCATCTTCATTTAGTAAAGTGAGGGCATCCTCAGTAAGTACACCTTCTCCTTCTTTCACTATGTATACATCCAATGTCTTTTTGCCCCAATTTTCATAGACATCCTCTACCGTGTCATAATACAAATCTAGTTTATTTCCTTGTATAGCACTTCCCTTGTCCGCAACGACTCCATAGCCATATCCCGGAATCCATAAAATTGTGCCAATTGGGAACACGTTTAGATCAGCAGCAATCGTAGAATATAAATCGCGCTTTACTTTAACACCTGAATAAGTGATGCCGTATAGAGGATGTCCTGGATTTTTCCCTGTCGATTCATAGCCTGCTGTATATCCTGTCGCAACCATTGTTTTGACAGGATATTGACTAATGTTTATTGGATCTTGTAAGTTTTTTTGAGTTTCTGTTATGGCCACATCTTGATTCGCTTCACTTGAAGAAGCTTGCACCTTGTTATGAAATACGTTCAACGAATTGAACGAAAAAGCTTTTTCCCATTTGCTTTTATAATTAGCTATCACTTTATTTACGATTTTCGCTTCTACACCTGTAATATGATAAAACGTAGAATGAAGCGCAAATACAAACAAGAATACAACTACTACTCTTTTCAAAATCACTTTAATACTATTCATTTAATAAACTCTCCTCCCACATCTTATATTTCTTTCCTGAATAGAAATGAAATATTCATGTAAGAAGAAAAAGCTTTATCATCAATCAAATAACTAAAAAAATCATAGAAAAAACAGGATGCCCAAAGGACAGCCTGCTTGTTTAAAACATTTGATAGCCTTTCTTTCTCAAGACTTTAATAATAACCCCAGCTAAAATTGCACCTACCAGCCCACTTAATAAAATAGTTATATCTGCTGCATAAAGGCCAGCCAACTTTTCGCCTAAGCCGCCAAAGGCTTCACCAGGATGTCTAAAATACTCTATCAACTTTAATTCATTTACAATATAAATGGCTATAATCGGAAAAATTATGACCATTATCCAAGAAGAGCGGAATAGCATATTCAATAAAAAACCGATGCCAAAAAACAAGATAAAGAAAAGTACAACAGAAATAATTAATGTAGGAAGTGCCATATTCTCTCATATCCTCCTCAAAAAGCCTCCCTCTAAGTGTACTTAATGAGTCAGGACACGTCAATGGAATACATCGAAATATATGAATTGTGCAAACACTTTGAGTAACTTGATTAGCACTAAAAACCCCCTTTATCCACAAACATGTAGCTCGCTACACTCACTTAATCACCATAGTGGAGGTTTGAAGCCGGATATAAGGGAATCTATTTACCCTTTTTGCTAAAGATTGTTGTTTGTAGCAACTAACGAATTCGAGAAGGTGTTGATTGTAGCGGAAGGTGCGAGAGTCCTGCTTTGAGAAGCGTGTTGAGGGAGACCCCGCAAGTGGGAAGCACTGAGGAGGCTCCTGAGATCGCCCACTTAAAAGCGAGTACCTGTAACGGAAATCAACTCAGGATAGTAGTGTACATATTATTTAAAAGCAACAACGTATACGAAAACAGCCTTCTATTCTAATAATATGTATACGCGCTTAGTAGATGGCTTTATTAGTGAGCCGCGAAGCCCCGTCCCATATCCTTATTCAACACTTATAAAAATAGCTTATATGACGTGTATTCAAATTGATTACCTGGATTCATTTCATCGAGCATTTGCTGCATACTCTCATTTTTATAAGAAAGAAGTTGATCCAATAATACAGAATGGTTGCCTTCTTGCATTAAGAGATGCGGATCTTCAAATTTAGCTTCGTATAACTCTTCCTCCTGAGCTCTAATATCGAAGCTTAAAGGTGTTAGCCGAAAGATTAACATATTATCGCTAATTTCGTTGCGGATAACTCCGCTCCTTACACCTATTAATCCAGCTACTGATGTATGAATTCCCGTTTCTTCAAGAACTTCTCTCACAATGGCCTTATCAACCGTTTCGTCATATTTTACAAATCCAGCCGGTAGCGACCACATTCCTTTTAAACCACCGTATTTCTTTTTCACAACTAACCATCTTCCATCTTTCAAAATCACAAGCCCAGATACAGCGAGCCATACATTGCGGCAACGTTCTTTCATCTCTTACTCACTCCTTTTACAAGTTATCCCATACTTATTGTAGAGTTCATCATATAATGTGAAAAGGAATATAAAAATATTGTGAGACAGTTATGAAAGATTCTCTTAATCAAGAGAAATGTGTAAAGTTTTATATTCATTCTACTTTTTGGAAAAGCTATTCCTCGAAAAGATATTTATGCTTGCATTTTTCAAGCAAATTTATGTTTTTCTAGATAATTTCCCGAACATTCCATCTATATTATGTAATTATCATGCTGTTCTTCCCTTGTTTTATGTTAAAATACTATCATAAAGTGAAACTTCCATCAGTGGGGGCTCCCCCTGATGGTTAGTCCCGTTCTAGTGTCGTTAAATCGCAGGTACTGCTTCTATTTAGCGACACTACGAACCCGATTGGTTCAACTGTATCTCACCAATCGGGGATTAACAGGCTGTTTATCTCTACCTATTTTTTCTTTGTACAAAAATTGATGCGAGGGTATTACAGCCTGTTAATCCAGGAAAAGTTGATACGCTAAATGGAGGGATTCATGTTGGAAGAAAATCAAAAGGTTTACGATATTACAATAATCGGGGGCGGTCCTGTCGGTTTATTCACAGCATTCTATGGCGGAATGCGACAAGCCTCTGTAAAAATAATTGAAAGTTTACCACAACTAGGCGGACAATTATCGGCGCTATATCCAGAGAAATATATTTATGATATCGCTGGTTTCCCTAAAGTACGTGCTCAAGAGTTAATTGATAATTTAAAAGAGCAGATGGCGAAATTCGAACAAACGATTGTGCTCGAACAAGCTGTGCAAACGGTGGAGAAACAAGAGGATGGTGTCTTCAAGCTAACAACTGAAAATGACGTCCACTTTACGAAAACAGTCATTATTACAGCTGGAAATGGAGCGTTCCAACCGCGCCGAATCGAAATCGAAGATGCCATTCAATACGAAAAAAGCAATCTTCACTACTTTATCAATGATTTAAACCATTTCGCAGGTAAGAAAGTCGTTGTTTTCGGCGGCGGCGATTCAGCAGTTGACTGGGCGCTTATGCTTGAACCGATTGCTGAAAAAGTAACGATTGTTCACCGTCGCGATAAATTCCGTGCGCATGAACACAGCGTAGAAAACTTAAAGAATTCGAAAGTCGAAATCAAAACACCTTACGTGCCAGCTGAGTTCATTGGTAACGGCACTGAAATTACGCAAGTCGTACTACAAGATGCTAAGGGTGAAGATCGTGAAGTTCATGATGTGGACGCAGTTATTGTCAATTATGGCTTTGTATCCTCTCTTGGTCCTATCAAAGACTGGGGCCTTGACATCCAGAAAAATAACATCGTCGTAAATTCCAAAATGGAAACAAATATTCCTGGCATTTATGCTGCAGGTGACATTTGCACATACGACGGAAAAGTCAAGCTAATCGCAAGCGGATTTGGTGAAGCACCAACAGCCGTTAACAATGCGAAGCAATATATGGACCCTAAAGCAAGAGTTCAGCCGCTGCATAGTACTTCGATGTTTGAATAAAGTGAAACTGCAATGAGACAGGATAGGATACTTACCTGTCTCATTTTTATTTAAGGCTCTGTTAAAAAATATTGTAAAGTAAAACGAGGAAATCAAAAAAGAACTCCTTCATTTTACTTTTTATTAGGCTGTTTTCACATACTTTGTTGCTTTTCAATCATTTTTACACTAATAACCCGGGTTGATTTCCGTTGCAGGTACTCGCTTTCCGCGGGCGGTCTCAGAAGCCTCCTCAGTGCTTTGCACTTGCGGGGTCTCCCTCAACACGCTTTTCCCGCAGGAGTCTCGCACCTTCCACTACAATCAACATCTGTTCGAATTGGTTTCTTGCTAAAAACAACAATCTTTACGAAAAGAGCCTTTTATTAATAGCAATAATAAATATGACTAATCCAATGATTCCTGCAATGATAATGGTCGTGAATATTTTTCCTCTGATAGCTATGATTTCGAAAACAAATGGAAAAATAAAAAAAGAAGCTGTCATAACGAAAGGGCCAGACCCAGCAACGACTATATACAGATTATAGTTAGTATTTTACTACTATAAACTGTGTCTAGAGTGCAAGGTCAGACCCTTTTGGGACACCTTCATTATCTATATCAATATTGTTAACAGTTTTCAGGTGTACCAGCATTTTTGGCCGTTTTAAATGAAGAACCACAACCACATGATGCGATTGCATTAGGATTTTCAATCGTAAAACCGCCGCCCATTAGCGATTGTTTATAATCAATGACTGTCCCGTTTAAGATTGGACCATCTTCTTTATCAACAAGGATTTTTATTCCGAACTGTTCAAGCTCTTCGTCTGCTTCACCAGCATTTGGCTCAAAGCCCATTCCATAAGAAAGCCCCGTACAGCCGCCTCCTTTTACAGCAACTCGTAAAAAAGAACCTTCTTCACCGTTATGTTTCATCATTTCTTTTATTTGAAAAGAAGCTGCTTCCGTAATTGTAACAACTTGACTCATGATAAACCCTCCTTTTTTCATTTTACATAAGGAATGCTTTACAACTAGTATATACTATCAAAACCTTTATTCTCAACTTTCCGATATACCTATAGGAAAATAGTACAGCATATTTTCTAAACATCCTCTATAATAGGAATATAAGACCAAGTATATAGAACTATTTTTGATTAAAGGGGTGGGCATTGTGGAGACAATACAACCGTTATACGATAAACAATTGAAATGCCTAATGTGTGAACATTCATTTACATCTAAGAAAATCCGCTCACGGTTTGTGAAAGTAATCGCATACGATACTGACTTTTGCCCTTCATACAATGACGAAGAAAGTAATGCTCTTTATTATAATATTCACGTCTGTCCATGTTGCGGCTTTTCCAGTTCAGACGATTTCTCAAAATATTTCCCTCCGCTTACTAAGGAAGAAATTCAAACAAAGATATCCGCGCACTGGGTTCCACACCACTTCGGAGACAAACGAACCATTCAAGATGCAATCAGTACATATAAACTAGCTGGCTATTCTGCGATTTTGAAAAAGGAAAAGCACATCACAATAGCTGGAATTTTCTTACGTCTCGCCTGGCTATACCGAGGAAAAAAAGATCATGAGCAAGAAATACGATTCTTAAAAATCGCCCGACAGGAATATATGGAATCTTACTCAACAGATGACTTTAAGGGTACGCAAGTTTCTGAAGTGCGGATTCTATATTTAATCGGTGAACTGTCCCGACGCATTTCTGATATACAAACAGCGGTTAAATATTTTTCCATAATCATTGAGCAACAAAGCAGAGCTACTGAAACAACCATTATTAAAATGGCCAAAGAACGCTGGCAGGACATTCGAGAACAACGGGACAATAACCAAGACCACGAACTCATCAACTCGTAAAAACATCCTGAAGAAAACATGATGTTAAAACACCACTATACTAGTTGAAGATAAAATAACTAATCCTACTAAGGGGTGGATCTGTAAAGCAAGTGAACCAAGTCGGTCCTTGTTGCTTCACACAAAACGAATACGGCGTTAAAACGCTACTATTTACCATGAAGGATCCATCCAACAGCACGCTACACTCACCTAATCACAATAGCGGCGGTGCGGAGCCATATTTTAAAGTCTTTTCTTAATAAAGTACGGATATCTGCCAAGTAGATGGGCTAGATAAGTAAGTCGCGAAGCCCCGTCCCCATGTCCTGCAAACAAAAAAGAGGTTGTTCCACAACTTAAAGAATCAGACCCCACATCTACTATATTTCGTTTAAAGTGTACATGACACAATAACGGTTTACAGCAGGTTTGGCCTAATCTTCTGGGACACCTCTTCTTATTTAATCGATCTATATATTAAAACAACGGATTGTCTTCAATTTGTTGATAGATATTTTTCACAAGATCTTCATTCGTTTCTCCTGTAACAACTTCTCCATCTACAAGGGCAAACATGGAACGCGCGCATATCCCACAGAAATTGAGGCAGCCGTATTCAATTACATCTAAATCCGGATCCCTTTCTAACTGCTCCATTGCTTGCTGCGAACCGCTTGCCAAGTTGCTGACACAAAATTCAATTAGCGGTTTCATTCCCTCACCTCACTATTACTAACAGAACATCTTACTCTACTTCCAAAGATTAGTCAAACAAAACACAATGGTAAATCTCTTTTAATTTAGTCGATGCGGTTGTAGTTTTAGCCTAACTTCGTTATACTTTTTATTGGAATATATACGATGCAACAGCATAGAAACAAGAAACAATCAGGGGTAGGTAGAACATAGTAAAGTGGAGATGTCCAAAAAGGAGCGAAACCTTTACTGGGCATTTTAAGAGAGCTTTATAATTATTATGCAAAACAAACAAAGGGGATATTCACAATGAAGAATTTAGTTATACTTGGCGGTGGATATGGGGGAATTAGAATTCTGCAAAAGTTACTTCCAAATCAACTTCCAGACGATATGTCCATTACACTCATCGATCGCAACCCATATCATTGCTTGAAAACTGAATATTATGGACTTGCTGCAGGAACAATTCCAGATCACCATATTCGGGTAGCTTTTCCAGAACACCCTAAGCTTCATTCCGTATATGGAGAAATTATTTCTGTAGATTTAGAAAATAAACAAGTTATTCTTAAAGATCAAGATCCTGTTTCTTATGATGATTTAGTCATTGGCTTAGGTTGTGAAGATAAGTTCCATAACATTCCAGGTGCAGATATATACACACATAGCATTCAAACAATAGATAAAACACGCCAAACATATCAAGCCTTGAATAACTTAGGCAATGGTGCTACTGTTTCCATCGTTGGCGGTGGGCTTAGTGGAGTAGAATTAGCAAGTGAGCTAATTGAAAGCCGTCCTGATTTACATGTTCGGTTATTTGACCGCGGTCCGCATATTCTGTCGGCCTTCCCTGAACGATTAAGCACGTACGTTGAAAGCTGGTTTAAGAAACACACGATCGATATCGTTCATCATTCAAATATCACCAAAGTTGAACCGAATACACTTTATAATGGCGATGAGCCAGTTCATAGTGATGTAATCGTCTGGACAGCCGGTATTCAGCCGAGTAAAATTGTCCGCGACCTTGATGTTAAAAAAGACAAACAAGGGCGGGTTATCCTTACACCACAGCATTTCCTTCCAAATGACGACAGCGTATTTGTAGTAGGTGACTGCGCAAGCTTACCGCAAGCTCCAAGTGCTCAATTAGCCGAAGGTCAAGCGGAACAAATCGTTACTGTTTTAGTGAAAAAATGGGCAAACGAGCCACTACCTGAAAGCTTCCCAGTCATTAAACTAAAAGGAACACTTGGCTCTCTTGGTAGCAAACATGGCTTCGGTCTTGTCGGTGAACGCCCGATCACAGGAAGAATGGCACGTTTATTAAAATCAGGTATTCTATGGCTATACAAGTATCATAATGGATAATTAGTTGATATAGAGGATATCCCCTATAACGAAAGGGTCAGACCCCACACTACAATATACAGTTCATATTAAGCTAAAGTGCTACTATGAACTTTGTTATAGAGTGCATGATCAGACCTTTTGGGATACCCTCTATTTTTTTCATGCTTCGAGAGTCTGATACCCGTACCTCTCCATTTCCTTTACAATTGCTTTAAGGCGCGGATTTCCTTCACCAACAATTTCATCACCAATGAGAATGAGCGGATAAAATAAGTCTTCTTCTATAATCCTTTCAGCCATCTCCTGACGTTTAGGATTTTCTTGCGGTTGGAAGATATCAATGTAAGTAATGGCAAATGGCTGGCCGGGAAACTTTCTGGATAGAGCTGCTTCCAGCCATTCATACGTGTCCTTTGACGATGGCAGATTTACACAGCTTGCACAGATCTGTTCAGCTCCATACACTTGTATTTCAATCAGCTTGTTTTCCATATCTTTCTCCCTTTTACATGTATTCTTACTTTCATTTTACCTGATTTTTACTAAAACGATAATAAAAAGGTTCCAAAATTCCAATAATCTTTCCGTTGGATTTTTTCATATCATGCTATTATAATAAGAGTATGAAAGGAGTCGATTGTAATGTCTGAACAAACGATTGAAGTTCAAGTACAAGAAGTACTTGATAAGCTTCGTCCGTTTCTTCTTCGTGACGGCGGTGACTGTGAACTTGTAGATGTAGAGGATGGGATCGTTAAATTACGTCTGCTTGGTGCATGCGGAAGCTGTCCGAGTTCTACAATTACCCTAAAAGCCGGTATAGAGCGTGCTCTTCTAGAAGAAGTTCCAGGAGTAGTTGAAGTAGAACAAGTATTCTAATAGGATAATTGAATAAAAGCTGACACCTTTGCATTGCGCATGAACGGTAGTCAGCTTTTTATTATGGAAAAGGGACGGGGCTTCGCATAATCTGCTCGCACCGCCACCATTATGATTAAGCGAATGTGGCCTGCTTCATAATTTACCCTTCATAATAACTGATGAGTATTAACGCCATTCAAGTTTTGTATGTTCGTCAGCTAAAACGAATGTTTTGCTGCCTTCGTTATCAATATCCAAAACTTTAACATCGAAATCAGGGAATTCATTTTGAAGCGATTTCTGGACGTTACAAGCAGCATTTTCTGGAACTAGACATAGCACCGTTGGACCAGCTCCACTTAAAGCAGTACCATAAGCACCGTTAGCTTTTACCATTGCTTCGATCCGTGGTAAATGCGGTACTAAATGAGCCCGATAAGTTTGATGAAAGCGATCACGGTTCATCATCTCTCCAGCCAATGGCCAATTCCCCGACAGAACAGCTCCTAAAAAAACATTGGCAGCTGCACTCCCATGAATGGCATCTTTAAATACCAATTTTTCAGGAAGTGCATTTCTCGAGTCCTCTGTCCTTAACTCATAATCTGGGATAACAGCGATGGCCTTAATTCCTTCAATTGGAAATGAAAGCACATCTGTCTCATCATCAGAATGCCAGCCAACAACTAGTCCCCCCATTACTGATGCTGCAGCATTGTCAGGATGACCTTCGAAAATAGAAGCATGCCTTGATTTCTCTTGCGTAGACAAGTTCAAATCAGCAGCAATATTGGCCAGTTCTATTCCAGCAACGATTGCAGATGCGCTGCTACCCAAACCTCTTGCAAGCGGGATTTCACTTGAAATTTCCAACCTGCATGGTCGCAGTTCTTTTCCATAATGTCCAGCAACTTCTTTAGCAATCGTAACGATATAATTTGAATCATCACTAGGAAAACTCTCAAGTTCTTTCGACAAAGCGATAATATTCCATTCATCCGTATATTGACCTTGAATATCTAAATATAAACCGAGCGCCATACCAATTGAATCAAATCCAGGTCCTAGATTCGCTGTACTTGCTGGGACCCGGATGTAAAACATTTCACTTTCTCCAATCATGACTGAACCAAGCCTTGTTGCAAATGTTCTAAGATCACTTTCTCATCCATTGGCAGCAATTGTGGTTTAATCTCACTATGATCGACGGCAACATTCGGATCTTTCAATCCATTTCCTGTTAAGACAGCGACAATTTTGCTGCCTTTTTTTATTTCACCATTCTGTAGTTGTTTGATGATTCCTGCAATGGAAGCACATGAAGCCGGTTCAGCAAATACACCTTCAGAACGTGCAAGTAAGCGATACGCTTCAAGAATTTCTTCATCTGACACTTCATCAATTTTTCCATTTGACTCATTTGCAGCTTCAACAGCGAATTTCCAGCTAGCAGGATTGCCAATACGAATCGCTGTCGCAATCGTTTCCGGTTCTTTAATGACACGGTTATGAACAATAGCAGCTGATCCTGCTGCTTCAAATCCCCGCATTTCCGGTAGGCCTGTTTGCTTTTGTTCGTTATATTCTTTAAACCCTTTCCAATAGGCCGTAATATTTCCGGCATTTCCAACCGGAAGAGCTAAGATGTCTGGAGCCGAACCGAGAACATCGCAAATTTCAAATGCTGCCGTTTTTTGTCCTTCAATTCTGTATGGATTTACAGAGTTAACAAGTGTAATCGGCGCTTTTTCACTAATACTTCGAACAATTTCCAAAGCGTCATCGAAG
Organism: Bacillus cihuensis; assembly: GCF_000504145.1. Taxonomy (NCBI): domain Bacteria; kingdom Bacillati; phylum Bacillota; class Bacilli; order Caryophanales; family Bacillaceae; genus Bacillus; species Bacillus cihuensis. Next base: position 427,870 of record NZ_KI632498.1, on the reverse strand, counting down.
TTACCTTCAATAGAGACGATTTCCGCCCCATACATCACGGCTTGTGCAAGCTTGCCCATCGCAATTTTTCCTTCTGGAATGACAACGATACATCTCAAATTCGCACGTGCTGCATAGGCAGCAGCAGCAGCGGAAGTATTTCCTGTTGATGCACAGATAATGGCGTTACTGCCTGCTTCAACTGCTTTAGCAACAGCCATCACCATACCGCGATCCTTAAATGAGCCAGTTGGATTCAAGCCTTCGTATTTTACATAGAGCTCAATTCCCAATTCCTTAGAAAGGTTTTCACATTTAATGAGAGGCGTATTTCCTTCATGTAGGGATAAATCAGGTGTGTTCTCATTCATAGGTAACATTTCTCGGTATTCGCTTAATAGGCCTCTCCAGCTCATTTGCCATTCTCTCCTTCAACACGATACGTGCTTTTGATTTCTTTAACCATTTCATAATCATTTAGTTTTTGTTGGATTTTTTCAAATTCAGTTAATGTTGCGTGATGTGTAACAAGGACAATTTCAGATGAACCTTTTTCGTTTAACGGAAGCTGAAGGATTTTATCAAAACTTACTCCGTGCTCTGCAAACAGCATCGTGATCTTGGCAAGCACACCCACTTCATCCTTCACATGTAATCGAATAAAAAATTTCGCATGGATTTCAGATGGTTCTTTCATCGTTTTCGGGTATTGTGGTGCAACTGCACTACGGCCGTTCACACCAAGTCGCATATTCTTTATCACAGCGACCAAATCAGACACGACAGAAGTAGCCGTTGGAAGACTACCAGCACCTGGACCATAGAACATCGTTTCACCGACCGCTTCGCCATACACATAGACAGCATTATACTCATTATGCACAGATGCTAGCGGATGATGTTCAGGCAATAGAGCAGGCTGTACGCTAACCTCAACCTTTTCGCCGTCTCTTGAGGACAAACCGATCAGCTTCATCGTATAACCAAGCTTCTTACTGTATGCTAAATCTTCTTCAGAAATTTCGGTAATCCCTTGCACCGTAACATCTTCAAGATCAATGGTCATCGAAAATCCAAGCGTAGAAAGAATCGCCATTTTTCTTGCAGCGTCCAGTCCGCTCACATCAGCTGTAGGATCAGCTTCTGCAAATCCCAAGCTCTGAGCTTCCTTTAATACCTCTTCATAGGCGCTTCCATCTTGACTCATTTTCGTTAAGATGAAATTCGTTGTACCGTTCACAATTCCCATCATCTTCGTAATTCTGTCAGAGGCCAGTCCATCCGCAAGTCCGCGAAGAATCGGAATTCCCCCAGCAACACTTGCTTCATAAAATAAATCACATTCATTCGCAGTTGCTTCTTTTAATAACTGTGACCCATATAAGGCCATTAGATCTTTATTGGCTGTAATAATATGTTTTTTGTTTCTGATTGCACGAAGAAGATAATCCTTCGTTTCATCAATTCCCCCCATAACCTCAATGATGACATCGATCTCAGGATCCTCTAAAATTTCATCTACATTGGATGTTAAGATGCTCTTATCTATAGCAACCTGACGATCTTTCGTAGAATCTTTCACAAGGATTTTCTTAATATTTATAGCACACCCAATTTGGTGCATCAACTTATCTTGATGTTGTTCAATAATCTTGACAACCCCAGATCCGACCGTACCGAGGCCTAATAATCCAATTGATATTGCTTTCATACGGCTCCACCCCATTTGTTTTTATAGAAAATACATTTGTTTTTGTATAGTAGACATTATATCTGTATTTTTTTATTTTTTCAATAGTTAGATAATGTTTTTTCTATAATTCTACGAATTTGTTATAAGCCAGAAAGTAAGATGCCATAAAGTGAAAGAGGCAGCCCCAACATCATCTATATATCGTTAATCTATCGTGAATGACACGATAAAACGGTATATAAAGTGTGAAGTCTGACCCTTTAGGACACCATCTCTCGTGATGGCTAATAATTTTTTTAGGGATTCACAATCGTTTTAGGCTGCCCGCCGTAAAGGACACGCGAAATATTTTCTATACAAAGCATGATCATTCCTTGACGCGTTTCTGCACTCGCACTACCGATATGGGGCAAAGCAACGACATTTGGTAAAGTAAGTAATGGATGGTCGCTACCAATCGGTTCTTGCTTGAATACATCTAAACCAGCACCTGCTATTTCACCCTTCACAAGTGCCTCGAATAGAGCGTCTTCATCCGTAACTGCACCTCTGGAAACATTAATAAAGATTGCTGACTGCTTCATTTTCTGAAATGCTTCTTTATTGAACATTCCTGCTGTTTCATCTGTTAATGGCGTTAGGCAAACAATGAAATCAGCCGTTGTAATTAACTCTTCAAAGCTTGTGTAACGAACACCTAATCTTTCCTCAGCTTCTGTATTTCTGCTACGATTATGATAGAGAATTTCCATATCAAAACCTGTAGCACGTTTTGCAACAGTCTCGCCAATTTTCCCCATTCCTACGATCCCAATTGTTTTATGGTGGATGTCATGACCCGCAAGTAATAGCGGACTCCATCCCGTCCATTTCCCTGCTTTTACGATTTCAGCCGCCTCAACAATTCTTCTTGCAGTTGCCATTAATAGCGCAAACGCCAGGTCTGCCGTTGTATCCGTTAATACATCAGGTGTATTGCATACAGTGACTCCTCTTTCAGTTGCAGCTGCAACGTCTATATTGTCATATCCAACGGCAAGATTCGCGATAACTTTCAAATTTCTCGCAGCATCCAACAATTCTAGGTCGACTTTATCAGATAGCATGGTCAATAATGCATCTGCTTTTGCTGCTTCTTCCAGTAAAATGTCTCGTGGGACAGGCTGCTCCTCGTATTCCCACATGTTCACGACGAATGATTCGTTCAATCCTATCAATGCTTCTCGGTTAATCTTTCTTGTAATAAAAACATAAGGTTTCCTCATTGAACTCAAATCCTTCTCTCTTATATTCTCACTCATCATATCATAAGAGAAGGAATGTATGGATAAAAATGTAAGCATCATTCACAACCAACTTACATCTGGAAGCTGAAGCCGTTTGGATGGGATTTGGGCAATCTCATAAAAACTGCGAAGGAATTCTTGGTAATAAGCAGAAGTATTTGCGATCATTTGAATTTGTTCTTCCAATTCATTCGCTCTCGCCTCTTTAGGACTTGAAAAATACTCTTCTACCACTTCAAAATAGTGGATTGGAAACAATAAACGTGAATAAAGCAATCGAGAAGAAAAGCTTGAAAGTGGTCCAATCGTTTGATATTCACGCATAAATGTGGATACACCCGGCTGATACGTATGTTGATTATGTAGATAATGATGGCGAACCCATTCCGCTACATCTCTGGTTGCGTGGTCAAATATCCAATCAAACGGATTTTTTATACAATATTTCCCGCTCCACGTCTCAGATGTAAATCGATCATAGCAAACCGTACCACTATCACTAGCTATTGGTGTATCATCAATTTCGGTATCAACCAAATATTGAATCGCGGTTTCACCTAATGACATATAGTAAGGAAAGGAGTCAATAAATTCTTTTTCAAATGGATTATTCGGATGCGCCTTCAGTTTCTCATTCCAAATTTGCTCAAGCTGATCAATCCGCTGTTCCCAAAGTTCTTTCCACTGACCAATTCTCGAACAAGCTTTAATAGCCGTAGGAATACCGCGTGCTCGATAATGAAATTTAGCGATTTTCCTACCGAGCTGTTGACTTCTCGGTTCATGTAAAGTTCGAACGGCCACAAGTACGAATGGCTGTTCTTCTGCCTCCGATACATAACTACCATGATTCGCCATTACAAATTCAGCTATATATCGATCACCTTGCTGAATTAATTGATCGGCCATCATCTTTCTTTCCTGCAATTCTTCTTGATCCACTTCGCCAAGCGGAATAATACTGTAAATGGTTGGACCAGAAATAAAGGAAGGGTATTTCCCTAAAACTTCCTCACGTTCTGGCGTAATCCCATACGATTCAAATATAATCTCCTCAATCACATTTATCCGCACCTTTCATTTATGTGATACTCATTTAAGTTTTTCAAGAAGGATATAAACCGAGAAAACGGGCAATTTAAAGGTACAAACACAAGAATAATATGTACTTTTCCTTATATATATGAAGAACATTCAATTTTCTGAATGTTTATTAAAAAATTAGAATAAACATGTTTATACATAGTTACCACTATCAAACACGAAACGGGTGATCTGTAATGGATGAAGTTATTAACGTATCTGAACAGACAGCAAGAAGATGGTTAAAAGAAAGAGGCGTAAAAATTGAGGATATTGCGGAACTCGTGATGTATCTACAAGCAAGTTACCATGAAAACCTTGAAATGAAAGACTGTATTGAAAATGTAGAAAGGGTCATATCAAAACGCGAAGTCCAAAATGCGATTCTGACCGGCATCCAACTCGATGTCCTTGCTGAAAAAAAGATGCTGGAAGAACCTCTGCAAAAAATCGTGGAAATAGATGAAAGTTTGTATGGTGTAGATGAAATCCTTGCCTTTTCCATCGTAAACGTATACGGATCAATCGGCTTTACGAACTATGGTTATATCGATAAGCAAAAACCAGGTATTCTGAAGTATTTGAATGATAAAAGTACAGGAAAAGTCCATACGTTTCTCGATGATATCGTCGGTGCCATTGCCGCTGCCGCTTCAAGTAGATTGGCGCACCGAGCTAAAAGCAAAAAGTAATTAGAGTGTTTATCCCGCATTAATGGGCAGTAAATCCCTACTTTAAGGTTTAGAAGAATCGATTGAAGCATAGGATCGGGGATGAAGATAGCGGCACAGATTGAAGTTTCACTTTATCCAAAAATGATTATTAGAACAAATAAAAGAAGCTTGGACGTAGAGTAACATACCCAAGCTTCTTCTTTTTAGAACTTCCAGTCAGCTAATGTATCAATAACATGTGTCGGTTGTTCTTGATAATTTTTCAATAATTCTTTCGTTGTAACACCAGTATGTACTAACAATGTATCTATCCCCGCATTAATCCCGGCAAGAATATCTGTATCATAGTTATCGCCGACCATAATGGTATCTTTCTTATCAACACCAAGAACCTTTAATGCTTGTTCAACGATAATGGATTCCGGCTTGCCAATAAAAATAGGCTGTATCCCTGTTGATACAGATATGACTGAGGCAATCGAGCCATTGCCCGGAAGAAGACCTCGTTCAGTTACAAGTGCTGCATCACTATTTGTCGCAACAAAGGTTGCACCATTCCGTACCGCAAGACAAGCTTTTACGAGCTTTTCATAATTGATTTTACGATCAATGCCCATTACGACAAAATCAGGGTTTTCATCAGCTAAGGTAAATCCTTTTTCTTGAATTGCATTCAAAAGCCCTTCTTCTCCAATAACATAGACAGAGGCCTCGCTTTGACGTTCTGCAATAAAGGTCGCAGTCGCCATCGCACTTGTGAAAACTTGATCAGCTGCCGTTTCAATCCCAAAATCACAAAGCACTTGAGCCACCTGCGCTGGAGTTCTAGATGCATTATTTGTCACGAATAAATAAGGAATATTTCGGCTTCTTAAGCCTTCAATAAAACCAGCTGCTTCTTTAATTTCTTCAGTTCCTCGATAAATAGTGCCATCTAAATCAATCAGATAGCCTTTATATTCTTTCTTCATATGATCCCTCTCGTTCTTCATTTCTGTTAATTCTTGAATGCTGAAACTGGACCTAGTTCATTTATTAAATAATTCCTTACGACTTTAGGGTATTCGATAAATGCTTGGATATTTTCGCTAAAAACGGTAGCCACCGTTTTCGTGTCTGCTACTAAATAGTCCTGAACCAACATTTTTCTAAGCGGAAGAATGTGCTTAAATTGATGGGCCATTTTTTCATCAATTACTTTTTCATCCAATAGAATGTCCACGATGTCTTCATAACTTCCTGGATCGCGCATAATGAAGCCATCAATAATCGCATTCCCTGTATCTAACATAGCATCAATGGAAGTCTGAACAAGTCGGCAAAGCGCAAGGCTAGCAAGCTCATTATCCCAATTCGACTGTTCCTCGAAAATGCGAAGCCGCTGTTCCAAATGTAGTAAATGTTTTTCAATTTGCTGTCTGTCAACAAAATACAAAGATATTCAATCCTTTCTAATTTGAAAAGGATACCGTGTCCCTCTTCTCTAGTCTTGGCGTAAACATAATTTTCTATGTATTATGTGTTCTTATTCGACTAATGTAGGATTATTAAAATCTTTTAAAAACCCCCACAATATATCTGTTTGCAACTTAATTAAACGACTATATTCTTGTTAGATTTCAGCATAATGCAAGATGATACTACTATAATTTTATCATAGTTCTCACAATTGTTGTATAAAGTCTATGTTTGAAAAAAGTAATGCACTACCTCATGTTTTCAACAGAAAAGGACAACCTAAGATTTACAGTGAAGTAGAAAGGATGTTGGATATGAATGATAACAACCGTTTCCACGAGATCTCAAATGTGGAAAAACAAAAGAATGATTTACTTCCTGAAGAACTGCCTGAAGGACCTTATGGAGCCCCACGTGGGGAGATGACATCTGTTGAAAATAAAAGCTCTCCATGGAAAGAAGGACAGCGCTATACGAGTGCCTTCAATTACGAATACAAATCGCTTCATGAAAGTCTGCCTCGTCAAATGGATGGTGCCCACCCACCCCATGACGATCCTGACAATCACGAACAAGCTCCACATTCTACAACTCCTGATTAGAGGAAGAATAACTGTCACTTAAAGAAAGGGTCAGACTCCACATCTACTACATACCGTTTAAAACGGAAGATAGAGTGTGACGTCAGACCCTTTTCTAGTGCTTGTTTAGTTTATCCTGCATTCACATGCAGTAAAATCCCGATTGGTGAGATAGAGGTAATCGGGTCCGTACTGTCGATTAATTGATCAACAGTAGAACGGGACTTACAGGCAGAAGGGGTAGAAGCCCCCCACTGTTTGAAGTTTCACTTTATTTTCTTTAAAACAAAATATGGACAACCAAAATTACAGTATTCATAAAGGTATTCGGTTAATGTACTAATTTTTGTATCAAACGTAGCTTTTTGGTTATCATCTTCAAAAAAACCGCGCAGACGTAATTGTCCATATCCCCAATCACCCACAATATAATCATATTTAGTCAATATCTCACTATAACGAGCTTTAAATGCTTCTTCATTGTAGCCATCTCTTCGTTCTTCTACAATGTCATAGGCTAAATTATTGATGCTTATCATCCATCTCACCTCTTATTCCAATTCCTACTTAAATTATAACTGATTAGCCAGCAATTACTAAGCGAAATTTAGCGGTATTTGCTCATCCTATCTCTTAGGAGGTGTTTTTATTGAAAAAAGCAGTTCTAGCGTTAAGCTTATGCTCTATTACGTTATTTGCAGGTTGCTCCGCTCCTAAGGAACAAGGAAGTGAAGTAACCGACAACATCTCAAATCCAGTTAAAGTTAACTCACCAACCAAATACTATGATGAAGATTATAACAATAGCACCAATCAAGGATCTGATTTTGGCTTTACTCGAATGGACAGTACAAATATTAACGGCAAAAATATTGCAAACGTCGCAAATAAAAATGTAGCCATTGATCGGGAACAATTGGCTAGTGTTATTACTTCGCTTACAGCATCACTGCCGAACGTAAAACGTGCGGCTTCACTTGTTACAGATGAGGATGTTCTTGTCGTATATGAAACCAACTCATCAAACCGATCGGAAACCGCTGATCAAGTGAAGAGAACTGCTATGTCAGTTGTTCCCCGCTATTATCACGCATATGTAAGTGATAATTGGAAACTTGCTCAAGATATCGAAAACTTCGCAACTCGAGGTTCCGATCAAAATAATATCGACCATACTATCGACAAAACAATTCAAAATATGTTGAAATCACCACAAGGAAAAGATTATAGCAAAGGAGAAAATGAAAACGGAGAAATGATCCATCAAAAAGATGAGCGTATGAATACGAATCGATAATCTTCATACCATATCAAAAAAAGCGGCCCCAAAAGGGTCTGACCTTACAATCTATATACTGTTTTTAACGGTATATAGTACCTGTAGAGTCTGACCCTTTTGTTAATCTATTTATTTCGCTTCAAGAATTTTCTCACCTTGTTCTTGCATATGCTTCGCAGCAGCATTTACTTGTTCATCAGCATGATAGGAAGAACGCACTAATGGTCCGGCTTCACAATGGCTGAATCCTTTTGTCAAAGCGATTTCTTTTAATTCGTTAAATTCCTCAGGGCTATAATACTTTTGCACCTTTAAATGTTTTTTGGATGGCTGTAGATATTGGCCAATTGTCATAATATTAACATCATGCGCCCGTAAATCGTCCATCGTTTCAATGATTTCTTCTTTCGTTTCGCCCAAACCAATCATAAGACTCGACTTCGTTGGAATTTCTGGGTACATTTCCTTCGCTCTCTGTAATAGCTCAAGTGAGCGATTATATTTGGCACGAGCACGGACTCGATCAGATAAGCGACGAACTGTCTCAATATTATGATTTAGAATATCTGGCTTTGCATCCATAAGGGTTTTTAAGTTTTCGTAAACTCCCCCCATATCTGAAGGCAATACTTCAATTGTAGTAAATGGGTTTTTTCGACGAATGGCACGCACGGTTTCAGCGAATACACCGGAGCCTCCATCTTTCAAATCGTCGCGAGCTACAGCAGTAATAACGACATGTTTTAGGTTCATCGTTACCACTGAATCTGCAACACGTTCTGGCTCTGCCAAATCCAATTCAGTTGGAAGACCTGTTTTTACAGCACAAAAGCGACAAGCCCTTGTACAGATCGCCCCAAGAATCATGAAAGTCGCAGTCCGACGAACGGCCCAACATTCGTGAATATTAGGACATTTTGCTTCTTCGCATACTGTATGTAAGTTCTGCTCTCTCATCATTTTTTTTAAGCCAGTGTAATTTTCATTCGTATTCAGTTTGATCTTCAACCAATCTGGTTTACGAAGATATTCTTCTTTGGTGGTCATGAAGATGCTCACTCCATTTCTTTATTAGAAAAAGTTGGGTTACATTGCCTACTAGTGTCACAATATCATAATAAAGCAAGCGGATACAACTAAATCGGTCAATTGGGAAAAATTAATTAAATTAATTCTCTGTTATTTCAGCAAACTAACGATATTCATTACCATCAGAAGGGAGAATTAGAAAGTGAAGCATAAAATCATGCTATCATTTCTGCTGCTTTCCATACTTAGTTTTCCTGAAAGCCATTCTGTTGCTTCATCAACAGCAATATCAGAAAAGGAAATGCTGGAAAAGCGATTAGAATTATTTAAAAATATGGAAACCGCTGTTCAACTTCCATGGTATTACCTTGCGGCTGCCGACCAATATGAACGCAGTATTCGACAGGCAAGAAATGATGTAGAATCCGTAAAGGGTAATATTTCTATTCATATAAAGCCGGCCCAATGGAGCGGTGCCTTAAATCCGAATCAAGAGGACACAAATCCATATTCCATCTCCGTATTCAATGGCATAGGAAAGGACGGAAATGGCGATCACGTTGCCGATCTTACGAATGATGAAGACTTATTATTTACATTCGCTAATTTTCTATTGGCATATGGGTCAGATGAGGATAATATCCGAATTGGCTTATGGAATTTTTATAAAAGAGATAAAGCTGTTGGGATTATTATGGGCAATGCAAAATTATTCAAGAAATTCAATCGGATAGATTTACAAGAAAAAGCATTTCCTGTCCCGGTAAAGACTAACTATACGTATCGCAGTACGTGGGGAGTTGCACGCGGTTGGGGCGGTCGGAGATCTCATGAAGGGACAGACATCTTTGCCCACTATAGTTTACCAGTACGCGCTACGTGTTATGGAATAGTTGAAATGAAAGGATGGAATAAATACGGCGGATGGCGAATTGGCATTCGAGATATTAATAATACGTATCATTACTTCGCCCATTTAAATGGCTTTAAAGATGGGATTAAGGTGGGAGATATCGTAAAACCAGGACAAGTAATTGGTGGGGTAGGCAGTACAGGCTATGGACCTCCAGGAACTTCCGGTAAGTTTCCTCCCCATCTTCATTTCGGAATGTATAAAGATAATGGAAAAATTGAATGGAGCTTTGATCCTACACCACATCTCCGTGCATGGGAACGAAAAGAACTGTCAAAGTAACAATAAAGTGAAACTTCAATCAGTGGGGTTTTCTTCTTCTCCCACTGGTTGTTAGTCTCGTTCTTCTAAACCTCCTGCTCACGTATCTGTAAGTTTCCCTGTATCTCATCAATCAGGCTGTTATCCCCCACCCTCTGCTTCCTCGATTCCTGTAAGCCTTAACGTGAGGGTTTTACTTTCTGTCATGCGGGATAAAATCCAAAGCGCTTATTGAGGGACTTCGTTAATATAGGCTGTTTTACACGACTTGGATTGATTTCCGTTACAGGTACTCGCTTTCCGCTGGCGGACTTAGGAGCCTCCTCAGTGCTTCGTACTTGCAGGGTCTCCCTCAACACGCTTCTCTAAGCAGGTGTCACCCACCTTCCACGACAATCAATATCTGCTCAAATTTGTTACTTGCTAAAAACACCAATCTTTACGAAAAGAGCCTTAATATAAGATGAGCAATCTTGATCAGGGCGTACCTCCCTATCAAATTGCTCATCTAAAATAAGTTACTAAGTACTCGTCTCATTTTTCTCTTCAATCATCTACTAAACAGCTCGTAATCAACAAATGATTATGATCTTTTAAATTACAGAAGTATGTATGTTCAAGTTCTATACCATTTTCTTCAATGATTAGCAGAACTGGTCGATCACTTATTCCAGCATTTTGCGATGAGACGACTCCCTTTCGCCCATCGTTCAATTGCACAGTTAAGCCATCTGGATAAATCGTAACCGAGCGCCGAAATGCTTCGACAATTTTTGCTTCAAATTGAGTTTCAGAGCCTGCATATAAAATTTCCAGAGCTTCATGCGGGAGCATTGCTTGCCGATATACTCGATTCGATGTGACGGCATCAAATACGTCTGCAACAGCAATAATCTTAGCAAAAAAATGGATATCATCTGCATATAAACCACGAGGATAGCCTGAACCATCTAAACGCTCATGATGTTGATAGGCACAATGAGCAACTAAAAGTGGAACGGAGTGAATTTTTCTAAGCAGCTGAAATCCAAATTCAGAATGCTGTTTAATCATAGAATATTCTTCCTCAGATAATCTTGCTGGCTTTTTTAATATATCTGGCGGAACTAGCATTTTTCCAACGTCATGAAGGATTGCACCGAGACCGAGAATTTCCATTTGTTTAGGTTTCATTTTCATTTCTTTAGCAATTGCTAAAGTATATAATGTCACATTTATAGAGTGGTTAAAGATATAATCATCATGAATATAAACATCTGAAAGCAATGTCAAAAGTTTCTCACTATTTTTGATTTCAGTTGTAATGTTTCCAAGTAATTTACTAATTCGTTGTGTTTTCCCTTCAATTACAAACGAACACTCCTGCATGTTCTTGGATTTAACATCAAGAAAAATATTCTCAATGGTTTTAACAGTTCTTCTTCTCAATTCGTGCGAGATGGTAGATTCTGCTTTAATATCTTTCGTTCGCTCGTCTGCGACATAAACAAAAGAAACATCCAATGAGAGTAATCTTCGTTTAATTGTGTCCGATATTTCACAGCCTTCTCCTAGTAGAATCGTTCCCCGGTCATTAAAAATACTTTTTCCTAGCCGCATCCCCGGCTTTAACGCTTGTGTTTTCAGTAGCCTCATAACATGTTCTGTATCCTCTCTATAACTGAAACATTGAAATTTTCATACAAAACGCCACCATTTACTATGAAGGTCCATCCTGTAGCACGCACTCCACCTATCACAATGGTGGCGGTTCTGAGCTGGATTTTGGAGTACTTTCTTAATAAAGGAAGTAGATCTACATAGTAGATTGACTATTTTAGTTAGTCGCGAAGCTCCGTCCTCATGCCCTTCATGACAAAAAATATGACATACATCATCATTCATTTTTTATTATCTACATTGTATTTTATCGGTACTACATACATTTTTTTAAGCCATTCTAATTTTTTCCCTAACTTTTACATATGAAACGTCCATGAGCTCCTTCTCTAAAGCCTAACGATGAATAATGTTCAGGTTCTATGAAGCGTAATACCTTATAAAGGTGGCGGTTCGGAGCTGATTTTGTGAGGCCCCGCCCCATTTCCACAGAGAAAAGGCCGACTAAAGCTAAGGCTAGACTCCACATTGCAATATCTAGTATCAAACAAACGTTTAATACAGATCATTTTGTAAGAGTTAGGCCCTTATAGTCGCCCTCTTTCACATTGCTATATATGTCACTCATGCATGAGCAATAATGCGTCGCTGCCCTTCATGCCAACGGAAATTCCCAATCTTTCTGCCTCTACCGTTACCGATTCCAACGGCGCCGTAAGCAGCTGTTCAAGTGTACGTACACCTGTTGCACGACCAGCAATAATTTTGCGGGCGCCCAATTTTTCATTGAGCAAAGCAACATCTAATGCACCACACATGATATATCCTGTTTCTGAAGCAATAGCCAGTAAGTTTGTTTTCGGCAAGGCTACAGAAATACCGATAAATGTCTTACCAGCTATCGTAATAGGAGTTACATTCATCAATGTAATCGCCCCCTTTCATTCATCATACTGTATGAATAAAAGGGCCATTATGTGTTATTGTCCAAGCTTATTCTTTACCTAATTTCCAGGCTAAAAGATCTCTCAGAAATTCTGGCATGAAATATTCTTTTGCTTCCGTCCGCTTGATCTGTGGAAAAAAACGACCGAAAGTAAACATATCTGGAATCGCTAGCTTATATGTTTGATCAGCCTGTAGTTCATTTCCATTAATCATGACTTTTTTTATAAGTCCTTCATCATTCTCCACAAAGTCAATCCCTTCATACACCATCATGCCCATGATGGTCCCTCTAAAGCCTAATCCCTTTAACTGAATGTGTGGCCATTCTTCATCTCTTGATTGCAAAATAACCTCTTTTAATTCTGCACCATTTAGTTCAATTACACATGGATTAATAGGATGAGGACAGGTTCTATGAATATCCCCTTTTGTCACAGGTCCTCTCGACAATGCTTCTAAAAGAAGACCAGCGTTGAGGAAAGCACAGTCTGCATTTGTCCATTCTTTTAACGATTCACAGAGTAGTTTAGGTAGCGGAGATGGTTGAAACCAGTCATTTTCAATAGGTTCTGGCAGGATAGCTATTACATCTTCAAGCTCCTTCTCACCGGCATTACGTACATTTTCAACCCATTGATCTTCGTTCGGTGCTTCTTCCAACTCATTCGTATCATATAACTGTGCTTTCTTACGAATGATCGATTGATTTGCATCCAGCTCGATTTCAACATGCCCGACAAATTGACCATATTTCCCAGCCCCGCATAGAAGTGAGTTTCCAACCATTTTTCCTTGGTGTAGAATATGATGGGTATGTGCTCCAAGTATCACATCCACTTCGGGAAATTCAGCAGCCATTCTTTCATCGTCATGAATGCCTAAATGTGATAGGACGACAACGAAGTCCGCTTGATTATGAATAGCTTTAAGTTGTTTTTGTAATTCAGCAAAAGGCTCATTTAAATACCAGCCTAAATTCTCGTAAAATTTATGAAAATAAGCGGTGACTCCTATCAAGGCGATCCTCGTACCATGATTAGTAGTATGTATGAAATATGGATGTGCCCATTTCGGACGGATTCTTTTTTTATTATACAAGTTTGCTACTAGAACTTTAAATTCTGCTTGATCATAAAGAGTAGATAATACTTCATTCGGGAGTGTAATTCCTTCGTTATTACCAATCGTTACGTATTGGTACCCTGATTCATTCAACAAACTTACATTTCCCTTACCGAGTGTCCCTTCTGTATAGGGATGCCATCGATCAACATGGTCACCGATGTCTAGAAGGAGGATCTCTTCGCCAGTCTCCTGATGCAGATTTTTTCTTTTTTGTAAAAAATGAGCGATACGAGGCCAATTTTCAAAATGGCTATGGACATCATTTGTGTGATATAAATGGATGATCTCTGACAATGTTTTTCCCCCTATGTATCCAAATATGCCTCCGAATAATTTAAAGCCCAGCTAAGGCATACTTCCTCTAAAGTTATCCTCTTAGAAAGAATACGGATATGGACCCATTATATATGACTGCCCGTTAATACGGAATAGAGCTCATACCATGTGGGCGTTTAATCTTATATTTAAAATAAATCCAGCTGTTTAGGGGCTAATCCACCATACTCAATTCCGAGTAAGTCAATCATTTGTTTCGCGTTATCTGCCGCGTCCCCACCTGAATTATTGTTAAATAAAACATACACATCTTTAGCCGTTTCTTCAAGTTTTCTGAGCCTGCTTACCCATTGTTGCAATTCTTCGTGGTTATAGCGGTAGAGATAGCGGACCTCACGCCAATCTTGTCCACCGCTTGCCTTTTGCCAACCATGAACATTCCGACCGTGAAATCGGACAAGTGCTTTTGTTTGATCAGTCGTCACGAGAACAAGTGGCACCGAACCATTTCCTGCTTGTGGTTCATCACAAACTGTATGTATCCAACCCTCTTCTTCCATAAACGAAAGTGTCTTCTCATACATCCCCGGTCCAAACCAGCTTTGATTGCGAAATTCTAGAGCAATGGGTACATCACCCATTTCGGCTTTACACCAGCGTAAGTAATTCACATTTTCACGATTACATTCAAACCATGGCGGAAACTGAAATAAGACCATTGCGAGTTTATTTGCTTTTTGATAAGACTCGAGAGAAGCGTGAAATGCATCAAACATTTGCTTTTTACTTTCATAGCGGTTTTCTCCGCGCAAATGTCCTGTCATCCCTTGATAAGCTTTCACAACAAACTGAAAGGATGCAGGCGTCTCAGCGACCCATTTATCACTATTCCGTTTGGGTTGCACTGCATAAAACGACGAATCGACCTCGACCGTCGGAAAATGCGCCCCATATTCCCGTAGCCGATCACGTTTCGAAACCCCAGCCCCATACAAACTATCATGATCCCCCCAACCAGTCACACCAATATAAATCATCGAACCTCTCCTTTAAGGGGTCAGACCCCATTTCCCAGTTTTATTTCCCGAAAGAAAAACCTGCCGAGTGAATCGGCAGGTTTCGTGGTTTAGGAAGTATTATCCGATAGATCCTTCCATCTCGAACTTGATAAGACGGTTCATTTCTACGGCGTATTCCATTGGCAGTTCTTTTGTAAATGGTTCAATGAAGCCCATAACAATCATTTCTGTAGCTTCTTGCTCAGAAATTCCACGGCTCATCAAGTAGAACAATTGCTCTTCTGATACTTTAGATACTTTCGCTTCATGTTCTAATGAAATATTATCATTTAAGATTTCATTGTAAGGAATTGTATCAGAAGTTGAACTATTATCCAAAATTAACGTATCGCACTCGATGTTTGAACGAGCACCATCCGCTTTACGTCCAAAGTGAACAATTCCGCGGTACGTTACTTTTCCGCCTTGTTTCGAGATTGATTTGGATACGATAGTAGAAGACGTATTCGGTGCCAAGTGCAACATTTTCGCTCCTGCATCTTGGTGCTGTCCTTTACCTGCGATTGCAATCGATAATGTTAGACCACGTGCGCCTTCTCCTTTAAGAATAACAGCAGGGTATTTCATCGTTAATTTAGATCCGATGTTTCCATCAATCCATTCCATCGTCGCATTCGCGTCACATACTGCCCGTTTCGTAACTAGGTTATATACGTTGTTTGCCCAGTTTTGAATCGTCGTATAACGGCAGTAAGCATCCTTCTTAATGATGATTTCTACAACCGCACTATGAAGTGAATTTGTTGTATAAACTGGTGCTGTACAGCCTTCAACATAGTGTACGCTTGCGCCTTCATCAACGATAATTAGTGTACGTTCGAACTGTCCCATGTTTTCCGAATTGATTCGGAAATAAGCTTGTAGTGGCGTATCTACTTTAATACCTTTAGGAACATAGATGAATGATCCACCAGACCATACTGCTGAGTTTAGCGCAGCAAATTTATTATCTGATGGTGGAATAGTTTTTCCAAAATGCTCGCGGAAAATATCTTCATTTTCTTTAAGCGCTGAATCAGTATCCTTAAAAACAATTCCCAAGTCTTCAAGATCTTGCTTCATGTTATGGTAAACAACCTCTGATTCATATTGAGCTGAAACCCCAGCCAAATACTTTTGCTCTGCCTCAGGAATTCCTAACTTATCAAACGTTTGTTTAATTTCATCTGGAACTTCATCCCAAGATTTCTCAGATTTCTCAGATGGTTTTACGTAATACGTAATTTCATCGAAATTCAAGCTGTTTAAGTCGCCGCCCCATTGTGGCATTGGCATGTTATAAAAAAGTTCCAATGACTTTAATCGGAAATCAAGCATCCATTGCGGTTCTTCTTTCATACGAGAGATTTCTTCGACGATTTCTTTTGTCAAACCACGTTTTGAACGAAAGATCGATACATCTCTATCCGCAAAGCCATATTTATAATCACCGATATCAGGCATTTTCTTAGCCATAGCTCGTTTTCCTCCATTTCAAAATGGCAAGGATGTCTCATTAGAGTCTACCCCTCATCAGAGACGCTTCTTACTCATTGTGTTTATTTATTCCAGGTTAATAGGCTGTAATACCCCATCTGGTGTCGATGAACAGCCTGTAAATCCGTAATTGCAGTCAACTAACCATCAATGGGAGATGCCCCCCACTAATGGAAGTTTCACTCTTTCAACCCTTTTTCCATCGCTTTCCAAGCTAATGTTGCACACTTAATTCTAGCAGGGAATTTCGAAACTCCTTGAAGGGCTTCAATATCACCAAGGTCTAGAGTATCATCGTATTCATTACCTTGAATCATTTCGGAAAATGTTTTTGAAAGTTTGACTGCCGTTTCAATATCTTTCCCTTTTATCGCCTGAGTCATCATCGAAGCTGAACTCATTGAAATCGAACACCCTTCACCTTCGAATTTCGCATCGACTACTTTCTGATCTTCCACTTTCATCGTTAAACGGATTCGGTCGCCGCATGTCGGGTTATTCATATCAATAGTTAAGTTTCCATCTTCCAAAACGCCTTTATTACGAGGCTTTTTATAATGGTCCATAATGACTTGTCGATAAAGTGTATCTAAGTTATTAAAGGACATTACTGAAATACTCCTTTGTTTTGACAAGCCCTTGTACAAGCTTATCAATATCTTCTTCGGTGTTATACAGGTAGAAACTGGCACGTGCTGTTGCTGATACATCAAGCCATTTCATTAATGGCTGTGCGCAGTGATGTCCTGCGCGAATGGCAATTCCATCCATATCAAGCACGGTTGCTAAATCATGTGGATGAACGTCAGCAATATTAAACGTAATGACTCCAGCTCGCTTCATCGGATCAAGCGGACCATAAATCATTAAGCCTTCAATCTCTGCCATTTTCTCTAGTGCATAGGCAGCTAAATGATGCTCATGAGCCTCAATATTGTCTAAGCCAATTTCAGTAAGAAAGTCAATGGCTGCTCCTAGACCAATGGCACCAGCTATTATTGGAGTTCCCCCTTCAAATTTCCAAGGGAGCTCTTTCCATGTCGATTCATATAGACCTACAAAATCAATCATCTCTCCGCCAAATTCAACTGGTTCCATTTTTTCTAAATGCTCTTTCTTGCCATATAATACGCCGATACCAGTCGGTCCGACCATCTTATGACCTGAGAAAGCAAAAAAGTCACAATCTAAATCTTGAACATCTACTTTTAAATGCGGTGTACTTTGGGCACCATCTACCACCATAATCGCTCCATGACTATGAGCAATCTGCGCAATTTCTTTAACTGGGTTTATTACACCTAATACATTTGAAACATGCATGATTGAAACAATCTTTGTTGCATCTGTGATCGTTGCTTTAACGTCATCAATAGAGATTGTTCCATCAAGCTGAAGTGGAACATACTTCAGGACAGCACCCGTCTGCTTAGCAATCTGCTGCCATGGAATGATGTTGCTATGGTGTTCCATATAAGAGATGACTATCTCGTCACCCTCTGATAGATTGGCGCCACCATAGCTTTTCGCTACTATATTTAAAGAAGTTGTAGTGCCTCGCGTGAAAATAACTTCTTCCATCAGTGAGGCATTAATGAATTTGCGAGCCTTTTCACGGGCTCCTTCATACGCATCCGTAGCTTTTGTTCCAAGTGTATGAACTCCGCGGTGTACATTGGAGTTGTAGCCGCGGTAGTAATCTTCAATGGATTGGATAACTGCGCTAGGCTTTTGTGAAGTCGCAGCACTATCGAGATAAACTAGAGGCTGGTCATTAACTTCTTGATCTAAAATTGGGAAAAGCTTACGAATTTCGTATGGATTCATTATCTAACTTTCCTTTCAATTACCTCAACTAGTTGCTTCTTAACACCTTCAATTGGAAGTACACTTACTACTGGTGCAAGGAAACCATGGATGACTAAGCGCTCTGCTTCAGTCTTTGGAATTCCTCTGCTCATTAAGTAGTATAATTGAAGTGGATCTACACGACCAACTGATGCAGCATGTCCTGCCGTAACATCATCTTCTTCAATAAGTAAGATTGGATTCGCATCTCCGCGAGCTTTTTCACTAAGCATTAATACGCGTGATTCCTGCTCTGCGTTCGCTTTTGTTGCTCCGTGTTCGATTTTTCCAATACCATTGAAAATTGTCTGAGCACTCTCTTTCATTACGCCGTGCTTCAATATATATCCTTCAGAGCGTTTTCCATAATGAATAATTTGCGTTGTGAAGTTCTGCTTCTGTTCCCCGCGGCCAACGACAACTGACTTCGTATCTCCAAATGAACCATCGCCCATTAAATAAGTTGTGTTATCAGAAATCGTATCTCCATCATTCATTAACCCAAGCGCCCACTCAATTCGAGCATCACGACTTGCTACACCTCGTCGGTTCACATACGTAGTAAATCCTGAAGAAAGTGTATCAACAGCTCCATAAGTGACTTTCGCATTAGCATTAGCAATGACTTCCGTCACAATGTTTGCAATTCCAGATGCTGATTCAACCGTAGAAATGTAGTTTTCTACATACGTTACTAAACTATTGTCATCCGCTACAATTAATACATGGTTGAATAATGTAGTATCTGTATGATCCACTAAGAAAATAGATTGAATCGGCTCTTTAATCTCAACATTTTTCGGAACATATAAAAATGCTCCACCGTTCATTAACGCAGCATGGAATGCTACAAGGCGATGCTCATCAGCATTTACACCGTCTTTCATGAAATACTTTTGTACAAGTTCTCCATGTTCGCGAGCTGCTGTGAAGATATCTGTAAAAATAACTCCTTGAGCCTTCAACTCTTCTGATAAGCTGAAAAATGCAGGTGTATTATTGCGTTGGATATATAAGTTTTTGCTTTCTTCTAAATCAACAAGTGATTTCACAGCTTCAGGAAGGTCATTCAATGATGTGAATGCTTCACTTTCAACAGTATGAGATTTGAAAGAAGTGAAATTCCATTTATCTATTTTCGTCTTATCAGGTCTTGGCATCGGCAGATTTTCTAGTCCTGCAAATGCATGAACTCGAAGTTCTGTCAGCCAAGCTGGTTCGTTGTTTTGTTGTGAATAAGAGCTGATATACTCTTGTTCAACTGGTAGTTTTGTTTCGGTAGTCATGGCAAATCCTCCTACTTACGCTTCTTGGCCAACAGTTTCGTCTTCAATGCCTAATTCTTCTTTAATCCACTCGTATCCTTCTGCTTCAAGGCGTTGTGCTAGCTCAGGACCGCCAGATTTAACAACACGTCCTTGCATCATAACGTGAACAAAATCAGGAGTGATATAATTCAATAGACGTTGATAGTGAGTGATGATCAAGCAACCGAAATCTTCGCCACGCATTTCATTGATCCCTTTTGATACAACTTTAAGAGCATCAATATCTAACCCAGAGTCAATTTCGTCTAGGATTGCAACTTTTGGTTCAATCATCATTAATTGTAGAATTTCATTACGCTTTTTCTCTCCGCCTGAGAACCCTTCATTTAAATAACGTTGAGCCATATCTTGATCCATTTCAAGGAAATCCATTTTCTCGTCCATTTTGCGAATGAATTTCATAAGTGAAATTTCATCGCCTTCTTCACGGCGTGCGTTAATCGCTGAACGAAGGAAGTCTGCATTCGTTACACCGCTGATTTCACTTGGATATTGCATAGCAAGGAAAAGACCAGCTTGGGCACGTTCGTCAACTTCCATTTCAAGAACATCTTTGCCGTCAAATGTAATGCTTCCGCTAGTTACTTCATACTTAGGGTGTCCCATGATTGCTGAAGAAAGAGTAGACTTACCTGTTCCATTAGGTCCCATGATTGCATGGATTTCTCCACCTTTGACTTCAAGGTTAACACCTTTTAAAATTTCTTTTCCTTCAATTGAAACATGAAGATCTTTAATCGTTAATGTTGAACCTGACATAGTAATACCTCCGTGATCTAAATCCTATTTTATAGCTAGAAAGTAAGATACCTTCTTTTCTATGACCGTTAAAATGATTCTCACTTTATTCTCATTATAATCTTATATCAAATTTAAACTGTAAGCAACTAATTAAAATGCTTTTCTACTATAAAGGATAGTGTTTTCCGGTACACATTGCAAGTAAAGCCCATAACAAGAGTTTTCCTACATACATCCATTTATTTTTCCCAAAAAAATGAATAATGATTCGATTCATTGTAATTATTCATACAAAATCTGGCTGACTTTAAAACGCCACCATTCGATAAAATCATGTAGCACGCTACACATATCTAATCACAATGGTAACAGTTTAGAGCATGATCTATAACATATACCAGCTAAGTAGCTTAGCTATATTATTAAATCGTAAATCCCCGTCTCAATGACCTTCAAACAAATTATATTTACAGAGATCAAAAAAGACCGGCCGTTATCCATTACGTGGACTTCGACCGATCTTTCGACTACTTATCAAATGGAATTATTAATATATCTGACGTTGCAGATTATTCACGATTCGGTTGCCTTCTTCATAATCCTTCTCTCTTCGTTTCTCGACCTGGAGCCGAATATCCAATCGCCTGCTATACTCACTGTAGCCTATTCCGTGTGATTGTTGCATCGCCTTTTCCATTTCGCTCGTTACGTTTAACTCTAGAGAGTTGATAATGAATCAATCCTTCCATTTTTTATTGGATTTTAGTGTAACATCTCAGCAATTTACTTTTCAAAATCCATATACCCGTCACAGAGCCGATTACACATGATCAGCTAGAGAATATAACTAATATTCTTACTATTACGGAACAATGCTATGCAATATAATGTAAAACTTCAATCAGTGGAGTTTTCTTGATCCCACACTGATTGTTAATCCCGTTCTAGTTGCAAAATTTACGAAAAAAGGGTGTCCCATAATGACCTTACCCCGAGCTTATTCAACAGTTTATAAGTGATTCAGCACTTATTTTAAACTGTAAACAGCAGTCGAGGCTTGGCCCATTTGTTGGGACACCCTTCTTCACAATTATTATTCAGCAGGTAAAACTGCTCCTTTATACTTTTCCATAATGAAATCTTGAATTTCTTTTGAGTGTAGAACTTCTACTAATGCTTTAATGTCTTCACGTTTCTCATCACCAGCACGAACGGCAATAATATTTACGTACGGATTGTCTTTTGCTGACTCAACTGCAATTGGATCATTTATCGGATCAAGTCCAGCATCTAATGCATAGTTTGCATTGATAACTACAGCATCCCCTTCACCATTATTAAAGACCTGTGGAAGTAATGCCGCTTCAATATTAGGTTGGAATACAAGTTTCTTCGGATTTTCAACAATATCATTGATCGTTGCTTTAGTTTTATTTATGCCTTCTTTTAATTTAATCAAACCATGCTCTTGGAAAATAGAAAGAATCCTTCCTTCATCTGATACAGCATCACGCATAATAATTTTTCCGCCTTCAGGGATTTCATCTAAACTTTTATACTTTTTAGAGTAAATCCCAATCGGCTCAATGTGCACAGCGCCAGCATTAACGAAATCATAGCCCTTATCTGCAATCTCTTCCTCTAAGTACGGAAGATGCTGAAAGTAATTGGCATCAATTTCTTTTGCAGCCAATGCTTTATTTGGCAAAATAAAATCTGAGAAAACTTTAATCTCAAGATCGACTCCTTTTTCTTTTAATGCTGGTTTTGCTTTCTCAAGAATTTCAGCGTGCGGAACATTGGAAGCCCCAATAACTAGCTTTGTTAAGCCCTTCTCATCCGCCGAACCATTGTCACTTTCTTTCTTATCAGCACTTGTTCCACATGCTGTCAAACCTAATAATAATGTCGATGCAATTGCTAAAGTTTGAAACCATTTTTTCTTTTTCATTTCCTTTACCCCCATCTCATCGTTTGTCTAATTTTGAAGTTATTAAATCACCAATAAATTGGATGACGAACACAATTAGTAATATAACAATTGTTGCCAACAGCGTTACATCATTTTTCGTTCTCTGGAAACCTTCTTTATAAGCAAGATCTCCAAGTCCCCCTGCACCAATAGCACCAGCCATCGCCGTATAACCAACTAACGCGATAGCTGTAACGGTTATTCCGGAAACAAGAGCAGGCATAGATTCTGGTAATAATACTTTAAAAATAATGGTACTCGTTTTAGCGCCCATCGATCTCGCCGCTTCAATGACACCTTTATCCACTTCTCTGAGGCCAATCTCGACCATCCTCGCATAAAAGGGAGCAGCCCCGATAATTAGGGCAGGGAGAGCAGCCTTTGCACCTAGCATTGAACCTACAACAATAATCGTAAACGGAATTAATAAGATAATAAGAATAATAAATGGGATCGAGCGGAATATATTGACAACAGCTGAGATAATGATGTTAATCATTTTATTTTCCCACATCTGTCCTTTGGATGTTAAAAATAATAATAACCCTAGCAGGATTCCTATTACAAAAGTCGCAACTAAAGCAATCCCTGTCATATATAATGTTTCCTTCGTTGCTAACCATAGATTTTCCCAAATTACATTCGGAAACCAATTACTCAGCATTTGAGATCACCTCCACGCCAACCTGCTGTTCTTTGATGTATGTGATTGCACGGGAGATTTCCTCATCGCTGCCATCCATATGAATAAACAATGTGCCATACGATCCACTTTGAGTTTGTGAAATTTTCCCTTGTACGATATTAACGTCCAATTGAAAATTACGGATAAGCTTTGTAATCAGCGGACTTTCCGTATTCTCTCCTACAAAAGTTAATTGAACAACCTTGCCTTGTGGATAGTTCTCGAGTAAATGGTCCACAGTGTCTTTCGTTTCCGCAGGCTCAGTTACTTGTTGAACAAACCGCTTTGTTATTTGTGCAGCTGGGTTCTGAAATACGTCTAGAACTGGCCCTTGCTCAACAATTCTACCGCCTTCCATGACAGCAACCCGATGACAAATTTTACGAATTACATGCATTTCATGAGTTATTAGAACAATTGTCAATCCTAATCGATTATTAATATCCACCAAAAGCTCTAGTATCGAGTCGGTTGTTTGCGGATCAAGTGCAGATGTCGCCTCATCACAAAGGAGTACCTTTGGGTTGTTCGCTAATGCTCGTGCTATTCCAACCCTTTGCTTCTGTCCACCGCTTAATTGGGAAGGGTAGGCATTTTCTCTGCCCTCTAAACCGACCAACTTAATTAATTCATTGACTCGTTTTTGGCGTTCACTTTTCTTTACACCGGCAATTTCAAGCGGAAACGCGATATTATCGTGAACAGTACGAGACCACAATAAATTAAAATGTTGAAAAATCATGCTAATCTCTTGACGCGCCTTACGCAAGTTACGACCTTTAATGCTCGAAATCGTATTTCCTGCAACAACGACAGAACCCGTTGATGGGGTTTCTAAACCATTTAGCATTCGGATGAGGGTACTTTTTCCTGCACCACTATATCCAATAATTCCAAATATTTCACCTTTGTTAATTGTTAAATTGACTTCATCAACAGCCTTAATCGGCTGGGATTGCAAAGATTTGGTACTGAATACCTTACTAACTTTCGACAGTGTTATCATTGAACTCACCTCTTTATGCAATAAAACCTATGAACCTACTCATGTTGTTTGTAAAAACCTTCTACTAAATAAGATTTCACGAACCTCTCCATTCATGCACTGTTTATTTGCATCATTGGAAATAAAAAATGCCTTTCTGCAGAGAGCAGAAAGGCATTATGAAAAAAAGACCTTTCTCTCATCTCCCAAAGCAATTAGCTTTGCGTGAATTGGCACCTTTTCAAAGCAATAGCTTTGCCGGTTGCCGGGCTTCATCGGGCACATCCCTCCACCTCTCTTGATAAGAGCAAACAAGTATAAGAAATTGATGAATCATCAATTAAAGTTCATTTTGTTTTCGTTGGAATAATACCATGCAAAAAGATAGAGTGTCAATGTATTATATTTCTATTTTATGAAAGTCTGTTAAAAAAACTTGCCAACAATCGTTTTTATATAAAGTGAAACTTCAATCATTGAGGGTTTTCTTCATCCCTCAATGATTGTTAGTCTTATTCTACTGTCGCTTAGATTTTCGCTCTTGCTTCGATCATTCGACAGTACAAACTCTATTCAATGAATCAGAGACAGTACGCCGCGTCCTCATGTCTTCGTCTTTGTGACACACATCATGGGCACAAACTTTATCTCCGCTCATGCATCGGTAAGATTCATTGTATCTATCCAATCGGACCCTTACAGGCAGTTGATCCCACCTATCTTCTTTTAGCATGCTTAGAATCTTAAGGTTGGGATCTTACTGCCCGTTAAGAGTGGAAAAAATTATTTTACCGTAAGTGAATGGATGCCAGTAGCTTTTTCGATTGCTTGTTCAAGATCATCGATTAAGTCTTGGGCGTTCTCAATCCCCACTGATAAACGTACCAAATCTTCGCTTACGCCAGCTTTCTCAATTTCTTTCGCAGTAAGCTGTTGGTGTGTCGTACTTGCTGGATGGATGATTAAACTTTTTGCATCCCCAACGTTCGCAACATGAGACCAAAGGCGAATAGAGTCGATCAGTTTTGCTCCCGCTTCTCTGCCACCTTTAATGCCAAATGTGACAATGGATCCTGCTCCTTTTGGTAAATATTTATCAGCCAATTTCTTATCAGGATGATCTTCATTACCCGGATAGTTGACCCAAGAAACCGCAGGATGATTTTGTAGATAATCGATGATAATTTTCGTATTCGAAATATGTTCCTTCATTCTCACATGTAATGTTTCCAATCCTACCGCAAATTGAAATGCGCTCTGCGGGCTTAATTGTGGCCCTAAATCTCTAAGCAGTTGAACACGAGCTTTTGTAATAAATGCAGCTGGGCCACATGCTTCACTATACACCATTCCGTCATAGCTTGGATCTGGTTCAGTAAATCCTGGGAAATTCGGTGAATTATAATTAAACTTTCCTGCATCTACAATGATTCCGCCCATTGTCGTGCCATTCCCCAGTAACCATTTTGTTGCGGAATGAACGATAATATCAGCGCCAAAATCAATCGGTCTGCATAGATATGGTGT
The DNA here is from genome assembly GCF_000504145.1 of Bacillus cihuensis. Taxonomy (NCBI): domain Bacteria; kingdom Bacillati; phylum Bacillota; class Bacilli; order Caryophanales; family Bacillaceae; genus Bacillus; species Bacillus cihuensis. The sequence continues at coordinate 402,045 of NZ_KI632498.1, read as the reverse complement.
CGCAAACGTACTATCGATAATGAGCGGAACACCTGCTTCATGTGCAATATCTGCTACTGCTTCAATATCAAAAACACGCAAACTTGGATTCCCGATCACTTCCGCAAATACCGCTCTTGTTCGTGAAGTAATCGCTTCTCTAAAGTTTTCAGGACTATCAGGTGATACAAAATGGACCTTTATCCCATATTTCGGAAGTGTGTTGGCAAATAAATTATATGTACCGCCATACAAAGTGGATGCAGCTACAATTTCATCCCCCGCACCTGCGATATTCATAATCGCTAACGTGATTGCAGCCATACCACTAGATACTGCTAATGCACCAATGCCCCCCTCTAATAACGCTACTCTCTCCTCGAACGTCGTTACGGTTGGGTTATGAATTCTTGAATAAATATAACCACTCTCTTTCAAACCGAACAAATTAGCTGCATGCTCTGTGCTTTTAAAAGCAAAAGCATTACTTTGATAAATTGGTAATGATCTAGCTCCAGTAGTCGGGTCAGCCTCAAGCCCACCGTGTACACTTAATGTCTCAAATCGATAATTGTTTTTTTCTTCTCCCATGCAAATCCACTCCCTTTTCGTCATTTATTCCTTATTTTTCGCCCTGGCAAACTAAGTGGATGAGAATCAAAAAAAACCTCTTTAAGAAGAGGTTTTTATCAACTCTTCTTATCTTCCAGAGCTAATACTCTGCTGGAATTAGCACCGTGTATGATATTACATACCGGTTGCCGGGCTTCGTAGGACCAGTTCCTCCACCACTCTTGATAAGAAATTATTTTAATTTTCGGTAAATTAATCTTAGGACTAATATATCACGGCCTATAGTGCTCGTCAACTTTATTTTTATTTTGCCCTACGTCAAATATTGCTGCCGGATAAATGGGAACTTAAGAAGACCCATACCTCACACGCATCGACTTTTACCGTGTCATTGATACGAAGTGTTGTTGGGCCTTCTTTACAATTCCAGCTTTTTTAAGAGAGTATACAAATAAGGGACAGATTGGAATGCGTAAATTTTCTCCAACAATTGTCCTTCTTTAATAAGCAACAAACAAGGGACACTTTCTATCTTATATTGTATTGAGATGGCTGGAATATAGTTCATATTCATCTTGCCGCTTTTTAATTTAGGATACATCTCTAACACTACAGTTAGCATTTTTGAAGCGACCTGACAAGTTCCACACATCGGGGTATACAAATATAAGCAAAAAGTATCCTTTTGTTGAATCGCGTCATTTAATTCTCTTTCATTCCATTCTTGCATGGTAATACCTATCCTCTATTCTAAAAATTTCATTTTCACATCTATTTTAGCTGAAAGTAGCATAGTTGAAAGATGTTTTAGCGGGGCATCCGCCACTTGACGATACATTTTATCTATATAAATATGGGATGCATTGGGCAATTCACGCATCAGCTGTTTCCTAAGTTTTTCTCCAGAATCATCTGCGTCTACGAGGATATAAACATCTTTGTCTTCCAACTCTTCCACAAGTTCATCCAATCGAACTAAAGAGATTGTCCCGTTTGTACAGATAATCTCAATATCTTCATTCAAGATCTTTTTTACTTGACGCTTATCAGAAGTACCTTCGACAATAAGAATTTTTTCAACCTCAGGCTTCACGAACAACATCATCACCCATCTTTTAGTTCATTCAATGTACAAAAGTTAAGCGCCATCCATTACCATGAAGGATCAATCCTGTAGCACGCTACTCGCCTAATCCTAATGGCGGCGGTGCGGAGACGGATTTTCGGGACTTTCTATAATTAAATAAGTATACCTGCTAAGTAGGTAGGTTATATTAGAAGGTTGCGAAGACCCGTCCCCATGTCCTTCATACAGGAAATTTCAATAATTGACCGATAAAACAAGGAAGACCGTCGCAGCAGTCTTCCTCATTTAACACGTTATCCTTCGTTAATCATTGCTTCGTAAGACTCTGCTGTCATTAATTTCTCAATTTCACTGTTGTCAGACGGTTCGACTACGATCATCCAAGCCTTCTCATAAGGGGATTCGTTGACAAACTCAGGGCTATCATTCAGATCTTCATTCACTGCAACGATTTTACCGCTGATCGGTGCATATAATTCAGAAACTGTTTTAACAGATTCCACGCTGCCGAATGGCTCGTCCGCTTTAATTTCATCGCCTACTTCTGGAAGCTCAACAAACACGATATCACCAAGCTCTGATTGCGCAAAGTGTGTAATTCCGATACGAACCGTTTCACCTTCAGTTTTAACCCATTCATGTTCTTCCGAGTAACGTAGTTCTTTTGGTGTTGTCATTAGTAAATCCCTCCAAGTATGTAGTACTATCACTCTTATAGTATAAAGTAGATTTTCCAATTTGGAAGTGTTTAAATCCAATTCTTCTCAAATTCTTCTTCTTTAAAACCGACTGTTACCGTTTTCCCGTCTGTAACAATCGGACGCTTTATTAACATTCCGTCTGAAGCTAATAACTCTAGCATCTCTTGTTCAGAAGCATCTTTCAAACGATCCTTCAATCCCATTTCACGATACTTTTGACCACTTGTGTTAAAAAATTTCTTTAATTCCAGACCACTGTTACGGAACAACTCTTTCAATTCAGAACTTGAAGGCGGATTTTCCGCGATATGGATGTCTTTGTATGTAAGTTCATGTGCATCAAGCCAATTTTTAGCTTTACGGCAAGTTCCGCATTTTGGATACCAATAAAATGTTAAGGCCATTTTCTCACCACCTATTGATAGAATACCCGTTTTTTAGTCGTAATACAAAATAAACATGACGTAAAAAACACCATCATTTTCCACGGAGGATAAATAATATAGTATGCTACATTCGCCTAATCACAATGGTGGAGGTGCGAAGTTAATTTTGCGAAGCCCCACGCCCCACCCCCATGCGCTTCATTCAAAAAGACTCCCAGAATACCTGAACAGTGAAGACGCTCAAGTTCTCAGAGTCTTTATTTCATTTTTTAATCTATAACACAAATTTTCCTGCTTCAATTAATTTAACAGAGGCTTCACGCTTTTTGGCAATAACATTGATGGGTGTATGTCTAGTTAACTTGCGAAGAGAAGAAAGCATAATACGCAATGGATCGCCCGTTTCTATAGCAATTAAAGTTTCCTTTGCATGCTGCTCGATTTCATTAAATGCTTCTTGAACGAAGATTTCTGTGTAAAGAACCTTTTGTTTGTTCTTTAGTAATCCATTTGTAGCTATTGCCTTTTCTGTACGCAGAATAACAGATTCAGCCGCATATGCAAGTGAGACGATATCCGCAATGTTTACCAGAATTTCTTGCTCTTCCTCAAGCTTAGGTCCAAATTTTTGTGCAACAAGTCCTGCCGCAAGCAAGCCGATTTTCTTTGCATTTCTCATTAGCATTTTTTCTTGTGCCAATGGCTCATCGCTTGGTTCCTCAGGCATCATCATCATTAATTCTTCTTGGAGAGTTTGAGCTTTTTGTAGAAGGGGTAACTCGCCTTTTAACGCTTTTTTCAAGAATGTTCCCGGTACCAATAAGCGATTGATTTCATTCGTCCCTTCAAAAATGCGATTGATTCGTGAATCGCGGTATGCTCGTTCAATTTCGTACTCTTGCATAAAACCATAACCGCCATGTAGCTGGACGCCTTCATCTACAACATAATCCAACACTTCTGTAGCAAAGAATTTATTCAATGAACATTCAATCGCATACTCAGCAATGGATGCTGCAACCGCTTTGCCATCTTTCACTTCTTCATCTGACAGCTGGCTCATTCTTTGTTCAAAAAGTCCAACTGTACGGTAGACTGAACTTTCGGCTGCAAAGATTTTCGAAGCCATCGTCGCCAATTTTTCTTTTGTTAAGTTAAATGATGAAATGGCTGTTTTGAATTGTTGACGTTGGTTCGTGTAGCTTACAGTAAGGTCGAAGGCACGCTTCGCCCCTCCTACTACACCTACACCTAATTTATAACGTCCGACATTTAATATATTGAAAGCAATAACGTGCCCGCGACCAGCTTCACCAAGGAGATTCTCAACTGGCACTTGAGCGTCTTCAAGGATCAACGTACGTGTAGACGAACTTTTGATTCCCATTTTCTTCTCTTCAGCGCCGACAGATACACCTGAAAATTCACGCTCTATGATGAAGGCTGAGAATTTTTCTCCATCGATTTTTGCGTATACAATGAATACATCAGCAAATGCCGAATTGGTTATCCATTGTTTTTCGCCGTTTAATACGTAGTGAGTACCTTTTTCATTCAGTCTTGCTACAGTTTTTGCTCCTAGAGCATCCGATCCTGAACTTGGCTCTGTCAAAGCGTAAGCGGCAATTTTTTCACCTGTTGCAAGCAGTGGCAAGTATTTTTGTTTTTGATCTTCGTTCCCGAAAAGAACGATTGGCAGAGAACCAATTCCAACATGAGCACCATGTGTAATTCCAAATCCGCCTGCACGAGACATTTTCTCACCAATTAGTGCGGAACTGACTTTATCAAGACCGAGTCCTCCGTATTCTTCTGGAACATCTGCCCCTAACAAGCCGAGTTCACCGGCTTGTTTCAGCAATTTCACTGAGCGATCGAATTCGTGGCTCTCTAAATATTCAACCTCTGGTAATACTTTATTAATGACAAAGTCCTCCGTTGTTTTTGCAATCATTTTTTGCTCATCCGTGTAATCCTCTGGAGTGAATATTCGATCATACGTAATGTCTTCAATAAAAAAACCGCCGCCTTTAATCAACGTTTCAGTTTGCTTAGCCATCTACCGTACCTCCTAATCGAATTCAAGGGTCAGGCCCTTCCTTGTCAGCCAAGAAAATCATTATCCAATTAACTCAAATACTCCAGCAGCTCCCATGCCGCCGCCAATACACATCGTTACGATGCCAAATTGCTGATTTCTGCGTTTCAATTCATGAAGCAAGCTTAGCGTTAATTTTGTACCGGTGCACCCTAGTGGATGACCGAGGGCAATTGCACCGCCGTTTACATTCACAATTTCCTCATTTAAACCAAGTTCTCGGATGATTTGGATCGATTGTGAGGCAAACGCTTCATTCAATTCAAATAAACCAATATCTGAGAGGTCCAACCCCGCTAGTTTTAATGCTTTAGGAATTGCCGCTACCGGACCAATCCCCATAATTTCAGGAGGTACGCCAGCTACTGCAAATGAACGAAATTTCCCCAGTGGAACGAAGCCAAGTGAAGTCGCCTTCTCACGATCCATGACCATAACAGCCGCCGCCCCGTCACTTGTTTGTGAGGCGTTACCAGCGGTTACTGAACCTGTTAGTGAAAAAGCTGGTCGTAACTTGCTAAGAATATCTATTGTGGTTCCTTCACGTGCACCTTCGTCTGTCGTAAATTGATAGCTTCTTAAATCAGGCTTTAAATCCGCACCAACAGAATGAATGGTTACATCAACGGGCACAATCTCATCAACAAATTTTCCAGCCGCAATTGCCTTTGTTGCTTTTTGATGGCTCCGAACCGCAAAAGCATCTTGGTCTTCACGCGAGATGCCAAACTTCTTTGCTACTTCTTCTGCTGTATGCCCCATTCCCATATAATATTCAGGTGACGTTTCCGCAAGCTTTGTATTCGGACGAGTCACATGCCCCATCATTGGTACCATACTCATGGATTCTACTCCGCCAGCAATGACTGTATCGCTAAATCCAAGCATAATTCTTTCGGCACCATAGGCAATACTGTTCAAACCGCTTGAACAATAGCGATTGATGGTAATGGCAGGTACAGAATTGGGCAAACCGGCAAGTGCGCCGATGTTTCTTGCCATATTTAAGCCTTGTTCTGCTTCTGGCATGGCACATCCAATGATTAAATCATCAATGCTTCCTTCGTAATTGCCAGCACGCTTCAATGTCTCTTTCACGACAAGAGCACCTAGGTCATCCGGCCGCACTTTGGCAAGAGAACCTCGTTTCGCTTTCCCAACTGGCGTTCTTGCTCCAGCTACTATTACCGCTTCTCTCATAAGGATCCTCCTTATTTTAAATGTAAGAATCTACCTAAATGCATATATCATGATTAGTTGCGCAGCGGCTTTCCTTTAAGAAGCATATGTTGCATTCTCTGCTGTGATTTTGTCATAGAAATTAAGCTTAAGAATGCTTCTTTTTCTAAGTTTAATAAGTATTGCTCATCCACCTCTGTACCAAATGGAACTTTACCGCCAGCTAGAACAAAGGCAAGCTTTTTCGCAATGACCATGTCGTGTTCAGAGAGATATCCTGTTAGGCGCATCGACTCTGCTCCTAGTAACAGAGTTGCATACCCCGATTCGCCAACTACTGGAATTTTTTCCTTTACTGGAGCCCTATAGCCTTGATCATGCAAAGCCAGAACCACTTGCTTCGCATCATATATTAAGTGATCTGGATTTACGCTGATTCCATCCACCAGATTCAAGAAATTATTTTCACGTGCTTCTTCTCCCGATGAGGAAACCTTTGCCGTAGCAACCATTTCAAATACTTTGTTTACGACTTTCTGCAAATCAACTTCCACACCTTTTGGCAAGCTTGTCAACGTCTTATAATAAAGCTCCTTCGCTCCTCCACCGCCAGGAATTAAACCAACTCCCGCTTCAACAAGGCCCATATATGTTTCTAAAGATGCTTGAATACGAGCTGCCGGAAGACACACTTCAGCACCTCCGCCTAAAGCCATATTAAACGGGGCTGCAACAACTGGTTTCGAACTGTATTTTATCTTTAACATCGCTTTTTGGAACTGAGTGATGACCATATCTAATTCGAAAATATTGTCATCCTGCGCTTCCATTAGCATTAAAGCAATATTCGCTCCGACACAGAAATTCTTCCCTTGGTTACCAATAACCAGACCTTTATAATTCGCTTCTACTTCCTCAATCGAATAGTTGATCATTTGAATGATATCAAGTCCGATTGCATTGTTTGGTGAAGTAAATTCAAGTAATGCCACATCATCACCGATATCAATTAAGGCTGCACCACTATTCTTTTTAATGACCCCTTTTTGTTTTTTCATCTTTTTTAAATCGATTACTTTAGGGTTTTCGATAACTAACTTATATTCACCATGATGGAAGTACAGCATTTCACCTTGTTCATTTTCTTTGTAAAAGTGAGTGAACCCATTTCTTAGCATTTCTTTTATCCATTCTGGTACGTGAACGCCTTCTTGCTCTAATTTCGTTACGGACTTCTCTAGACCAATCGCATCCCATGTTTCAAACGGACCATGTGTCCAACCGAATCCCCATTTCATTGCTTGATCAATTGCTACTATATCGTCTGCGATTTCACCAAGCAGTACAGCAGAGTAAGTGAGCACCGGGGTTATTATCTTCCACAAAAGCTGTCCGGCACGATCATCCGCATATACGAGCGCCTTCATTTTATTAGAAAAACCTTTTGCCTGCTTGCTCATTTCAGTCGAGGGCGTTTTTAGTTTCTTTCTCGGAATATATTCCAAAGTTTTTGGATTAAGTTCGAGAATTTCCTTTCCTTTTTTCAAATAAAAACCTTGGCCGCTTTTACTTCCCAGCCACTCTCTTTCAACCATATTGTTTACGAAATCAGGAATCTGAAAAACTTCCTTTTCTTTACCAGCTACCTGTTCATATACATTTCTTGCTACATGAGCAAATGTGTCTAACCCAACAACATCGAGTGTACGAAACGTTGCACTTTTCGGTCTACCAATCATTGGTCCTGTGATGGAGTCTACTTCACCGATACTTAAACCTTCTTTTAACATTTCTTGTACAGTTACAAGCAAACCATATGTTCCAATTCTATTAGCTATGAAATTGGGTGTATCCTTCGCTTCGACAACCCCTTTTCCAAGGACATCTTCACCAAACTGTTTCATAAATAAAAGCACTTCTGGATCCGTCATTTTTGTTGGAATGATTTCAAGCAGCTTTAAATAACGAGGAGGGTTGAAGAAATGAGTTCCTAAAAAATTCCTTTGAAAGTCTAACGAACGCCCTTTTGCCATAGCCTCAACCGAGATTCCAGATGTATTGGAACTGATGATGCTCCCTTGCTTCCTATACTGATCAACTTTTGCAAAAATTTCTTTTTTCACATGTAAATTTTCAACGACGACCTCAATAATCCAATCCACAGAGCCAAGTTTTTCTATGTCATCTTCAAAGTTACCTGCCTCAATTAGTGCGAGATTACTTTTTGAAGTAAGTGGGGCAGGCTTTTGTTTCAAGAGGTTTTGAATAGATGTACGGCTTAATCGGTTTCTAACCGCTTTATCTTCTAGTGACAATCCTTGTTTCTTTTCATCCTCAGAAAGCTCTCTGGGGACGATATCAAATATATAAGTTGGAATTCCTAAGTTAGCAAGGTGTGCAGCAATCCCTGAGCCCATAACCCCTGACCCTAAAACAGCGGCCTTTCTGATTTGTCGAACCAAGTTCATATCCCCCTTACTTAATTGTTTTGAATGAATACTCATTCATTTTTTCATTAAAAAAATACGCGACCTTTTTCTATCTTAAATATAGTTGATTTCAGAAAATTCCGCAATCATTATTGGCTAAAAACGCCACTTTTTCATTCAACAAATGGTGACATATTATTTCTCTAACCACAAAGACTAACGAGGTAGGAGGTGATTCGTAAATGGTTAAGCGTAAAGATAACCCATCAAAGGCTGCAGTAAGTGCAGCGAGCGTAAAAGGCAACGCAGGTCCTGGAGTAGAAGGACATGGACAAAACAAAGTGAACAGTACAAATAATCAATTTAAAAAATGAAGTTGTTCCTCACTATAGTATGTATTCCTTTTAATAGTGGTGTTCTTTAGAAGAACGATGAGGTGGGAGGAAATATGATGCAACAAAATATGCAAGGCAACCAGCCACAGAGCCAAACTCCTATCGGGGTTATGAAACAGCCACCCCAAATGGTTTCAACGAAAGATAGCCTTTATTTAAAAGATATGCTTTCTTGGAATTTACTTGCTATGAAGAAAGCTCATTTCTTCGCCGCTCAATGCCAAGATCAACAAGTCGTGCAAGCCTTGAATAAATATGGCCAAATGCATCAGCGCCATTATAACACCGTACTTGCACATCTTAATCCTGCTCAGCAAAATCAACAGTTCCAATAATCATGATGAAAGGAGATATACAATTTGCCCAATCAAAGTAAAGTGCAAAACCCTGAATCACCTATTCCAAAAACACCACAAATGAATGAACGTGACTTCGTAAATGATATGCTGAGTACAGAAAAATATTTAAAAAGTTCTTATGGAGTAGCATTAAATGAATTGAGCAATCAAACTATGTACCAGGATATTCAATCCATCTATACCGAAGTGGAAACAGCTCAAAGGGAACTTTATTACTTAATGTTTGAAAAAGGCTGGTATGCCCTGGAACAAGAAGACACGCAAAAAATCGGCCAAGCCTTTCAACAATTTAGCGGCTATAAAACGCAATTTCCTTATGGCCCTGGAATACAATAAAGTGAATCTCAATCAGTAGAGGGTTTGTTCATCGCCCACTGATTGTGTCGTCAAATCATATGCTTGCGTTTCGTTAAAGCGAGGCGACTGATGTAGGAACGTCTCCTAAGATTGCTCACATTTTGTGAGCAATGGGCGCCATTCCATCCTGTGATAATCCGACAAGCTTAGGATGGAATATGGCGTGGCGTAGATTGCCACAGAGTATTACAGCTTATGACAGACGGGTTAGCATCTTCAACTAGATTAGGCAGTTATCCTCCGCCTAAACCTTGTAGGTGCTGGTGCTGCCCCTTAATATAAAAGGAGAAGGCTAAGCCTTCTCCTTTTGTTCTCGATAATCATCGTTAAGTTTTTTTATTTCTTGAATCAGCTTAATCATATCTTGTTTTGCTTCTGGATAGGTGGCATTCCAATGTTTAGCAAGAGCAGGCATCGATTTAGCAATATACGAATAAAGTGCCCAGTATCGTACTTTTTCCTGAAGTTCAGGATCATTTTCACCAGTAAGAAGTTCCGTATATTTCTCAATTAAACCATCAAATTGCTCAGTAAATTGATTGTTCATATCAACACTCCTTTGCAAGTGATTTTTTTAAGAACCTACAAGTTAGCATTTGTGCTTTACTTATTTATCCGTAGAAAACATATATTTCTTATAATGATATCTAATACTAAAAATTAGACCCATCGCCATCATATTTCCCATCAGTGAACTCCCACCATAACTAATGAAGGGAAGCGGAATACCAGTAATCGGCAAAACACCAATAGTCATGCCAATGTTTTGAAATACGTGGAACGTAATCATACTAATTACCCCTACACAAATATACGTATAGAAGTTATTCTTCGTGTCCATCCCTGATTTCGTAATATGATAAATCAGCAAGAAGAACAAACTAACAACAATACTTGACCCAAAGAATCCGAATTCTTCCCCAATCACACTAAAGATGAAATCAGAATGGCTTTCTGGCAAGTACACTTCTCTGGCACCGATGCCACCTTCTAATGCTTTTCCTGTCGTTTGCCCTGATCCAATAGCAAGCAGTGATTTCGTTAATTGATATCCTGTTGAACTGGCGTAATTATAAGGGTCTAACCAGGAATAAATCCGTCCAAATTGATATTGCTTGACCCCTAAATATTTTTCTAAAATATCAGGATGCCAGAGAACAAAATATAATATTGTTCCAGCGACTACTGTACCGCCTGCAAAAATAGGTGTTAATATCTTCCACGAAACACCTGAAACAAAAATCACTCCAACTAAAATTGCAATTAATACAAGAGAAGTTCCTAAGTCAGGCTGCAACATAACTAGCATAATTGGTGCCATCGTTACTAGACCTAATTTCAACAACAGCCAGAAATCCGTTGAAAGCGTCTTAATTGGATTTCTTTCATGATGAGCGGACGCTACATTGGCAAGCGCTATGATCAAAAACGTCTTCATGAATTCGGAAGGCTGAATCGAACCTACATGTTTAATGACGAACCAACTCTTGGCCCCATTTATGTTAGGAGCTAACGTATCTGGGGCTATCACTAGCAAAAAAAGTAAAAAAAGTCCAAATCCATATAAATACCAAGTTATTTTCTTTAATTGATCTGAATCAATGGTAATAATAGCTGCAACAATACCTACACCAACCGCGTACCAAAATACTTGTTGTATCAAAAAGTTATTTACATATTGTCCAGATGTCTGTGCACTGTATATCGCAATACAGCTCGTAATAAATAGCAGAAATAGTATAAATGCTAATGTATAATCAATTCTGGATGAAAGTTTATTTTTTGATTCCATATTACTCTCCCCTAAGAAGGATTAAGGGAACTATGTTCAGTTGCATTTTGCGAAAATAATCCCTTTCTTACATCTATCCATTATACTGTATACCTACAAAATCACAACTATATCGTTTGTTGGATATCATCACCATATAATCAAAAATGGGCACCTATCCTATTTTGTTAAATGATAACTTACTTTTCAAAATTAAACATTGCTTATACTCTAGAAATACATTATACTACTATCATATTTAATTAAATATTCCCATTCACCGATGGGGTAGAGGCTGCAGCTTATAATAGTAAAGCGGACGAGATTCAATGAAATTCATGACTCCGTTTGAAAGGATAAGTTGCCGAAGTTTAGATAGATCATTGACTATCCAGGCTGGCGATGTTTCCGAATAGGAACATCACTGTCACGTTTATCAACGTGGAGAGCTATCTTCGGAAGGATTTAACGGACTTAAACAGCCGTCGATCTTTTTCGACTGCTGTTTTTTTATTTGCTCTTTAAAACTATTTAACCTTCCAAACAAAACCTGTATGACATGATAACAAAATGCCATCATTTACCATTTAGGATTAATCATATTCCACGCTACATTCATCTAATCCTAAATGGTGGCGGTGCGGAGCCGGATTTCGAGGTACTTTCTATACTAAAATTAGTATATGCGCTAAGCAGTTTGGCTATATTAGAAGGTTGCGGAACACTATCCCCGTGTCCTTCATACAAAAGGAGTGTATAAAATATTGGCGAATTCACCAGCTAACCCAACTCAATTAAAAAGGAGTCTTAAAGCACGCCACCTGATGATGATTTCTCTTGGAGGATCGATCGGTACAGGGATATTTTTAGCAAGTGGCGGCGCTATTCATACAGCAGGACCAGGAGGAGCACTGCTCGCCTATGCAGCTGTAGGGATCATGGTTTATTTCTTAATGACCAGTCTTGCCGAAATGGCGGCTTACATGCCAGTAGCTGGGTCATTCAAAGTGTATGCAACGAATTTTGTTGACCCAGCATTTGGTTTTGCCATCGGCTGGAACTATTGGTATAACTGGGCAATTACGATTGCAGCAGAGCTTGCTGCCGTTGTATTGATTATGAAATTTTGGTTCCCAGAAAGCCCTTCAATTATGTGGAGCGCACTTGCACTTGTGATTATGTTTGGCTTCAACTACCTGTCTGTTAAAGGCTTTGGTGAAGCAGAGTTTTGGTTTGCCCTTATTAAAGTTGTAACGGTCATTATCTTTATTATTACTGGATTTTTAATGATTTTCGGTATTATGGGTGGAGAATCTGTTGGCTTTACTAACTTCACAATCGAGGACGCACCGTTTAATGGCGGATTCTTCGCTATTCTCGGTATCTTCATGGCAGCTGGTTTTTCTTTTCAAGGTACAGAATTACTCGGAGTAGCTGCAGGAGAAAGTGAAGAGCCAGAAAAAAATATTCCAAAAGCCATTAGCACTGTATTTTGGCGGATCCTTCTGTTTTACATTTTATCTATTTTTGTCATCGGGATGATTCTTCCTTATACAGATGAACGATTATTAAGTGATGCGGTTTCCGTAAGTCCATTTACACTTGTATTTGAACGGGCAGGATTTGCCTTTGCTGCATCTGTCATGAATGCCATTATCTTAACATCTGTATTATCCGCAGGTAACTCAGGCATGTATGCCTCTACTCGTATGCTTTGGGATTTAGCACGCGATGGTAAAGCACCGAAATTCTTAGGTAAATTGGATAAAAGAGGCGTGCCAGTCAATGCCTTAATTGCAACTACTTTAGTTGGATCGCTTGCCTTCTTAACCACTTTCTTCGGAGATGGTGCAGTTTATATGTGGTTATTAAATGCTTCCGGTATGGCTGGTTTCGTTACATGGCTCGGTATTGCCATTAGTCATTACCGATTCCGTAAAGCTTATATTGCTCAAGGAAATGACGTTAAAAATCTTCCTTATCGGGCAAAATGGTTCCCATTAGGACCATTATTAGCACTATTTCTATGTATTTTCATTATATTAGGGCAAAACTATCAAGCCTTTACAGGAGGCGGGATCGATTGGAATGGAGTATTTGTTTCTTATATCGGTTTACCTCTTTTCTTAATCGTTTGGCTTGTCTATAAAGTTAAATACAAAACAAAATTAATTCCTTTAAAAGACTGTGATTTTGAAAGGGAATAAATAAAAAAGCAAGGTCAGACTCCACATGAGAGTCTGACCTTTTTTTAGGATAGCCTGTTCTAATAAATTGGCTCTGATAAACTTGCCTGTTGATTGCAACGAGAGGCGTTCGCTTTCCGCGGGCGGGTCCGGGAGCCTTCTCAGCGCTGCGCGACTGTGAGGTCTCCCTTTGATTCACTTTTCCCGTTGGAGTCCACACCTTCTGCTCCAATCAACATAATGTCAAAATCAACAATGAGCTTTAACATAGCCAATAAATTATGGTAAGGAATCTAATATGCTTTCCTCACGTAATCCGGAGATCAAAGCTATCCCCCTACAGTTAATGTGCAGACGGAAAAACTCGTTTCACTGTTTCAGTGAATTCATTGGCAAAACCAGAAATAGGATGGCCATTTCTTACATCATTCGAATAGCCTTGCATCCGATCAATAAAGTCAGGATTCGAGGACACGTACACATTTTCAATTGATGGATCAGCTGCTCTCACTTTATCTGCTATTTTCTCCTCTACATTCCGCGCTAACTCATTGCTTCCTTTATCCGATAGCTCAGCAGCAACATAGGCACTGTTTCCCATTACCATCACTGAAGAACTATTCACTTCTCGCAATTTATTGACTTCCATAGCAAGGTCGTTTCCTTCACGGATGTTATTATTATTAGTGTTGTTTCTTACATTATAGTTCCGGTTGTAGTTTCCATTGTTCTCATTGTAGTTTACATTATAGTTCCCGTCATAGTTCCCGTCATAATTCCGGTTAGGATTCATGTTTGGGTTATAACTTACATTTGTTGGGTTATCCACACCTTGTTTTTTAGTCCCCTGATTGGCATTGTTGGCTGTACACCCTCCAACAAATAGTGTTGCTATTATTCCGCCCGCAATGATTGCGTTCTTCATATCCATCACTCCTTTTTAGTTATTACAAATTTAGTGTTTGTAAGAGAAGATGAAATATGTAATAAACGAAATAAATAACCTGAAACAAATACTTCCATGTAAAACACTGGTCTTGTTACCTACATCGACCTTCTTTTTAAATTTACGCGTCGAAACCAAATTTTCGTTTATTTTGCAGTAAAATCATCTGCATAGACAAAAAAACAGGCAAGAAGAATCATCTTCCTGCCTGTTCCCTTATTCTCCAGATGGTTCTTGAGTAGGTGCTTCCACCGTATTATCCACCGGAGCTTCTTTACTTTCTTCGTTATTATAATTATAGTCAGAAGGTTTAATTGGTGTGAAACCCTTAGGCGTATAGAAACGCAATAAATCTCCATTCACAACCTTATCGGAGTACTGAAGTAATTTTTGCGCAAGCTGTTTTGTTGCATCAATTTCTTCTGTTTCTTCGATTAATTCCCCTGTATTGGTATCATAGTATTTCCCTTTAATTGAAGTGATAGTTGGTGTAACAAAATCTCCATTTCGGAATGGAACCAATTCGTGATGGTCTTTAGACAATAAATCTGTCCCAAATTGAACAAACTCTTTCGTATCAACACCTAATAAGTGCATAAGAGTAGGCATTAGATCAATTTGGCCTCCATACGTATGGTTGACTCCACCCTTGACACCTGGTGCATGAATCAATAAAGGTACACGTTGTAATTGTGCGTTTTCGAATTCCCCAACTTCAGTTCCAAGTACTTTGGACATAGCTCTCATATGGTTTTCTGAGATTCCATAATGGTCACCGTACATGACGATTACGGAATTATCATATAAACCGGATTCCTTTAAATAGGTAAAGAACTCCTTAAGTGCTTCATCCGCATATCTGGCTGTTTGGAAGTAATTATCAACTGATTTATCACCTGTTGTATGAGGTCCAATCGTTGTTAAGTCTTGATTTATCGAATACGGAAAATGGTGAGACACTGTGATAAACTTCGAATAAAATGGCTGTGGCAATTTATCAAGCATCGGGATTGATTCTTGATAGAAAGGCTTATCCATCAAGCCATAGCTCATTGTATCTTCTACATTCATATCATAATAGCTTGCATCGTAAAAACGATTAAACCCAAGCGCTTTATAAATCTTATCGCGGTTCCAGAATGTCTTATAGTTACCATGAAAAACAGCAGACGTATATCCTTTTTCCCCTAAAATAGCTGGTGCAGCTTGATACGTATTTTGATCATGTGTCGTAAATGCTGAACCTTGTGGCAAGCCGTACAATGAGTTCTCAAGCATAAACTCTGCATCAGATGTTTTACCTTGACCAACCTGATGGAAGAAATTATCAAAGTACATGAAGTCTGTGCTATGCGCTAATGAGTTTAAGAATGGTGTAACTTCTTCTCCATTAAGCTTGTAATCAATAAGGAAATTCTGCATCGATTCCAAATGGAGATAGATCACATTCTTGCCTTTTTCAGCACCGAAATATTCCGGATTTGGTTCAGCATACATCGCTTTTGTAAAATTAACAATTTCAGCGATGTCAGTACTGTTTGCCGTTGCTCGCTGTGCATATGTTTTCGTATTCTGTACAGCATCATATACCATGTAATTATACATACCTAAATATTTAACAATATAGTTACGGTCAAATGTTCTTGTGAGTAGTTGCGGACGGTCTTTTTCCGCTAATGCAAGGTTTACCGAGAAAATAGCAATCCCAGCAAGGAAAACCATAGCAACCGTACGGCGTTTTATTTTCATTTCACTCGGCTTAATTGCTTTAGAATAATACAAAGCAATTAATATGATTGTATCCAAGAAATACAAAATATCATACGGTTTGAATAACGCTAACACACTTGGACCTAAGTCTCCAAAGTTTGACGCTTGAGTAAGTGTTGGTAAAGTAATGAAGTCAGTAAAAGAACGATAATAAACGATGTTCGAGAACAAAATGGCAGATAAAATGAAATTTAACCGAATCACCCATTTATATGTTTTTTTCCCCTTTGCCAACAATGCGATCCCAAAAAATAGAACGGCTGAACTAATCGGGTTAATGAATAACAAAAATGATTGAAGTTTGTTATCTATTCCTAAATTAAATTCTACCTGATAGCCTATATATGTTTTAATCCAAAATAGTACTACTGCTATTATGAAGAAACTAAGAAGCCTAGTTTGTAAAATACTTCGACTTTTTTTAAGAAAATTATTCATGTTTCACCTCTATTAATCTAGTAATCTGAGCCTTGAACTATGAAGTAAATACTGATTATTTGTCCTGTTAAATCATTTGCTTTTGAGCATAAAATACATACTATCATTTTCGAACAATAAGTCAAGATAAGCTCTGTGATTATCCATTTATTACCACGGATGCCTATTGTAAAGAAATTGTAACAATTAAGCAAATCCATTGTAAGGTGCTTAATACTCATTATCATATGAACTCTGTTCAAAAATAATAACAGCTTATTATTTATCGCCAACACCATAACCATTACTATAACGGACTTTCACATGACATTCCATTAAATATCACTTTTTTTCATTTCCATATTTCCCAAGTATAAAGCCAAATTCAAGTCACTCCTTATTCCATAGTGATTCAAAAACGTTTACACTCCCTTTACAATATTCCAACAGAAAGAGGGTAAACTTCCATCACTTGGAATGTTGGATCCACAATTATTCTTTAAGCTGATCCTTTCATTATATCATAACCGTCTTGTTTTTTCCACTAAATTACAGAAGCAAACCGCAGGCCTCTATTAAACACTTCGACAAAGATCCGATATGACAACTGGCATTTGTCGAAGTTAGTCAGCATAATTTGTACAGTTTCGACAAGCATGAGGCATTTCACCATCGGAATGTTTGAGGTTGACTGCTCAGGAGATAGACAAACAAATTCTAAGCACTAAGAAAACTCAATTCATACCCAAAATAAAAAAACTAAGTCGGCCTTAAAAGCAAAGGGCCAAACCTGCAATACTACATACAGGATAAGGTGCGTATAAATACAATTACGCAATCCTGTATGTAGCCTACAAGGTCGACCCTTTTAAGGCTTCCTTAGTTTTTGTTTTTTAGAATTATTTTAGCCCTTCGGAAATTTCATTAACCATTTCCTGAACCGATTCAAGTCCACCGCCTGATAGGTACCAGTATGCAGGGTCTAAATAGACGATATTACCTTCTTTGAAAGCTTTTGTTCCTTTTACTAAATCGTTTTCTATCGTTGTTTTAGCAGCAGCACCATCTCCGGCAACTGCATCACGATCGACTACAAATAAGTAGTCAGGATTTTTTTCTACAATGTATTCAAAGCTAATGCTTTGTCCATGGGTTGAAACCTCTAATTGATCGTCCACTGCCTTAACACCAAACACATCATGAATAATTCCAAAACGTGAGTTTGGTCCATATGCACTTACTTTTCCACCGTTAGAAAGAACGATAAGACCAGTTTTTTCAGGATTCACAGTTGTTTTAAGTTCGTCAATGCTCTTTTCAACATTTACTAATTCTTTAGCGGCCTCGTCTTCTTTACCGAAGATTTCACCGAGTGTTGTAACGTTTTGTTCAAATGATTCCATGTATTTATTTGTATCTACACCCATATAAATAGTCGGTGCAATTTTTGACAATTCTTCATATGACTCTGATTGACGACCTGAGATAATAATTAAGTCTGGAGCAACTTCTGCTAATTTTTCAAAATCCGGTTCTTTCAATCCACCAGCATTTTCTGTAGTACCTTCATATTTATTTAAATAGTTAGGAAGTCCTTGATGTGGAACTGCTACAACACTTTCAACACCTAACTTATCTAGAGTATCAAGTGAACCCATGTCGAATACTGCAACTTTTTCAGGAAGGGTTGGCACAGTTGTTTCTCCGAGAAGATGCTTAACCGTGATCTCTTTACTTTCTGATTGAACTTCTTCTTTCTTAACTTCTTCTTTCGCATTCGCATTACTTTTTTCCTGTTTATCTGAACCGCATGCTACCATAAAAATAGCTAACATGGAGATCAATAGTGCTACATATATTTTCTTCATTTCTTCACCCCGAAAAATTTTATTATTATTTCAAATCACTTCAGAAACAAAAACCAACAATTCACTGCATGTTTATTGAATTTACCCAAAACTTCGACAAGATTGATTGATGGGGCCCCATCGTTATCTTAACGCTCTATGATGGTAAATCAAATAACCGTTGCAACGATGCCTGATTTCCTTTTTGTTCGTTGAAATGATGAATAACCAAATGGAAACTTCAAGCGTAATACATACAAATTTTATTTTCATTCACGTTCTGGATCATGATATCCATATCATAAATACCTTTTAATACGTCTGTATCAATGACTTGATGGGCTGGTCCATGTTGCACAACTTTACCATCTTTTAAAGCAACAATATTATCTGAGTAGACTGAAGCAAAATTAATATCATGGATGACGATGACAATCGTTTTTCCCATTTCATCTGCCAATCTTCTTAACACTTTCATAATTTGCACAGAATGCTTCATATCTAAATTATTAAGTGGCTCATCTAAAAGAATATATTCAGTATCTTGGGCAATGACCATAGCAATATAAGCCCTTTGCTGCTGGCCGCCGCTTAATTGGTCTAGGAATTTGTCTTGCATATCCGTTAATTCCATGTACGCGATTGCTTCATCAACAAATCTCCAGTCCTCTTTCGTCAATTTCCCTTGTGAATAGGGAAATCGACCAAAAGCGACAAGTTCCTTAATTGTCAGGCGAATATTAATATGGTTCGCCTGTTTAAGAATCGAGATTTTCTTCGCAAGCTCATTGCTCTTCCATTTACTGAGTTCTTGACCTTCTATTAGAATTTCTCCTTCATCCTTAGCAATCAATCGGCTAATCATAGCTAGTACTGTACTTTTCCCAGCACCATTCGGACCGATAAACGAAGTAATCTTCCCTTTGGCAATTTCAATTGATACATCTTCGACAACCGATTTATTATTATATTTTTTAAATAATTTTTTAACCGTTACCATGTTTTATTCTCCTTTAATAGAAGATAGATGAAATATACGCCACCGATAAAGTTAATGATGACACTTAATGTTGTTGAAAACGTAAAGACTCTTTCTACCAACATTTGACCTCCAACTAATGCAATAATACTGATTAGCATGGATGCAGGGATCAGATGTTTATGCTTATATGATTTTATAAATTGATACGCGACATTCGCTACCAATAACCCTAGAAACGTGATAGGGCCGACAAGTGCAGTCGATATGGAAGTTAAGATGGCCACTACCATTAATATTCGTTTCATTACGAAATCATAATCGACTCCTAAATTTATTGCCTGGGCTCTCCCAAGTGACATCACATCTAAATATTTTGCAAACCGTAGGAAATAAAGCGTTGTAATAAGCATTAAAATCGCTGCTAGTAGAAGCAAATCAGTTTTTATATTGTTAAAGCTTGCGAACATCTTGTTTTGAACAATTTGGTATTCGTTTGGATCTATCAATACTTGCATGAAAGAAGACAAGCTTGAGAATAGCGTTCCGAAAATCATACCTATTAGTAAGAGGAAGTAGATATTTCGGCCTTTTTCATTTTTAAACATAAATCTAAACAAAATACTGGCAAACAAAAGCATGAAAGCGACAGATAGCAAAAAGTTAAAGTTTTTATTCAGAATCGCAATATTTGTCGAACCTAGTACAAATATAACGCCTGTCTGAATGAGCATATACATGCTGTCCAGGCCTAATATACTTGGTGTTAGTATCTTATTATTTGTAACGGTTTGGAAAATGACTGTTGAAAAAGCAATAGCACTTCCGGTTATTATGATGGCCAATACCTTCACTGTCCTAAGTGGCAGAACATAAGCGATGTTAGGACCTAGTTTATAAAAAAGGAATAATGCCGTCAGTAACGTAGCAATTACTGCGAGCATAATTATTTTAAACTTATTATTCATATGCCTTTCTCCTCATTAGAAGATAAATAAATATCACACTGCCAATTACCCCTACTACAAGGCCAATTGGAATTTCAAATGGATAGATAATCAGTCGGCCCAATATGTCGCAGAAAAGCAAAAATACTGCGCCTAATGCTGCTGTATGAGAAAGGCTTTTTTTCAAGTTATCGCCTAAATAGATAGAAACAATATTCGGAATAATTAAACCTAGAAATGGAATCGTACCGACTGTTAGAAGAACGGAAGTTGCTGCTAAAGCTACAATAACAAGACCGATGTTCACAATCAGCTTGTAATTGAGCCCAAGATTGATCGCGAAATCTTCTCCCATCCCAGCTAGCGTAAACTTATTAGCAAACAAATAAGCTACCACCATTAATGGAATACTTATGTAAATCAATTCATATCTACCTGACATGATCATTGAAAAGTCTCCATTTAACCATGTATTCAAGCTTTGAAGCAAATCATATTCGTAGGCAAAGAAAGTCGTAACAGAGCCTACTATATTTCCAAACATTAATCCTACTAACGGAATGAAGATGGCATCTTTATACTTGACCTTTTCTAAAATCTTCATAAATATAAAGGTTCCAGCTAAAGCAAATGCGAACGCGACAAGCATCTTTTCGAATAGACTAGCTGAACTAAAAATAATCATTGCAACCATCAGGCCAAGTCGAGCAGAGTCCATCGTTCCAGCAGTGGTTGGCGAAACAAATTTGTTTCTACTCAGCTGCTGCATGATTAAACCCGTCACACTCATACTAATTCCAGCGACAATAATACTAACTAGCCGTGGTAATCTGCTTTGCAACATAATTTGTACTTGGTCATCTCCAAGATTTAATAAATCAATCGGGCTAATATCCTTTACACCAATGAACAAGGAAGTAAAAGATAAAACAATCAATAATACTAGTAAATATCGTAGCTTCATATTTCGTCCTACTTTTCCCTGGTCTGTTTAATTTGTCTCGAAGTAAATACGGTTGTCCTTAATGGGTATGACCTCGCGCTCTAAAATCAGTATGTAGTCTCTCATAAACTTATCATTATCTGTATTTTGTTGTTGCGTGGTCTGACCCTTTGCTTATAAGACAGCCTTAATAGAGATAAGTTTGTAATAATGATTTTCATTATCAATTAGAATGTTACAGTATCATTCTATCATTATCTGACCGAGTGTCAACCAGTTTTATGGATATGTTAGCAATTATTTCAATTGGGTGTTCTAAATTGCCGATTCATTGGCTATTTCCTAAACTAAACTTAACGATTATTAACCGTTAAGTTTAGTATGGAGCACTACTAATTCTTCAGCTAAGTCAGCCAATCTCTGTTTCACATCATCGTTCTCAATTACATTTTCTTTATTGAAGCATTCATTGCTCACAAAGACATTTCTCGTAGCAACATGCGCCTTAAAATATGAAAGTATCGGACGCAATTGATTTTCTGCAACAAGCATATGCAAATTAGAGCCTGCAGTAGAAACATAACCGACAACCTTTCCTTCAAAAACGGTTGTTGGCAAATGGTCAAACAGATTTTTTAAAGCGCCAGTTAAAGAAGACTGATAGACAGGAGTCGCAATGACAAAAAAATCAGCTTGTAAAATTTTATTAATTACTGTTCGTGTATCTTCATTGTATGCATCGAAAGATCTACCATCGACAAACTCCACTTTATAGTCTTTTAAATCAAGAAGCTCAGTCTCTATATGTGGATGTTGACTCGCTTGCGTTAATACTTCATTTACGGCAACAGCCGTTTTTGTACCGATTAATGCCCCTGAAATTCCTAATAATTTCATGATGATCCCCCATCTTCTATTTTTTCTATTCTCATTTAGTCATATTTTTTATTCCACTTATTATATTAACCCAAAACAGTGTGAATTTTTAACTATTTAGCCTTTTTGAGAAGAATTAGGAAAGCATTCAAGTATCACGTTAAGAATTAGGGTGATATAATAAAGTAAAACTTCATTAAGTGGGGGCTTACCCCGTTAATATGGGATAAAGCTACAATATCCGTTCCCTGGAAAAGCAAAAATAAAAGGAAGAGATTTTATGTTGGCATTTATCAGTAATTTATTTACGAAAAAAACCAAAATCAACCTTGAATTCTGCCAAACAAACTTAGATCGGTTTCTAGACGAAAAACAAGCAGAAAAGTATGGTGACTTTCTAAAAAATCCCCGCGTTTCCTACAAAGAGTATGAATGTTTAAGTGAATGTAAATTGTGCAAGCAGTCTGCTTACGCGAAACTGAATGGCACGATAGTTACAGCGAATGATTCTGGTGATTTATTGGCTCTGCTGAAAGAAAAAACAAAGTGAAACTTTAGTACAAATGAGGATTCGGGACCTATTATGATAGGAAATACTCAGGTACGTTCCAAAACAATAGAATTATATGTAATAGAGCAAATGCCTGGTTCTTCTCGCATTTGCTCTTTTTTATAAGGCTATTTTCGCATAATTTGTTGCTTTTCAATTATATGTACACGAATAACCTAGGTTGATTTCCGTTGCAGGTACACACTTTCCCCCGTTGATAATAGGATTTTTACTTTGTCGCTTTGAACTACTTTTCTTCAATTCTTCTCTTTACTCGTCATTTTGACCTTTTTACTAGCCAATTTACCTATTCATAACGAGTGATTGTTGGTCATATCGTTGAATAGTGGTATTCGTGCAGTTTATACGAGGAGGAGATGTTATGGTTCAATATATTAAAGATGAAATTGATCGTCTGATTATGCAGCTACGGTTCGATCAACAAACAGATGGCTCCTGGCATTATCCATTTGAAATTGGCATAACACCTGACGCATTTATGATTATCTTATTAAAGACTCTTGACATTCAAGATGAAGCGTTTATTCAATCTTTAACAGAAAGAATCCTAAGCCGTCAAGATGAGAATGGTGCATGGAAGCTATATCATGATGAGCAAGACGGAAATGTCTCACTGACGATAGAAGCCTATTATGCTTTACTTTTATCTGGGCTACATCAGGAAAAAGATGAGCATATGAAAAAAGCCCAACAATTCATTATGACGAAAGGTGGGTTAAGCGAGGCCAATTTGTTTACAAAAATGATGCTGACGCTTACTGGGCAATTGAAATGGCCGCTTATTTTTCCAATCCCCATTGAGGCTGTATTGTTGCCTCCATCCTTCCCTGTCAGCATGTATGATTTATCGATGTATTCAAGGTCCAACATTCTGCCGTTTCTTTTGTGCTCTGATCGGAAATTCCAAATGAACATCGACTCCGCTCCTAATTTGAAAGACTTGCTATCTTCCCGTTTTGACGATCCATGGCAGGAATTTCGCGGTGAGGAAGGGCGGGCATTTGTTTCTATGATTTGCTCTGGTGTCAAAAACCTTATCGGCCTTCCTTCTCATCTGCATAAAATGGCTGTCAGTGGGATAAAAAATTATATGCTTGAACGTACTGAGCAAGACGGGACCCTTTACAACTTTTTTAGCGCTACTTTTTTTATGATTTTCGCTTTACTCTCACAAGGTCATTCAAAGAAAGATCCCATCATTCTAAAAGCTGTTGAAGGATTAAGAGCCATGTCGACTTCGATTGATGGACAGCTACATATTCAATTCACAAGGCCTGAAATTTGGAATACAGCTCTCATTACTTACGCCCTTCAAGAAGCTGGATTAGAAATAGATGATCCATCGGTCCAAAAAGCAAATCAATATTTGCTCGCCCGTCAACAGGTTAAATACGGGGATTGGCGTCTACATAACCCCAATACTCTTCCTGGCGGCTGGGGCTTTTCGGACGGTAACACAATCAACCCAGATATTGATGACACAACGGCTGCACTAAGATCAATCTATCCAGCCACTTCGTTAGTACCATCTGTAAAAGGTGCTTATCATCGTGGGTTGTCTTATGTACTATCAACGCAGAATGATGATGGTGGGTTTCCCGCTTTTGAAAAAAACGTAGATAGTAAATGGTTGCAATTACTGCCGATTGAAAATGCTAAATATATGCTCACCGATCCCTCCACTCCCGATCTTACTGGAAGAGCACTCGAATTCATTGGCAATTTTTCCAAAAGAAATAAAACGACCGGTTCTACGAGAAGAGCTGTAAAATGGCTACTTCAAGCTCAAGAAAAGAACGGATCTTGGTATGGTAGGTGGGGAATTTGTTACATTTACGGAACTTGGGCAGCATTAACGGGGCTTCGCGCGGTTGGCGAAGTGAGCAATCATCCAGCCATTCAGAAGGCGGTAAAATGGCTATTGAGTATTCAAAACGAAGATGGTGGGTGGGGAGAATCTTGCACAAGTGATTTTCGTAAGAAGTATCATTCTCTAAGTGCAAGCAATTTGACCCAAACTGCTTGGGCCGTTGATGCACTAATCTCCATTTCTCCTACACCAACACCTGCTATTGACAAAGGCATAGCTTATCTTATACATGAAGGGCAAAGACCAAACTGGACAAACGACTATCCGGTAGGCCAAGGCTTACCAGGTTATGTGTATATGCATTACCACAGCTACCGCTATATTTTCCCGCTTCTTGCACTAAGTCATTATCAAAGGAAGTATCTTCATAAGTAAGTAATAGAGGGCGTATATCCTATAATGTTAGGGTCAGACCACACAACCACGACTTACAGTTCAAATTTAGCATAAGACCACTATGAACTATGTATATCGTGCATGGTCTGACCCTTTTGGGACGGCACCAGTTCCATATTTTAAATGGATTATTTCTCTTTAATCATCTTAAACACTTGCTCCACATCTTTATCCCCACGTCCAGATAGATTCACAATCAAAATATCATCTTTTGATAATTCTTTTGCTAATCTTATGGCATACGCTATTGCATGTGAGCTTTCTAAAGCTGGAATTATCCCCTCTAGCTTTGATAAGGTTTGGAAAGCTTCTAATGCTTCCTCACCACTAGCTGTCACGTATTCTGCTCTGCCACTTTCTTTCAAATAACTATGTTCAGGCCCGATCCCCTGATAATCTAATCCAGCTGCAATCGAAAATGTTGGTTTTGGGTTTCCTTCTTCATCTAACAATGTATAACTTTTAAAACCGTGAAGAACAGCTGGAACACCTTCTGATAAAGTTGGGGCTTCTTTTGGTTCCACTCCAATTAAACGAACATTAGGTTCATCCAAATAGTGGGCAAATGCACCGATCGCATTACTTCCACCACCCGTACATGCAACAACGGCAGTAGGGAGTTTTCCTTCTTTTTCTAAAATCTGAGATTTAGATTCTTTACTAATAATAGATTGGAAGTGTTTAACCATTGTCGGGTAAGGATGTGGTCCAACAGCTGAACCAATCAGATAAAAAGTGTTTTTATAATTTTGAATTAAATCCTGTAACGCTTCATCTACCGCTTCTTTCAGTCTCCCTCTGCCTTTTTCGACTGATACGACTTTTGCCCCTAACAATTCCATTCTAAAAACATTAAGTGCTTGTCGTTCCGTATCGACTTTCCCCATATAGATTACGCATTCCATACCAAACATCGCACAAGCAGTAGCCGTAGCCACTCCATGCTGCCCTGCTCCTGTTTCAGCAATAATCCTTTTGGCACCCATCTTTTTTGCTAATAAAATTTGACCAATCACATTATTAATTTTATGAGCACCCGTATGATTTAAATCTTCACGTTTTAAATAAATTTTGGCGCCACCGATTTGTTTGGACAAATTTTCTGCATGGGTTAATGGATTTTCCCGGCCTACATATTCCTTTAAATAAAACTCATATTCTTTTTGAAATTCTGGATCATTCTTATAGTGTAAAAATTGTTCCTCAATACCATTCATAACTTGTTGTAAATCTTCAGGAATGAAACTTCCTCCAAATTCTCCAAAGTACCCTTTGCTATCTCTGCTCATACTCGTCACACTCGTCATTTTTTTCTAATCTCCTTTGCTATATTAATTTGTATTCTATAATTATAACTAAATTTTCAAATTATTTTAATTATTATTACCCAGACTTTAGGAAAGGGTTCAATCGATATCTTTATAGCTTGGTTTCACAAAAAAGGATCACGAATAAGATAACTCCCCAGTTTAATGACTGAGGAGTTATCCTTATTCATCATCCTTTAACGTATTACTCATTTAAAAATGCTTTTAAGGCTTTTTTATTCTTTTCCATATCGATTTCCAGAACTAAACCTACTGAATGCCTAGCATCTCTTGCTGTACCATCAATGGGTATCGTCAGCTTTTGAATATCTTGATTGCTATCTGTTAAAAACGAAGTGCCCATTCCTAATAGATTGGCGTAACTAAGATTCGTTGAGATGTACGGCTGAATCGTTCCAACCATTCTTGGTAGCTTTAACACTCCTTGAACGCTAGCTAGTTTATCAGCCAGTATTTGCATGACCTTTTGTTGTCGATTGACACGGCCAAAGTCACTATCTGGACCACCGCGCCATCTGACATATCCAAGTAATTGTTCTCCGTTTAATTGTTGAACACCTGGCTGAAGAGTCATGCCTATTCCTTTTGACATTTTCTGTTCCACATCGATTTCAACTCCTTTAGGGAAGGCTACATCAATCGTTTTAGCAAATCCCTTGAAATCGATAAGGGCGTAATATTGTAGATCTACATCAAAATTTTCCTTAATCGTCTTTCTTAATAATTCGGTTTCTCCAAATGCATATGCTGCATTCAGTTTATTTTTTCGATGTCCAGGAATATCTACATAGATATCCCGCATAAGTGATACTAACTTTGATTTTTTCGTTTCTGGATTATATTGAGCAATCATAATCGTATCTGTGCGGGACTTTTCTGTCCCCCTTGTATCTACTCCAAGCAGTAGGATATTAACCCTACCCAGTTCATCTTCCACGCCTTTGAATTCAATATCAGACTTTAGATTTTGATCAATATCTGCTCGCGATTTCTGCAATGCCATCTTATATTCAACAAATAAATAGCCTGCTCCCACAATTCCTA
The DNA here is from genome assembly GCF_000504145.1 of Bacillus cihuensis. NCBI lineage: Bacteria > Bacillati > Bacillota > Bacilli > Caryophanales > Bacillaceae > Bacillus > Bacillus cihuensis. Next base: position 374,611 of record NZ_KI632498.1, on the reverse strand, counting down.
TAAGAACAATCAATAGAAGAATCGATAAAAAAACCTTCTTCTTTTTCTTTCTTCTATGCTTGCCTGATCTTGTCCCTTTGCTCGGTTTTGTCATATTTGTACGCCCTTTTCGTTTGATCCACTGATGAACCATTCATTGTAGAGGTCAAACCAAGTTAGTAACTCTAGAGAAAATAGGTAGCTGATTTTACACCTTTACTTTTCATCTATTAGGGGTATTATCACACGAATCGCCCATTAATATTACATTTTTTTAGTCTCAACATGGGTAACCTATAGAGAAAAGGGTCAGACCCCGCAACAACTAAATTAGTGTAAGATAAGTGTATGAAACACTACATACTGTTTTAGCGTGCGAGGTCAGACCCTAATGAGGAGTTCTCGATTCAATTATTATTTGTCACTCCAATGTTGGTCAATAAACTCATCTCGTCCAGATTGTTTCCGGTCTTCCTTATAATGCTTCGGATTTTTTTTATGAAAGTCTTGATGATATTCCTCCGCTTCATAAAAAGTTCGCGCCGGAAGGATTTCCGTTACAATTGGCTTCTTAAATTTGCCACTGCTCGCCATGTCTTCTTTTGACTTTTGAGCCAATTCCAATTGCTTCTCGTCATGATAAAAGATAGCCGCTCGATATTGACTGCCACGATCTTGGAACTGACCATCTGGATCTGTTGGATCAATTTGCTGCCAAAACAACTCCAACAAACGCTCATAAGGAAAAAGCTCTGGATCGTAAGTAATTTCAACCACTTCATAATGACCGGTTGTACCTGTTTTTACTTGCTCATATGTAGGATTTTTAATGTGTCCACCAGAATAGCCAGAAACAATTCCTCCAATGCCAGGTAATTCTTCAAACGGTGTTACCATACACCAAAAACAGCCGCCTGCAAATGTTGCTTTTTGCATAATTTTTCCCCTTTCAATCTTGCATAAATAATATCATAACTTATTCGCTCCATTAGAAAGAAATCTAATGTCCGATATATTCCTACTTCCTACAATTAGAGACTGACTTTTTCAAAATGCTCGACAATAGGAAATGGATCATAATAATGATGCAAAAGCTTCTTCCACTTCTGATATTCTGCGGATTCCCTAAAGCCTACAGTATGATCCTCTAAACTTTTCCAAGTCACTAACAACAAATATTTCCCTTCTACCTCCAGGCAACGCTGCAAACTGTGAGTAACGTAGCCATCCATCGAAGAAATAATCTTGGAAGCTTTATGAAAAGTTTCTTCGTATTCATCTTCTAGTCCTTGTTTAACTTGTAAAAAAGCCGCTTCTAAAATCATTATGATCGCTCCCTATTTAAGCTATAACAATACATAGCACATCCATATATTTAATTCCATTTATCAAAGTTAAAAAAATCAGATAATTACCACCCTAAGTATAGCCTATGAAAAGATCTTGGTCTATTATGTTTTAGAGCTAAAAAACAAAAAGACTTGCCCGAATGGGAAGCCGTTTTGAGCGCTTGTTAAAAAGCCTAGTACAGTCCAGAGGCTCTTCGTAACTTATTTAAACCAGCCTTTTTCCTTAAATCGAGAAATTGCCTCAATCCGGTTACTTACATCTAATTTATCCAGAATGACGGAAATATAGTTGCGAACTGTGCCCGTTGTTATAAACAATTCATTGGCAATTTCTTTCGTATTTTTCCCATCTGCAACTAGACTAAGCACTTGCTTCTCCCGATCGGTTAATGGATTTTCCTCTTCGAAGGCCATATCAACAAGCTCTGGTGCATAGATACGACGCCCATCCATAATAATCCGAATCGAACTTGCTAAGTCTTCACTAGGACTGTCCTTTAATAAATAGCCGCCAACTCCTGCCTTTCGCGCACGTTCGAAATAACCAGTTCGGGCAAACGTTGTAAGAATGATGATTTTGCAAGAGTGCCCCTTTAATTCTTCGGCTACATCTAACCCGCTTTTCACAGGCATCTCAATATCCATAATGCAAATATCAGGTTGAAGCCGATGAACAAGTGCCAGTGCCTCTTCACCATTGCTCGCTTTTCCAACCACTTCCATATCTTCCTCTAAATCAAGTAGAGATCCTAATGCGCCAAGTAACATGCGCTGGTCCTCTGCAATAACGATTCGTATCATACCATCCCCTCCTGTTCTGCCTTCTTAATTCCGTACGGTACGCGAATATAAAGTGTCGTGCCCTCAGAAGATTGGATTTCTAAGCTGCCATTCACGAATTCCAATCGTTCCTTCATGCCTTTTAGGCCATTTCCATGAAAAAACTCAGTTTTTTGAATGCCAACCCCATCATCTTGTACTTTTATAAGCAGCTCTGTGCGCAGTTTCTCAATAGACAATTTGCACCAAGTTGCTTTGCTATGCTTCACCACATTATTTACAGCTTCCTTCAAACACATGCTTAACACGTTCTCTACTAACAAAGGGGTATTGGTTAGATTCGTATCCCCTTCTATACTAAAGTTCATTTGAGCTGCTTTTAAAATTTGCTTGATCCTCAGAACTTCATCTTCAAGCTTTGTTCCTCGCATTTCGGAAACCATTTCTCTTACTTCATTCAGTGCTGTTCGAGCAGTCTGTCGAATATCGTTAATTTCATTTTTGGCAGACTCAGGATTAATCTCCATTAACCTGCTAGCAAGATCGCTTTTTAAACCAATAAGGGAAAGCTTTTGCCCCAACGTATCGTGCAAATCACGAGCAATTCGCTGACGCTCTTCGATTTTCACCAACTCAGAAATTCGTTTGTTTGCATCTTCTAATTTCTCTTCTAGCTCTTCAAGATTGTTCCTGCTATAAGTACTAACCGGGAGCAGGATGACACCAATCACACTAATCAGGATAAAGGGAAACTGCGATACGAAGATTTGCTTTTGAAAAATAAACCCTAAACTAACAGCGGCAATGGTTGAAACAATATGAATGATATATAGTGTGATAAATCCAGCTTTACTTTTTACATTGCCAATGAAAAAGGATAGAAATAATGAAAAATAAATATACCCATATAGTGCAGTCATTGCCACACTTATAACGATTTGAATAGCGACAAAAACGTACACTGGCCATCCTTTTAACAAAAATGCAAACCGATAGGAAGCAAAAAACAGGATAATCATGATAATCCCAAAAATGATAACTAGTAATGATGAAGATTTAAAAATAAAATAAAAAGGAAGGATACAACATATGATCCAAATATACGGGCTAAGACCAGTACTTTTTGGAAAAATATGATACCAATTCTTCATAGTGACCTCCTACCTGGCATTTAATTCTAGTATATACTACTAAATTAACAAAAAACCATTCTTTGGCATACGGAATGGTTTTTCTTTGGAAAAGGAGCGAGGCTTCGCAAAATCAGCCCCGCACCTCCACCTTTATAAGGTGACACACTTTAAGATGTATTGTGTGAATCTTATTTTTCTTGCAAGCTTTGCGGATTTGTTTTAGGCGTATCAAGCAAATGCTTAATTTCTTTAAAGCTAACGAACGCTTTATTCTTTTGATCAAACAGTCTAAAACGAAGAGACTTTAAACTTGTCCCCAATGTAATCGTCGTTGCCTTTTGCAATGGCGGTGTCGATTCATGTGCCTCTTCTAAGTTATAGTTCGGAACTCTTGGAGCTAAGTGATGAACATGATGGAATCCAATATTACCTGTTACCCATTGCAAGATTTTCGGTAATTTATAATAAGAACTTCCATCAACTGCCGCTTTCACATAATCCCACTCAGATTCACTTTCAAAATAAGAATCTTCAAATTGATGCTGTACATAGAATAACCAAATCCCTAGCGAGCCTGAAACGAAGAGCACCGGAGCTTGTACCAGAAGAAAGGCCTGCCAACCGATTGCCCAGCATAAAAGTGCATAAATCGCTAAAATTGAACCATTCGTTACGTACATATTCAAACGCTCTTTGCGTCTTGCATCTTTTCGATTAAAGCGATTAGATACGAGAAATAGGTAAATCGGACCTAGTCCAAACATGACGATTGGATTCCGATAAAGTCTGTACTGCAAACGGCCCCAGGAAGAAGCGGCAACATATTCTTCTACGGTCATAACCCAAACATCACCTATTCCACGCTTGTCCAAGTTACCACTTGTAGCATGGTGAATGGAATGGCTTCTTTTCCATTGTTCGTATGGAAACATCGTGATAATTCCGCTAATCGTTCCGAGGATTGTATTTGCTTTTTTACTCTTAAAAAACGATCCGTGGGTACAATCATGGAAAATAATAAAGATCCTAACTACAAACCCGGAAGCTATGATGGCAAACACAAGTGTTAACCAATAAGATACCGCTAAGCTTTGATAAGCCGCAAACCAAAGTAAAAAAAACGGCGGGAATGTATTAAAAAGCTGTTTTACGCTTCTCATCATATCTGACTTCTCAAATGGAGCTACATTTTTTCTTAGTTCAGCAGTCTTTTGTTTACTCATGACGTCCCCCTACAAATATCGGTTAGTGAAGTGTCCCATAAAGGGTCTGTCCTTGCGCTCTAAATCAGTGTGTAGTGGTTTCATACACTGTATTTAGTAATTGTTGGGGCTACCCCTTTGCTTGACCCACCCACTTCTTATATATTTATAGTAGAATATAGTAGCATGGAATGATAGACATAAACGTCAAGTAGCCTATATGACAAATGTCATGTGCACGATGCACAAGCGCCAAGTTTCATAGAAAACTAATATAGCGTTAAAACGCCACCACCTACTATGATGGATATTTCATTAAGCACGCTACACTCACCTAATCACAATGGTGGCGATGCGGATTATACCTGAAAAATAGATAGGCTATATGAGTAAGTCGCGAAGTCGCCCCCATGTCCTACATACAAAACGAACCTTTTATCGTATAAGTTAATAAACCCACCATTATTAGTGAGCAAACGAATAAGACCCCAGAAGCTAGGCTTCTGAGGTCGATAATTTTGTAATTCGGCATTTAGTTGTTAATATATTTTTCGTAAATTTCACCAAAGTCTTTCGTATGGTACTGCTCACGAACTGAAGTTAACCACGTAAAACCGAAGTCTGTTAAGTCTCTGTATGTATCTGCTAGTTTATTATCATCTGTTCTTGAATTTTGTAGAATACTGACTGCTTTATCTAAGCTCTGCGATGCCATATCAATGTAGATCTTATTTTCATGAGTGATTTCAGAAATACGCAAAAGTGACTTATATAAATCTTTTAATTGTTCAATTTGATCTTTTTTCACATCAATATCAAATTGTTCTTTCCCCACTTTAAATTTAATCTCAACATCTAAATCAATTTTTCCTGCCGTTTCTAGGAACACATCAGATATGATGTATTGAGAATACGGATATCGTTTTAGTGTTCTTTTAGAGGAAATAGCACTTTCTCCATCCACATGAACGATCGCCAAATTCGTAAAACAGTACTCATCCATCTTTGTCTTGATTAAAAAATAGATCTTTTCATCATCTTCATGCATGATATAATCGTCAGCATCTGTTTTATCATAATCCGAAGGGTGAATAATTGTTCCGATATCTGATAAACCTAATGCATCCGATGCAATTTTTTTAAACATCGTACAAACTCCTCTCAGTAATCAGTATTCCGTTTAATATTAACAGGATACGGACTGCAGTTCTAGACCCATAACCGCCTATCATGCAAAACCTGTATGGCTTTATAACGCCACCATTTGCCATGAAAGATCACGCTACATCCACCTAATCACAATGGTGGCGGTGCGAAGCCGGAATTTTGGATGCGTTCTCGATAAAATAAATATACCTGTAAGTAGATTGGCTATATGATTAAGTACGTGAAGTCCCCATGTCCTTCACACAAAGAGCAGATACCAACATTCAGCTTGGTATCTGCTCTTTTCAAATTTGACAATTAAATTCAATTCCACTCACTAACATTAAAGCTTTACTCTCTGTAAACGAAGTGCGTTTAATACGACCGATACTGAACTAAAGGCCATCGCAGCACCTGCTAACCATGGGGCCAGCAGACCAATAGCTGCAATCGGAATGCCTAATATGTTATAAGCAAATGCCCAGAACAAGTTTTGTTTAATATTTCTCATCGTTTTTTTGCTCATTAAGATGGCATCAGCTATGCTGTTCAAATCTCCACGGATAAGCGTAATATCCGCAGCTTCCATCGCGATATCCGTTCCAGTTCCAATTGCCATGCCAATATCAGCAAGAGCAAGAGCAGGGGCATCATTAATTCCATCGCCAACCATGGCCACTTTCCTGCCAGCCGCTTGAAGTTTCTTCACCTCTTCCGCTTTTCCTTCAGGAAGTACCTCAGCAATGACTTGTTCAATACCTACCTGACTGCCAATAGCCGCAGCTGTTCTTTCGTTATCACCCGTTAACATGATGACATCAATATTCATCGCTTTTAATCGTTTTATCGCTTTTTGAGAAGTGGCTTTTATCGTGTCAGCAACTGCAATAACACCTGCAAGGTGTCCATCAATACTAGCGAGCATCACAGTTTTCCCTTGTCCTTCCAACTCTTCCATGATCGATAATGCGTTTGAAAACTTCACACTATTCTGTTTCATCAGTTTGCGCGTACCTATTAGTACCATTTTCTGATCAACCGTAGCTTTTACACCGAAACCTGGAATGGCTTCAAACTCTTGAACCGATCCGAGCGGAATCTCTTTTGCTTGAATTCCTCGGACAATCGACTCTGCAAGTGGATGCTCAGATTGTTTTTCAGCTGCTCCAATTAATGAAAGAAATTGTTGCTCATTGACAAAAGGTTCTACGATGACATCCGTTAACTCTGGATTACCATTTGTGACCGTTCCTGTTTTATCTAAAATAACCGTATCAATATGATGAGTCGTTTCAAGATGTTCGCCACCTTTAAATAAGATCCCAAACTCCGCCGAACGTCCTGATCCAGCCATGATAGAGGTAGGAGTTGCAAGCCCTAAAGCACATGGGCAAGCAATTACAAGCACTGCAATCATTGCTTCAAGAGCAGAGGCAAACGCTCCGGGATTGACCCAGATTATCCAAACAAGAAAGGTGACGAGGGCAATTCCAACGACAATCGGGACAAATATGCCTGAGATTTGATCAGCGAGACGTTGTATCGGTGCTTTTTTGCCTTGTGCATCTTCCACAACTTTAATAATTTGCGACAGAGCGGTGTCTTTACCAATTTTGGTGGCTTTCATTTTTAGAAAACCATTTTTATTAAGAGTAGAGCCAAATAGAGCATCTCCAATGTTTTTATCTACAGGAATACTTTCTCCTGTTAACATGGATTCATCAACAGCCGCGTTTCCTTCAATAACCTCTCCGTCTACTGGAATTTTTTCTCCCGGCTTCACCAAAAGCGTATCGAGAACGACCACTTCCTCAAGTGGAATCTCATGCTCAACACCATCCCTAAAGACCAGGGCCGTTTTTGCTTGCAGACCCATTAATTTTTTTATCGCTTCAGAGGAACGTCCTTTTGCTCTCGCCTCGAAAAGTTTCCCTAAGATAATGAGCGTAATCAATACGGAACTTGTTTCAAAGTACAATTGTGCTGCATGATGTTCGCCAATGTTGATAATCGATTGATAAACACTGTAAAAATAAGCAGCAGATGTCCCCATTACGACGAGTACGTCCATGTTAGCACTTTTATTTCTTAATGCTTTATAAGCACTCATATAAAACTGTTTACCAATGATAAATTGGACGGGTGTCGCGAATATCATTTGCAGCCATGGATTCATGAGAATTGGTGGCATATAAATAAACGATGTAAATGAAAAATGCCCCACCATGCTCCACAATAATGGGAAAGATAAAATGGCTGCGATGATAAATTTCCGCTTTTGCTTTTGGATCTCCTTTTGGCGGTAATCAATCATGTCCTTTTCCTCAGCTTTAATAATCGCCTTGTATCCCAATTTTTCTACTTGATGAATAATATCAGCAGGAGAAGCTTGGGAAGGTTCATATTCAACCGTTGCCTGTTCAAGTGCCAAATTTACATTTGCCATAGAAACGCCGTTCATTTTATTAAGTCCTTTTTCAATTCTCGTTGCACATGCTGCGCAAGTCATTCCTTTAATAGCAAACTCTGTTTTCTCTTTAACAACCTCATAGCCTAGGTCCTGGATTTTCTTTTCAAAATCTTGATCATCTACCATATCTGGATGATAGGTAATTATAGATTTTTCAAGTGCTAAATTTACATTTGCCTCTTCTACCCCAGCCATTTTTTTTAACCCTTTTTCAATTCTTGTTGCACATGCCGCACACGTCATGCCACTAATTTGCAAACTCGTTTCTTTTATTTGGCTGCTCATTTTATTTCACCTCTCCAATATACCGCATAGGGGTATATTTTTTTGTAAAAAAGGGAGTGCTTCATAAGCACCCTAACTACTTATTTAACATCATAGCCTTGATCATCAATCGTATCCTTAATTTTTTCAAGTGTAATTATATCATGATCAAAAGCAACATCCACTTTTCCGGTCTCTAGGTGAACTTTCACTTCATTCACACCAGCTAGCTTTGCAACATTGCCCTCAATGGCATTTACACAATGCCCGCATGACATTCCGCTCACATTCAATGTTATCTTTTCCATCTATTCAATTCTCCTTTATTTTTTCATTAATTTATGGATCGTCACTAATACTTCATCAATCACTTCTGTATCTCCCTCATTAAGTCGGTCTACGACACAATTCTTCAGATGGCCTTCTAATAAAATCTTGGCTACGCTATTAAGCGCGCTTTGAGTAGCAGCAATCTGTGTGATAACGTCATCACAATAAGTATCTTTCTCAATCAGACCTTTAATGCCGCGAATTTGTCCTTCGATACGATTTAATCGAGTTGATAGATTCTTTTTGACTAGTTCAGATTGATGACCCTTTCGTACATGGGGAGAGTCTTCACTGCATGTATCGTTACTAGAATGAGTATGTTCCTTCATTTCAGTTTCCATATTCTCACCATCCTCAAAATAAATAATACCATACCCCCCTACCCTATGTAAAGTTGAATGATTCGTAACTTACGCAAACACTATTTAATACTTACAGGATTTCCTGTTTAAACTAATATATTCAAAATGAATCAAGAAATTTACGCTAAATTATTGATCCTACATGTTTTAGGCACTAGTCAATTAAAAAGAGGTGGTCCTAAATACAAAGGGTCACACCCCGCAACAACTAAATACAGTAGAAGATACGTGTATGACACGACATACTGATTTAGTGTGCGAGATCTGACCCTTAAGAAACACTCTTCATTTTAGCTTCTTTTTTTAAAAGAAAGACCCAATGATAACAATCCTACAATTAAAGCGGCAATAGAAAGATATAATGGCGCATTGCTTGAACTTGACGTTGTTGTTTCTTCAGACACCTGTTCTTTAGCTCCATGGTCATTATTAGTAGCATCCGTTGATCCTTCTCCATGTCCATGATCATGGCCAGATCCATCACCCGGATTTACTACAGTTACAGAAGCAGGATATTGGGCATCCGGCGCTCCAATCCATTCAACTACACTGCCATCTTTATACGTTTGATATGCTTTCCAAACGATTTCTGTCGCGTCATCGGCTACTTTTCCTTGCATATTAAACTGTCCGAAGTCAGTTGGTAATAAGCCTTCTCCTTCTGCTGTCCATGTAACACTCGTAATTTTATCAGACTCATCTTTTTGAACTTCATATTTCCAGCCTGCTTTTGGTTCAAAACGAGTGATGTTTACCTCTTGTGGGAATTTCACTTCAATTTTAGTTGTTGGAACCTCTTCGCTTTCAGACGGAACTCGAACTGTAAACACTTCATATTGCCCTTGTGCAGTTTCCTTTGGCTGAACAGTAACATGTGCGCTTGCCATACCGGCAAATAAAGAAAATGCAACAATCATTACTATCGTGAATGTTAATAATTTTTTCATCATACATTCCTCCAATCTTCTTATTAGCTTTTAGTACACAATAAAATCCTGACTGAAAACATGCTCATTATCCTCTGAATCTAATATTCGCGTCTCCACGAGCCAATTCCCAGCAAACGGTAGATATTGACCATCAACCATGTATTGAACATCCATTGATTGTTTTATCCCCGAAAATGGTACTTGAATCGGAGCGACATCAGGATTGTCTTGGTATTTTAAAAATAGCTCAACCCGTTTAATTGTTACACCCTCTTCATTAGAGCTTGCTTCAACCATAAAATGATTCGTACCAGGTACCTTTGGTGTGATTGTTGTCGTGAATTCGATATTCTTTTCTTTTTCGTGCCACACTAGTGGTTTGTTTTCTGGCATTGGACTTAAGTGAGTGAAGATCCCCACTATGATTAAAATGATGATCATCAGGCTGAAATCAATTTTCAACAATTTTCCAATTGCATTTTCCTGAGCCTTTTTCATGGTATATCGTAAAATAACGCCCGTTACAATGACTAACAAGACTAAGGCGACTTTGATTAAAAGCATAATCCCCCATGTAGTATAGAGCAGATAATGAACTTGGGGTAAAAAGATCAAGGTTGAAGCAATTCCTGTGACGAATAGAACAAGGATACTTATTAAAGCTACTTGAGAGAATATTGGTAAAAAGCGGAAAACACGCTCTCGTTGCTTGTTCCAAAAGACAAGAATATAAAATAGCCCCCCTGCCCATATCGCAGCTGCGAGTAAATGGATGATATCTATCGAAATTGTACGAATCGGTGGATCAAATGCCATGGCATGTCCATTCATACTCTTTACTGCAAGAATCATTAATACCCACAATCTATCCAACCAGTTAAAACGGAGTAATAGTATAAAACCAGAGAGAGATAGTAACATGGAAAGAAACCAAGATATCCCTATTGTCGTACCGGTTAATACGGACCAAATTTCACTTGGCGTCCAACTATCTAGCAGTTCTATAAATTGCATAAAACCCATGCCAATGGTTGTAGTCAAAAGCATAATTTGCAAATAGATAGCCCACTGTCGATAACTGGTCTTTATTTCTGGAATGTCTATTTTTTTAAAAGTGCCCCATATAATCCAACCAGTAGCAAGGAGCAATACAATATAATAAAGAACCCTTACTATAGAATTATAGATGCTATACAGAGCAGATTCGTTACCGGCTTTATCTAAATCAAGTTGGTTCATATTGCTTTTTAGAACCGTTCCCTCACCTATTGAAATGACATAGGAACCTTTTACTGGATGACCATCTGCTGATAATACACTATATGATATGGCGTAGTTCCCGTTAGGCAGAGGCGGCAAATTTTGTTTTATGTATTTTTGATCTTTACCAATCTCTGTTCTACTTTTGCTAACTAGATCGCCATCCTCATTAAACACCTTTATCGAATAAAGTTCTTTTTCAAGTCTTTCATTAAACATAAGAACAATTTCTTTGGGCGAAGACTTTAAATGACTATCTGCAGCGGGAGTAGCTTTTTCTAGCAATGCATGAGCAAAAACTCCTTGTGGAACCGCAAAGATAAAAAATAGCAAACTTACTATTAAAATATTTCTTAGCAAAGTCTTATTCATACTAACAGCAACCTTTACTTTTTTCCCATTGTATTTCCATCACTTCCGAAAATGTTACAACGGTACCGCCAAATCCTCTTACAAATCTTTTTGCATGTTCTTTTTGGTTAAAGGGAAGAAGTTGCGGTTGGCAACAACCTAAATCAAGAATTGTATCCATTACAAAGTAAGCGTTCCTAGCACTTATCGTTGTACTTGTAAAAAAATCGTCACACAATATCTCAAGAACCTCATGATCAAGCATTTGGTTACGTATGAAGCTACAATGCATACAACACGTGGTTTCTACTCTATTTTCTGTTAAAATTAATCGACAAGAGAGTCGAAAACTAATACTTTTATAACAAACCACACATTCATTTCGATTCGATACGTTTGTAGCTTGATTAGCCAAACTGATGCCACCGAATGTTTTTACAACAAATCCTGACTCAACCATTGCTTTTATATCTCTATGGATGGTCATATCTGAAACCTTAAACTTTTTGCTTAACTCAGATATCTTTAGAGTTTTGCGACTTACGACAAGTTCTTTAATCTGTTTCTGCCTCTCACTCGCTAACAATCTATTACTTCCCCCTTCCCTTTATCTTATTACTTCTGACATACAAATTAAAACAAACCATAACAATTATTAACAAACTCTAACATTTATATTTCCAGTATACATATATGAATTACACTCAACAATCAGGAAAACCTTATTTTTATGACAATTATATGTCTTACTCGCATTAAAGAACCATCACTGCTGGGTTCATCAGATGAAGTTGTCTTAAAAAGGGTCTAATTCAATCCTTATGGGTCAGACTCGGTTCATTTTTTCAAGTGCCCACAACATAAAATAAAGTAAAACTTCAATCAGTGTTCCACTGATTGTTAGTCCCGTTCGACTGTCGCTAAGATCTTCGCTTTCCCTTCAATCAATCGACAGTACGAACTAAGGTTCAATGAATCACAGACTAAGTACGCCACGTCCTTTAGTCTTTCGTCTGTGTGACCCACATCCTATGGACGCAAACTTTACCTTTGAAGACTACAAAGGTAAGTTTCACTGTATCTCACCAATCGGGCATTTACTTCAAAAAGCGAGGCGACTAATGTAGGAACGTCTCCTAAGATCGCTCACGTCCTGTGAGCAACAGAGACGCCAACACATCCTCTGATAGTCCACAAGCATAAGATGGAATACGGCGTGGCGTAGTTTGCCACAGAGTATTACAGCTTATGATCTTAAGTAAGCTAGGAGCCGCAACTAGATTGGCCAGTTGACTCCCACCTACACTTCTCCGATTCTTCTAAACCTTGAGGTGGGGGGCTTACTGCTCGTTAATGCGGGATAAACACTACAAAAAGACCATTTTACCTTTACCTAAGGGAAAATCGTCTTTTTTCCTGTTTAGACTCGTGCCACCCAGAGCGAAAAATCAGGCATTCAGTTACAATAAAGAATTATTTAAGTGTATAACGCTCTTCGATCTTGTAATATTTCCAGATAAATACGGATACACCCCAAATAATTAAAAAGGCGGCCACTAAAAAATAGCCTAAATTCCCAAAATCGATTGCTGAAATATCATTCCACAATCCACCTGATAAATGCAGTTTTTCTGTTGTAATTTGTGCAAGTTCAACAATCCCTACCACTAGTGCCGCAACAACTGAAATCGCCGTTACTGTTAAATTGTAGTAAACTTTTCGAACTGGTTTATTATGTGCCCAGGCATAACTTTTCGTCATCATTATGCCATCTAACGTATCAAATAAACTCATACCAGCTGCAAATAATAATGGAAGTGAAATAATCCCGAGCACAGGTAAGTTACTTTTTGCTGCACCAGCTGACATCGTCAATAATGAAATTTCTGTTGCTGTATCGAATCCTAAACCAAATAAGAACCCAATCGGATATATATGCCAGCTTTTTGTCACCACTTTAAATAATGGCTTTAAATAACGTGTAAAAAAACCTTTCGCCTCAAACATTTTCTCTAGTTCTGATTCAGATACTTTTTCTTCTTTCAACCGGCGGAAAATTTTCCATAGTTGAATAAATAACATTAAATTTAATATCGCTAAAAATACTAAAAAAACGCCAGATACTGTAACACCGATAATGCCACCTATTTCTTGCATGCTAGACATGTATTTAGCAACAAACTTAACAGATACAGCTGTTATTACAGCTAATAAAAAGACGACTGTTGAATGTCCTAATGAGAAGAAGAATCCGACTCCTCTTGAATCTTTCTTTTGTGCAACTAATTTACGAATGGTGTTGTCAACTGCAGCAATATGATCTATATCAAATGCATGACGAATACCAAACACATACGCTGCGATCCCCAAGCCAATAAACGTAGGATGAGTAGGTACGGCTGTAAATAATGCTATGATTCCTAAGACATGGATTACTAAAACACCTAAAATATACCGATTCCATATAAAGTCTTTCCAGTCTCTCCCCTTCAATTCATCAACGACTCCCTTCCTTGCATAATGTACTTTCGAATTCCAATTACAGAAATAAGGATCAATAGCAAACTACATAATAAACGAAATACCGTTTTCGTATAGTTATCATGAGTACATAAACAATCGATTAACATACCGCAATATACAGTCTCTCTCACTTGTCTCCTTTAGAATATTTTGTCCGTTTCTCATCATACTTCTTCTAAAAATCAATTGTATAATTCTTCCTATATCCCATTTTTAAAAATTTACTTTCTATAACCGGGTGATCCCAATTTTCATATTCATTATTACAATCAAATGCAACCTCCATCCGTGATTTAATCATTTCCCACGGATGGATAGTTATCTTCTATTGTCGATAATCTTCTGCTTATACATCGGCAAGGTTCGCTGTCTCTCAAATTAAGGTGAAGCAATTATACCTGTTAAGCATGGAAAAAATTCATTCATTATACTTGCTCAACTGGTGCCACTGTAAATTTTCCATAACCGACACCTTTTAAACTTGTCAATTTATTACTGAGCTGCTGAATGTCTTTCGCTTTTCCCTTTACTACGATAAGTTCAAGACAACTGGCGTGATCCAAATGGAAGTGTGTAGTGGCCAAGATAAAATCGTGCATATCATGTTGGACTTTTGTAAGTTCATCTAGCAGATTTCTTTGGTGATGGTTGTAAAATAATAGGATGCTTCCCGCCACAATTTGTTCTTCCTCTTCCCATGTCTGTTGAATAAGGGCGTCACGTACAAGATCACGGACGGCTTCAGAACGATTTTCGTACCCTTTCTGTTGGACTAAGTGATCAAATTTTCGAAGTAAATGCCCCTCCATGGAAACTCCAAATCTTTTTAATGCTGAATCTTCCATTGCATCGTCCCCCTATTGTTTATCCCATTCTTCAATATTCCATAAAACTCCAGATCCATGATGCCCTAATGTACGAGTAGTAATGCCACTCACTTGTTTATTTACAC
This sequence comes from Bacillus cihuensis, assembly GCF_000504145.1. Taxonomy (NCBI): domain Bacteria; kingdom Bacillati; phylum Bacillota; class Bacilli; order Caryophanales; family Bacillaceae; genus Bacillus; species Bacillus cihuensis. The sequence goes on along the minus strand of NZ_KI632498.1, from coordinate 359,581 downwards.
CATATAAAGCATCTATATATACAAGAAAGTTAAAAGCGGGATCTAATGCTAACTCCTTTTGGAACTGCTCATAAATTTTTGTTCGCTTCTCTTTATCCGTATTAATCCGCGCATCTGTTAATAGCTGATCTACTTTTGCATTTTGGTATGCATTCAAATTATAAAGACCGTCACCAATTTGGCTGCTGTGGAAAATGCGGTATGTGTGATCATCGGGATCAAATGGACTGCCCCAACCAATCATAAAGGCATCCGCTTCTTCAATTTTAATCGCCGACCAATCCAATGGCTTTAAGATGACTGAAACCCCGAGCGGCTTCAATTGTTCTGCTACAACATTGGCAAGCGCCACTCTGACAGGATCACTTATTGGTGAAACTAGTTCAAACTCCAAGCGTTTGCCATCTTTAACACGTACACCATCGCTCCCTTTTTTCCAACCTGCATCTTCTAGTAATGTATTTGCTTTTTCGGGCTGATAAGAATACATGTCTTTTTGCGGTGCATTAGCCCATGATTTTTGTAGCGGACCGTAGGCTGGCTCTCCTTTTCCCGCTAACATGCCATTTACAATTGCTTCGCGGTCAATTCCTAAATTCATCGCTTGACGAATTCTTGCATCCTTGAATAAAGGATTGCGGAAATTGTACATGACGGCCCGGTAATCTGCTGTTGAAATCGTCTTAACAGTAAAGTCATCTGCTGCTTTTACACTTGCAAGTTGATTAGGTTCCATAAGAGCAAGATCAATCTCTCCTGTCTTTAATTGTAATGCACGTGTATTAGCGTCCGGCACCGGTTTAAAAACGACTTCATCAAGCTTTGGTTTCACGCCATAATAGGTGTCGCTGCGCTCGACTGTAATTGTATGATCATTGCTCCACTCTTTCAATTTAAACGGTCCATTTCCAACTGGATTCTGGTTAAAATCCGTTGTGTTAATATCTTCATCTTGTAAAATATGTTTTGGAACAATGCCGACCTTCAGCTTGTCAAGCAAAGCCGGAAATGGATTACTTAAGATAATTTGTACTTGATTTTCTTTAAGGACATTAACTGCCTTTATTTCATTGAAGTCACCTGAAATCGGTGAATTTGTCTTTGGATCGGTGATTTTATCTAATGTGAATTTCACATCCTCGGCTGTGACAGGCTCTCCATCCTGCCATTTTGCATCATCACGCAGCGTAAATGTGTAAGTCAACTGGTCAGGTGAAATTTCCCAATCTGTAGCCAAGTCCGCAACAATTTCATTATTTGCTGTCGGTTTAGTAAGGCCCCGGAAGATTAAGCTATCAAGCTCGCTATGCTCTTCTTCATCTAGTACTGGATTTACCTGTTCGATTTCCGCCTCTATTCCATAGACAAGCTGTTTGGCTGTTTGGGATTTATCTCCAGGTTCCTCTCCAGCTTTGTCCCCAACACATCCTGAAAGTAACAACATACTTGAGACAAATGTTGATATAAGTACCGTTTTAGTTTTTTTGAATTGCATATTCTTTTCCCCCCAATTTGTTTTTTTCATGTATTCGATCACTAGGATGCAAAGTGAGCATCGACGATAATAAACAATTTGTATAGAAATTTATTGAAGAACTTAGCTCATTTGCATTTGCCTCTTCAACAATTCTTCCATCATCCATAACGAGAATACGATGGCAGAGTGCCATTGCTGCGCGAATATCATGAGAAATAAAGAGAATGGCTGTTTTTCCCTTTTTGTTAATCTCCTGCAAAAGTGACAACATTCTTGCTTGAGAACTCATATCTAAACTGGCAAACGGCTCATCTAAAATGAGAAGCTCCGGCTCCAATAGAAGTGCCCTTGCAATCGCAACTCGCTGCTTCATTCCTCCTGAAAGCTCATAAGGATACACGGAACAGATTTTTTCATGCAGACCGACCTTCTGTAATACTTCCTTAACTTTCTTCTGTTTGTTGTCACTTTTCTCTTTCCAATAATCCAGGCCTTCTCCAACAATTTTCTCTACATTCCAGCGAGGATCAAATGATGCTAGTGGATCCTGATGTACCCATTGCACACCTTTTCGAAATGGAGGGTCGCCATGCCAGGTGATCTTCCCCTGCTCATAAGGCTCTAATTGCAATAGTAAGCGGGAAAGGGTGCTTTTTCCACTACCACTCTCACCAATCAACCCAACAATCTCCCCTTTTTGAATGTGAAAGCTGACATCTCTCACTGCTTGTATAGATTGCTTGCGAAACCATTTCTTTTTAAAATAAGCTTTACCTACATTTTCTACTGTGACGAGTGGCTCACCAACGGCTTGATTTAGCTGCTCACGTATATTTGTAAGTTCCCGGTGATAGTGTAGCAATTGCTTCGTGTGCTCGTGAACGGGGTGATCAAATAATGTAACCACGGGGGCAGTCTCGACAACCGTTCCATTTTTCAAAACAACAACGTAATCTGCCATCTCCGCGACCACTCCGAGGTCATGTGTGATAAAAAGAACGCTGCCTCCTGTGCGAGTGCTCCAATCCTTGATTAGATGAAGGACTTCCGCCTGAATACGTGAGTCTAGTGCTGTTGTCGGTTCATCTGCAATCAGCAACAGAGGATTAAGTGCCAAAGCAAGTGCAAGCTGAACACGCTGCCGCATCCCCCCTGAAAGTTCAAACGGATACGATTCATACACATTTTCTGCGTTTTGCAACTGCATATCCTCCAATAATCGAATCGCCCGCTCTTTTACTTCTTTCTTGGAAAGTTCCGTATGAGTGGAGAATAGCTCCAAAAAATGCTGCCCAATGGTTCGCAAGGCATCAAAGGTAGCAGATGTATCTTGAAACACAAATCCCACTTGCGTTCCGCGATATAATTGCCTTTGCTTTTTGTTCATAGTAAGCACGTTTTTATGATTAAATTCAATCTTACCGGAAGAGATGGCCATTCCTTTTGGCAGTAAATTAAGCATGGCTTTTGCAGTGATACTTTTTCCAGAACCACTTTCACCAATAATGGCAACAATTTCTCCTGCCGGTACAACAAATGAAACATGATCCAAAAGCTGCTGTTCCTCATGATCATTCTGAAGCTGTATAGAAAGGTCCTCAACTATTAATAGATATTCCTTCATTTTCTCCCTCCTTTCTTTATTTGTGGTAGTGCAAATCGGTCTTGCAGTACATCACCTAAAAAAGTAACCGCTAGAACCGTACAGGTAATTAATAGGCCTGGAAACAATGCAATCCACCATGCCCCAGATAATAAATAACTTTGCGCCCCCATTAACATATTTCCCCATGACGGTTCGTGGGGAGGTATGCCAATCCCTAAAAAGCTTAAAGTGGCCTCTGATAAAATGGCATGGCTCACTCCGCTAATGGACATCACGATAATTGTAGGTAAGCACTGTGGCAGTAAATGTCGAGTGAGTAGTTGAGTTGATGAAGCTCCAACCACAACTGAAGCTTGAATGAAAGTTTCTCCTTTCAACGACATTATTTCTGTTCGGATTAAACGGGCGATCGGCATCCAACTTGTCATGCCGATAATAACAACAACTGAAAGCAAACTGGATGGGATAAATACTTGAATACCGATCATTAGCAGGATGCTCGGAATGCTTAGGAGGGCATCAAGTATTCTCATCATGATTCGGTCGGCCACTCCGCCTAAAAATCCACTGATAACCCCGAATCCTGCGCCAATCACAATTGCAATGATCATAGCCGCCGCTCCAACAGTAAGTGATATCCGCCCCCCGTACAACAATCGTGTCAATACATCACGGCCCAGTTCATCCGTTCCAAATAAATGAGCAGCACTTGGCGGTTGCAAAGTTTTCGCTAATCCTATCGAAAGTGGATCATAAGATGTTAATACAGGCGCCAATATTGTCGCCAAAAGCAAGAACAAGAGATAACACAGAAGACCATTTACAAGCCATTTTCTTTTTTCACTCATCTGCCTTCCTCCTTCAACAGATGCCGCCGCAGTCTCGGATCAATCCAGGCACAAATGAGATCCACCATGAAACTACCAATAATGACGATACTCATACTCAGTAAAATGGCTGCCAATAAAACCGGATAATCATGTGCAAGCGCTGCTTTTAATGAAAGTCTCCCAAGACCTGGCCATGAAAACAATGTTTCTACCACAACTGAACCAGCTAATGAAAGTGAAAGCGACATCCCCATAAAGGAAAGATAGGGAATTGAAGCATTTGGAAAGATATGTTTCCAAAGAATCGTTCTCTTAGAAATACCGCGTGCCTGAAGAGCCCAAACAAACTCTTTTTCCTGTGTGACAGCGATGTGGTTGCGCAATATACGGATATAATAACCAATATGGGACAAGCCCAGAATAAAAGCAGGCATAATAAGATGTTTCAACCAATCTCCTATTCCTCCTTGTCCCATCCCAGATGTTGGCAATACTCCTAAATATACGGAGAAGAATAGCATGAGCATTAAAGCAAACCAAAATGATGGAAGCGACATGAAGATAAAAGAAGCAACGGTGACAGCATGGTCAAAAAACGAATAACGCCGGAGACCGGTGATAACTCCTAAAAAAAGAGACAAGACGATCGTGATAACTCCAGCCGCTAACATAAGGATAATGGTCGGTTCAACCGCATGAGCGATCATCATTTTTACTTCTTCACCCGTGTTGTATGACCGTCCCCAATCTCCTTGTAGCACACCCATGAACCACTTAGCATACTGAGTATAAATAGGTTCATCCAAACCTAGATTTTCAGCAATACGGATCTGGTCAGCCTTGCTCATTTTTTGAAGCTGATCACCATACATGGCTGCTGCAGGACTACCCGGCAGCATTCGAATAAACGCAAAACAGAGAATACTTCCAATAAGAAGTACTACAATCGCTTCACTTAATCTTGAAACAATAAATCTAAGCATATGCCCTCCTTTTTTCTTTATGCAAATCAAAGAACGAACTGCTTTGTATTGCATTTATAAAATTCATTGCCAAATTCTCATAAAAGTGACACACTTTTTGAAATACGTAACACGAATGTACCTAAGTGGCAAATTATTCTCTCAGAAATTCCCCTATGTAATCATACATGTGACACGATTATCCCAATCTGTAACACGGATATTCATATTGAATGGGATTTTACAAACATCAATGCTTATATTATTATCCTTACACCGATTATGCAAGTTTTATGACAGTCCATTTTATAAAAAATTCACAATATCATCTGATCGGAGTGGATATAACTTAAAAAATCAAATCATTGCTAATTCTAGTGTTACAAATTTTTCAAATTATTAAATCAAGCAACAGAACGCGGAAATTGGATTCTTTAATTATGACAGTACAACATATTATTTATTCTCAAATAATAGTAGTACTTTTCAAGTATCTTCGTATGAACACAATTGATTATTGCGAAAAAAGACCCAGGGAAAGTATCTTTAGCCTCTACATGGGTAAAAATGGAGTAATTAGGAGAAATTATAAATGGAGGATTATCAGAACATGTATGATGTTGTCATTATCGGCGGCGGGCCATGCGGCTTAGCTACTGGCCTTGCTTTACAAGAAAAAAGGATCAGTTATGTCATTATTGAAAAAGAAGCGATTGTGAATTCCATTGTTAATTGTCCATTGGATATGCGCTTCTACAGTACTTCAAATCGTTTGGAAATAGGAAACATCCCATTCTTATCTCAAGAAGTACGACCGACACGAACAGAGTTGTTAAAATATTATCGACTCGTTACAGAACGACAAGCTATCAATATTAAATGCCATCAAAAAGTTGAACATGTTACAAAAGATGAAGATTCTTATACTGTATATACCGTTGATCGAAAGGGTACAAATAGTTCCTATCAGACACGAATGATCGTCATCGCCACCGGAATCTTTGATCATCCGAAAAGAATCGGTGTTGAAGGGGAAAACCTCGATAAAGTTATGCACTATTACAAAGAAGGACATTCCTTCCACGGCCAAGACGTAACCGTAGTTGGCGGGAAGAACTCCGCTGTTGAAGCAGCGATTGACCTGTATCGAAACGGGGCGCGTGTCACACTTGTCCATCGTGGGGACACTGTTTATAAAGGAATTAAACCATCTTTACTGTTGGATATCCGAAATTTTGTCGAAAAGGAAAAAATAAAATTTTATCCTAATTCCAGTGTTGAGGAGATCAATGAAACAACCGCTTGCATACAAACTCCAGATGGTCCAGTCACAATTCCAAATGACTATGTATTTTCACTGATTGGCTATCAACCAGATACAACAATGCTTCAAAACATGGGGATTACAATTGATTCTCAGACATTAGTACCTACCTTTAATCCAGACACTTATGAAACAAACGTTACAAATGTTTTTCTTGCGGGTGTTGTAACAGGTGGCATTACCAATCGTGTTTATATTGAAGATGGACGATTCCATGGATTGAAAATTGCAGCTGAAATTGAACAACGTCGTAACAGACAAGCATTGAAAAGCAGCTGATTTATTATCTACTTAGCGAAGAAAACTCCCCCAGGTGCTAAATTCTGCCACATAGGAGGAGTTTTTTCGTGAATGCGATTTTCTTATTGTAATCCACTATGAATCATCTCTAAATTCCATTTCATCATTTTAAGATAACTATCGCCATCATGACCTGGTTTTCCTGTTGAATCTGTAAATACTTTGCCTTTAATCTTAACTCCGGTTTCACCTGAAAGACTTTCCATGCTTCTCGGATCCACACTTGTTTCTACGAATAATGCAGGAACTTTCTTCTCCTTCACAATATCAACGATCCGTTTCATTTGATCTGGCGTTCCTTGGTTTTCCGTATTAATTTCCCAAATATATTGAGCGTCAAGTCCATAAGCAGCTGAAAAATACTTGAACGCCCCTTCACTGGTGACTAATACGCGGCGCTGTTCTGGAATATCGGCAAATCGATTAACTGCATCGTCATGTAGCTTTTGTAACTCATTCATGTACTTTTCAGCATTTTTTTGATAAGTTTCTTTATTCGTAGGATCTTTCTCGATTAACACATCACGCGCGTTTTTTGCGTATTTAATGCCATTTTCTATATTTAACCAAGCATGTGGATCTTGTTCTGTTTCTTTTCCTTTAGAAGTTAAATATTTAGGTTCAACTCCCTTGCTTAATACATATACAGGTGCATCTTTACCGCTTTTTCCTGTTGTTTCAAGCATTCGATCAAACCATCCGTTTCCGGTTTCTAAGTTCAATCCATTCTGAAATACGATGTCAGCGTCCGCTGTTTTTTGAAGATCTCTTGGCAATGGATCATACTCATGCGGATCCGTTCCAACAGGTACAATGCTGTAAATGTCAATTTTATCACCACCGACATTTTTTACAATATCGTAAAGAATGGAGTAAGTGGTGACTACTTTTAATTTATCATCCTTCTCTTTTGTGGATGTGTTCGCTTTAGGTGAGCATCCACTGATTACAAATAGTGCAACTAAAAATAATAACCCGATTTTTTTCATTGCGTTCCCCTCCTTTTTTAACTTTTTATGATCCTTTAAGAGTATGACTTATCTCGTAGTGCAGATTTCACCTTTCTTGCTCTAATTGTTCTAAAAAGCACACCTTGTTTAGGTGAGAATAAAAATGCCAAAGTAAAGAGAAACGCGCTTACCAAGACGATTGCCGCTCCAGAGGCTACATTGTAAATAAGACTTAAAAACAAACCGAAAATTGCTGATATTGCGCCAAATGCTGCAGACATGAAAATCATGACCGATAAACGATTGGTCAGTAGATAGGCTGTTGCAGCAGGTGTAATTAACATTGCAACAACGAGAATGACACCAACAGTTTGTAACGAAGCGACCGTTACCATCGTTAATAATGTCATTAAGAAGTAGTGAATTAAACGATTAGGTAATCCATATGCCGCTGACATGGTTGGATCGAAAGAACTGACAAGCAATTCTTTATAGAAGAAATAGACTGCTGCGAGAATAATAATCCCAATAACTAATGTGATCCACATATCTGAAGTACGGACGGCCAGCACATTGCCAAATAATATATGGTATAGATCAGTTGAGCTTTTGACTAATGAAATAAGAATAATCCCAATGGCAAAAAATGCCGTGAAAATAATCCCAATGGCAGCATCATTTTTGATCCGGCTATTTTGACTAACATATCCTATTCCAACGGCAGTTAGGACCCCGGTTAACACTGCTCCGAAGAAAAAGTTTATACCCAGCATGTAGGATATGGCTACCCCTGGTAACACTGCATGTGATATAGCATCTCCCATCAATGCCATTCCCCTTAGAATGATAAAGCAGCCAATCACACCACATATAATCCCGACCATTACCGAGGTTAATAAGGCCTTTTGTAAAAACGTATATTCCAATAATGCATGGATAAACTCCATTAGACGGTCACCTCATTTTGTTTCATAAATGTAAGTTGTGATTCGTAAGCTTTCATCATAATTTCAGGACGAAATACCTCACTAACAGGGCCTACATCAATAAGCTCCTTATTTAATAATATAAGTTCATCAAAATAAGTATTTGCTTTACTCAAATCATGATGAACAACAAACACGGACTTTCCCTCGTCACGTAACTCTTTTAGAATTCTCACGATCGTTTCCTCACTTGTAATATCAATCCCAACGAATGGCTCATCTAAGCAAAATAAATCTGCTTTCTGCGCTAGCGCTCTCGCAAGGAAAACACGCTGCTGCTGTCCACCGGAGAGCTCTCCAATTTGCCGCTGACTAAATTTCTCCATTCCGACCTTTTCTAAACAGTGGTAGGACCATTCTCTATGTTTCTTTTTCGGTCGGCGAAATACGCCTAAACTTGGATAAGTTCCGAGAAGAACTGTATCAATCACTGATATGGGGAAGGTCCAATCCATATCACTCCGTTGTGGAACGTAAGCAATTTTTTTACGCATTTCATTGATTGATTTACCAAACACTTCAACTGTACCTTGATCTTTTGGAATCAGTTCAAGTAAAGATTTAAGGAGTGTAGACTTCCCTGCTCCATTTGGTCCAATAATACCTACCAAATTCCCTTTTTCAATGTTGAAATTTATATTACGTAAAGCTTCATTGCCATGATAAGAAACAAATAAATTTTGAACAGACATTGCATACGTCATTTTTTAGACAACTCCTTACTTCATAATGTTCTATTAAATGAAACTTCAATCAGTGAAGGCTTTCTTCTTTAGCTGACCCAATCGGGCTTTTACGGGCAGTTAGCCTCACCTACGCTTCTTCGATTCTTCTAAGTCTTAAAGTAGGGGGCTTACTACCTGTTAATGCAGGATACAAGGTCTTTCCTAATGTCATAGATTATAGTTAGAGTTATGTTTTTAGACCGAGCTTAAATATTTAACACACCGACAAATTTGTTGCACCGAGTAAACTTTTATATTTAATATCTTATTATGCTCTAGTCATTTTGTAAACAATAATTTTGATAATTTTAATTAATCACCATATTGTTCTAACCTCGTTCAGCTTGAAGGGGATTAGATTATTTTTTAGATAAATTAATAGGGATTGTTTAGTTCACATTATAAAAACGGATACTTCCAAAAAAAGGGAGTTCTTTATTCACTAAATTGATAAGAGATAGCCACTCAAGGTCTAAAAGAATTCATAATGTGGAAGAATGCGGGGGCTACTTTCGGTTAATGCGGGATAAAAATTAATTTTTTATGGCCTTCGTTTCATACGTATCCATACTTATTCCCTTTTGAAAAGTCGATAAAGTCCATTTAAAATTAATTTCCATAAGATTGAATGAAAATGATTGTTATTATCAATACTATAAAGAGAAACTTCAATTAGTAAGGATTTTCTTCATTACTAATTGTTAGTCCCGTTCCTGTCGCTAAACCTTCGATAAAGAGACAGTACAAACCCGGATTCAATGAATCACAGACTAATTGCGCCGCGTCCTGCGGCAACGTCTGTGAGACCCACAGCCTATGGGTCTCAACTATACCTTTGAAAACCACTAAGGTAAGTTTTACTGTATCTCACCAATCGGGCTTTTACAGGGAGTTCCTTCACCTACGCTCCTTCGATTCCTCTCAGCTTTGAGGTGGGGGTCTAAATGCCCGTTAATGCGAGATAAATAGGAAAAGGATGTCCTATATAGATCACCCCCGCAGCTACGACAAACAATTTACACTAAAGTGGATAAACTGTTTGTTGTGTGCTAGGCTAGACCCATTCGGACATCCTCGCAAATTTTACTTAAACTTCAGGAACAAATGTTTTGCAATCCGTTTCTTCGCTATTGGATGCTTCTTTGCCCTTATGACTTACTACATAAATGGACTCGGCTTTACATTGATTACCAGAATCCCAATACTTGCAGTTATTTACCTCACATAAAACATCTTGAGCCATGATATCACACCCCCTCCTTTATTATCATTAACAAATTTGAATGGGTTAATACTACATTTATTACGTATTAAGTTACTCTACATTTTTTTTAATACTGTTAGATATCTCCTGCATATTCTCAGAATTTCCATCATATTCATCTAAATCATTCAAGAATAATGTTAATTGGACTACCCACAACTTCATGAGCCCCACCTCCAACAAATATTCTAACCTTATGCTATTCACCGTTATCCAACTTAACTATAGATAACTGATTATGAACTCATAGTATTTTTTTATGACCGCCCTGGACCTATTTGGTATTAATAAAACAGTTCTAATCATATTGTTATAAAAGAAAACTTAGAAGGAGTGTAAACTTGTTGATAAAAGTGAAGGTTAGTTTACGGCCCATTGTAAGTAAGCTAAATTTACCAACTGTTTTGAAAACAGCGATACTTCCGGGTGATTCAAAAGAAGCATTATTTATTGCAACCCAGGTAGGAGAGATTTTTTACATAAGAGAAGGAGTTATACGGACTTTTTTAGATATTCGCCCTCGAATTGTAAAACTTGGTAATTCTGAACCAGGTGTTTCTCCTGGTGGATATGATGAACGAGGATTGCTAGGGCTAGCGTTTCATCCAGAATTTTATTATAACGGTCTGTTTTATCTTCATTATTCAGTAGCTGGAACACAAGGTCCCGGTGCTCTTTCTGAACCTTTTAGGCCTAACCCGTGTGATCCCAGAACTTTAAATCTAAGATGGATAAATAGAGAAACTCAATATGATCATATTGATACAGTTGAAGAATGGATTTTACCATCGAATGGTCAACCTGAAAAACGACGGACATTACTAAACTTAAGAAGACCATTTTTTAATCATAATGGTGTTAATAGCCTAAACTTTTCACCTGAAACGGGAAAACTTGTTTTAACCACCGGGGATGGTGGATCAGGCTATGATCCATTCAATTTAAGCCAGAATGATATGGAAATCGCCGGTAAAATAATTGAAATTGATGTAGTTAAGAATACATTTATCCAAAATCCACCCGTAGTCACACGGTTTAATGAACTTCCCATACCTATTCAGGAAACACTTACGGTGATTGCCAAAGGGGTTCGGAATATACCGGGCATATCATTTCAAAGGTTTTATAATCAATATATCAAATATGTGGGAAATGTCGGACAGGTTGTGGTAGAGTCAATTTTTTCTTTCGTTCAGAATAAAACAATACCGGTTACCCAGCTTGTTCAAGCTTTTTTAATGAAATCTGAAACTGACCAAGAAGGATTTATTAACTTTGGCTGGCGAGCGTGGGAAGGTGCTTTCCCTACTTCAACTATAATGGGCTGCTCTGCAAATCCAACTTTGGATGAGAAAACAATCGCTTATTACAATGAAGCAATAAATACTTCAGTGAAACGTATTCAGCCTATAACTAATTATTTTCATAAAGATCCCCGACCAGGTAAATTTGGAGGAACTGCACTTACAGGAGTGCAAGCCTATATGGGGAATGGAATCCCCGCTTTAACAGGAAGTGTTGTGTTTACCGATCTTGCCCTGAAGGAAGAATCTCAATCTCCGGCTAGAGGGGTTTTAGCTTATACTAGGATAAGAACAGATTGTAAACTGAATGATTTTAGTGTTATTCAAACCGACTATAATTTTGGGTCTCAATCAGCTTATTATGTTAGTTTGGGGACGAATCTGGATCAAACCAGACTATATTTAGGAGTTTATGGCTCTATGAATGTGACTGATTTTAACCAAGGTACTGTTTTTGAGATTATTCCGTGATTCAAAACTATATAATTCGACTTAATACCTTCAATGCATGATCTACCGAATGACCTTATCAAAACAAAAACACGCTGAAGCCATTGAGGAATTATGAGATGTATGGATAAGCAAATGCCCCCCAATTTGTTGGACTATTTATCGAGATGATTTCGGAAGACTAACCTGCCCCTCATACAATAGAGGGAGCTGCCGCAGCAACTCCTGGTTCTCAACAAACACACCTGTTTGTTTAATAATATTATTAATAAGCAAGTTACTAGTGTTGCCTATTAACAAGCAAGGCCCGATTGGCCCTGCTTGTTATTTGACTATTACATTTCCAACCATTCCTTCATTGAAATGGTACCGACATATCAATTCATATGTACCTGGCTTTTCCGGGTTCACGGTAATGGTTTTTTCTTTTCCCGGCTGGACTTCAGCGTCAATTCCAAGCTTTTCCACTGTGAAGGTGTGTTCTTTCTTACCCTTATTTTTCAATATCAACGTTGTCGTTCTTCCATTGGAAATAGTGATGACTTTCGGATTAAAGTAATCATCGTTTATCTCGACCTCAATATCTTTCACCGTCTCCATAGGTTGTGTTACGACACCGGAATCGGCAAATACGCCGAGTGAGCCTGAAGTGTTCACAACCACAATCATCGAAAGCAAAACTACCAATCCTGTTAAACACTTTTTCACAAACATTCTCAAGCCCTCCTTTCGTATACAGTATCTTTTCCAATTTATAAAATATTATCACTATAAATTGGGTTCCAACGTGCTTTCAAATAGGAACTCTTTTATCTGAAACAGTGACAAGTAAAAAAATCGACTTAAATGACGATCTTCTGAAATCCATTCTTATTCAATTAAAGGGGAGCTGCCCGCAGCAACTAAAATGAATGTTATTCCAGAAGAGGTCTTTAATCCAACCGTTGTTATAAAATTTTACTTAATACCGCTTTTAATGATTTTAACCGATTCAGTTTTGTTCGTGATGAGACAGCCAATATGTCTAAATAATGATAAATAGAATCTGCCGAAATATCTTAAACAATCATTTACTTCTACAAACTGATTAAAGATATATTTATAGCTTTCAATTGTTCGTTGACGATTCCCCGCAACTCTCATTTGCTGAAATACTGTGTTTAGTGCGGTAACCACTTTAATAGCGTCGTTTAAACTCACTCTTTGAATTTTATACAACTACGTCACCATTTACTGCAAATACACCATGCTTTCTCTTATTAGACAAAATAAAAACCTCCATATTCATAGATGAAATTGAAGGTCTCCAAATAGTAATAATATGTAAGTATGAAAAAAGGGATATTATAACGAGATTCAACACCCGTTCAATATCCCTAGTTTATCTAATCGTTAATTGTGACGTAAATCATATAATTTCCAAATTGTAGATCATAACTTTTCCGAACTTACAACCACAAGGGTTTAAAGTCCTTTATCGATAAAATTTCTATAATTATTAAACAACGATTTTAATTAAAATTGAGTCAAATATATACATTTCAACATTATTGGGAAAATTTATTATTTTTTTAACTCAAGGAAATTATATGATTGATATTATTTGGTTATAGCTATTGATTGGGAAAAAAGTTTAATCAACAAGAGGCTGCAAACGTTGGTTTTAAAATAGAAGTAAAACTAGTACTTTGAAATATAAATTTATCAATTTTTTCCTTTTCAAAATATTTCACACTATTTATGTGAATAATTTAGATATTTTTGAACTGGTATGTCAACACTAAACTAGACAACTTTTTTTAGGTGTTCAAGTTTAGTGTTGACATACCAGCTTTACCCACTTGTAGTATCCACTTCTTGATACTTTAGCCAGATGACAAAGTAGCTCTATAGAATGAGCTTGTTTAGATAAATCATTAATGATTTGAAATAGAATACTAGGTTTTAGATCCATTCCCCCTTTTACATCTTTAAAAACTTTTTTAACAATTCATTCTCAGCTTCTAACCGCTTTATTTTCTGTTGGGTATTTTCAAAGGTAGATGGAGAGACTCTACTAGACTCACGCTTTCTGCCGCGTTTTTCTCAAAGACCAACCATCCCATCTTCACTAAACTGTTTAACCCATCTTTGTATGTTTTTTCGATGAATGTGAATGTTTAATTCTCTGGAAACAGCTGCATAATTCTTCTTTTGATGATATAAATCCACTACTGTCTTCTGATATTTCATAATTCTCTGCTTTTTTCTCCATAAAAAATACCCCCTTCTAGTAGACAGGTTAATGCGCTTTTTAAAACGTGTCTACTAGAAGGGGAGCATACCATAGTCAGGGTTATGCCTTATTTTTAACGGGACCATATTATCTAGGACTCAAGTCTCAACTGAATTTCAGTCCCAGGATAGATAGTTTAGTGTTTACATACCAACACATGAAGATTTAGCTTATGGTTATAGAAAGTTTCACCGCTTTAGAATACATACTTTGGAGTGCGTGAGGAAGACTTAATATGGATTATAGCTTCTTTTTTTCGAAGTTTTAGTGGAGGGTTGTCTATAAGCTGAAAATGGAGAGAGTGTGGAGTGACTTTAATCTAGTGAAATTATTTCCGGATAACTTAGAAAGGAATTCTTAAAAAGAAAGGGGTACATATATGAAAACAAAATGGATCCTATTAGCCATTCTTTCTATCATGGCCATTGTACTGACTGGCTGTGACTCGATAGCTGTCTTAGATCCCAAAGGACCTCAAGCCCAAACGCAAGCCAATGTGATTTGGCTATCAATTGCGATCATGTTGGTTATTGTTATTGTTGTTTGTGCGATTTTAGTCATTGTGTTAATAAAATACCGCGACTCTAACCTACCTAAAGATTATGAACCACCCTACATTGAAGGGAATCATGTTGTTGAATCGATTATTGTTGGGGTTCCAGTATTAATCGTCATTTTCTTCTCCTTTGTTTCTGTAATTTCCAATAATAAAGTAGAGGCCACACCGCAAGAATACAAAGGTCAAGATCCGTTAGTTATTTACGCTTCATCCTCTGACTGGAAGTGGCATTTTAGTTATCCAGAAAATCATATCGAGACAGTAAACTACTTGTATATTCCAACAAATCGACCACTTGAATTTAAACTTTATTCATTCGGACCTATCACGAGTTTCTGGATTCCACAACTTGGCGGTCAAAAATATGCCATGTCTAACATGGTTACTACGTTGCACTTAGCAGCAGATGAATCAGGGGAAATGATGGGACGGAATGCAAACTTTAGTGGGAAAGGATTCGCTGAAAATACGTTCCATGTAAAAGCGATGTCTCAAGATAAGTTTGATGAATGGGTAAAGGAAGTTAAAGAAACTGCAAAACCCATTACGGTAGTAAGATTTAATGAATTATTAAAACCGGGTCATGAGGGACAGTTAACGTTTACTGGAACTCATTTAGAATTCTCACCAGCTCCAGAAGGTGAAAATGCGGGACACCATCATGGTTCAAGTGACTCTAATGCAGATTCAAAAGTTGAAAATATGGAGCATGATCACAAGTCAAGTAATAGTAAAGAAAAATCGGCAAACAATCATGAATAGTTTCTTAGTTTATCGCAAGAAAGATATTTTCAGAAAGGAAGAGCAACAGTATGGGTTTTTTTTCTAGATTTCTTATACCTAATCCTAGTCCCGTCATTTATTCGTCAATGGTAGCCATTGGTGTTGTAGTGATCTTAATCATTGTTGGTTTAACTCACTTTAAAAAATGGATTTATTTATGGAATGGATGGCTAACAACAGTCGATCATAAAAGAATTGGTATTATGTATCTTATCTCTGCTTTGTTGATGCTATTTCGTGGTGGGGTAGATGCACTGATGATGCGAGCACAACTTGCCGTACCTGATAACAAATTGTTAGATTCACAGCACTATAATGAAATTTTTTCAACACACGGGGTTGTGATGATTATCTTTATGGCTATGCCGTATATTATGGCCTTAATGAACGTCGTAGTGCCATTACAGATTGGGGCTCGAGATGTAGCCTTCCCCCGTCTAAATGCCATCAGTTTTTGGTTGTTTTTTATGGGTGCGATGTTATTTAACATCTCTTTTGTACTTGGTGGTTCGCCTGACGCAGGGTGGACATCTTATTTTCCACTTGCTGGTAATGAATTTAGCCCGCATGTTGGAACGAATTATTATATGATTGGTCTTCAAATAGCCGGTTTAGGTACATTATTAACAGGAATTAACTTTCTCACTACCATTCTTAAAATGAGAGCACCTGGTATGACATTAATGAAAATGCCGATGTTTACATGGTCTGCATTGGTCACGAATGTTATTATCATTTTCGCCTTTCCTGTATTAACAGTGGCGCTTATTATGGGATCAATGGATCGACTTTTCGGAACCCAGTTTTTTTCAATGACTAACGGCGGAATGGATATGCTTTGGGCAAACCTATTCTGGGTATGGGGACATCCTGAAGTATATATCTTAATCATGCCCGCATTTGGTATTTATAGTGAGATTATTCCAACCTTTGCACGACGTAATCTATATGGCTATCGATCCATGGTTGCTTCAATGGTTATAATCTCCCTTCTTTCATTCTTAGTTTGGACTCACCACTTTTTTACAATGGGTCAAACAGCAGCTGTTAATAGTATTTTTTCAATTACAACGATGGCAATTGCAATTCCGACTGGAATTAAGATTTTTAACTGGTTGTTTACGATGTGGAAAGGAAGAATCAGATTTACGGTTCCTATGCTTTATGCACTAGGATTTATCCCTCTATTCACAATTGGTGGAGTTACCGGGGTTATGCTTGCAATGTCAGCGGCGGATTATCAATACCATAATACCATGTTTTTAGTAGCTCACTTCCACAATGTCATCATTCCGGGTGTAGCATTTGCTGTGCTTGCTGGTAGCACTTACTACTGGCCCAAAATGTTTGGCTTCATGCTGAATGAAAGAATTGGAAAATGGGCGTTTTGGTTTCTATCCATTGGCTTTTGTTTAGCATTTTTTCCTATGTATATCACTGGTTTAGATGGACAAACACGTCGTATATACACATACTCTGCATCAACTGGATTTGGACCATTGAATATGGTTTCGTTTATTGGGGCCGTTCTTATGGCAATCGGCTTCGCCTTAGTCGTATATACAATTTATTACAGTATTCGTCATGCAACAAGAAATGCTGCGGATGATCCGTGGGACGCACGTACCCTTGAATGGGCTACACATAATCCTGTACCTGAATATAACTTTGCTATTATTCCGCAAGTGAGAAATAAGGAAGCGTTTTGGGATGCAAAACACAATGGTCATGAATTATTCAAAGGTGACTATGAAAAAATCCATATGCCAAATCATAGTGGTGTACCGTTTATCATGTCCTGTATCTTCTTCGTCTTTGGTTTTGGAATGGTATTCAGCATATGGTTTCTTGCTATTATTGGGGTAATCGGTATCTTTGTTTGCATGGCTCATCGTTCATTTGAGATTGATCATGGGCATTACATTTCTGTAGAAGAAATTAAAGAAACAGAAATGAAACTGGGAGGTACTACTCGATGAAAATAGATCACTCACAGCCTCTTGAATATAGTACGGAACAAAACCGACTCAATATCTTAGGATTCTGGATCTTTCTTGGAGCCGAGATTATGCTCTTTGCAACGTTATTTGCATCATATTTTACTTTAGCTGACCGTACGGGATCGGGACCTACTGGAGCAGAAATTTTCGAAATCACTCCAGTACTTGCTGAAACATTCTTGCTCTTAACAAGCAGTTTTGTCATCGGGCTTGGAATTCATGCCATGCGAATTGGCAACAAGAAAGCCATGTTGACATTCTTCGTAATCACTCTCATTCTTGGATTAGGATTCTTAGGATTTGAAATTATGGAGTTCGTTACCTATTATCACGAAGGGGCTACACTGCAAACTAGTGCATTTACATCGATGCTCTTTACAACATTAGGAACACATGGAGCACATGTTACATTAGGACTTTTCTGGGGGTTATTTATTATCCTTCAAGTGAAAAAGCGTGGGTTGACTCCTGAAACAGCCAATAAATCATTTATTTTCTCTCTTTATTGGCATTTCTTAGATATTGTTTGGATCTTCATTTTCACTTTCATCTACTTGAAAGGAATGACGTAAACATGAAGGAATTATTCCCTGCTAAACAAGTAATGGGCTTTGTATTTTCTTTGATTTTGAGTGCAGTGGCTCTTTTAGTTTACTTCGTAGATATGTCGTTTGTAGTAGGCATGACCATCTTTATTCTGACAGCATTCATACAAGCAGCTGTTCAACTAGTTGTGTTTATGCATGCTCGTGAAACTAATGATAGCAAGTCCATCTTTACGACTCTATATTACTCAGTATTCTTAGCTTTAGCTACCGTCTTCGGAACATTACTATGTATGATCTGGGGTTGGAATTATTGATACGGAACAACTTGGAAAGCAGAAGACGTATGATGAGCTTTTGAAGATGAAGAGGGTGTTAAAGTGGATTTATTTTGGTTTTAGAGATTAATAAAATGATTAGAAGTTACCTCACCTGCATTTTTGGTGAGGTTTTTAATGGATTTTGGTGCTATTTTTTGTGCCTCATCTTCTGAACAAATTAGTTCCTTTATTTTTTCATTTATATGATACTGTATCTTTTCAGCTTTAATTAAATTTCTCTTAATAAGTTTTTCGAATTCTTGTTCCTTAATGTTTTCTATATCGTCTATATCTAAATTGGGCCATTCATTCCTTCCTTGAATCTGTTTTTTGTCAAACACAGTTTTAAATATCCTCTCTAGTTCTGTAGGATTCTTTGAGAAGATTATAGCAGATATTGGATAGGCTACACTTAGTTGGACAGAATTTTTAAGGTCAAGTAGACTACAATTAATATAGTTGAGGAGAATCTACATGACTAAAAGAGAACGCTGAACATATACGGAAGAGTTCAAACAACAAATGGTGCAGCTGTACCAAAATGGGAAACCAAGAAAAGAAATTATTCGTGAGTATGACCTTACTCTTTCTTCTTTAGATAAGTGGATAAACCAGTGTCAGAATACCGGTTCTTTTAAGGACAAAGATAATCTAGCGGCGGAACAACTCGATTATTTCTTAACAATGCCCTAATACCCTTTATGTTCAAAAATACTTTTTCTTTCATTATAAGAATACCCCTTCAGATAACCATATCCAAAGGGGCAAAGCATCACGACTTTATTCAAACAGCACATCTTTTTTTATATACATCCTGACATTATTTTGAATACAAATCTATAAGTGCAATTATGGGCAAGGTAATATTTATCTTTTCAAACTCAAGCATAAAGTTTCCTAAAATAAAATAAAGCATAAAGCTTCCAAACGGAAATTTTATGCTTTACGTCACATTAATATAATAGTAATTCCACCGTATGTATTTGGTGGAGACGGTGGGAATCGAACCCACGTCCAGACATAACGGCACTTAAGCTTCTACGAGTGTAGTCGACATATTATTGTTTCACTTACTCGTTTGCCTATCGACAGGCGGCAGAGCAGCTAGTCTGTTTAGTCTCTTCCTTCTTCCTCAGACGGTGGAATCCGGCGTAGCCCACTTAGAGTGAGTCCCTTACCCTACCACATGGGCCATGGAGGGAGGAACCGCTATCGACTGTTATTAAGCAGCGAAAGCGAAGTTGTTGTTTTGTTTGCCAGTTATAGGCGTTGACGTTTTAACGAGGCCGATCCCCTCGACTCGCAACCTAAGCTCGAACTATCCCTGTCGAATCCGTAGCGTCCCCAAGTATAAGAATGGAGCGTACGAGAGATGAATCGTCAGCTTATTTGCTGATATTCAGTTGTCATCGTCGGTACAAGATTTATTATAGCAGATTCCAAAGGAAAATCAATTGTAAGGTTTTGTAAGCGGACATAGGGCGGGTCTTAGCAACTTAAATAAATGTTGTTTAATATTTGGCTAAGAATTTTTATCATTTTATTCTTATAATCATTTATGCTATTACCAGCCCTATCACACATACCATGTTGGATTTTTGTAAGGTCATCTAGTAGATTTTTTTGGTGATGGTCATAAAATAAAATGATGCTTCCCGCAACAATTTGTTCATCCTCTTCCCATGAATGTTGAATAAGAGCATCTCTCACAAGGTCTCGAACCGCTTCCGAGCGATTTTCATACCCTCTTTGTTTGACTAAACTGTCAAGCTTCCGGAGTAAATTACTCTCCATAGATGGGGTCCTGCGGGCAAAACGCGGATATTATACGGTAGACATTTTTCAAAGAAAATGTTAAAACTGATTTACCATTTCATCAAAGTTACTCATAAAAAATAACCCTTTAGAACTCAACTGATAATTTAAAGCATAAGTCACATTTTCAGATCATCGTTAGTTCATTAACGACCGATCTAACAAATTATTTTTGCCGATCTTCATTATCCCAAGATAGTCATGAAACTAAAAACGGACTTACCGTAATCGGCAAGTCCGTGTATCTATTCGTATTTAGCCACCAACATTATGTATTTGGTGGAGACGGTGGGAATCGAACCCACGTCCAGACATAACGGCACTTAAGCTTCTACGAGTGTAGTCGACATATTATTGTTTCGCTTACTCGTTTGCCTATCGACAGGCGGCAGAGCAGCTAGTCTGTTTAGTCTCTTCCTTCTTCCTCAGACGGTGGAATCCGGCGTAGCCCACTTAGAGTGAGTCCCTTACCCTACCACATGGGCCATGGAGGGAGGAACCGCTATCGACTGTTATTAAGCAGCGAAAGCGAAGTTGTTGTTTTGTTTGCCAGTTATAGGCGTTGACGTTTTAACGAGGCCGATCCCCTCGACTCGCAACCTAAGCTCGAACTATCCCTGTCGAATCCGTAGCGTCCCCAATATAAGAATGGAGCGTACGAGAGATGAATCGTCAGCTTATTTGCTGATATTCAGTTGTCATCTTCGGTACAAAATTTATTATAGCAGATTCCAAAGGAAAATCAATTGTAAGGTTTTGTAAGCTGACATAGGGCGGGTCTTCGCACCGCCACCATTGTGATTAGGTAAGTGTAGCGCACTACACGATTTAGCCTTCATGGTTAATGGTAACGTTATAACACAATAAAAGTTTTGTGAATCCCTACATCTTTTGCCGATCTCGAAATGCACGTTCAATATCTCGTTTCGCTTCTTTCCTTTTCAAATCTTCCCGCTTATCATATTGTTTCTTCCCTTTACCAAGTCCAATTAACACTTTGGCAAAACCATTTTTCAAATAGACTTTCAAAGGAACAATCGTGTACCCAGTTTCCTTTGTCTCTCCGATTAGTTTATTAATTTCTTTTCGATGAAGCAACAGCTTTCTCGTACGGAGCGGATCATGGTTATAACGGTTTCCCTGCTCATACGGACTGACATGCATATTGTGTAAATAGAGTTCTCCTCTATCAATTTTCGCAAAGGAATCTTTAAGATTCGCTTTTCCAGCACGAATGGATTTAATTTCTGTTCCTTGCAATACGATGCCCGCTTCAAACGTTTCTTCTATAAAATAGTCATGATATGCTTTTTTATTTTGTGCTAATTGCTTACCTGTGCCTTTTGGCATCTTAATCTCCCCTTAAAAAAACTAGTCCGCGTCCCAAAAAGGGGCTTTAGCTTGCACTCGATACACAGTTATAGTGGTATTTAACTAACAATGTATCGTTGCAGGCTCTGACCGTTTTTGGGACAGCTTCCCTGTATTTATCCCGCCTTTACGGGCAGTAAATCCCCCTACCTCTAAGCTAGAGGAATCGAAGAAGTTTAGGTAGGGGACAAACGCCCGTTAAAGTTCGATTGTTTCACTAACAATCAGTGGGGGATGAAGAAACCCCACTGATTGAAGTTTCACTTTATCTCTTTTTGGGTTTCTTTTTCCGTTTTGCTGCTGGAGCGTTTTCGAAGAATTTTTTCTTCTTTTTCGCCTTGCTTGCAGATCCTTCACCGTTAGTTGCATTGCGTTTTCTGCCGCCTTGACTATTCCCTCTACGGCTTCCGCCTTTACTCTCGTCTTGGTGATCCCCTTTACGTCGTCTACTTGCTCCTGCATTGGCTTTAAAGATTTTCTTTTCTCCTGATATCCGCGGACGACTATTAATCATTCCAAGAATTTCAAAATCTACCGCACGTTCATCTTTGTTCACATTGGCAACTCGAATAGAGATTTCGTCGCCGATTCGGTAAACTTTCGCTTTTCGTTCCCCAATCATCGCCAACTGTCTCTCATCGAAGCGATAGTAATCATCTGACATCGCACTTACATGAACAAGACCTTCAATTGTATTAGGGAGCTCAACGAACATACCAAAATTCGTTACTGAACTGATAATCCCTTCAAATTCTTCACCAATTTTATCAAGCATGAATTCTGCCTTTTTCAAATCATCTGTTTCACGTTCTGCATCTACGGCACGACGCTCGCGTTTTGACGTATGGTCGGCAATCTCACCAAGCTGCGCATCCCATTTCGCTTGTGTTGCATCATCCATTTTCCCTTCAATTAAATAGGTCCGTATGAGTCGATGGACGATTAAGTCTGGATATCGTCGAATTGGCGATGTAAAATGTGTATAGAACTCTGTAGAAAGACCAAAGTGACCTAGACTTTCTGGGTCATATTTAGCTTGTTGCATCGACCTTAGCATGACGGTTGAAATAACCATCTCTTCAGGCTTACCTTGTACTTCCTCAATAATCGTTTGTAATGCTCTTGGATGGACCGAATTCGCACTTCCTCGAACAATATAGCCAAAGTTCGTAATAAACTCAAAGAATCGTTGCAGCTTTTCTTCCTTAGGATCTTCATGGATCCGATAAATAAATGGCACCTTCAGCCAATGAAAATGCTCGGCTACTGTTTCGTTCGCCGCTAGCATAAATTCCTCAATTAGCCGCTCTGCGACAGATCGCTCACGAAGAACTACATCATTCGGATGGCCATCTTCATCAACAAGAACTCTCGCTTCTTTAAAATCAAAATCAATCGCACCACGTTCCATCCGTTTTTTACGGAGAATCGCTGCCAGTTTTTCCATATCTTGAAACATCGGAACGAGCGGTTCATAGCGTTCCATTAATTCTTCGTCTTGATCGACAAGGATTTTTCTTACATCATCATATGTCATTCGTTCAGTTGTTTTAATCACACTTTCAAATATCTCGTGATTAACTACCTGTCCTGCTTCATTGATTTCCATTTCACATGATAATGTGAAACGGTCGACTTTTGGATTTAAAGAGCAAATGCCGTTTGACAAACGATGTGGAATCATCGGAATCACACGGTCTACTAAATAAACGCTCGTTCCTCTTTCAAATGCTTCACGATCGAGTGGTGAATTCTCCGTTACATAATGGCTAACATCTGCAATATGTACGCCAAGCTTATAATTTCCATTCTCAAGCTTTGTCACCGTAACAGCATCATCCAAGTCTTTGGCGTCAGCTCCATCAATTGTTACTAACGTCTCATTTCGTAAATCACGTCGATTACCTATTTCACTTTCTTCAATGGTATCAGGAACAGCCTGAGCTTGCTCCAAAACATCCTTAGGAAATTCAAGTGGTAATCCGTGCTTGTGAATGATCGATAAAATATCAACCCCTGGATCATTTTTATGCCCAAGAATTTGGATAACTTCACCTTCAGCACTCGTTCTACCCTCAGGGTACGAAGTCAAGCGAACAACAACTTTGTGGCCTTCCACTGCACCGCTAGAAACATTTTTTGGAATAAAAATGTCATTAGCAATTTTCTTATCATCTGGAATAACAAAACCAAAGTTTTTGCTTTCTGAATATGTCCCAACAACTTCCTGAATGCCTCGTTCGATAATTTTTTCAACCGTACCTTCTTTTCTAGATCCAGAACTTTCTGTTGCTACTCTTACCAATACAACATCGCCATGCATGGCGTTTTTTGTTTCATTTGGCGGAATGAAAATATCATCGCTACCGGGTTCATCGGGTGTGACAAAGGCAAAACCTTTCGCATGTCCTGATAATTTTCCACGGATTAAATTCATTTTTTGCGGCAAACCGTAACGGTTGGCACGAGTGCGGATGACAAGCCCTTTTTCCTCCATTTTCACTAGTGCTTTAACAAAGTTTTTGAAATCAGCTGAATCTTCAATGCCTAATGCCTCTTCTAACTCTTGTACCGTTAACGGCTTGTATGCTTCTTCTTTCATATAAGAAAGAAGCTTATCCATATAATCACGGATTTGATCTTCCATCATATCCCTCCTTGGCAGGGTAATTTATCCAGGTATAACAAGCTTTATTCCTCCCACCTCGATTTTGGTAGGATGGGAGATAAACAGCCTGTAAATCCCGATTGTGAGATAGTGAAACTTACCGCTGTGATCTTCAGCGGTTTAGTTGAGGCCCACAGCTCAGCCCCGTTGTACATAGTCTGAGTTCGTACGGTCGATGGATCGAAGCAAATGCAAAATCCTTGCGACAGTAGAACGGGACTAACCATCAGTGAGGATGCCTCCTCACTAATAGAAGTTTCACTTAATAATTGTATAAAGGTTATTCAGACCGACCAATCTAAGCTTTCTAGAAATTGGTATACGTCTTCATGAAGCTGCTCTTTCTCTTTATCAAATGTAATGATATGACCAGATTCTTCATACCATTTCAGTTCCTTTTTATCTGATTCAACTTCATTGTAAATAATATTGGCACTATCTGTATTAATCATCGTATCATGTCTACCTTGAACAACGAATGTCGGGGCATAGACATGATCAACATGATTCCGAACATCTGCCATAAGATCTCGTAATGCTGCTAATGTATTCATCGGCGTCTTCGCAAACTGTTCCATTTCCATTTCAATTTGTTCAGGCGTTTTTCCTTCATGTTTTTTAAATTCTCTTGCATATGCTAAAACACCTTGATACATCTTTTCTTCACTTTTTAAATACATCGGTGCGCACATCGTTACAATACCCTTTACAGGTACAGTGTAACCTAATTTTAATGAAAATACCCCTCCTAAGGATAGGCCGGCAACCGCAATTTCTTCATAGCCATTATGCTTTAGAAAATCATATCCCATCATCACATCTTTCCACCAATCAGAAGGACCGGTAGAAACAAGTTCTTCAGGAGGGACGCCATGCCCTTTATAATGAGGAGCGTGGCTTGTATAACCCCGTTTTTCTAAATATCGACCTAGCATCCGCACATCTGAAGAATTCCCAGTAAATCCGTGTAATAAGAGTACTGCACGCTTCCCGCCTTCAAACGTAAATGGCTGAGGCAACTTAATTTTCATTGTATAAAACTCCTTTATGCTTAATCTGCTCACGTTATTTTCGTTTCATCAATCGATTGATGAATACGTAAATAGTATGGAAGAAACCCAATTTTTCCTTATATGTACTGCCCTTTTATCTTTTAATTAATCGTTTGATTAAATATTCATATTAAATATTAAAACAAAAAAAGCAATTTCAAGCTATTCGAAAGACTTTAATTGGGTAGTATAAGAGTATTCAACTAATTCATCCCGGTTAACAGGCTGTAATACCTCAAGGTAAAGTTTGCGTTTAGCAACACTATTACAGGACTAACTATCAGTGGAGGATGAAACCCCTCCAATAATAGAAGTTTCACTTAATGCTCAATTGTATACTTATAGAAAAAATTACCATAATTTATTTCCGTAAAAAAAGCCTGGCCATTAAGCCAGACGATTTCTGAGATCTTATATTATAACCCAACGTACGTTACCGCTAGTGTCAAAATAAAGAATAACACAGATAGCACAATTGTTAATCGATGTAAGACTAAATCTAGACCACGGGCCTTTTGTTTCCCAAACAATTGTTCAGCACCACCGGCAATTGCACCAGATAATCCAGCACTTTTCCCTGATTGGAGAAGAACACTTGCAATCAAACCTATTGAAACAATAATTAATAATGTTACCAATATGGTATGCAACATGAATTATACCTCCCGAAACAATTAAGCATTAATTTAACTTTACCACATTGTCAGCTACTCCACAATAAATGATTAGATAAAGTGAAACTTCCGTAAGTGAGCGCACTTCCCACTGATGGTTAGTTGAACCAATCGGGGTTTTACAGGCTGCCTTTTACCAACTTGCTACTTAAAACGAGAATTTTACAGCCTGTTAAACCGGGATAAAGTGAAACTTCAATCTGTGGGGGTTCCACTGATTGTTAGTTCACCAATCGGCTTTTTACGGGCAGCTTGTCCCCAACCTATGCTTCTTCGATTCCTCTAAGCCTTGAGGTGGGGATCTTGACTTTCAGTTAATGCCGGAGAAAAGGAATTCGATACAATTATTTAATGAAATGAGGGGATTCTATGTTTCATAAGTTTATTCGACTATTAGATATCATTGCTCTTTTCTTTTCTATTATAGCCGTGTATGCCATCTTTAACTCTGGTAGTATGAATATTGTAAATATCCTATTTATCGTGATCTCACCTACTCTGCTTCTTCTATCAAAATTTAAAGGAAGTAGAACCTTATTATTTTTTGCCTATGTATGCAGTTCTATCTTTTTCCTATCCGTTTTGTATAATGGCTTTTTCACTCAAGATGATTTTTTTCACTCCGGTCTCCTTGCTGTCGGTATTAGTTTATTAGCCATTATCTTCAGTATCTTCGCTGCTGTCATCGGTTTTGGGACAAGCACTTTAACGATTGTTTGGCTTACACTACACGGACTTGTCGTTTATGAAGCCTTACAATTGGCTGGTTTAGGTGGTTTTTTAGCCACCTTTTGGTCACAAAAAGCGATTGAAACAGCCATTTCAAATGATTATGCTTTCCTTCTGATGTTTGTATGGATTGGCTTGTTTCTTGACAAATACGAGAAAGCAATCGTCCGCGAATACATTTCCAGATAATAACACATACATATTATTTCATTTCCAATCACTTTTATGTTATATAAGAATAATGACCAGTAAAATTGGAGGCTTTAAATATGTCAAAAACCAGCATGGCTACCATGCTTTTATCAGCATTATTAATCACTGCTAGTGGATGTTCACATAATGACAATTCTAACGTTCAAGAACCTACAACCAAAAAAGAGAAGTCAGTTCAAGCAGAAACATCTAAAACCAAAGGCATTGCTAGTGCCGATCACAATCCAGCCGTACCTGTTACCGTTATGGATCCTGATGCAATTCCTGTTTTAATCAATAAAGAAAATATGCTTCCGGATAACTATAAGCCGGCTGACTTGGTTTATCCAGATGTTAGATTCACTTTTACTGAAAAAATTGAAAAACGAATGATGAGAAAAGAGGCTGCTGATGCGCTTGAGTCACTATTCCAAGCTGCTGACGAACAAGGAGTACCACTTGCAGGTGTATCTGCTTATCGTTCTCAAAAAACACAAACAAGTCTATTCAATCATTATGTTGAGAAAGATGGACTTGAAGCCGCTTTACTCTATAGCGCTACCCCTGGAACGAGTGAGCACCAAACAGGACTAGCCATCGATGTCACATCTTCAGATGGTTCTTGCGCTGTAGAAGATTGCTTTGGCAAAACAGACCAAGCCCAGTGGCTTGTTGACAACGCACCAACCTATGGATTTATCATCCGCTATGAGGAAGGCAAAGAATCCATTACAGGATATAAGTATGAACCATGGCATCTCCGTTATGTAGGCCAAAAATTAGCACAAGATTTAACAGATCGAGGCATAACATTAGAGGAATATTACCAATCAAATGTAGCGGTTAAATAAGAAAGAAACCAATTCAGCTTTACAAATACTTTTTTTCAAAAAAAGAAAACTCCTTTTTAGAGGTCAGCTTTGTTTTAAAAACAAGACCAGGATCTCTACAATAGGAGTTTTTTTATTTAATAAATTTTAACGCTAAAAGTTCCATATATGACAGTATTTCGATTACAAATAGTTATAATTGTCTTTTAAGTTTTTCCCAAAAATAGGTTATCGTTGAATCTGCCCTACTTTTCTAATTTCTTATTTTAATAAGCCAATTCTCAATCCTAAAAGTGGTAGTAAAACTGAAACTGTGATGATAGTAAATGTAAATACTAGAATTCTAATTCGCTTACTTACTAGTATTTTTGTTTCTACTGTGTTTAATATGATGATGAATCCACAAACTAAAATGATACTATATATTCTGGTTAGATAATCATTAACATATTTAGTAGCAAAAAAAGAACATATAACTATCGTTGATAAAATAACAAATTGAAAATAAAATAACGTAATTATTTTCTTCATTCTACACTGCCCCTACTTTCCTCTCTCACTGGATCAAGAGAAAATACAGCACGGCTATAATATCAAGTCAGCAAATAATCCAATTTAGTCTCCACATCGTGTCGGTAACCGTTATAACGAGATGGATTATTTTCTACCATTTTTAAGTTAAATAGTTCCCCATGCATCATAATATGAAGCAACAACCGTATACCACAACTAGTAACTAAGCAAAGAATCTCTCCCCTGTAACTAGTAATATTAAAATCCCTGGACCTTGATTAGTCATGTGAATGAAGCATCGTTATCATACATATTCTTTTTAACTATGATTGAATTGAGCATTTCACTCATACACATGATTTCATTCGTAATAATAGTACACTTTTCCATTGCCACACTTCAAATGGCATCGCGTTTAGATTTTCCCTCATAAAAAATTTTAAAATCGCTCTTCCTCTAAACTTTTTTAAGAAAACTACCAAGCGATCCCGTGATAGAAAATCTGCGTCGATTATTGACACAGTATCTGGTCCCCTCCACTAACCACTTTTCCAAATTACTTAAGCAGATTTATTCACCGTGCAATCAACAATTGACACTATTTTTACTAGTTCCCCAGTTAAATCAAGAAAAGGAAGTTGAATAGTATTGTCGAGTGTTCTGACATTTAGTAAATATGGATAAAACGGACTACTTTCTTCATCTAATTCAGCCATATTAAGTATCTTAATAAGAGTATTGTATAGTAAAGGGATGTCATTAATTCTCTTAAATGGATTCAAAAATAAACGTGTTATTTCTTCGAGATAAGATTGCCATATATCTATTAGTAACTTTGTTCCCTTATCAGGGCTAAATCGATATTGCTCAACCTCTCCATCATCATCTATAAAACTTTGGTAAGCAGAAGAACCGTTCATTTGTAAAAAATCCCCTGTATATAATACATCTTTGTAATTTATGACAAACTTTAAGTCTCTCCGATAAAAATTGAATTCCCCATTTGTGATTACTCGTTTTAACAAGTAATCTAAAGCTTGTAATTGTTGAACTGAATACATATGAACTATTCACTTCCCTTTCATCTTAACTTAAGGCTCTTTTCTAAAAAAATTGTTTTGCAATTGATGTTTTACGTAAAAAGGATGATTGGATAGGAAAGTACAAGACCCTGAGGGAATAGAAGAAAAGATGTGGCCCACAGCACCCTCTGCTGAGGAGGCTCAGCACCCTGCCCCCTGGATCGCAAGGGACCTAGAGAGGGAATGAACCTTTCCACAAGATTTATTAGAAAACAACAAACTTTCTGAAAAAACCTAACCCAAAGAGAATTTTACCATACTTAACCATCCGTTATCACTGATTTAATTTATTATTTTCTTTCATAATGTGTTGGTAAATTACAATAAATCATAATTTATAGTGTCAGTTATCCTTATGGAATGGTAGTTAGTCTTTAATTCAAATAAAAAACCTCCTACTTTATGTGTTATACTCTCACATAAAATAGGAGGTTTAGTTTTAACGATTGTACGACATCATTTAGTCGTCAATCATTCAACTCAAATTATTTTTTCAAGTTGTAGAAAGATTTGATTCCATCGTATACTGCTAATTCGCCAAGCTCGTCTTCGATGCGAAGAAGTTGGTTGTATTTAGCGATACGGTCTGGTCTGTAAAGTAGTTATAAACACGATTCCTTGATATAACAGCATTTATTTAGCATTTCCCTGATTTATAAAGTTGTGATATTGCATAACTCACATACTGTTTCTTCTATTATATATAAGTTGTGTATGTGATAATTCAATTATATCACATCAGGGAAAAATTTAACAAATTTTCTTAATTACAATTGCAAATAAAATCAAGCACCGATATATTGGACAATCAGACCTTTTAATTTTTCATGTTTCTTGTATCTTGCTTTCAGAGGTTCACCGCTTGAAACTAATCTGTTCATCATGCTTGGACTGACATTATACTCATTCTTCATGATTTCCGATAGTTCATTCTTTGAAGATGCTTCAATTCGTTTTCCGTTTGGAAATATTGCTACAATAGGTTTTGAACAATTATGATCTGCCCCAGTTTTACCGTACAAATGATTTCTTTCTCCTCTATGTGCTTCCGATAACTTATTCTTGTGTTTATCGGAAAATTTCCTACCGTACATTGAATTGTTTTTACCTTTTCCTCTTTCACTAATTTTCTGCTTAATTATATCAGCATGACTTTTGCCAATATTTATGTTCGCCCTGCATTGTCCGATACTTTTATAATATGCAGTCAACTCTTTTTCAAATTTATACGCCTCTTCTTCATCATCGAACCGTTTTACAATCTCAATTTTAATCAGCGATTTATTATCGCCCACAATTTTCTGCCATTGTTCATTTCTATGTGAAAAATACTTTCTGCTTCCAGACCCTTTTCCCACATAAACCACTTCATCATTGAGCATGTGAAGATAAACATAATATTTTCCTTTCATTGTATAATTCCTCCAATAATTCAAGTGCCATTATTGTATTGAGGAATATCTAATAGTAAAGGAAAATCCTATATTTATTTTTGAATATTAATATTCAATTAATAAGGGTGTATATATGATCTATATAAATTGTATATACATAATACGGATGTTTTATATAGATTATATATACACAATGACCCACTCTCGCCAGTTGAGTGAGCCACTAAACAAACAGTTAAATATTGGAGGTTAAATTATGAATAAAATAGAGCCTACTATCCTCCTTCTGGGAACAGTTTTCCCGATTAAAATATAGAAAAGTTTTGGAATGTACTATTATTATATTGTGTTCCTATCATTTGTAAGGATAAAAAGCAAAAAATAAAAAACGATACAGAATCAACCTCCATAGATATATAAGTGTCTATAGAAGATTGAACTTGTATCGTTTCCATTATACCAATGGATCACCAATTGGATTTTTCTGCTAAAATTATGATTTTACTGACTTTCATAGCCAAACCCTACTTCGATATTATTTCATTTTCAAGGTTGTATTTAAAAATAAGTTCCACCAGTCTATGTCCGTCTATCAAAGTTATATTGATATTTATATCTGGATCTTTTAATTTTTCTACATGGCGAATTACATCAGCAGTATACCTAGTTGTAGTAAAATAATATCCCTGTTTCGCTTTTCTTAAAACAAGAGCCCCTATGAAATCACGTAACGCTCCTATCGGTACAGGTCTGTTGTTTTTACATTTTGATTCAAAATAGACTTTTGTTTCGTCGCTTTCGCCCAAATAAATGATACCATCAACGCCACCATCATTATTTGGCGGTGTTAACTTTACTTTTGAAAAATCTACATTTAATACGTTGGATAAAATCAACCCTGAAATATACTCAAAAAAGTGAGGATCATTTTCATTTATATCTTTTATTTTCTGCAAAGACTCATCGTATATGTTTAAAGGTACTTGGCAAGTCGATTCTATTTCTCTTTTGGCTTCCCTAACTTTCCTTTTTTTAATTAAATCCGTTAAATCACGATTTGTAATCCCCTTTGGTTTTGTTGCTAATAACTCTCTCGCAGTATCAGTTGTTTTAAACGGTTTATCGCTTGGAATAATTAGATCAGCTTCAATTAGTCGCTTTTTTGAAAAACTTACTTGTGAGTAGAACTTTCTAGTGCCACTGGGAACTCGTTCATTTAGCGCTTTATCAGATAAACGAAACTCTTGTCCCAACACTTCGACAGCATCTTTTAACCGATTAACAGAATTATTGTGAATCAGTTTTAATAATGGCAAATGGATTTCATCATATCTGGGCAAGGCCATTTACAACATCCTTTCGATTTACTTTTATTTGTAATCGAAGAAATATTGTGTATTTATATCCCATTATAACCATTTCACTTCCAAAATTAACAACATAAATCTATACGTTATTATATAAATACAAAAAACCGTTTCCTAGTAGACTGAAATACAGACCAGGAAACGGATTCATAATTAATTTAATACTTCTTCTTTTATTGCAAAAGCTTCTTGTAACACAGCTTTCATTAGTTTTTCTGCTTCTTGTTTTGATTGTTCAATATTTGCTTCTAATTCATCACATAATTCCATTAATTCATTTATCTTTTGAACTATTCGTTTTTGTTCATTTAAAGGTGGGATAGGAAAATATAATTTACCTATTTCTGTTGTATTTATATTTTTAACTCCTGTTGTTGTACGAATTGGTAATTCAATTTGACGCCTCACAAAATTAGAATTTAATATCAAATTTATATAATTAGTATCAATATATTGGGTAAAAATACGAACTCTAATTAAGTAACCAGCAAAACAAAAACCTTCTTCTTTTTCTCTAATAATCGCACTTCTTCCCACTAAAGAGGTGCTACCATTTGAACGTATTACCAATAAATCATCTTTAAATAACTTCAGTTCATTGAGCTCTCTGTCATCTAATATTGCATATTTTAAGTCATCGTGAGTAATAATTGAACTTGATATATTAGGTATTCTTAAAACCGGAGTACCATTTTTTTTATAGTCACATTTTTTTGAAGTGCCATATCTAATACTTTTCATAATTGAAGAAAATCTTACCCATTCCCATCCCTTAAGTAAGTCAAAGGGTTTCTCTTCATCTGTAATTTGTGGTAATGGTTTTTCTTTTTTTATTTTCTTTTCTTTAATTAATCGATCTTTTACAATTTGGATCTTTTCAAGTAGAACACTCGCTGGTTCATCACTTTCATCTTGCTGAACTAACTTTCCTTGAATAGCATCTTGTAGGATAGAGTCTCTATAAGCTTCTACTAATTGTTGCTGTTTGTCCAATTCGTTATTTAATAATTTTACCTGTTCGCTAAATGTTTTTATCGTTTTGAGAGCTATTTCCTGCTCTTGTACTGATAAATCAGGAATATCAATTTTACACAAGTCATCAAATCTTAAAGCATCGCGAACGCCACCACGATTACCATACCAGCGAATTAAGTTCATACCTATGTCACTTTTAAGATAGTGAAGCAAAAATTCGGTTAATAATGTGCCTTTAGTTTCAAAAACAATATAGGCCGGACTAACTAATCCTTCTTGTTCATTACCAGTTAGTCCAATTGACCCTATGTTAATACGATATGGGTTATAAGCAAATTGATTACCCTTTAAAACGATATATTTACTTAAATCATCACTTGCTTTAATTCCTGTAATTGTAATACCTTCGTTCTTTGTAACACCAAAAACTGTAGTATTCAATTCACCTTCAAAATCTTTTAATTTTTTATTTATACGGATTATATCATCGCCTAATTTTCTTGTAGGGAAAGAAAGTTCAATCATTTTACCATCCCCTTAAAATTTTCCAAAATTAAAATAGACTTTTTTAGACTTACTTCTAAATTTTCTAATATATCTATCGAGGTTTGATATTCTCCTTCAAAAGTACGATTAGGATTCTTATAATCAAGGTTATAGTTACTTTTAAGAATATCTTCTAAAGAAATTTTCCAAGCAAAGTCATTTTCAATTCTAGTATTCCACCATTCAATTTCAGGAGTAAATTCTTCTAAACGTATAGGTTTGGTTTTCGTATAGTTTTTATATCCATTCGGTAGTTGGTGTTCATAAAACCAAACTTCTTTTGTTGGACCTGTTTTATCAAAGAAAAGTAAATTTGTTGTAATTCCTGTATATGGTGAGAAAACACCATTTGGTAAACGAACTATTGTATGCAGGTTAAATTCGCTTAGCAATTTCTCTTTAATATTTCGTTTTACACCTTCAGTCCCAAATAAGAATCCATCAGGCAATACTACACCAGCTTTACCATTTTCTCTTAATCGTTCCATAATCATTACCATAAACAAATCTGCTGTTTCTGACGTATGAAATTCCTTTTTAAAATTATTTTGAACAGATTTTTCTTCTACTCCACCAAATGGCGGATTCATGCCAACCTTATCAACTTTCTGTTCATCTGGAATATCACGAGTATCAATTTCAAGCGAATTATCACGTTTAATTTTAGGGGCATCTACACCATGCAAAATTAAATTTGTTACTGCTAGTAAGTGTGGCATAGGTTTCTTTTCAATACCGATTATTTCATTAAATACTGCCTCTTCTCCACCTGTAAGTTTATATTCTGGTTGCTTTTTCATATGTTCCAATGCACATGTTAAAAATCCACCTGTACCACATGCAAAGTCAGCAAACGTTTCACCTACTTTAGGATCTAACATTTCAACAATAAATTCCGTTACTGCTCGTGGTGTGTAATATTCTCCACTGTTTCCTGCACTTTGTAAGTCTTTTAAAATCGTTTCGTAAATATCATTAAAAGCGTGTCGCTCTTCATAAGACCCAAAATCAATTTTCTCCATTACATCTACAACTTGGCGAATTAATGTACCGTTTTTCATATAGTTATACGCATCTTCAAAAACATATTTTACAAGAGCTGCACGTTCTTCTGTATGCTCGTCAATGACCAATTCTTTTAATGTAGGGAACAATTTTTCATTTATAAAATCAACAAGCTCTTCACCTGTCATAGCTTGCCCATTTTCATCTGGCTTTGCCCAGTCACTCCATTTTAAACCTTCTGGTATGATGGAAGCATAATTATCTTCAAATACTTCCCACTCTTCTTCTTCTTTAGAATCATATATTTTTAGGAATAACATCCATACTAATTGTGAAATACGTTGAGCATCTCCATCAACACCTGGATCTTGCCTCATAATATCTTGTATAGATTTAACAAAAGTTGAAATTGACATTTGACCTAACCTCCCACTTATCATTATGTAAGTATAGCATAATGGTTGTATGCTAAAATGCAAAAAAATTGGAACACATTTTATAATTAATATGTGCTCCAATCAATATTCAACTTATATCAAATAGCTCTTTTTCTAATTCTTTTACGGCTCTATTCCACCCATCTTTTCCACCAAAAGCTTTTATTAAATCCTTTGGTTTTCCGATTTCTTGGAATGGTTCAAGTCGCAACACTTTGGCATCGTCTAAGTTATAGACCCCTTCATTCATGTATTTTTCTAAAAGGTTTTCGAGCACTTTTTGTGCAACTTCTGAATATTTCCCGAAGTAATTTCGTTTTTTCACATTGTTGGCTCGTTCTTTTCTAGTCAGTGGCTTCATATCGTAGGCTATATGACAAATCAGGTCAAAATCATCAACATCATTTAAACCTGTTTCTTCACGCAAAGCATCTAAAATAACTCCATGTTCTTTTAATTCCTCGATGATTGCTTCTTTACGTCCCTCTGAGTTCCAACGTTTCAAAAATTCGTTTAAATCAGCAAATTCTTCTTTTATATTGCGCTTAGTGTAATCCTTTAGCGATTCTGTTACTAATTTTCCATCTTTATCGTAATATTGAACACGTTCATGTATTAGCATTACTTCAACATCGTTTACATAAATTTTTCTTCCTGGCTCAGTATCATCTCCACTATCATCATTGCCATCACTACCATCGTTGCCTGTATTTCCACCTTTGCCACCCTTACCTCCTGTATCACCTTCACCTTCATCATCCCCACCATCAACTGGGATAGGATCTCCGTCAAAATCAGGGTCAGCAAATTTACTGGAAACATCACGAAAATCCAACAAGTTGAAATAATACTTATCATGCTTTTCATTAATTCTTGTTCCACGACCTATAATTTGTTTAAATTCAATCATAGATTCAATTCGAGAATCAATAGCAATAATTTTACAAGTTTTAGCATCTACACCTGTTGTAAGTAGCTTGGAAGTTGTTACAATAGTTGGATATTTGCTTTTTGGATGTATAAAATTTTCTAGTTGAGCTTTGCCTTCGTTATCATCACCAGTAATTTTCATAACATATCTTGAATCTTCTTTTACTAAATCACTGTTTTCATTTACTAAAGCCTGTCTCATACGTTCAGCATGTTCAATATCAATACAGAAGACAATTGTTTTCATAAACCTATCATGTTTTTTAAGAAAGTCTGATATAACTTTAGCAACTAACTCTGTTCGCTTTTCTAATACTAAATTGGTATCATAATCCATTGTATTATAAATACGGTCTTCAATGGCTTTTCCTTCTTTATCAAGTTGACCTTTTTTAGGTCTGAAGCCCATTAAATCTTTATCAAAGCCATAGCGGAATACTTTATACGGAGCAAGGAATCCATCTTCAATTCCTTCTTTTAATGAATAAGTGTAAACAGGATCTCCAAAGTAACCAATATTTGATACTTCTGTTGTTTCCTTTGGTGTCGCTGTAAGTCCCACTTGAACTGCATCTGAAAAATATTCAATAATTTCTCGCCATTGAGAATCTTCTTTTGCGGAGCCACGATGGCACTCATCAATAACAATTAAATCAAAAAAGGATGGCGGAACTTGTTTATAAATTTTATCCTTTTCTTCAGGTCCTGTTAATGCTTGATACAAACCTAGATACACTTCGTAACTAGTATCAATTTTACGATTTTTAATTTTCGTCATTACTTTTTTGAATGGCTTAAAGTCTTGATTCATTGTTTGGTCAACTAAAATATTCCGATCCGCCAGGAAGAGAATGCGTTTTGCTTTTCTCGCTTTCCATAACCGATAAATAATTTGAAAAGCAGTATACGTCTTTCCAGTACCAGTTGCCATAACTAATAATATTCTATTTTGACCTTTAGCAACTGCTTTAATCGTTTCATTCACTGCGTTCATTTGATAATATCGGGGTGTTTTGTCACCCAACTGGATATAATAAGGTTCTGTAATTAATTCTTCTTCTTGAGTATCAATTTGGTCATGTTGCTTGTAACGATTCCATAATTCTTCAGGACTTGGAAACTCGTCTAAACCTATTTGTCGTTCTTTACCTGTTAATCGGTCATGTTCAAGAAAGCCATCACCGTTTGAAGAGTAAACAAAAGGAACTTTTAACATTTCACCGTACCCAATAGCCTGTTGAATGCCACGACCAATAGAATGTTTATTATCCTTAGCCTCAACTACTGCAATTGGTAAATTTGCTTTATGGAATAGTACATAATCGGCTCTTTTTTTAGATCCTCGTGTTACCAAACTGCCACGTACAATAATTCTTCCGTCTGTAATTTGGTATTCTTCTCGAATTTGTTTATGCAGATCCCAACCAGCATTTACGATGGCTGGGGTAATATATTTCGTACAAATATCACGTTCGGTCATGTTGTGTTTATTCATTACAATCTTCACCCCCGTAACTTTCCAGACAAAAAACATTATCTAGGTCAATTTTATCATATTTGTTAAGCTTTTATTTTCAATTTTTAATTACATCTGGTAAATTGAGGTTATGCTTATTATTTCTGCATTTTCCTTATTAAAAAGGAGATTCGAAGGGGAGAAGAACATGACAGCAATTATAGGACATTTGTTTGAGGATGGGGTATTTGTTTCAGCAGATACGCGTAGGATTTCTGAAATAGATACTAATAGGTATAAAAAGAATGTTACGGAAAAGTTCGAAAAAATAATCGCTAGAAAAATCCATAAACTTACAGATACTATAGCTATTGCAGTAGCTGGTACAGCAAGTGATACTGGACCTGTACAGGAAATCCAATGGAATGTAAATAATAGAATGAAAAAAGAACAAATTGAAACGATAATTATTCAAACATTCGCTAAATATCAAATAAATGGAAGTTTTAACGAAATTTTATTATTTGGTATTGATGAAGGTAAGAGCTTCTTAGTACATATAGATCTTACATTAAAAGTGAAAAACCTTGAAACAGGTACATTTATAGGAATTGCCGATGAAGAATATAATCAGGTTGCTGATGATATGGAATTAAAAGCGCAATCAACATTTGACGAAGTACTTTATTTAGATATATGGGCACAATTTTGTTTTAATAAAATAATAAAAGAAACATTACCTAGTCTGGCTAAAGAGGAAGAAGATAAAGGAGAAAAAAAAATTATCCTTTCATCAGTTGACTATCCAATTGATATGGTAATTATCAGAAAAGAAGATCAAACTTTTACTTTTAAAGGAGTAAATACAATCGTAGATAGCACTAACAATATCGAACTGTTTAAGGACGGAATTGAAATCAGTGAGCTTCCTGACGATTCTTTTGCTACTCATATCTGAAAATATTTAATTAAGCAAAGTTATGATAAGACCTCTAAAATGAGAGGTCTTATTTAAAGATAAAAGTTCAATTGGATTTCCCTTTTATTCATAATCATCATCCTCCAGAATGACTAATAGTGGATTGACAGTTGGAACACTTTCAGTTTGCATTTGCTCAAGTTTCTTTTCTTCAATCATTACCTTAGCCATATCATTAGCTAAAGATAATCGAGCATTGAGCGGAATACAAAGTTGTTTCATGCTCTCATTAATTTGCTTGTTGAACTTTTCGAGACGAATCATAAACCGCTCGTAGTTATCGTCTAACATGTCGAGCTTTACAACTTCATCCTCATGTTTGACTTTCATGTGTAAATTGAAAACTAGCGTGTTAAGTGCGATGCTATCCGCTTCAGTGAAGTGGTCGTTTACTTTCTTAAGCTGATTAAATAGCTTTAACATAGGAGCATGATTTTTAGTAACTTCATTCATTTTTGGTTTAGTGGCATTTGTCACCACCAATTGTTCAGCTTCTTGACGAGCACTCCTTTGAGCTGCTGACAAGTTTCTGCGTGAGTTAGCTAGTAATTTCTCTTGTGCCATGCGGTTTCCTCCGTTCAAAATGTGTCTGCTGGGATTGGATTTTTCTTACACCAACCTCCCCTCAGTCTCTTCGTCCCTAGGTGTTTTTAAAAATGGGTAGGAGGGGGGTTAAACGCAATCAATTAAAATAAGCCAGCATTGTTATAATACTGGCTCCCAATCATCCTTCGGAACTTCATATTTAAAATCTAGTTTATCATTTGTTCCTAAATGAGTATTACATGATTTACATAGCGTAATAATGTTTGATTCTTCAAACGTAAGTTCAGGATAATTCAAACGAGATTTAATATGATGTGCTTCTAAATTATCCTTAACAACTACATTATATTTGATTAAACAGCGAAGACAGACCTCTTGGTCACGTTTTAATACTTTTAATCTCAACTTTTTCCATCTGGCTGAGTTAAAGAATTTTTTCATTTCAGGGTTTTTGTTTTGATTATTGAATCTTCTTGCTTCTCTTCTACAAACACATCTTTCAGTATCAGGGTGCATTTTCCCACAACAATCACATAACTTCATTCTTGGCATTGTGTATTATCTCCTTTTTATTTTTACTAGTGTTCAATCATATAATCGCCTTTATCAAATTTACGTTTATCTTTAGGTTCCTCAGCACCGTTTTCAATAGCATATTGAATTAAGATCATACTTGCATATGGTTGTGCCTTTTGTCCGAATTTTTTAGCTCTGTCAGCATACCATTGTTTGATGTATGACGGCAGTTTTGTTACTTGTGTTTCTAACTTGTCCATTTGATAACCTCCGTTTTTATTGTTCATATATTATTTATACATCGCTGATAGGCTAACTCTCTATTAATCGTACATTGTTAATCTACTAATCATATATTCTTAATATATATACGTTCTGCTAGATGGATGTAAGTAGCAAATTGATAAATAATATAAATAACCAGCGAAGCTACAACCGTTGCAACTCGGAACGGAGTGACGAGTTAAGGGTGCTAAGCGCAGTCTGCAACCCACAATATAAATATTGTTTAAGTTGACTATCTCCGATGGGCCCAGACACAGCCTAGGGCTGGAATGCTTGACAGCATTCCTTAACTTCGCTGACGCTCAGTTGCATCTATTGTTTTTTGAGGACATTAAGCGTCATTAAGATTCGTTCTCTTAAAGACGTTTAAAGGAAA
The DNA here is from genome assembly GCF_000504145.1 of Bacillus cihuensis. NCBI lineage: Bacteria > Bacillati > Bacillota > Bacilli > Caryophanales > Bacillaceae > Bacillus > Bacillus cihuensis. Next base: position 319,183 of record NZ_KI632498.1, on the reverse strand, counting down.
TGAGTTCTAATGTCATTTATCGTCCTATGACTCTATCTTTACGACAACCCAAACTGTTTTTTTCTTCTCATTAAACGTCTGCCGTTTATCATTTACTTTAAATCCATGAGCACTGATAAATTCATTAATCGTTTTCATTTTTTCTTCAAATGAACTCTTTTCATCATCAAACAATTTGATACCTAATAGATCATTCAGATATGGAACCAATTCATCTGTTATACGCTTTTTAAATTCCAGTTTGTTTTCCTCGGAAGCGATATATTTATTTCGCCATTGAATAGAAGCAGGTCTATCGAATAGTTCCTTGACCAATTTTATATAATTTTTAACAATGCTTTGAAGTTCATCAGTAGGCAATGCTTCTTCTGTATCCATTAGGTGTTTACATATAAGTGGTGAAATGTAATCCAATTGGTAACTCAAAAGTTTGGCAAATTCCCCACTTTGAACGAGTTTTTTCGTTAATTTGAGATTTTCAGATTCTTCGAAAATGACTTCATCAGCGAAATAGGAATCAACTACCCATAATTCCGCTAATTTTGCTATTTCTTCATCTAACTTATTTTTATTCCCAGTAAAGTTCCTCAGACTAGTTTTTGCAGATTCTATATTTTCAGAGCGATACTCCTTGAATTTCTTAATGAAACGTATTTGAGCGATTATTTGGTCATAAAGATTTTGCAAAGTAGGTTGGTTTTCTGTTGTTAACCATACAGTTAAACGGTCATTAGGATTGTTAATGTCAAAACGTTTACGTCCTGCCATCTGTTGGATCTGAACATGGTCATATTGATTCAATAGGATGATATGTTTAAAATCAGGGTCAATAATGTCGATACCATTGTCTATTGCTTTATTGGCAATAGCGATTTGAGTATCAAACTTCTTATTGTTAACCAGTTGTCCAACTTTAGCAGCCATGTCTGGTATTTTTAATCCGTTAAATCTTCCATCAGGTAACTTGACCCAAACGGAATGATAGAACTCAACTTGATAGCCTTTATTTCGATATTTTTGGCACATTCTTGCAATCATTGCTCTGGAAGTCATATCAGCAACAAATACCATTATTTTTTCGGTTTTATCAATCTCCTTGATAATTTTTTCCAAGTCCTTATTGGTACAAATGAAGTCCATTCGATCATTAAATCCAACCATGTCCCTGAAATCAAATTCCTTGTAGTTTTTGATACCTATGTGATTGAAATACTTGGTAATTTGTTGTGGTGTGGCAGTAAAGAAGATAACGGGCTTCTTTTCAGATACTTCAAGAATCTTTCCCATGATTTTTCCTGTTGTTCCGTTCCATGCGTCAGCAACAAAGTAATGAGCTTCATCACATAGGATAATTTCAGCTTCTTCTATTTCAAAAAGCATGTCACCATGAGACACCTTTTGATAACTGGCAACTGTTATGCCTTTTGCTCTGTAAATTCCCATATCTTCACATGCTTTTTCCACATCGTCATTGAATTTTAGGACAACTGCTGTTCTGTTCGCCATAACCAAAATCTTCTTGCTGGCAATATCCTGATAAATTCCTTTACCAAAACCATAACGCTCATTTTCAAAATGTGGTTTGATTATATCCTCAATAATGAAAGTAGATTTTCCAGTTCCTGTAGGTGAAACAATTAATGTGAATCCTTCTTTATGGTCGAGCATATTTTTCAAATGTTCTTTAGTCAATACTTCCGTAATGTAGTTAATTTTTTTCTCCATGATAGTCGTCTCCTTGTAATAGGACAATGAACAACATTGAGATCAATTCTCTTATAGCGATAACAAAAAGTTGATTGTAATGTCGTTTATCGTCCTTGATGTTTAAATTTTTTTATTTGTCTTTCAGGACTCGACTATTATATTGAACCGATTTGAGCTGTAAACGAGATTTCAAGATTTATTTTTTGGAAGAGAATTTTGTTCTTAAATGAAGGAACACGACTGAGGGAAAATTCTTTCGTTTTTTTTATTTTTCTGACGATTACATCTATGCTGCCAATTTTTTCCGACTTATAATGAAGTAAATACAAAATGAGGAGCGATACAAATGAAATATGTATTTGATATGAAACGACAGGCATCTTTGAGATTGTTAAACGGGGTTGCTTACGATGATATAACAGGAGAAACTTTCAATTATACGCTCGATGATGAAGATAATTTTTATCCACTACCCCAACTTGTTTACGAAAATATCATTTTGAATATTCAGCATTATATAGCTACTGGAGAAACTGAACATGAACTCATTAATGAAGTACGAACGGAATTGAAACGATACGTGGGATAAATCTAAAGTCGTTTCAAACGACCTTGGAATCTTACGTCATTTGAAATGATGTGAGATTTGATTCTGGCTGTGCAAAGTTTGCACGTCTGGAATCTGAGGTCATTTCAAATGACCTCGGGATTTAACCAGTTCACAATTGGACTCGTTAACCAAATCAGAGTTGATTTGGTTAAAATCTGCTGTGCGCTCTTTGCACAGCAAACATAGGAGAATATCAACCCAATGAAAAAAATTTTATTAATAACGGTTAGTTCCATCGCCATTGCTGGAACAATCATATTTTACACATATGATTCAATACCCAAAAAATCTGTAGCAATTGAAGAAAGCGCTTCTAAAAATGATGGCGGTAAAATCATTGAAATAAAAGAAACAGCTGCAGAACCAGTTGAACAAGAATTTCCAATGGATATGTCTGATATGGCTGTGCAAAATGCAATTCATGGCATGTCGCATCAAAAGGTCAAGGCCAGCGACAAGTGGGGCTTTATACCACTAAGTGCCGAACGTGTAACAAGGTTGAAAGCTGTTGTTGAAGCTAATGAATACAAAGAAAAAGGTTTGTATTTAGATATCCTTAATCGCTGGTCGAAAAATGATTTTTCTCGGGTAGATTCTGACCATAATGTTGTGTGGCACATGCAAGATGGAACAGTGGGTGAAGCAATTGGAATTTACTCAGCAGAGGAAGAAAAAGCATTTATCGAGGAGCACTTTGACATTGAGCCAACTACAAAACAGGGAGATGATTAAAATAGAGGAGAAACCAAGAATGCAACTCGTTTATAAAAAGCAGTTAATGGTTGATCTTGTGAAGCTGGGACATGATCTTGAATATACAGCAAGGAACAGAAATAATATGAAGTATCAAGTTTATTTCTTCCCATGGAGCCAACAAATTGAACGTGATATTGCGAAGCTAAACGGTCAGGAATATGTAAGGGATTATGATGAGGGATAATATTAAGACAATCCTTACTTTCGTTGGCTTGACGGTAGGAATGGTCCTGATGATATGTGTTATGTTGTATCAATTATTTATGATTACATACGACCCAGAACTACATAAACGTACTGAAATTGCGGAGCAGAATGCCAAACAAAGAGTAAAGGCTATGGAGCAGATAAGGTTGGAGGCCATGTGTAAAGATGAAAGATTTGACCATAGTGATTGTTAATAACGTGCCAAAAGGTGCGTTATTTTTTTATGTTTTAAATTTTTTTCGATAAATGAATTAACTTGCCTTACATTTTATTTTTTCTCAATACAATGCAATTGTAAGTAAAACAAAAAGAACAAACATATCGGAGGAAATTAAAATGAATAAAATTGAATTAACTTATGAAGGAACTGTATTCAGCAAAATCGCTGGAAATGAAAAGAAAACGATGTACTACAACGAGGATCTAAACAATTTGCTTATCGTGACAACTGACGAAAAAGTGGAAATGCAAAAATTTTACGCTGAAAGTTTAGCTGAAGAACTTAAAAATGGCGACATTGATGAGGACGAAGTTGCTTTTGACGAAAAAGGCAATATTATCATTACGCTGAATGATGAAGATTTCAATGATACAATCGAAGATGCTTTAGGGTATATTGTTGGTGACCGTTGGGACGATTTATGCTCGTCAGCCGAATATGCTAATGATACAACCATCTTAATTCACAAGCCGTATCATACAACTACAGATTTCACCGTAAATTATGATTTAAACCCTAAGGAATTGCTGGACAGACCATTATCTGAAACAATTGTAGCTTTTGAAGATTTAGTACCTGGCAACAAAAATGAACAAGGTCATGAAGTTGCCCGTTGTTACAAACTGGTTGAAATCATGGGTGGCAAAGCTTATCGTTACGGAGAAATCCCCGAAGAAGTTTTTGAAGCTTATTTTAAATAATCAACTAAACGTCGGGTGATATATCATGTTTTTGTTAGATGGGAATATACCTAAGGTATTTTTGTTGTCGAAAATCTAGAATTAAACGAAAAGAAAATAGGCTTTGATAGATAAACGTCCTTTCGAGGGCGTCTTTTGTTTGCATTAAAACCATTTGCATAGGTCAGCATTCGACTTTAACCGTTTCATGAAATCCAATTAGAAATTAAATTAAACGCAATCTTGATACATGCAAATGGATCATTTCTCTCACTATTATAATGATAGAAAAAATTTTTTGAAAAATTTCTCCGAGGTTGCCTGACAAATAAATTCTTTTCAAGACAATAACGTCATGAAACAAAAACAACAAATTAATTGGAGGAATACTTATTATGACAACGAACATTATAACACTAGCAAAAGAAATAAACGCACAAGAAGGATTAATGAGATCAATTAAATTGCATAGGCATGAATTGGGTTTGATAATGAATGAATCAGATGTTTTATACACTGAAGCAGATTTGATATTAAAAACAATTACTGATGAAATTAAAATGAGTTATTTCATTGGAATAATCGGAGCAGTTCACCAATTCAATGAAAATAGTCGTTTGCCTTTTAAAATTCATCATTCATTAAAATTTAAAAATGACAAAATCGAAATTGAGAGTCATTATAATAATAATCATATTACAAGTATAGTTGAATGTATCGACTATGATTTAGTTGTGAATGGCAAAATACAACATATGTTTATGACGAGCGATGACGTTATTTACATGATTGCTTCAAAACTTCTTGAAAAATCAAAGAAAATGAACCTTTAGAAAAATATTCAGATGAATGCCGAGCTTTTAAACATTAGACCGTCAGCTCATTGAACTGGCGTTTTTTATCATACGATTATAAACTTTATATTTTTAAAAGGACAGTAGTTTATTATTCTCTCATCACCATAACCACCTAAATACGTCAGCTTTGACAGTAAATTAACTTTGAATAGATTTATATAGTACTCAAAATACATGTCAAAGCTGACCGATAATATTTAAAATTTATTAATACGGTATTTCTTCATCAATATCATCTTCCAGCCAGTTATAAAACGGAAAAGGACTGTTAGCGCTAACCACTGACGCAGATTCCTTTCTCCCATTTTTCAAATCAAATCTATTAGCCATGTTCTTTAGTGATTTATAGGCATATCCTTTTACTTTATCCGCTGACACATTTATGTATCTCCTTGATTGTATTGTTTCACTAACAAAAGCATTTACGAGTGCGTTCCATGATTTCTTATTCCATCTATTGAGTGCAAATTCCGTATAAAATTCATTACAAGAATTAGTTAAACAAATCTTAAATTCGTCTGCTGTTAATTCCTTGTTAATTAACAATGTTTGTTTATTATTATTTATTTGTTTATTGTTTGTTTTTTTATATTTATTTAATACTTGTCGATTTTCAACATTTGACTTTGAATTATTGACTATCAATTGTTCAGAATCGGCAATTGAAGAATCCATTGCTTTACTCGCTTCTTTCAATTGGTGATTTTCGCCACTTGAAAGTAAATGACTAAATGGTTCGCTGATCTCCAAGATCTTAAATCCCAAAGAAACCACTTCTTTGATAAATACCTTTACTTCCTCATCATTAAAAGGAATATCACTTGCATTGTAATAATGAAAATTCTTTTTGCCATCACGATACTTAATATCAACCCAGTATCTTTTCTCCTCAAGTTCTTTTATTCCGTTTGTTATCGGTCCTCTGCCAAATTTATTATAAAGTTGCATCTTTTTTATAACCCAATCCTCAGGAAGTGACATTAAATGAGCAATCAATCCGATTGAACGAATATCTTCTAATCCTTGTAAAGCGTTATTATGAATTTGTGCATAATCGGCTGTTTTACGTCTTTTAATAATACCATTCATTATTCATTCTCCTTTTTCATGGAGAAGAAACATGCTACAATAAGTGTAAGCAGGTCCTTCTCGGATTTGTGGTATAAAACGTGTTCTTGGTCGCCAAACTGAGGAACACGTTTTTTTATTTTGTTATAAATTCATTAATGGGCTTGTCTTTTGAGCCATTTCTAAAATATTCTCTGTTTCAATCCCTTGTAGGTATCGCTTGGTGACTTGAATATTTTCATGCCCTGCTATCCTACTGCAACTATACAAATCCAATCCATTCCTTAAATTAGATTGAATCGAATAATGTCTAAGCGTATGTGGACTACAGCGTATTTCCTTTCGTACTCCAGCCAACTTCCCTGCATCTCGTACCACATTTTCAATTTGCACACTTGTTAACGGTCTGCCACTTCTCGATAAAAAATAATTATTGTGCTCCAGTGACTTCTTTTTGAAATACCCTTCTTTTATTCGCTCATATCGAATCATGTACTTTCGAAGCATAAGACTCATTGGAACATACCTCCATTTAGCACTTTTGCCGAATATTTTTATATTGGTTTCATTTATCCAGTCAGTTTCCAAATTGATTAATTCCGAGCATCTGATGCCAGTATCAGTAAACATTGCAACAATAAGTTTGTTACGAGCGTTCAAATACGTTCTAAAATCGTATGCTTCAATCATTTTTGCGACTTCTTTATCAGTAAATGTCTGAATGATCGTTTTATCTTCTTTCAACAACTTGATACGAACCATGATGTTTAACGTGACGTATTCCTCTGCCACCAGATATGTGTAAAATGCTCGAAGCGATTTAATCAAACTATTGATGTAAGTTGCCTTGTTTCCAATGTCCAATTGATGCTGAACAAATTTCTTAATGTGAATTGTGGACACATCTTCAATTTCGGTGACTTCATGATGTTCATTCAAATATTTGATTAATTGACCCGCATTATAGTTATAAGTTTCTATGGTTCTTGAAGAATATTTTTTGATTTTTAAATCGAATGTAAATTCTTTCAGCAAGTCCTTTATCAACATCAAAAAACCCCCGATTCATAAGCGTTTATCACACTCATAAATCAGGGGTTGTGGCGATACATTTGTATTGCTTAGTTCACTTCGATGTACTACATAACTTAAGTTGTTCAAAAGTGCTGTGTACGACAAAGTTCAGGTGTTTTTTCCTTAAAAATGATTACTTTTTAAGGTTGTAAAAACTCTTAATTCCAGCGTAAACAGCTAATTCGCCAAGCTCGTCTTCGATGCGAAGAAGTTGGTTGTATTTAGCGATACGGTCTGTACGTGACATAGAACCAGTTTTGATTTGGCCAGCGTTTGTAGCAACAGCGATGTCTGCAATTGTTGCATCTTCTGTTTCACCAGAACGGTGAGAAACAACAGCTGTGTAGCCTGCGCGTTTTGCCATTTCGATTGCTTCAAATGTTTCAGTTAAAGTACCGATTTGGTTTACTTTGATTAGGATTGAGTTAGCGATTCCTTTTTCAATTCCTTCAGCAAGCTTCTTCGTGTTTGTAACGAACAAGTCATCTCCAACTAATTGAACTTTTCCGCCAATGCGGTCAGTCAATAGTTTGTGACCTTCCCAGTCGTTTTCATCTAAGCCATCTTCGATTGAAAGAATTGGGAATTCGTTAACTAGCTCTTCGTAGAAATTAACCATTTCTTCAGAAGTTAAGCCAGTACGGCCTTCGCCAACAAGATCGTATTTGCCTGTTTCTTTGTTATAGAATTCAGAAGAAGCAACGTCCATTCCAAGGTAAATGTCTTCTCCAGCTTTATAACCTGCTTTTTCGATTGCTTCAATAATTACTTCAAGTGCTTCACGGTTTGAACCAAGGTTTGGAGCAAATCCACCTTCATCACCAACTGCTGTATTCAAGCCTTTAGCAGAAAGAACTGATTTCAATGCATGGAATACTTCTGCACCCATACGGATTGCTTCTTTGAATGTTGGTGCTCCAACAGGAAGAATCATGAATTCTTGGAAGTCTACGTTGTTATCTGCATGAGATCCACCGTTAATGATGTTCATCATTGGAGTTGGCAATTGTTTCGCATTGAAACCACCAAGGTAACGGTATAAAGAAAGTCCTACAGATTCTGCTGCTGCATGAGCAACTGCCATAGATACACCAAGAATCGCATTCGCTCCTAGTTTCCCTTTGTTTTCTGTACCGTCTAATTCGATCATTGCACGGTCAACTCCAGCTTGGTCCGTTACGTCAAAACCGATAATTGCTTCAGCGATTACGTTGTTTACGTTATCTACTGCGTTTTGAACACCTTTACCAAGGTAACGAGATTTGTCTCCGTCACGAAGTTCTACAGCTTCGTGCTCACCAGTAGATGCTCCAGATGGAACAATAGCTCGTCCGAAGAATCCAGATTCTGTCATAATTTCTACTTCTACTGTTGGGTTTCCGCGAGAGTCAAGTACTTCGCGTCCGTATACGTGTTGAATGAATGGCATAATAATTCGCTCCTTTTTTTTACAATCCGTTTTATTTTGAAATGATAGACGTTCCTGTCATTTCAACAGGTTTTTCAACTTTTAGTAAATCAAGCATCGTTGGTGCTAGATCTCCTAGTATCCCGTCCGTTCTTAATGTTACATCATTTTTCGTAACAATAACAGGTACAGGGTTTGTTGTATGTGCTGTCATTGGATTTCCTTCCAATGTAATTACTTCATCAGCGTTACCATGGTCAGCTGTAATGATTGCCGTACCGCCTTTTGCAACGATGGCATCGACAACCTTTCCAAGACATTCATCAACCGCTTCAATTGCTTTAACAGTTGGTTCTAGCATACCTGAATGGCCTACCATATCAGGGTTTGCAAAGTTAAGAATGATGGCGTCAAACTTATCCGCGGCAATTTCGCCTAGTAGTGCATCAGTTACTTCATATGCGCTCATTTCAGGCTTCAGATCATACGTAGCAACTTTAGGTGAATTAATCAAAATTCGCTCTTCCCCTGGGAACTCCGCTTCACGTCCACCACTCATAAAGAAGGTAACGTGAGGATATTTTTCCGTTTCTGCAATTCGCAACTGGGTCAGATTATTTTGAGAAAGAACTTCACCTAATGTGTTATCAAGGTTCATCGGTTTGAATGCTACAAAGCCGTCCACTGATTCAGAAAATAAAGTTAAGCAGACGAAATGCAGATTCTTGGGATGCCCTGGACCCCGGTCAAACGAACGAAAATCTTTATTCGTAAACGTATTTGACGTTTGGATAGCTCGATCTGGACGGAAATTATAGAAGATCACTGAATCTTCATCTTGAATCGTCGTAACCGGTTTTTCGTCATCACCGACAATAACAGAAGGAAGGACGAATTCATCGAAGATTCCATTATTATAAGAATCCTCTACACATTCCTTAGCAGAACGGTAGCTTGGTCCTTCTCCGTAAACCATTGATCGATATGTTTTCTCGACACGTTCCCAACGTTTGTCACGGTCCATACTGTAATAACGTCCAGAAATCGTCGCAAACTGACCAACACCAAGTTCTTTCATTTTCGCTTCTGTCGCTTCAATATAGCCTAAGGCAGATTGAGGCGCTACATCACGACCGTCTAAAAATGCATGAACATATACTTTCTTTAATCCTTCATCTGCACAAAGTTTAAGAAGAGCAAATAAATGTTCAATATGGCTATGTACCCCGCCATCAGACAGTAAACCGAATAAGTGTAGGCTTTTATCCCTTGTTTTCGCGTCGTTAATCGCAGCAAGGAATGTTTCGTTTTGTTCAAACTCTCCGCTACGAATCGCCACGTTAACACGAGTTAAGCTTTGATAAACAATTCGGCCTGCACCGATATTTAGATGGCCTACTTCAGAATTCCCCATTTGGCCTTCTGGTAACCCTACCGCTTCCCCACTAGCCGTTAAATGAGCATGCGGGTATTGGCTCCAATAACGGTCAAAATTAGGCTTGTTAGCAGCAGACACGGCGTTGCCAGCTGTTTCTGTACGGCACCCGAATCCATCTAAGATGATAATTGCAACAGGAGATTTACTCATATTGTCCACCTTCTACTAATTGCAAGAACGATTGCGGTTCAAGACTTGCACCGCCAACTAATGCACCGTCAATATCAGACTGAGCCATATATTCTTTAATATTCTCAGGTTTCACACTTCCACCGTATTGAATACGAACAGCCTCAGATGTAGCTTTTGAAAATTGACTTGCTACAACAGAACGGATATGTGCACAAACTTCGTTAGCATCTTCGGCAGTAGAAGATTTGCCAGTACCAATTGCCCAAATTGGCTCATAGGCAATGACCATATTTTGAACTTGCTCTTCTGTAAGGCCTTCAAGTGCTTTCTCAATTTGTTTTCCTACTAAATCGTTCGTCTGACCGCTTTCACGCTCTTCTAATGTTTCGCCACAGCAAACGATTGGAACAAGATTATGTTTAAAAGCTGCTAACGCTTTTTTATTCACTGTTTCGTCTGTTTCGTTGAACATTTCGCGACGCTCTGAGTGACCAATCACGACGTAATTCACACCGATATCACTAAGAGCAACAGGACTGATTTCACCTGTAAATGCGCCGTTATCTTCAAAGTGCATGTTTTGAGCTCCAATTTTGACTTCTGTTCCTTTCGCAGCTGTAACTAATTGATCAAGGAATAGCGCTGGAGCACATACTACGGAATCCATTTTATCAGAAGATGGTACAAGGCTTTTTACTTCCTCTATAAAGCTTTTCGCCTCAGAAAGTGTTTTATTCATTTTCCAGTTTCCTGCAATAATTGGTTTACGCATATTAGTCCCGTCCTCTCTTTCGTATCTTATTTATCGTTTAATGCTACGACACCTGGTAGTTCTTTACCTTCCATAAACTCTAGGGAAGCACCGCCACCTGTTGAGATGTGTGACATTTTATCAGCAAGCTTGAATTTTTCAGCAGCTGCAGCTGAGTCGCCACCACCAATGATGCTGTAAGCAGATGAATCAGCAAGAGCTTGCGCAACATGTTTTGTTCCATTTGCAAAGATGTCAAGTTCAAATACACCCATCGGTCCATTCCAAATAACAAGTTTAGAGTTGTTAATTACATCCGCGTAGATTTCGCGTGTTTTTGGCCCGATATCAAGTGCTTCCCAATCAGCTGGAATTGAGTCAATAGCGACTACTTTATTGTTTACATCCGGTCCGAAGTCGTCTGCTACAACAACATCGACAGGCATGTATAAATTAACGCCTTTTTCTTTTGCTTTTTGGATGAAAGATTGAGCAAGCTCAATTTTATCTGCTTCAAGAAGAGATTTACCAATTTCATGACCTTCTGACTTAACGAATGTGTAAGCTAAGCCACCACCGATAATTAAGTTGTCCACTTTTTCTAGCAGATTTTCAATTACACCAATTTTATCTTTAACTTTCGCACCACCAATGATAGCTGTGAACGGACGTTCAGGATTAGAAAGAGCTTTACCAAGTACTTCTAATTCTTTTTCCATTAACAAGCCAGCAACAGCAGGTATATAGTTTGCAATCCCTTCTGTTGAAGCATGGGCACGGTGAGCAGCACCGAATGCATCATTTACGTATACGTCTGCAAGCTCAGCGAAAGATTTAGCCAATTCTGCATCATTCTTCTCTTCCCCAGGATAGAAACGGACATTTTCTAAAAGTAAAACGTCTCCGTCTACCATTTCAGAGATTTGTTGTGTAACAGATTCCCCATATGCTTCGTCTGTTTTACGAACGTCCTTACCTAATAATTCACTTAATCTCTTAGCAACAGGAGTTAAGCGTAACTCTTCCACTACCTGACCCTTTGGGCGTCCAAGGTGACTAGCTAGAATTACTTTCGCTCCAGCATCAATCAAGTGCTGAATTGTCGGTAATGCCGCACGAATTCTTGTATCATCGGTAACCTGACCATCTTGCATCGGTACGTTGAAATCAACTCGGCAAAAAACTCGTTTACCTGCTACGTTAATTTCCTTAATGGATTTCTTATTCATGACCAAATAACCTCCTTTAATTAAGAAAAGCGTAAACGCCTTGTTCAGCTTCCGAAGTAAATAGGGATTGAACCATGAAGGGGTTCTTTACCTTCTTTGAGCAATCATCTTTTTCACAGGAAGCTAGCGGTGAAGAATTTCACTTGCTTTTTATCAGTCAAAAAGGGAGAGGGCATAATCCCGTCTCCCCTTTTCACTGTTATTATAGATGTTTTTCGCTTTTTTAGCCAAATATTCACAGGAATAATAATGTTTAATTTCTGTAAAGATTAAAGACCTTTTTTAGCGATGTAATCGATTAGGTCAACTACACGGTTTGAGTAACCAGTTTCGTTATCGTACCATGAAAGTACTTTAACCATGTTACCTTCCATAACCATTGTAGACAATCCGTCAATTGTAGAAGAAACAGGAACACCATTGTAGTCAGTAGATACTAATGGAAGATCATTGTAAGCAAGAATGCCTTTTAATTCGCCTTCAGCAGCTTCTTTTAACGCACTGTTTACATCTTCAGCTGTAACGTCTTTTTCAAGTTCAGCAACAAGGTCAACAATTGATACGTTTGGTGTAGGAACACGCATAGCCATACCGTTAAGTTTTCCTTTAAGTTCTGGTAATACAAGAGCTACTGCTTTCGCTGCACCTGTAGATGTAGGAATCATGTTCTCAGCTGCTGCACGTGCACGACGGTAGTCTTTGTGTGGCAAGTCAAGAATTTGTTGATCATTTGTGTATGAGTGAATTGTTGTCATCATTCCACGTTTAACTCCGAACTTGTCGTTCAATACTTTCGCAAATGGAGCTAAGCAGTTTGTTGTACATGATGCATTTGAAAGCACGTGGTGGTTAGCTGCATCATATTTATCTTCGTTAACACCCATAACGATTGTGATATCTTCATCAGATGCAGGAGCAGAAATGATTACTTTTTTCGCACCAGCTTCAAGGTGTTTTGCTGCATCATTACGAGCAGTGAAACGTCCAGTTGATTCAACAACTACTTCAACACCTAGTTCTCCCCATCCAAGTTGTGCAGGGTCACGTTCTGCTAAAACTTTGATTTTGTGTCCATCAACTACTAGGTAGTCTCCGTCAACTGATACAGTTTCTGCAAGTGTTCCGTGCACTGTGTCATATTGAAGAAGGTGTGCAAGCATGTTTGCATCAGTTAAATCGTTAATTGCCACGATTTCCACATCTGAATTTTTTAATGCTGCACGAAGAACGTTACGTCCGATACGACCAAATCCGTTAATACCAACTTTTACTGTCATAATAAAATTTCCTCCTTTATAGTTGAAAAAAGAATTTTATAAAATTATATAGTAAAGGGAATTTATCCCTTTATTAACTGTTGTGCCGCTGCTTCGTCCGTGATTAATACCGTGGTTTGTGGAGCTCTTTTCATATAAGCTCGAATTGCCTTTGCTTTAGATTCTCCACCGGCAACGGCGATCACTCGCTTTGCTTGATCAAGGTCTTCCAGCTGAATACCAATGGTTTGTACTTTGTGAACTACTTCCCCATCTTCATCAAAGTAATAGCCGAAAGCTTCACCTACAGCCTCTTTTTGTTCAAGGGTTTTGATAATTTCAGATGGTGTTTTTCTTCTTTCTGACATCACCATCGCATCACCAATCCCATGCAGGACGATAGTAGCTGATTTTATTAATGAAATAACATCTTTAATCATCGGTTCTTTCATAAACGATTGATAAGCTTCATCACTGACTTGATCGAGAAGATAGAGCACTTTATATGCAGCATTTGTTTTTTCCGCCATTTTGGCAACAATTACATTGGCTTGGTTCTGAATTTCTTCACCAAGACCTCCTCTTGCCGGAACAAACAAAATATCTTTCCCATTTGAATCTGGGGTTAACATCTTGGCCACTTCGGCCATTGTCGAGCCGCCAGTTACTGCAATGATATTTTTAGCCTTCCATTCCTTTTTCATACGGGCGGCTCCCGCTTTACCTAATTCGCTTTTTACCCACGATGATTGATCACTGTTTCCAGCAACGATAATAACTTCATTAACGTTTAATAATTGCTTAAGTTTTTGCTCCATTTTATCTATACCCGAAATCTCCCGCATGACTCCTTCTAGTTGCTCGAGTATTTCTACTCCTTCGGTAGAAAGTCGCATTCCAGAGCTGAAAACTTCAATTAGATTTTGATCTTTCAAGAAATCTACTTCACTACGAAGCGTTCTTTCTGTCAAATCCAGACTATTCGCTAAGCTTCGGCGCCCTACAGGTTGCATAAACTTGATATAACGCAGGATATCATATCGTTTCTGCATAATCGCCAACAAATCGGGTAATACTTTCTTTTGTATATCGAGCAATGGATACATCGTTCGTAAACCCCTCAAGAATAAGTTGTGGACTATTTTCGTCCCAGTTAGACATTTTACGTCCCACCAGGAGCAAAAAAAATTCTTTCCTGCTATATACTTATTCTAGCAGGAAAAAAAACGTTCTTCAACTTATATGCTAATTTTTATTTTTCAAGCAATAACGGCCTGTTACATTCCGCGGCCTAGTAATTTATTATAAGAAAAACCAAACTTAAATAATCTGCAAAATAGGAGTCCATTTATTATATATACATAGTATCTAGTGGAATTATCATCTAGTTGGAAGCACCGCTTAAGTTAGTGATTATCTGCTTCCTTTTCCACTACCCAAACAAAACCTGAATGGCGTTAAAACTCCACCAGTTACCATGAAGAATATATCATAAAGCACACTACACTCGCCCCATGTCCTCCATACATAATTGACGTAATTTCATTTCGTCAATTTGGCCGTACTGCACAATCTCTCCTTGCCATTCTATAACTGGAATCATGAGACCAAATCGTTCAATTAACGCATCATTCGTATAGATATCTATTTCTCTAAAATCGATGCTTGTATCTTGTTTGATCCGCTCTAGAATCACCTTTGCTTTGTCGCATAATGGACAATTACTTCTTGTGTATAAGTTCCATTCTTTTGGTAGCATTCACTATTCATCCTTTTTTTACTTATATCTTTTCCGTTTACTTGAGGATAGAATTCCAAGTTGATCACGATATTTAGCTACCGTCCTACGTGAAAGAACGAAACCATGCTCATTTTTTAGAATTTCCGCAAGTTCTTGATCAGAATGTGGTTTTTGTTTATTTTCAAGCTCTACAATTGTCTGTAATGCTTTTCTCACCTTTGTACCTGATACATCTTCTTGTTCTGTTGATTGAAGAGCAGAACTAAAGAAAGAGCGCATTTCTACCGTTCCAAATGCAGTTTGGACGTATTTGCTACGGACCGCACGACTAACGGTCGACTCATGAATGTCAAGGTCATCGGCAATCTCTTTCATCGTCATCGGTTTAAGAAAGCCCATACCACGAAAAAAATACTCAGGCTGCTTCTCTACAATTTTTTTCATAACGTGTAAGACGGTTTCTTTTCGCTGAAGAATTCCTTTAGACAGCCATTGATACTCCTGCCATTTTTCTTGTAAAAAGCGATTTACAGTCGGATCTTGATGGTCCTTCATTTTTCGTAAATAAGATTCATTCACATGAAGTTGGAGTGTATCACCTTCGTACTGACCGACCACAAGCTGTCCATCCTGATATTTAACAACAACATCTGGAACAATATAACTCGACTTCTCAGAAGAAAAAATGGCTCCAGGACGCGGATTTAATGTTTGTATATAATCAAATTCATCTTGAATTTCTTTTAATGTAACCCCAAGATTTCTCGAAATCTCTTTCCATTTTTTATCAACAAATGGCATAAAGTATGTACGAAGCAACGTTTCCGCTAACGGTCTCTCTCCAGCTTGACAGACTTGAATAAGCAGGCATTCTTGAAGGCTTCTGGCACCAATACCGTAAGGTTCAAGTTGTTGCAGAATATCCAAGGACTTTAATAGAGCGCTTTCAGAAATCCCAATTGAAACAGCCGCTTCTTCTACATTAATCCTCAAGTACCCATTTTCATCAATGTTCCGAATAAGATGGATAAACGATTTCAATTCCATTTTCTTAAAAGTAGCTGAATCAATTTGGGAGAGCAAATGGTTCTCAAGAGAAGGTGCTTCTTCACCAATTTGTTCAATCCAATTCGTAGATCTCCCTGTATTCTTCACTTGATTTCTTTTCAATGGCTTTCTTGGAATCTCATGGGATACTGTTGAAGATTCAATGGTTAACAATGGATTTTCCAGCCATTTTGTCTCTAAATATTCTAGCAATTCTTGATTCGAATACTGAAGCAACGCAATAGCCTGACTTAATTCCTGCGTCATTGTCATTTTCATAATCTGGTGTTGATAGAGTCCCGGCTTCATTTCCATACTTTCCCCTCCCCTTACCATTTTACACCACGAATTCAAAAGTGAATAGCGAAACAAGTGGAAACGCTTACTTTTTTTAAAAAAAATACTTGCTGTCCTGTTACTTAAAACACGATGAGAAATGAAGCTACTTCCTTTGAACCTACAATGCTTTCATGTCAACTCCATTGTTGTTGACTATTTTCCCATTGATCGCACCATCAAGAACAGATATCAAACTAATCACAGTTGTAGACGAGGGCACGTTTGTAGCTACCCAAATGGATTAGGGTATGCTACAAGCATTTGGTAACATAAAATTTCTAAACATGATAAGCCTATCGTGTAGTAGTTAGGATAGAATAAGCTTGCGGATGTATACTATCCCTCAAGCTTAAAAATTCAAAGCACCCATTGGTTTGAATCTAAACCTTCATAATTTCTTCACAACAAGTAGTCTCCGCACACGACCAGTTTCTTGCATGTTTCAACGTAATATCGATAAACATAGATAAAGCTGGGGAAATCCACTTGTTTTTGTGATAAGCGACTTGGGAGAAAATTTGTTTAAAGTCACCAACGCAGGGAATAACTTTTAACCTTCCTTCCTTGATTTCATCATTTACTGTCATTAACGGTAAACAAGCAATACCAAGCCCACTCATCACACAACGTTTCATCGCTTCTATACTCCAAAGCTCCATCGTGTGAGAAGGTACGATTCTCCGTTCCCCAAGGTATTCTTCAAACATCGTTCGATAACTACATTCTTTCTCATTCGTAATGATACACTCGCTTATCTTTTGATTTTCGTAGCTTTTATCTAAAATATTCAGCGAACAGTCAGGACTTCCAACAAGGACAATAGGTTCGTCCAACAACGGACGGACGATCAAATCTGAATCCTGCAACTGTGGCAACATGACAAATGCAATATCTGCACTACCATTAAGTATTGCTTTTTTGTTATCACCGCAGGTGGCATTACTTAAACTGATGCTTACATGAGGAAACTTCTTTCTATATTCACTTAATATGGGTTCTAAGCGGTATACCGTTAGAGATTCTGGAGCAGCAATCTTTAACTCCCCTCTCATATCCTCTCCATCGCTGGTAATGTTTTTGATCCTTCCATAGGTATCTAACATCTCTTGAGTATAGGGCAACAACTTCTTGCCGACATCAGTCAATCTTATCTTTCTACCCATCCGATCAAACAGAGGTGCTCCTAAATGTTCTTCAAGTGCCTGAATATGAGAAGTTACCGTGGATTGAGTGTAACCTAAATGTTCAGCTGCTTGTGTAAAGCTCCCCGTTTCAATAACTGTTTTAAACGTAACAAAATGGCGTATTTCCATCATTTCACCCACTTTTATTTTACTCGTACTTTTATTTTACTCGTACTTCTATATTATCAAGAAAATCAATGGATAACTTCAAAAATTTCAATTTTACTGATAATTATTTATGAGTTAATATTAAGAACAATAGAAAACAGGAGGATATTATTATGAAGACAACGGAGATGGTTAAGTTTTGAAACGTATACATTATAGCTGGTTTATTCTTGCCATAACATTTTGCTCCATTATTGTATCGGGAATTGTGATGTCATCATCTGGGGTTTTCATAAATCCTTTCGAAAATGAATTTGGCTGGGACCGTTCTGTTATTGCACTAGCTTTTGCAATTAGCATGTTTTTATATGGGATATCAGGTCCGTTTATGGCGGCCTTACTTAATGTGATTGGCTTAAAGAAAATGATGATAATTTCTATGGCAACTTTGCTGTCAGGTATCACACTAACATTCTTTATGAATCAATCATGGCAGATGATCATCATTTGGGGTTTGATTATTGGGCTGGGATCAAGTCTTTTTTTAACTGTATTAAGTCCATATGTGGCGAATCATTGGTTTGAGAAAAGAAGAGGCCTTGCAGTAGGGATATTAACGGCAAGTACAGCTACAGGTCAGTTAATTCTACTACCTGTCTTAGCCGCTATTATAGAAAATTATTCGTGGCGTTTTGCGATTGGGTTAATTATGACCCTCATTTTCTTTATGCTTATAATCATCTTTTTATTCATGAAAAACACACCGAAAGATGTTGGAATTCTTCCATATGGACTTGAGGAAGAAACACAAGAGAGCAATGAAAGTCAGAAGGAAAATCCTATTGTCGCAGCGTTCAACGGCTTATTTAGCGCTGTAAAAGTAAAGGAATTTTGGTTATTAGCTGGGAGCTTCTTTATTTGCGGGCTTTCAACGAGCGGATTAATTGGAACACATTTTGTTTCTTACTGTATTAGTTTTGGAGTACCTTTAGTTACAGCGGCTTCAATTCTTTCGTTTATGGGAATTTTTAATCTAGTAGGAACAACTCTATCCGGTTGGCTGTCAGATCGTTTCGATAATCGATGGCTATTATTTTGGTACTACGGTTTAAGAGGGGCTTCACTTGTATTACTTCCTTATGCATTAAATGAAGGTTCTATGACTATGTTAGTTATCTTTACTGTGTTTTATGGATTAGATTGGATTGCGACTGTTCCACCAACTATTAGCATTTCAAGACAAATTTTCGGTACAAAGAAAAGTGGAATTATTTATGGTTGGATTTTCGCATCACATCAGGCAGGTGCTGCAGCAGCGGCATATGGAGGGGGTCTAATCTATAAATTTTTCAACACTTATACTTGGGCGTTCTTCTTAGCAGGCGTTTTTTGTTTATTAGCAAGCTTATTTGTCATTATTATTAAGAAACAACGTTCAAGTCAATTAACAAAAGAAGGAATAATGAATATATAACAATTCATAGAAAGCTAAAACTGCTTTTTGCCCTCCATTATGTGTTATTCGTTACGTGGTAACCACAATTGAAAAGCACTCAACAAAAAGAGTTCCTATGTTTGTATACAGATCATACAAACATAGGAACTCTTTGATTAAATGACGCCCTCGGCAGGAATCGAACCCACATCTCAAGAACCGGAATCTTACGTGCTATCCGTTGCACCACGAGGGCATGGCATAATTTTTTCAACAAATTTCATTATAGGTCAGTTTAACGTTGTTTGCAAGAGGTATTACGTTTTAAAATGCAGAAATTTGGGTAGTATGGATAAAGTAGAAATGAACCCAGGCATCTTAGCTCCAAATAAGATACTATATATGAGCTAAAGAAACAGCTTTTTGGTTTTTGTCGAACGAAACATCTTTCTTTTGATTTGTTTTGTTTGACCTTAATTGACCATAAAGTGTATCATACATATATTAAGGATTTACTTACCAGAAATAACTTTTACTAAGAGGAGGAAATTAGCATGAATTTAATTCCTACAGTTATTGAACAAACTAGTCGCGGGGAACGTGCATATGATATTTATTCCCGCCTATTAAAAGACAGAATCATCATGCTTGGAAGCGCAATTGATGATAATGTGTCAAATTCAATTGTAGCTCAATTGTTATTCTTAGAGGCAGAAAATCCTGATAAAGATATTACATTGTACATTAATAGCCCAGGTGGAAGCATTACATCCGGAATGGCAATCTATGACACCATGCAATATATCAAACCTCAAGTTTCAACAGTTTGTATCGGAATGGCCGCGTCTATGGGCGCTTTCCTACTAGCAGCTGGTGAAAAAGGAAAACGTTTCGCTCTTCCAAACAGTGAAGTAATGATTCACCAACCATTAGGCGGTGCACAAGGTCAGGCAACTGAAATTGAAATTGCTGCTAGACGTATCTTATTCTTAAAAGATAAATTAAATCAAATTCTTTCAGAGCGTACAGGTCAATCATTAGAAGTGATTCAAAGAGATACAGATCGCGATAACTTCATGACTGCTGACCGAGCATTAGAATACGGATTAATCGACAAAGTCATCACTCGTATTGATGATGTTAAGAAAAGTCTAGATAAATAATTTAAGTGTGTCCCATAAGGGTCAGACTTCGCACTCTAAATCAGTATGTCGTGTTTCATACACGTATTTTATACTGTTTTTAGATGTTGTGATGGCTGACCCTTTTTGGGGTACACTCCTTTTTAAGTTCATACGTTCCTGTGAATTTGAATATACACACAAAAAGATGCCTAGCACATGTGATTTTGCAGTAAGAAAGGAAAGTTCTACCTTTTTACCTGGAAAACGAACATGTTTCTAAGCACCTTCATCATAACAACTTCAATAATTTCCGTTGTTTGATTGATCATTTATTACGCCTCTTGTTCAATAAATTGTTGCAGGGCAAAAATGGCTTCTTCTTCATCTCTTCCATCCACAATGAGCTGAATCATCGTTCCTGACCCAATCGCAAGACTCATCAGACCCATAATGCTTTTTGCATTTACTTTTCTTCCATCCTTTTCAAGGAATACATCTGATTTGAATCGGTTTGCTTCTTGTACAAATAAGGCAGCTGGTCTCGCTTGAAGACCTGTCTTCAGGCGGACCTCCACTTGCTTCTCAACCATATATTTTCCTCCTTCTTTATTTTTGGGCTACGAATCCTGCGCCGCCTCTCAATTTATCAGCAATTTCATCTATTTTTCGCAAGCGGTGATTGATGCCCGATTTGCTAATATTACCACCTGAAACCATTTCCCCAAGCTCTTTTAAGGTAACATCTTGATAAGCCACTCTCAGTTCCGCAATTTCACGAAGTTTGTCTGGTAAAATACTCAGACCAACTGTTTCATTAATATATCGTATATTTTCTACTTGCCTTAAAGAGGCACCAATTGTTTTGTTTAAGTTTGCCGTTTCACAGTTTACAAGACGATTCACGGAATTACGCATATCACGAACGATCCGAACATCTTCAAACCGTAATAACGCTGAGTGGGCACCAATAATATTCAAGAACTCCGCTATTTTCTCAGCTTCTTTTAAATAGGTGATATAGCCTTTTTTTCGTTCAAGAGTCTTCGCCTTGAGGTCAAATACATTCATCAATTCACAAAGTGCATCATTATGCTCTTTATAAATCGAGTAAATTTCTAAATGGTAAGACGATGTTTCCGGATTGTTGACTGAACCACCTGCTAGAAAAGCACCTCTTAAGTAAGCACGTTTACAGCACTTCTTCGCAATGAGCTCTGGTGCAATATTATGATAAAATTCAAATCCTTCACCGACAATTTTCAAGTTAGACAGTACTTCCTGTCCTCCAGAAGATAAACGAACAATGTATACATTGTTTTTCTTCAACTTCATTTTCTTACGGACTAGCAATTCCATTTGCACATCGTAGCTTTTCTTTAAAAGCGTATAGATTCTTCTAGCAATCGCTGCATTTTCTGTTTGAATATCAACTACAAGCTTTTTATTCGAAAACGAGAGCGATCCATTCATTCTAATCAGAGCACATAATTCAGCTTTGTCGCAGCAATCCTTTTCTTCTAGTGTTGTAAGTTCTTTTTTGGTTTCCGAAGCAAAAGACACGGATTCCCACCTCCAATCAGAAAAACCATCACCTGTCCTGTCCTTTTCCTACAAAAAATCTTTTACCAGACTCTAAAGGGAATCATTGAACAGGCCTAAGGCAAACATTAAAGGAAATCCTAATTTCTTATGCCCCAAGTGTTGCAGGTGTAAGGTTAGACAATAAAACTCATTATTAAAACTTAGATGAATCTTGAATTTATCCCGCTTTAACGGGCAGTAGGCCCCCCTAAAAGTTCGTGAGAAACAAAGAAAGGTAGTTTGGGGACAAACTGCCCGTAAAAGCCCGATTGGTGAGATACAGTGAAACTTACCGATGCGTGAGCAGAGGTTTAGTTGAACCAATCGGGTTCGTAGTATCGCTTTATCTACGCGGAAGCGGAGATATTAGCGATACTAGAACGGGACTAACCATCAATGGGGGACCAATGCCCTACTGATGGAAGTTTCACCTTATTTCATTTACTAACATTTGATATAGCATACGCGCTACTTTTTTTGTATCGTGCCTAATTGAGTTGCCTTCAAAATTAAAAATTTGCCCTTGAACAATCTTAACTCCAAGTCTTTCCAAACTTTCTACATCAAAAACAACCGGCTTTGCAAATTCTTCTTTATAGCGATCTTGTACATTTCGTGGGATTTCTTGATTATTTACAAGAATACAATCGATAAATGAGCAATTCATATGAGAGTAGATCGCTTGAATATGGTCACTAGCTGTATAATCTTGTGTTTCCCCTGCTTGAGTCATAAGGTTACAAATATATACTTTCTTCGCCTGTGATTGACAAACCGCTTCACCAATACCCGGTACTAATAAGTTTGGCAGAATACTTGTATATAAACTACCTGGTCCGATGACAATTAAATCAGCTTGCTTGATGGCTTGGATTGTTTCTCGGAGCGGTTTAATTTTTTCAGGGCTAAGAAACACGCGCTTGATTTTTTTACCAGAAAACGGAATCTTCGACTCACCGCTTACGATCATTCCATCGGCCATCTCAGCGTGAAGAACTACGCTTTGGTTAGCTGATGGCAAAACTTTTCCTCTTACATTCAAAACTTTGCTCATTTCCTGAACTGCATGGACAAAGTCGCCAGTAATTGAGGTCATAGCAGCTAACAATAAGTTCCCGAGCGAATGCCCCGCTAGTTCATTCTTACTTGCAAATCGATGCTGGAACATTTGTTCAACAAGTGGCTCCACATCCGATAGCGCAGCAAGAACATTCCGAATATCACCAGGGGCAGGAATATCCATTTCATCACGAATCCTACCAGAACTACCTCCATCATCCGCAACTGTAACAATCGCCGTGATATCGATTTGATAGTTCTTCAGTCCGCGAAGCAACACTGGAAGACCTGTACCTCCCCCAATGACAACTACTCTTGGCTGATCAATTTCATTTGGCATTACTCTTCTCCTTAATAATCTTCTTTATGTCACGGTGAGAAACATGAGTAACATATTCATTCCGGAAAGTGTTAGCTAGATACTCAGCAAGCGTAACGGAACGGTGCTGACCACCTGTACATCCGATCGCGATAATAAGTTGAGATTTCCCTTCCCGCTTATAATGAGGAAGCATGAACACAAGCAAATCAATCAGTTTCTCTAAAAACTTCTGTGTTTCTCCCCATTTCAATACATAGCTCGATACTTCTTCATCCAAACCCGTCTTTGGTCGCATATGCTCGATATAAAATGGATTAGGTAGAAAGCGAACATCAAAAACAAGATCCGCATCAATTGGGATACCGTGCTTAAATCCAAAAGACATGACATTGACAGTAAATATCGGTTTTTTGTTTACTGAAAACTCCGTTAAGATTTTTTCTCGTAATTCCCTCGGCTTCAAGGACGATGTCTGATAAATGATCTGCGCCCGACCCTTTAACTCTTCTAATAAGCCACGTTCCATTTGAATCCCTTCAAGTGGAAGACCTAATGGTGAAAGTGGATGCGTACGTCTTGTTTCTTTGTAGCGACGTACAAGTACTTCATCATCCGCATCAAGGAAAAGGATTTTTGGAGTTACCCAGGATGTTTCCGCTAAGTCATCTAATGCTTTAAATAAATGATCAAAGAATTCCCTCCCGCGTAAATCCATAACCAATACAACTTTATTCATTTTATTTCCAGATTCTTTCATTAATTCAAGAAACTTGGGTAATAACGTGGGAGGTAAGTTATCAACACAAAAGAAGCCTAAATCTTCAAAACTTTGAACGGCAACCGTTTTCCCAGCTCCAGACATCCCTGTAATTATGACTAATTGCGTTTCACCGATTGGTCCTGTTCCCAATGAAATCCCCCCAAAGTTTTCTATATTATTCAACCTGGATCAAGCCGATATGATAGCAACTTGAATTCAGGTGTATACGTAAAAGTGGCATAGATGATTCCGCTTCCATGAACCATATAATCCAAAATGTGGTAGTCTCCTTCAGCCATTGGCAAATCCTTCAAATCACCAATTGAAACCCAGCTTAGGTCTCCTTCTTCGCATGAATCCACGTTAATTCCGTCTGATTCTGTAGCGAAAAAAGTGAACATCATCCACTCTTCTAAAACTTTTTCGCCTTCTTTAATAATAAACGTAAAAATCCCTTTAATTGCCGGGTTTTTTAAATATACGCCTGTTTCTTCCCGATATTCCCGAATACAGGCATCGCGAACAGATTCACCAGGTTCCATTTTGCCCCCAGGAGCAACCCACCAACCTCTTCTCGGTTTTTTTAAAAGAAGTGTTTTATTGTCCCTTACTAACACACAATTTGTGACACGTTGCACGTCCTTCACCTCAATCGACTCTAATCCAGCATTTGACTGTTATACATAAATTTATAAATGGAAATATATCAACTCTTCGCTATGTAGAGCTACACACAGCAAAAGAAATTATTTAGACAATATATTTGTTTAACTTCTATTATACTATTTTTAGATACGGGCTACAATGAACAAGAATCAGGAAATTGTCTTCAATCCTTATCCTAGACAAAAAAAAGACACAGACGTAAACATCTGTGCCATCCACTAGTTAATATTTTATAAAAGGGGGTCAATTACTACCCTTACTATACCTAAAAGATGTTGCGCCCATGTTACAACATGATTAAAACAGAATTACGAATTGTAAAAAATTCATGACTTTACTTTTAGCTTTTCATTTAGAACTTCTATATAATGTTGGGCACTTTGAGCGGCAATGCTACCATCACCTGTAGCAGTAACAATTTGACGTAGCGTTTTTTCACGAATATCCCCGGCTGCAAAGATGCCAGGTACTTTCGTTTCCATCGTATCGTCTGTCAAAATATATCCGCCTTCATTTGTAATACCTAGGTTTTCGAAAGGCTTAGATAGAGGATTCATGCCGATATAAACAAACACACCATCCGCATTTAATTCCTGTTCCTCTCCATTCACAGTCGATACGAGCGTTAAACTGCCTACTTTCCCATCTTTCTCATGAATTTCTTTCAAGGTGTGGTTCCATATGAAATTAACCTTTTCATTAGCAAACGCACGATCTTGAAGAATTTTCTGAGCACGAAGTTCCTCGCGGCGGTGTACAATCGTAACCTTGGAAGCAAAACGAGTTAAATAAACGCCTTCTTCAACCGCAGAATCGCCCCCACCAATAACGAATAATTCTTTTTCTTTAAAGAATGCACCATCGCAGACCGCACAATATGAAACCCCGCGTCCGCCTAATTCTTTCTCACCTGGTACGCCAATTTTCTTATATTCTGCACCTGATGATAGAATGATTGCTTTTGCTTTATATTCCTTTGAGCCAGCGAGTACGGTTTTGTACTCTTCGCCATCGATGATTTCTTTCACATCACCATAGGCATACTCGGCTCCAAATTTCTTGGCATGATCGAACATCTTTGTTGAAAGTTCCGGTCCTAAGATCGTCTCGAACCCTGGATAATTTTCCACTTCTTCCGTATTAGCCATTTGACCACCTGGTATTCCACGTTCAATCATTAATGTTTGCAAATTCGCACGAGAGGTATAAACAGCCGCAGTCATTCCAGCCGGTCCAGCACCGATAATAATTACATCATATATTTTTTCCTCAGTCATAGTATTCACTCCCGATTATCATTACATTTAATATCCCCTATATACTACATCCTATATAACAAATAAAAATACGTCCAAATTTATGCTCACTGAAGCAAGCTATTTACTAATTTAACGTATTTTCCAAGAGTAGAAACTGAAATAAAATGTTTAGCGGCAATTTCCTGCTGACTTTTCTTTTCATTACGCAATCTATACCAAGAATATTCAACGGCTGCAGCCCAACCTGTTGGATTCACAAGTTTAATTTCATTCTTCATTGCTTCTACAAACACCGAAAACCAGGTTAAATATAGGCCTGCCTCCATTAGCTGAATGGGGTGGAAGTGCGCATACAAAATTTCAGCCGTTTGATCGGCAAATTCAATTGCTGAGTTCTCTCGATTCAACTTTTGCATTTCAACTAGTTCCAGGTATTCTTTTTCAAAATCCGTAAGAAGCGGGTTATTACAGAGAGCTGGATGTTTTAGAATATGATCCTTTTTAATCGAATGCTTGGTTAAAAAAAGAGCAAAGATTCGTTCCTCTAAATAATCACTTTCGAAGCGTTTCAAGATCGAAGGCAAATGATCCTCAAACCCATGAAGTGATGCATTCATATCTCCCCATGGCTCAAGTCCTTCTTTTTCAGGGTTTAATTCTAATACCTTTTTCCAGGCCTTCTCAGCAGTTTGCTCATTACCTATTTGATAGGCAGACACAGCTAACCAATAATAAAAGGTATCATCCCCTTCGTGTCCTTGCTTTTGGAGCTGCTTCAACCATTTATACGCCAGATTATATCGCCCAACCAAAGCAAATGTAGAACCTAGTTTAATACGGTGCTCCATTAAAATAGGGCGGACCTTTTCCAAAGTCTTGACCAGTGCATTTATCTTATCTTCACTTTGCTGATAATGATGGAAAACTAATAGATTACATAGTGCATGTAAATTTCCTGGGCTTTTTTCCAGTACTTCCTCTAACGTTTCAAACGCTTTGTCAATTTCTCCAAGATAAAAATAAGCGAGTGCTAAATTATTATACGCAGACCAATATTCTGTGTATTCTTTAATGGTTTCCTTTAACACTTCAACCGCTTTTTCGAAGTTACCTGCTTCTAAACATTCACGAGCCTTTTCTTGTTGGTAAATCAAGCCATCTTGATGAATCAAACTTTCTTCTGTTTCATCAGATTCAAATGTAATTAAATCGAGAAGATCTTCCGCGTCTTCTGTGAACTCTCCATCTTCTTCTTTATCCAAATAAGCACTCGCATGGCGATACGCTTCCTTAAACATTCCAAGATGGGCATAATTATTCGCTAGAAAATAGTGGCATTCTGTCATACATGGGTCCATGTCATTAAGAATGCTTTCAAGTAGATTATTTGAATAACTATATTCACCAATTTCTGTACAAGTAACTGCTAGCTGACATGCAATCATCGGTTCTGTTGGTTCCAATTCAAAAGCACGGATAAGAAATTTTTTTGCATTATATAAATCACGTCTGTGATAAGCTTTTAAACCTTTTGTAAAGTAATATTCTCCCGTCGGATGAAAGGAGAAAACTTTAGCTTGTTTATTCATTTTAGATTCTTTACCCATGGAATCCTCCATCTAGTAGTTGTTTAACCTACGTATTATAACATATTGGAAGAACCTTGGCATCTCGTTGCAATAGCAAACAACATTACCTAAAATAGAAATGATTGTTCTATGATTTTGTTGGCTAGACATGAAAATGAGAAAAGTATCTAATACCTTTCTCATTTTTCGTTCATTCTTTTTTAGCATGTCTTTGCTGTAATACAGCTAATACATCTGCAAATGGCAGTTCCTGTTCTTGCAGTAAGACGAACAAATGATACAGCAGGTCAGCGGATTCAAGCGAAAGTTCATCGTGGTCTCGATTCTTTGCGGCAATAATAACTTCAGCTGCTTCTTCGCCGACTTTTTTCAAAATTTTATCGACGCCTTTTTCGAATAAATAGGTTGTATATGAACCTTCTGGCATTGTTTCTTTTCTCGTTGCAATCAGTTTTTCTAATTGTAATAAGAAGTTCGCATCAGGTTTTGCTTGGAAATTTGTGTTTCTGTTTTCAAATAATGTTTCAGTAAAACAACTTGTCGTACCGGTATGACAAGCTGGACCAGACGGATTCACTTTAACAATCAGCGCATCTTGGTCACAATCGTATTTTATTTCGGTAATGGTTTGTATATTTCCACTTGTTTCTCCTTTATGCCATAGCTCATTACGCGTGCGGCTAAAGAACCAAGTTTCACCCTTTTCCATGGAGAGTTGCAATGACTCTTCATTCATATACGCTAGGGTCAACACTTCTCCTGTTACGGCATCCTGAACGATAGCGGGGATCAAGCCTTTTTCATCAAATTTTATCTGCTGTTTCATCTAACAACAACACCCTTCTGTTTTAAAAAGCTTTTCACTTCTTTAACGGACGTTTCTTTATAATGAAAAATCGAGGCTGCAAGCGCTGCATCTGCTTTTCCTGTTGTAAAGACTTCTTCAAAATGAGCGGCACTCCCTGCTCCTCCAGACGCAATAACTGGAACGGAAACTGACTCGCTCACCGCTTTTGTCAAAGCAAGATTAAAGCCTTGTTTTTCACCATCATTATCCATACTAGTGAGAAGGATTTCCCCAGCGCCTCGGTTTACCGCTTCTTTTACCCAAGCAATGACTTCCCAATCTGTCGCTCGTCTGCCTCCATGTGTATAGACACGCCAAGAACCGAGCGTTTCGTCCCAACGCGCATCAACAGCGACTACGATACATTGTGAACCGAAGTAATCTGCTCCTTCTGTAATTAATTCCGGACGTAGGACGGCCGATGTGTTTAGTGACACTTTATCCGCTCCTGCCCGAAGAATTCGTTTCATATCTTCTAAAGAATTAATGCCGCCGCCAACAGTAAATGGGATAGCCAGACTTCCAGCAACAGCCCTTACCACATCAACCATTGTTTCCCGTCCTTCATGTGAAGCAGAAATATCAAGGAATACTAGTTCGTCGGCTCCTTCTTGGTCATAGAACGCAGCAAGTTCGACCGGATCTCCTGCATCTCGTAAAGATACGAACTGAACGCCTTTCACCACTCTGCCTTCTTTCACGTCCAGACACGGAATAATACGTTTAGTCAGCATTTAATCTCCCACCTTTTCTAATGCTTCCTTGACTGTGAATCGATTTGTATAGATCGCTTTGCCAACAATAGCTCCAATAACCCCATGAGCTTGATATTCCTTTAATGTGATAAGGTCTTGTAGGCTGCTTATACCACCCGAAGCAATAACGCCTTTACCAGTTGCTTCTGCCATTGCAACAATTCCTTCCACATTTGGACCAGAAAGCATGCCATCTGTTGCAATGTCTGTAACGATAAACACTTCTGCCCCGCAATCGGCTAAAGCCTTGCCGAGGTCGATCGCTGTTGTTTCTGATGTTTGGAGCCAGCCGTGCGTTGCGACTTTACCGTCTTTTGCATCGATGCCGATTGCAATATGCTTGCCATATTTACTAAGCATAGCTTTGGTGAATTCCGGGTCAGAAACAGCTGCACTACCGAGGATGACTCGTTCAACTCCACCTTCGAGATAGTGGACTACGTCTGCTTCAGTCCTGATTCCACCACCAATTTGTATGCTAGCTCCGAGCTTTTGCGCTGCTTGAATCACATATGAATCATTGATTCTACTCCCTGCCTTTGCTCCATCGAGATCAACCATATGTATCCATTCTGCTCCTTGATCGGCGAAGCTTTTTGCCATGTCAAACGGAGAATCGCCATACACGGTTTCTTGATTGTAATCACCTTGAATTAAACGGACACATTTCCCACCGCGCATATCAATGGCAGGGTAAATTGTGAAATTAGACATATTATTGCCTCCCCTTCACTAGTGACAAGTAATTTTTTAATAGGGACATCCCCATCGAACCGCTTTTTTCCGGGTGAAACTGCATACCGAAAACATTATCCTTCGCGACGATCGCCGGCACGTCCACATCATATTTAGCAGATGCAGCCACTACCTCCGTTTCATTTGTCACCACGAAGTATGAATGAACGAAATATACATAATCCTCTTCAAGTCCTTTTAAAAGAGGAGAATGATTGTAAAAAGTTAGCTTGTTCCAGCCCATATGCGGAACTTTATAAGCATTATTTTTCGAATCTCTACCAGAAAACCGTACGACTTTACCTGGTAGAAGTGACAGACCCTTTGCAGGTCCATTTTCTTCACTTTCCTCGAATAGTAATTGCATTCCTAGACAAATTCCTAATAAAAATCCACCGTTATCTACGTGATTTTTTAGAAAAGTAGCTAATTTCTTACGCTCGAGTAACATCATTGCATCCCTGAACGAACCAACTCCTGGTAAAATGATTCCATCGGCTTTTGCCAGTTCGGCAGGATCATCTGAAATAATAAACTCTGTTTGTAACCGTTCGAGTGCTTTACTAACACTGAACAAATTCCCCATGCCGTAATCGACAATGCCAATCATTTATAACAACCCTTTCGTTGATGGAATGCCTTTAACACGTGGATCGATTGTCGTTGCTTCATCAAGAGCTCTACCGAGGGCTTTGAATATCGCCTCGATGATATGGTGCGTATTTTGACCGTAATGAACAATTACGTGCAGATTCATACGAGCTTCAAGTGCCAATTTCCAAAGAAACTCATGAACAAGCTCGGTATCAAATGTGCCAACCTTCTGTGATGGAAACTCGGCACGAAATTCTAGATGCGGACGGTTGCTAAGATCAACAACAACCTGCGCCAGCGCCTCATCCATAGGCACAAATGCATTTCCGTAACGTTTAATTCCACGCTTGTCACCTAGGGCTTCAATCAACGCTTGGCCAAGACAGATCCCAATATCCTCTGTCGTATGATGATCATCTACCTCAATATCTCCCTGTGCATCAACCGTCAAATCAAAATGACCGTGCTTCGTAAATAAATCCAACATATGTGTCATAAATGGCACACCTGTTTCAATTCGAGATATTCCCTCACCATCCACCGTAAACGCAAGCTTCACATCCGTCTCACCAGTCTTCCTCACAACACTACCAACACGCTCCATACGAACCTCCTCCTAGGGGTCAGACCCCATTTCCCAAATTTATTTTCCTTGTATAAACCTTGATAGATTAACGCTTTAAGTGATTCATTTAGGGGTCAGACCCTATTTCCCACGTGATTCCACAGCTCTGGCATGGGCTTCGAGGCCTTCAAGTCGTGCGAAGGCTGCAATTTTTTCTGCATTTTTCCTAAAGGCCGTTTGACTGTACATGATGATGCTTGATTTTTTCTGAAAATCATCCACATTTAACGGACTTGAAAAACGGGCAGTGCCATTTGTCGGAAGTACATGGTTTGGTCCAGCAAAGTAGTCACCGACTGGCTCCGTACTGTATCTTCCTAAGAAAATAGCGCCAGCATGGCGTACTTGAGCCATTACTTCAAGTGGATCTTTCGTGATAATTTCAAGATGCTCTGGTGCTAGTGTATTAACCGCTTGAATGGCCTGATTCATATCCTCGCACACAATAATCTTCCCATAATCCCGAATAGACGCTGCAGCAATCTCTCGTCTCGGAAGCATCGCCAACTGCTTTTCTACTTCTTTTGCTACCTCATTAGCTAAGGTCTCATCTATAGTGACCAACACGCTGCAAGCTCTCGGATCATGCTCTGCTTGTGACAGTAAATCTGCTGCTACTTCTGCGGCAATGGCTGTTTCATCAGCGAGGACTGCAATCTCACTTGGTCCAGCAATCATATCGATCGCTACATCTCCAAACACTTCTCTCTTTGCTAACGCTACGTAGATATTTCCTGGTCCAACAATTTTATCGACCTTTGCTATTGTTTCCGTGCCATATGCAAGTGCCGCAACTGCTTGCGCTCCACCAATTCGGTAGATTTCTGTAACACCAGCAATTTTTGCAGCTGCCAAAACCGAATTTGACAGTTTACCATCCTTGCCTGGAGGAGACACCATTACGATGCGTTCGACACCAGCTACCTTTGCTGGAATCACATTCATCAATACCGATGACGGATACGCAGCAGTTCCCCCTGGTACGTACACACCGACTGCATCAATTGCAGTTAGTTTTTGTCCAAGCATTGTTCCTGATTCATCTGTAGAAATCCACGAATTTTTTAACTGCTTTTCATGAAAGGAACGAATATTTACCGCTGCTTCTTCAATGATCGATCTCTCATAAGCGCTTAGTTCATTTGCCGCTCCATCTATTTCCTCGATTGAAACGGCAAATTGTTCAAGCTTTACTCGGTCAAATTGCTCTGTATAGCGAGCAACCGCTTCATCTCCAGATTTTCTAACTTCATAGATGATCTCTTGTACCGCCTTACGTTGGTCAGCCGTTCCTGAATCTACCGAACGCTTTAATGAGGTCCCTTCTGTAAAACGCTCTATCTTCATCACTCCACCTCCTCACTGATTTACTATTTTTGCAAGCCGATCAACAATTTCCGAAATTCTCTTTTCTTTAATTCGATAGCTCACAGGATTTGCAATTAATCTCGATGTCACATCGGCAATTTTTGCATATTCCACAAGGCCATTTTCCTTTAAAGTTTGGCCCGTCGACACAATGTCAACAATTCTTTCCGCGAGACCAATTAAAGGTGCTAGTTCAATCGATCCGTTCAACTTAATAATTTCTACTTGTTCACCTTGTTCACGAAAATAACTGGAAGCTACGTTTGGATATTTACTGGCTATTTTCGGCGTAATATCACTAATTTTTGTATTGGGAAGTCCAGCTACCGCTAAATAGCAAGTACTTATTTTCAAATCCAGCAATTCATAGACATCCCGTTCTTCCTCCAACATAACATCTTTCCCTGCAATTCCGACATCCGCAACACCATGCTCCACATAGGTGACCACATCCATTGGTTTTGCTAAAATAAATCGTAAATTCTCTTCTTCTACTTCTAAAATGAGTTTTCGAGAATCATCAAATTCTGGAGGGAGTCGGAAGTCTGCTTTGCGTAATAAATCTGCCGCTTCTTCAAAAATTCTGCCTTTAGGCATCGCAATGGTTAGAAAGCTATTCACTTCTTACACCTCCATTTCCGATATACAAATGAACCTCATGAAACGCCTTAGTAAATGCATCAACGTTCTCTAATGCGTTAATTTCTTGAATCGTTACGTTAATCCCTTGTTCACGCTTTTCCTTAGCAAATATTAACGCTTCTTTTCTCCGTTCTGGACTGAATACGACACATACCGTAGTTTCTGTTTCTTTTATTTCTCCCAACGCTTCGGTTAAGCGATCCATTCGGATGGCAAATCCGGTGGCAGATGTGTTCCAACCGAATTTTTCAAGCAAGCTGTCATATCGGCCTCCGTTGCCTATTGGGGAACCGACTTGATTAGCATATACTTCGAAAAGTGTACCTGTGTAATAACTCATATGACTGACTAGCGTTAAGTCAAAAGTGATAAACTCCTCGATTCCAAATTCCTTTAATTGCACGGCCAACTCTTTCAAATCTTGCAGAGTTTCTCTTCCTGTTTCACGCTCAAGCAAAGTAGCAGCCTGACTTAATGTATTCTCCTCACCTCTTAAGCTAACGAAATCAATTAATCGCTGCTTGTCAATCGACGATAAAGGCAATGATTTCACATGCTCACGATAGCCAACATAGTTTTTTTCATATAAATATTTTCGTAATACCGCTGCTCGTTCTTCATTTCCTAAAATACTAATGAATAATTCCTGTAGAAAACCAATATGTCCAATTGCTATTTTGAAATCTTTTAGACCTGTAGCTTTTAGCACATCTACAAGCAATGAAATGATTTCTGCATCAGCACTAATTGATGGATTACCGATCAGTTCGATCCCTATCTGTTCAAACTCCGCAGGGCGACCACCTTCTCTTTGCTGAGCCCGGTACACATTGGCTGAATATGCAAGGCGGAGTGGGATTTGCTGCTTTAATAGCTTAGATGCTGCAACTCGGGCAATTGGTGTAGTCATATCCGGTCTAAGAACAAGGGCATGCCCTTGCTGATCCAGCAATTTAAACAACTGCTGATCTAAGATCGCTGAAGCCTCTCCGATTGTTTCATAATATTCCAAAGTAGGTGTTTCGATAAATTGATACCCCCACCTTTTAATCTCAACACTCATGCGATTTCTTACCGATGCTTTCGTTTCATATAACAAGGGAAGCGTATCTCGCATGCCTAATGGCTTTTCAAACATAAACGGCTTGGTCACATCAACACATCCTTTAAGAATTATCTCCACTCTTATTCATTTTCGCATAACCACCCAAAATAAAACATCTGAAAATACAGATAAAACAAAATACTTTAGTTCACTACCATACTACCGAATTGAAGTTATCAATATTCTACCTTCCAAATAGCACCACGTCAAGCATAATATTTTAGGGTCAGACCCTATTTCCCAACTTCCCTCACATGCCAAATCCCCCATATAAATCATAGGTTTGTGCACTTTCCCGCAGGGGTCAGACCCCATTTCCCATAATAAAAAGACCAGACCTTGCACTCACTATTTGTAGTTCAAATGGAGTGGTTATTCCACTTTGAACTGTGTAGTGTGCAAGGTCTGGTCCTTGGATATTAGTTATCTATTCGATTCAAATTTCCAATTGCTTCGCTCTTTCTTCTTTCGTATAAATGATGCGCATAGGGTTCCCGCCAACAAATGCGCCTTCCGGTACGTCTTTATGCACAAGTGTACCTGCCGACACAATCGCCCCATCGCCAATGACAACACCTGGTAGAATCGTTGAATTAGCACCGATTAGGACTTCATTGCCAATCACAACTTCCCCAAGTCGATATTCCTTAATTAAGTATTCATGTGCTAATATGGTTGTGTTATAGCCAATAACTGAATTTCTACCGACTGTAATTTTTTCAGGAAACATACAATCCAGCATAACCATAAGTGCAAATGAAGTTTGATCGCCAACCTTCATTCTCAAAAAAACTCGATACAACCAGTTTTTCATTCCTAAGAAAGGTGTGTATCTAGCAATCTGAATCACGCTAAAATTCTTCACAACTTTCCAAAAAGGAACCGTTTTATAGACATGCCAAAGTGAGTTTGCATCTTCTACCGGGTACCTTGTTGTTCGCCTCATAAGGCTTACCCCTCTAAAATCGTGATTAAATCTGACATCTTCTCGAGAATATAATCGGGATTGTACTGCTCAAGATGCTCTCTGCCTTTTGCCGACCAAGCTACTCCTGCTGTTTTTGTCCCGGCATTTTGTCCAGACAATATATCATGATAGTTATCTCCAATCATGATCGATTCTTCAGGCGACGAACCTAATAAAGCCAATGCCTGCTGAACTGGCTCTGGATCCGGTTTTGCTTTTTTCACATGATCTAGTGTAACAATCACATCAAAAAATTCATCCAGCTTTGTCAACTGCAAGCCCTTCATCACAACAGCATGGATTTTTGTTGAAACAATCGCTAATTTATAGCCGCTCTCCTTCAACGTTTTTACTGTTTCATAAACCTCGTCAAACTCCGTGACTAACAAATCATGATGTTCCCAGTTATGCTTTCGATAATGAGTCACCATCTCTTCTGCACGGTTTGGATCAATACTATGAAATGTATCAATTAGCGGCGGACCATTAAAAGGAATAACATCCTCACGTTTATAGCGGTCAGGATAATAATGATTTAATGTATCCAAAAATGAAGCAACGATTAATTCATTGGTGTTAATTAATGTTCCGTCTAAATCAAATAACAAAGTTGTAATATTACTGTTCATATGCTTCCTTCCTTTGTGAAAACTCCGATCGATTCCAAATCATCCCGATAATCATCGTTAACAGTATGGCTGTTGTAAGCCTGATAACCAACAACGGCCAAACCGGAATCCCAAGCGGAATAAAGATTAATGTATCTTCAACTACAGCATGACACGCCACTAGAAAAATAAAAGCAAGCGTCATATCTTTTTTACTTACATTGTCTTCTTTAGCAGCTTGGATCATGACACCAGCACCATACGCCAATCCGATAGTGAGACCTGCCACCATCGTCATCGATGTATTAGGCTTCATTCCGAGAATTTTTGTAAATGGTGCCAAAGCTTTCGACATAACATCCAACCACTTCAAATCTTTCATAATCTGCATAATAATCATTAATGGAATAACAATGAAAGCTAATTGTACTACCCCAGATGCAGCCCGTTCCAATCCATTCAGTAAAATCGCCCATACACCGTTAATTTCCGCTGTAGCAGGACTAACAAACCCGTATTTGGCAAGCTCTGATCCACCATGCCAAACTAGATTAATCATAACAGCAGCCAATAAAGCTAAGCCGATTCTAACTGTTAAAATAACCCAAAGCTTTACACCGACCTTCACTGCAACACCAGATTCAATAAATAAATTGTGACTAAACGATAACATGATAGCAACAATGAAAACTTCTTTCACCGATAAATCAAGTGTTAAAATCCCAGCAATTCCTGCATACAAGT
The DNA here is from genome assembly GCF_000504145.1 of Bacillus cihuensis. NCBI lineage: Bacteria > Bacillati > Bacillota > Bacilli > Caryophanales > Bacillaceae > Bacillus > Bacillus cihuensis. The sequence continues at coordinate 282,586 of NZ_KI632498.1, read as the reverse complement.
TTAAAAAATTACCTAATACAAGAGGAATTGCAGCTTCACCCGGCAATCCAATCATATTCATAAAAGGAGCAATGAAATCGATGATCCATTGTAAAACCGGTGTATATTGAAGAACGGATACAATCAATGTAACCGGAAAAATCACTTTACCAAGTGTCCAAGTAGTTTGTAATCCTACCAGTAATCCCTTTTTCACCGAATGGCCAATCACTACCTCCTCACCCCCAATTCGCTCATTATGCCTCTAAGTATTTTTTATCGGAGTAGCCCCGAACCCTTCTGTAAACCCAAAGAACGATCGCCACTACAATTAATACAATGGAAATAACTTGAGCAATTCGTAGTGTTTCTGTCAACATTAAGCTGTCCGTCCGCAAGCCTTCAATGAAATATCGGCCGACTGAATACCAAATGACATAGCTTAAAAAGATCTCTCCTCTGCGCAAATTCGACCTTCTTAATATTAGTAATACCGCTACACCCAATAAGTTCCAAAGCGACTCATATAAAAATGTCGGATGATAATAAGTCCCCTCTATGTACATTTGATTAATAATAAAATTAGGTAGATGGAGATTTTCTAAAAAGGCACGCGTCACTTCACCGCCATGCGCTTCCTGATTCATAAAATTCCCCCAACGCCCAATAGCTTGCCCTAATAAAAGGCTAGGAGCAGCTACATCTACAAGCTTCCAAAACGATAGTTTTCTAACTTTCGAAAAAACAATAGCGGTTAAAACTGCACCGATAATTGCACCGTGAATAGCGATTCCACCGTTCCAAATTTGAATGATTTGGCCCGGATTTTGCGAATAATAATCCCATTGAAAAATGACATAATAAATTCGAGCACTAATAATCGCTATTGGAACAGCAAACAGGATCATATCGACAAAAGTTTCCTTACCAATTCCTCTTCTGTCCGCTTCCTTAGTGGCAATAAACAAACCTAGAAGAACACCAACTCCGATAATGATTCCATACCAATGCACTTCCAGAAAACCTAAATCAAAAGCAATAGGATTTAACGGCTGTATATCTTGCTCCATCACATTCCCTCTTTTCTATTCTAAGAAATTTTCATTAAAATTACTGATTTCATCGAATAACCTTTACTTGGATGAAGGATCACTTAAAATTCTTCGTGCCCGCCCCCAGAAATAGTATTGTTCAACCGGCTTGAGAAGATTTCCGCTGCATTGACGCCCATTCTTTTCAAACGGAAGTTCATCGCAGCCACCTCTATAATAACTGCTAAGTTTCTTCCTGGTCGAACAGGAACCGTTAATTTCGTCACTTCAGTATCAATGATTTTCACTTTTTCCTCATCAAGACCGACCCGATCATATTGCTTATTTTTTTCCCATAGCTCTAGATTGATAACGAGTGAAATTTTCTTATTGCTTCTTACGGCACCTGCTCCAAACAAGGTCATTACATTAATAATACCCAGTCCGCGAATTTCCAATAAATGCTCAATCAGTTCAGGAGCATTACCAACTAGGGTATCCTGATCTTCCTGACGAATCTCCACACAATCATCCGCAACTAAACGATGGCCTCGTTTTACTAGCTCAAGCGCGGTCTCACTTTTACCAACTCCACTTTTTCCAGTGATCATCACGCCGACTCCATAAATATCTATCAATACCCCATGGACAGCTGTTGTCGGAGCAAGTTTACTTTCCAGAAAATTAGTTAAGTGACTAAATAGCCGGGTTGTTTTCATACTGGATCGCATCACCGGGACCGACTGTTGTTCAGACGCAATAATTAACTCTTCTGGAACCTCATGTGCACGGCTAATAATAATTCCAGGTGTAATATCCCGACATAGGTTTTCCATTCTGCTCGTTCTTTCAGGCGCACTTAGCTTTTCAAAGAAAGACATCTCTGTCATTCCAAGTAGCTGTATTCTCTCTGCGGGATAAAAATCAAAAAAACCTGCAATTTCTAAACCAGGCCGAGAAAGGTCACTTGTTATAATAGGACGATTAATCCCCTCTTCTCCACTGACTAATTCAAGATTGAATGTATCTATCAAATCTTTCACACGTACTTTTGCCATATTGTTAGCCTCCCTTGGAGTTAAATTATTTCTCTTATAAAGGTAATCTTTATTTTAGCATTTTTCTACTAATATCCAAACAAAGCTTTTGTAAAATCACTCAATTACAAAAATACAAAGAGGATGTCCCTTATTGAAAAGGGTTGACCCTTAGCGACATATACAGTTCAAATAAACGTAAGTACCACTTTGAACAGTGTATATAGCGCGTGGCCTACCCTTGGGACATCCTCTTGTTTCCTTTTTAACCGTAATAAAGTGAAACTTCAATCTTCAGTGTTCTTCATCCCCACTGATTGTTAGTGTTGCTAAGATCCAACAAATCAAAGACTAAGTACACCGCATCCTATGTCTTCGTCTGCAGCCCACATTCTATGGGCGCAAATTCGCCTTTGAAAACCACAAGAGGCAAGTTCCAATCGGGTTTGTTTTTACGGGCAGTTAATGCTGGATAAATCTTTACGATACTGAAATGCCACCAGTTTTCGTATCAGCAAACAAGTGTAGAACTGGAACAACATCCTTTGTCGTCTTAAATCTCAACACTTTTTGAATGACATCATTTTTCTCTTCAATAATTTGAATGCCATCTAAGTTTACATTGAAGTTACCAAGATTCGATTTCAACTCACCTTCTACTGACATTCCTGTAGGCAAGATTACATCAAGCTTTCCAGTCACTGTTTTGGCTGAAATATACTCACAATTTTGTTCATCCACACGGCAAGTCACTTGACCAGAAAATGATTGAGCATCAAGATTTTTATAGATTCCATCTACATGTATCGAACCATTTAATGTTTCTGTTTCGATTTTTTCTATAGTTGCTTGACGTATCGATATATTCCCATTTCCCGTTTCAGCATTTAGTTTTTTTCCTGTCACGTCTTCAATGGCTATTTTTCCATTGGCAGTCTTCACTTTAAAATGATCTGCTTTTAAAGACTCTCCAGAGATAGAACCGTTAAACATACGGATATACACTTCTTCATACTCTTTATTAGGGATGTACAAAGTGACATCCGCTTTTATAAATTTCTGCAATAAATGGAAACGTAATTTTTCATCTTCTACTAAAAAATGGACTTCTTTTAATAGCGCTTCTCTTGCTTCATCCTGCATCGCGCCACGATAAACCTTCGCTTGACATTCAATTCTAATTTCATTATTCGACCACGGGATTACTTTCGTCTTGCCATTTGCAATATCTATCTCAATTTCTTTAAGGGGCGTTTGATCATGGGTAAAAATATGTGAAATCTCATGCGAAGTACCAAAATTGAGATCTAAATCCGATTCTTTGATTTTTTTCACGGCACTCTCTACGAAATCAAAGATTTTCTCTTTGGAAGAGCTGATTTTTTTATTAAAATAATCTTGTTGTTTATCGGTACCTTCTTTATCAAGAACAACTGTCGATAATTCATTGACTAGTACTTGTTCTTTCTTCTCCGATTCTTTACTCGCCTGATCTAGTTCTTCTAAAATCTTTAAAGCTTCATCCGTAGATAGTTTCCCATCTTGAACCATTTGTAGAATTCGCTTTTTTTCTTCATTCATTCCTTTTCCCTCCAATTTCAATCTATTTTTTTCACAGGGTTTTCTCGATTTTCTCTCTTATTGTGAATGTTATGGAAGCAATGAGTTAGTATTTTGAGTCCAAAAAAATAAAAGCACACTTACTTATTAATACGCCTACTATTCATGAAAGTTTCATCACTTACAAAATTTAACTCCAATAATTTCAAACGACATAATAATCAGCGAATCTAACGCAGTATGTCCATAGAAATGCAGGTTTGCATCCATTTTAATCAATCGTTTGATTAAGCCGTGTTATCGTAAATTTCTGCAAAGCTCATCCTTTCAGACCGTCAAAATATTCACCAATTTATACCTCATATATCCCTTGCAATACTTTGTCTCCTCCATTTTAATCAATCGATTGATTAAGGACAAAAAACAAGACTTCAAACATTTCCGAAACCTCTACTATACATTCGACAATTTCAAACGACATAAAAAACATCTAATTTCACATCAGATGTCATTAGAGACTACATTTCCACACTCCATTTAATCAATCATTTGATTAAGCGCTATTCTACAAAATTCTTCTTATTATGATTCAACGATACCCAAAAAGGGTCTGACCTAGCACTCACTTTACAGTTTTTGTGTTACTTTCACTTCATTTTAACTGTATGTGAGTTGCTCAGTCTGACCCTTGCATTATCCCGCATTAACGGGCAGTTGACCCCCACCCAAGTGGGGGTCAACTGCCCGTAAAAGCCCGATTGGTGAGATACAGTGAAACTTACCGCTGGGTTCTTCAGCGGTTTAGTTGAACCAATTGGGTTCGTACTGTCGATTGATCGTAGCGGAAGCGAAGATCTTAGCGACAGTAGAACGGGACTAACAATCAGTGGAAAATCCCCACTGATTGAAGTTTCACTTTATCGGACATCCTTATACATGTTCATGCTCTTTTTCTTTGATTCTCTTTTCCATTCTGATACGGTCTCTTTCAAGAATAGGTTTTAGATATTTTCCTGTATAAGACCCTTCTGCCTCAGCGATTTGTTCAGGTGTACCTGTTGCGATAATCGTTCCGCCTTTATCTCCACCCTCAGGACCAAGGTCGACCAAATAATCAGCGGATTTAATGACATCTAGATTATGTTCGATGACAAGAACAGTATCACCGTTTTCAACGAGGCGCTGAAGGACTTCAAGAAGCCTTGCGATATCATCAACATGAAGACCCGTTGTTGGTTCATCAAGAATATAGAAGGAACGGCCATTTGAACGACGATGAAGTTCAGAAGCTAACTTTACCCGCTGTGCTTCTCCACCGGAAAGTGTGGTTGCTGGCTGACCAAGTTTAATATAACCCAAGCCAACATCTTGAATTGTTTGGAGTTTTCTATTGATTTTTGGGATATTCTCAAAAAATTCAACCGCTTCTTCTACCGTCAACTCTAGAATATCAGCAATATTTTTGCCTTTATATTTCACTTCCAATGTTTCACGATTATACCGCTTTCCATGACACACTTCACAAGGCACGTACACATCAGGTAAGAAATGCATTTCAATTTTAATGATTCCATCGCCACGACAAGCTTCACAGCGACCACCTTTGACATTAAAACTAAAACGACCTTTTTTATAGCCGCGAATTTTCGCTTCATTCGTTGTGGCAAACACATCCCGAATATCATCAAATGCCCCTGTATATGTAGCGGGGTTTGAACGCGGCGTTCTTCCAATTGGTGACTGATCAATATCGATGACCTTATCAAGATGATCAACACCTTTGATTTCCCGAAAAGAGCCCGGACGAGCTTTTGCACGGTTCAGTTTTTGTGCTAATGATTTATGTAGAATCTCATTAACTAACGTACTTTTCCCAGAACCCGAGACACCAGTAACAGCTGTAAATGTACCAAGGGGAAATTTCACATTCACATTTTTGAGATTGTTTTCTTTCGCTCCTTTGATTTCAATATAACGACCATCACTTTTACGACGTTCTAGTGGTAACGGAATAAATTTTTTCCCTGACAAATACTGCCCAGTTAATGAATCAGGATCATTCATGACTTCCTGTGGCGTACCTGCAGAAACAATTTTCCCTCCGTGTGCTCCTGCTCCTGGTCCTACATCAATCAAATAATCTGCAGCAAGCATCGTATCTTCGTCATGTTCAACTACGATCAGCGTATTGCCAATTTCACGCATATTCTTCAGTGTTTCAATAAGACGATCATTGTCTCTTTGATGGAGACCGATTGATGGTTCATCCAAAATATATAGAACACCCGTTAAACGGGAGCCAATCTGAGTGGCTAGCCTGATTCGCTGAGCCTCCCCACCAGATAGCGTTCCTGCCGCTCTGCTTAAAGTTAAATATTCCAAGCCAACATTGGCAAGAAAACCTAACCGCTCTTGAATTTCACGCAAAATTAATTGAGCAATTGCTTGTTCTTTTTCTGATAAATCCAGATGTTCGAAAAACTGGACGGCCTCTTCAATCGAATAAGCAGTTGTTTCACTAATCGTTTTGTTTTGGATGAGAACAGATAGGCTTTCCTTCTTCAGTCTTTGTCCTTTACACGTTGGACAAGCATGTTGAGCCATATACTTTTCCATCTGATCGCGGACATAGTCTGAACTTGTTTCTTTAAAGCGACGTTCCACGTTATTCAAAACACCTTCGAAAGCGATATAGCTTTCGTGCAATCTACCGTAGTCATTTTCATAACGGAAGTAAATTTTTTCTTTTCCAGAACCATATAAAATCTTATCCAACAAACCTGTCGATAGGTCTTTAACTGGTATATCCATATCAATTCCATAATGATCAGCTATAGCTTTCAATAGTTGGGGATAATATTGCGAACTAGTTGATTCCCAAGGCGCAAGCGCATTTTGGTTTAACGTTAATTCATCATTTGGAATGACGAGCTGTTGATCGACTTCAAGTTTCGTACCAAGGCCGTCGCAATCTGGACAGGCACCAAATGGGCTGTTAAAAGAAAACATGCGCGGCTCCAGTTCTTCTACAGAGAACCCACAATAAGGGCAAGCATGATGTTCACTAAACAAAAGCTCCTCTTCCCCATTAATATCTATCAATACTTTTCCGTCACCTAGCTTTAAAGCACTTTCCATTGAGTCTGCAAGGCGCGCTGCTATCCCATCTTTAATAACGATACGGTCGATAATGACCTCAATCGAGTGTTTCTTATTTTTTTCAAGAATGATGTCTTCCCCTACGTCTAAAATCTCGCCATCTACGCGAACTCTGACATATCCTTGCTTTTTAATATCTTCCAACACTTTGGTGTGTGTCCCTTTTCTTCCTGAGACAACGGGCGCAAGGACTTGCATTTTTGTCCGTTCAGGGTATTCTAAAATCCGGTCCACCATTTGTTCAATCGTTTGTGAGGATATTTCAATGCCGTGATTAGGACATGTTGGTCTACCGATTCGTGCGTAAAGTAAACGTAAATAATCGTAGATTTCCGTTACAGTTCCAACTGTTGAACGCGGATTACGGCTTGTAGTTTTCTGATCGATTGATATGGCCGGTGAAAGGCCTTCAATTGAATCCACATCTGGCTTATCCATTTGTCCTAAAAATTGTCTGGCGTAAGCAGAAAGCGACTCAACATAGCGCCGTTGCCCTTCCGCATATATCGTATCAAATGCAAGCGATGACTTCCCTGATCCCGACAATCCCGTAAGGACGACAAGCTTGTCTCTGGGGATTGTGACGTCAATATTCTTTAGGTTATTGGCTCTAGCGCCAATAACCGTGATTTTTTCCAATGCCATTGTCTTGTCACCCTTCCACTTTCAGCTCGATTAAAAGATCACGAAGCTGTGCTGCCCGTTCGAAATCGAGGGCTTTAGCTGCTTCTTTCATTTCCTTCTCCGTGTTCATAATTAGTTGCTCTCGCTCCTGTTTCGTCATTTTAGTGAAACTAGGTGCTACATCATATGTCTCCGTATCTTCTGCTGCATGAGTCACGCGAATGGAACCACGAACCTCTTTTTGAATAGTTTTTGGAGTAATATTATGTTCTTTATTATACTGCTCTTGAATTTCTCGGCGCCGCTTAGTTTCACTAATGGCCAATTCCATCGAATTCGTTATGCGATCCGCATACATAATTACATGACCATTGGAATTCCGAGCGGCACGGCCAATCGTTTGGATAAGCGAACGCTCAGAACGCAAGAATCCTTCTTTATCGGCATCCAATATCGCAACCAATGATACTTCAGGAATGTCGAGACCTTCTCGTAACAAGTTAATTCCGACTAGTACATCATATTTGCCCATTCGTAGTTCACGAATAATTTCAATTCGTTCTAAAGTCTTTACCTCAGAATGGAGGTACTGAACCTTAATTCCAATTTCTTTTAAATAATCCGTTAAATCTTCAGACATTTTTTTCGTCAAAGTTGTGATAAGTACGCGCTCGTTTCGTTTGATTCGATCCTGAATTTCACCGATTAAGTCATCAATTTGACCCTCAATTGGTCTCACTTCAATATTCGGGTCTAATAAACCAGTCGGTCTAATAATTTGCTCAACCATTTCAGGTGTATGTTCCAATTCAAACGGTCCCGGCGTAGCGGATACAAAAACGGCTTGATGGACTTTCTCCTCAAACTCTTCGAATCGAAGCGGTCTGTTATCCTTGGCAGAAGGCATCCTGAAACCATGATCCACCAGCACTTGCTTCCTCGCCTGATCTCCGTTATACATTCCGCGGATTTGCGGCAAAGTAACATGTGATTCATCAATAACAAGTAGAAAATCCTTAGGGAAATAGTCAATCAATGTATAAGGTGTTGCCCCAGGAGGCTTCAATGTTAAATGTCTAGAATAGTTCTCAATCCCTGAACAAAATCCCATTTCACGCATCATTTCCAGATCATACCTTGTACGCTGTTCCAGGCGTTGAGCTTCTAACAGTTTATCTTCATTGCGCAGCACGACTAACCATTCTTCTAGTTCTTTCTCTATATTATCAATCGCTACCTTCATTTTCTCTTCACGTGTAACGAAATGGGAAGCTGGGAATATCGCAATATGATCCCGTTCAGCCGTAATTTCTCCCGTTAACGCATCCACTTCCCGTATTCGATCGATTTCATCACCAAAAAACTCCACACGAACACAGTGTTCATCACGAGAAGCTGGGAATATCTCAACCACATCCCCCCGTACTCGGAAAGTCCCACGGTGGAAGTCTATATCATTTCGTTCATATTGAATATCTACTAATTTATGTAGCAGTTTATTTCGATCAATCTCCATACCTGTGCGGAGGGAGACAACCATTTCTCGATATTCTTCTGGAGAACCGAGACCGAAAATACATGAGACACTAGCGATAATAATGACGTCTTGACGTTCAAATAGCGCAGATGTAGCCGAGTGACGCAGTTTGTCAATTTCATCATTAATGCTCGCATCTTTTTCAATATATGTATCCGTAGATGGAACATAGGCTTCTGGTTGATAGTAATCATAGTAACTAACAAAATAGCCGACAGCGTTATTCGGGAAAAATTCCTTGAACTCACTATACAATTGCCCTGCGAGCGTCTTGTTATGAGCAATGACTAATGTTGGCTTATTAACTTCTTTAATGACATTTGAAATGGTAAATGTTTTTCCCGTTCCAGTTGCCCCTAGCAATGTCTGATACCGTTTCTCACTTTCAATTCCTTCTACTAATTCCTTAATGGCAGCAGGCTGATCTCCTTGTGGCGAATAATTGGAGACTATCTCAAATTGATCCTTCACTAAGCAATCCTCCATTCTATAAAGTGCAACTTCAATCAGTGGGCGTTTTCTTCATCCCCCACTGATTGTCTTTGAACCAATCGGGCTTTTACGGGCAGTTATCCCCCAACCTAAGCTTCCTCGATTCCTCTAAGCCTTGGGTGGGGGTTTACTGCCCGTTAAAGCGGGATAAATATTTCTTGTCTATTATGGATTTATCTACTTTCACCGTTAGGCTTTTGTCTAAAACATTCATATCTATTTATAGCCCTTTATTGAAGCATTCTATACACATTCTACCACAAAGGACAACGAAGAAACCAATAATAAGCGAACGTTCATTCGACAGATTTTCGACAATACAAAACGAATACGGCGCTTAAATTCCAATATTCAGCATTTAGAATTCATCCTATAGCACGCTACACACGCCTAATCACAATGGTGGCGGTGCGGATCCGGATTTACTTAAAAAAGTATGCATAAATGTAGTAGATAGGCTATATTAATAAGTCGCGCAGCCCCGTCCCCATGTCTTCATACAAAAAGGAAAATGTAAATGTAGTCAACTAAAAGCTCTACTATCAGAGAGATTAGCCATTACAAAAAACACATGGCTCGATTTGCACCATGTGTTTATGTAGATAGAATAATAGAAATAATATTGAAGATTGCAGTATACTATTCTTCCTTCATGCTATATTCGTTTTAACATTTTCGTTGAATACCAAAAACCGACTGTTAATGAAAACGCATCTATGATAATTAAAATCCATGTATGTGTGTAACCTTTATATGCCGATGCTGCAATTAATGCAACCGTCAATGCAAGTCCGACATAACGATTAAACGTCACTCTTGAAAATAAGATAACAAGTAAGCCGGGAACGATTAGAGCAGATAAAAACTTAACCATTCTTCCATCTCCTTACAGTCCACTGTAATTTACAGCAAAGCCCATTTACTAATTAAGTAGTTTCAGTTTAATTCATTTATCAGATAAAATCCATTTGTTTACGATTTAAACCGCTTGATAAAATGAAACTTCAACCAGTGGGGTTTTCTTCAACCCCCCACCTATGCTTCTTCGATTCCCCTAAACCTTGAAGTGGAGTTGTACTGCCCATTCATGCGGGATTCATTGCAAATAAATGATATTTACAAATTAGACTCTGTAAAACTTGCCTGTTGATTGGAACGTATGGCGTTCGTTCCAATCAACAACGCGCTTCAACATAGCCAAAAATTTAAAAAAGGAGTGCTCCAAAAGAAAGGGTCAGACACTGCAACAACTAAATACAGTAAAGTAACGTGTATAAAACACGACATACTGATTTAAAGTGCACAGTCTGACCCTTAAGAGTTTCAGTTCAAAACTAGATGTAGGCAAAACTATAAAGTGAATCAATCAGTAAGGGGTACTGTCCGTTAATGGGGATGAACCTTGAACAATATGTCTTAGTCTGTCCGCATTAGTAAGGCTCTGCGTCATGTCCCTTTTCAATTGCTTGTTCGGGAGCCTTTTCTCCATCTTTATTGCCAAGAGGCTTTTGACTCGATCCACCTTTTGGCGCATTTGCCAAGCCTTCTCGTAGACGGCGGCCGTATTCTTCATCTGCTTCTTCCGCCAATGCAATCATTTTGGCTTGGATTCGACTGTCTACTGGTGCAAGTCCTGAAACAAGGTTAGAGATTAGTTCATCCTTCTCCCAGTCCTCAAACATGCGATACGTTTCACCGGCTTGTTTCGTATTGTTTTGGCGATCAATGGATTCTCTCACTAATTTCCCTTCAATATAAGGGGTATATTCTTTGCCTTCTTGCTTCGCTTCTTTCAAGCCGCCAAGAAGGGAAGGTTCGTAATTGATATGCGGGTTCTGATTTCCGCCTAGATCCACTCGATATTGCATTTGACCACCGCGTTGATTTGTCGCTACCCTTTTCTTAGGTGCATTAATGGGCAGCTGTAAATAGTTAGCGCCGACACGATGACGCTGCGTATCAGAGTAGGAGAATGTTCTGCCCTGAAGCATCTTATCGTCCGAAAAATCAAGACCATCTACCAAGACACCTGTTCCAAATGCGGCCTGCTCTACTTCAGTAAAATAATCTTCTGGATTTTTGTTCAGCACCATTTTCCCAACCGCAAGCCACGGGAACTGGTCTTCAGGCCATAACTTCGTATCATCTAACGGATCAAAATCCAATTCAGGATGATCGTCATCGCTCATCACTTGGACAAGCAGCTCCCATTCAGGATATTCACCGTTTTCAATTGCCTCATACAAGTCCTGGGTAGCGTGGTTGAAGTTCTTCGCTTGAATTTCTTCTGCTTCTTTTTGCTTTAAATTTTTTATCCCTTGTTTAGGTTCCCAATGGTATTTGACAAGAACAGCTTCACCCTCACTGTTCACCCACTTATACGTATTAACCCCTGACCCTTGCATCATGCGATAATTCGCTGGAATCCCCCAAGGTGAGAAGACGAAGGTGACCATGTGAAAGGATTCTGGTGAATTACAGCAAAAATCAAAAAATCGTTCATTATCCTGTATATTCGTAATTGGATCTGGCTTAAAAGCATGAATCATATCGGGAAATTTAATCGCATCACGAATAAAGAAGATTTTCAAATTGTTCCCAACCAAATCCCAATTGCCATCTTCGGTATAAAACTTCACCGCAAAGCCGCGTGGGTCACGTAATGTTTCCGGAGAATGTGTTCCATGGATCACTGTAGAAAAGCGAACAAAAACAGGCGTTTGTTTTCCTGCCTCTTGGAAAAGCTTAGCTCGAGTATACTTCGAAACAGGTTCATCTCCCGCTTTTCCATATGCTTCAAAATAGCCATGAGCACCGGCACCACGACCATGTACGACCCGTTCTGGAATTCTCTCCCTGTCAAAGTGGCTTATTTTCTCAATGAAATCATAATTTTCTAATGTCGTCGGTCCACGATTGCCAACCGTTCTCATACTTTGATTATTCGTTACTGGGTGCCCTTGACGATTCGTTAAGACATCTTCCGTTTGATTTGGATCATTTGATTGATTGTTTCCCACACTCTTCCTCCTCAAAAATGAACTACTATCTACCTTCCCCTTTTACCAGTAAATAATTCCAAGTTATGATATTTTTATAAAAACCCTTTTTTATTTTCATAGTAAAGATTTAATTTGAAGGATTTGTAAGTTTTTTGTAAATCCCATTGACAATCCAATAATTTGAATTTATAATTTATCTTGTATTAAGTTATCTCGAATTAAAGGCATATAATTTCACGATAATATATTGGGGAGGAATTTTCTCATGACAAAAACGAAGTGGGCAATTGACGTAAGCCATAGTGAAGTAGCATTCTCTGTTAAACATATGATGATTTCTAAAGTGAAAGGTTCTTTCAATCAATTCGATGCAGCAATCGAAGCTGATCCAGCCGATTTAACAACGGCAAATATCACTTTCACAGTCGATGTTGCAAGTGTTGATACACGAAGCGAAGACCGTGATAATCACCTTCGTTCTGCTGACTTTTTTGATGTTGAAACATATCCAACATTAACGGTTACATCGAAAAAAATCACCAAAACTGGGGATAATGAATATGAACTTACCGGAGATGTATCATTGCACGGCGTTACTCGTGAAGAAACATTCCAAGTTACATTTGAAGGTGAAGCAAAAGATCCATGGGGCAATGATAAAGCAGGATTTAGCGGATCTGGTAAAGTGAAACGCAGTGATTACGGCTTAACTTGGAATACTGCCCTTGAAACTGGTGGCGTACTTGTTGGCGACCAAATCACATTAAACTTTGACATTCAAGCTGTGAAGCAAGCTTAATTATTTTATTCACGAGAAAAGACCTTCCTGTAACACGGAAGGTCTTTCTCAATCTTTCCTACTATCTCAATCATTTTAGTCTTTCTTGAGGTGTTGTATTTTTTCCGCACGATCAAAATGGCCATTTTGCCTATCAAAATTTCGTTCCCCATGATCTCCCAGCAATACAGTAATAATTTCTTCTAGCTCCATTGACTCGGATTCAATCCATGTCAGTTTTTCTTGTAAAAAATAACGCTCCGCTTCGTTAGAACGACTAGTTGTAATCAATCGATCACCTTTGCGAGTAATTTCTCCTGGTACAAATTCAAATGAGAGCGGCTGTTCCATCCAGTAGCGCTTGTATTGTGTCGTTAGTTCTTCTTTTAAAAATTGTCCGATCATTTTCCCGTTCTTCATAATGACCACATAGTCTGCGAGTTTACGAATGTCCTCCACTTGGTGGGTGGCAATAATTAAGGCTTTGTCTTCCCGTTCCATCCATTCAACTAACACGTCCATCAGCATTTGTTTAGCCGGTATATCCATTTGAGCAGTCGGTTCATCTAGGACCATAATCTCGGTATCTCTTGATAGGGATAGGGCAAGATTAAGTTTCTGTCTTACACCAGGTGACAGCTTACCGTACCGTTTCATTATCGGAATATCAAACAAATCAACAAGATGCATAAATAAGTTTTGATCCCATTTCGGATACCACTTTGAGATGAACGTCATCAACTCTTTTCCATTGAACGCATTACACCCAATTAGCGACTGGGGCTGATAAGCAATACGCTGATTCCAATGATCTTCATATTGATCAAGCTCTTTTCCAAAAAGATGGATTACCCCCTCTTCAGGTTTTACTAAGTTCATCATGGTCTTCAAAAGTGTACTTTTCCCTGCTCCATTATTCCCAACAAGGGCTGTAATTGTTCCTGGTTGAACGGTCAAATCTATCGGTCCAAGTTGAAAGTCATCAATCTTCTTCTTCAACCCCTTCATTTCCAACCATGGTTGCATCTTCTATTCCTCCTTCTTCTTGTTTTTTTTCATTGAAAGGATTTGTTGAAAAATCCCTTCAATTTCTTCGAAGCTATATTCATGTTGAAGTGCAGTTTCCACTCCGTTTGCCATGGCTTCATATACCACAGAAACTTTAATCTTCTCTTTCATCGATTCCGCAACCTCTGCAACAAATGTCCCTTTTCCTTGAACGGTTTTGATGAAACCCTGGTATTCAAGATCTTGATAGGCACGTCTTATCGTAATAACACTGATTTCAAGATCTTTTGAGAGTGCACGAATGGAAGGCAATAATGAGCCTGCAGCCAGATGTCCGCTCGTAATGAGTGTTTTGATTTGTGCTTCAATTTGATGATAAATCGGCACACGTGATTCTTTAGAAAGTCGAATCGGAAGCTCCATCGTGTTCCTCCTTCCTGTTGTAACAAGTTAATTGAAATAATCGTTACGATCTATTCTCTTTTTCATAGAATGTTTCCAATAAGACAGACCATAAAGTGCAGCAATTATGGAAAGTGCGGACGAAATGATTGGCCACTGCTTTGCTGCAAACATCGTCCAACCCACAATTCCGTAATTTGTATACACTGCAATAATGAGTGGAACAAACATACCTACTATGACTAACAAAATACTCGAAAACGCAACGGTGGTGGTGGTTGCTTTTTCCCCTGCGTCTGCTACAGGATAAACAAGACCCCAATATGCATTAAAACTCAGCCAAATAATTGAAAACACTAGATACGAGTACCATGGCATAAATGCTCTTAGTTCTGGTGAGAAGGCATAAAGCAATACAAGCAATAGGAGCTGGAATGGAACAGAGTAGACAAAATAAACAATAAATCTACTTTTCACTAAAACATCCTTCTGAATAGGCAGTTGATTCAAAAATACAAAGAATGGGGAGCCATACATTCCGTCAGTCAATTTATCTAGTTGAAACCCTTTTGGTCGTACCCAGGCAGCGGCTAATGCAAATGCAAGTAAAAAGATATAATCAAACATCACGATATTTTTTTCCAAGTAGTCGTGCAAAGAGGTAATCAAGAATGCTGTAAATGGGAGAAACATGAAAATCATTAGCAAGATGACTTTTCCAATCGACTTTTTTATTTCAAACCAAGCGAGCCATAATGCCTGTTTTGAATGACTCATAATAGAACCCTTCCTCTCTCTAAGTGTAATAGTGTTTATATCTATATACACACTATATGATAATATTTACACTTTGACAATACCAATTGTTAAAAAAATCAATTTTTGTGTTTCATTATCCAAATATTTGTTTCACAAAGTTGCAAGTGCTTAATTCCTTTCTTTTAACGGCCAAATAAAAAACAGCCTGCAGATCACCTACAAACTGTTAGATCATAACTTATTCAAATGATGGTTTTACCTCAAAAATTGATTGACCACTTTTCCTAATATTCTCAGACTATTTATCGAAACTACTAGTAGATTCAATTTCTGAAAATCTTAATCTATCATAATGTTCTTTGTCCAAAATCAATTGCATAAAGGCAAGTCTCACTAATAAAAACGTCAAAAGAAAACAAATAACGATAAACATAATCCTTAATCCTTTTTTCGCTTCCATTCCCATCATGTACACAATCTCCAAGTTTAATTTTTAGAAAAAACGGTTGCAGTTAGAAATAGAATACACGTTACAGCGAAGATAATTGTCGTGATTGGTTGCGGGACTAAAATGTAAAAGATTGTGCTACATATTAAAATTAAACCACTTACTTCACTAAGAAATTTTAACGCCATATGAATCGATTCCTTTCAAATTTCTATCTTAACGACCTTTCAAAGAAAGTTGTAATCTACTATAATATAATTTATTTAATTATACAT
Source organism: Bacillus cihuensis (assembly GCF_000504145.1). Taxonomy (NCBI): domain Bacteria; kingdom Bacillati; phylum Bacillota; class Bacilli; order Caryophanales; family Bacillaceae; genus Bacillus; species Bacillus cihuensis. The sequence continues at coordinate 266,495 of NZ_KI632498.1, read as the reverse complement.
AGGTGAGCTTCTGAGCACCATGTAACAAACATCACATTTTTCTAACATTTTATAGAATATTCTGTTTTCTTTAAGAAAATAAGATGGAGTATGCTCGTTCAATGAGCTTCCGATATCTTATTAGGAGGGATCGTTGGTGAATAGTCAATCATACAAAGTTTTATTAAAATCCATCGGAATGGAAACAATTGCAAATTTTAAATACCTGCAAGGAAATAGTGAGATGATAGTTGGTCGCTCAAATAACCAGGAAAAAATCGACTTTCCTATTTTTAATAAGCTGGTTTCTCGACGACATTGTAAAATTTACTTGCAAAATGGCTTAATTTTTATCGAGGACTTGCAAAGCAAGCACGGTACCGAATTAAATGGTCAAAAATTAACTCCCTTTAAATCATATCGATTCAAGGAAGGCGATTCACTCACGTTAATTAGTGGGCTGATTGAATTCCAGATTGAAAAAAATAATGACGATACGATAGAATTTTATGTTGGGGAACGAACGAACACGGGTAAAACGGTGCTCAATGATTCGATGCAAACAATCCAAATAAAAAAAGAGTTGATTAAAATGGCTCATAAAGAATTTACCTGCTTTAAGCTTTTATTTAATCATATCGGCAATATTGCGACAAAGGAAGAAATTATCCAGACCGTTTGGCCTGAGCGTAACATCGCGTCAGATTCTCTCGTAACGGATGAAGAAATTTCCTCATTGATTTATCGAGTACGTAAGAAAGTTGGCCATCACTACACTATTAAATCCATTAAAAATAAAGGCTATTACTTAGAAGAAATGGTATAAGCCTCTCCCATAAGGATCTGATCTCGTACTTTAAATTGGTATGTAGTATTTCATATACCTTGTACTGTCTTTAGTTGGTGTGTTAGGTCTATCCCTTTGCTTTAGGAGACACCCCCCTCTAATTTGCATAGAGGATCGAGGATTTCACATGAAAACCCTTATCCTCTGCTCATTTTTTTATTCATCTATGTAGAAGCTTGAGGGCAATGGCGTTTTTTCAACTTTCCTACAAGTTATTGCATCGCACCAATGATGATGCCAGCAATGAGGTACGTCACAAGATGGTATCCAATCGTAATGAAATATAGACCGATTGTTCTACTCTCGAACAAGAAATTCATGCCGATTTTCACAGAGATACTAACCCCTATTAGCAACCCAACAATCATTCCCGACATCATTGTTGTTTCTTTCATCATTGTTAATAGCAAGGCTAGTACGAAGGATCCTACTAAAGCAGTTAATGCTGTCAGAATATATGTGAGCGGGCTCCCCCCTGACATTTCCTCTTTTTTCAGTCCAATTTGATTCAGCCACGTATTTCCAAATAAAACGGGTGAATACCACAAAAATCCCAGTACCATTGTAATCATTGTTGTTATGAGTACCGCGAGATAATTCACTTGAGTTAAATCCACAATTTAGCACCTCCTTTTTTGTTCATTATATAATGGTTGCTGGGGAATGACATCTAAAATTTCGTCTTTTACAAAGGCTTTTTTCGTAAAGATTGTTGTTTTTAGCAAGAAACCAATTCGAACAGATGTTGATCTTCGTTACAGGTGCGAGACTCCTGCGGGAAAAGCGTGTTGAGGGAGACCCCGCAAGTGCAAAGCACTGAGGAGGCTTCTGAGACCGCCCGCGGAAAGCGAGTACCTGCAACGGAAATCAACCCGGATTATTAGTGTAAAAATGATTGAAAAGCAACAAAGTATGTGAAAACAGCCTTTACAAATGATGTTGAAAAATTCACTTTTCATGATAGTCCCCCTGCTTTAATCATAACGATCATCATTCATTGTCGGCTGAACCTTGACGTTCCATATCTAGAAGCTGAGTTTTCATTTCCAAACCACCTCGATAGCCTGTCAGCGATCCGTTCTTGCCTACTACACGATGACATGGGACCGTAATTAACACGGGATTTGCTCCAATAGCTGCTCCCACCGCTCGAACAGCGGCTGGTCTCTCGATATAATTCGCGATGTCAGAGTAGGATTTTGTTTGCCCATACGGAATCTCACAGAGTGCTTTCCACACAGCAAGCTGAAATTCAGTTCCGTTATAATCAAATGGAATAGTAAAGCTCTTCCTTTTCCCTTCAAAATATTCGATTAGTTCAGCCGAGTATGGTTGAAGCTTTTCTTCATCTTCAACAAGAGAACTTCCCGGAAAACGTCGCTCTGCCCAAACGGATAATTCCTCAAACGGCCGATTCTGTGAGCCTACAAACACAAGTCCCTTCGAAGTTGCAGCCAGATAAATACTCCAATCCTTGTCTTTCAGCAATGTCCAATAAATCGTCGTTTTATTTTTTATTGCCATTTTACATCCCCTCCGATTTATGTACCTTATTCGCTAATTTGCGATATTCTTTCGGTGTATGTCCGGTTTTCTTTTTAAATAATGTTATAAAATAGGGCGTGTTCGGCATCCCTACAGACATTGCGATATCAGCAATCGTTCGATCTGAATGGAGCAAATACTTTTCTGCCTGGTTTATCCTGATTTGTTGGATAAATTCTATTGGTGTGATCCCTTTCACCTTTTTAAAAGTGCGATGCATATGATAAGGGCTCCCATGGCTCATATCAGCTAGCGTTTCGAGAGTCAGCTTTTCCATATAATTCTTTTCAATGTATTCTGTAATTAGAGCGACCCATTCGCTATCTGGCAATCGCTCCCCAGTTGGTTTACATCGTTTACACGGTCGAAAATTTGCCCGTAGTGCTTGCTCAGCATTCTGAAAAATACAGACATTTTCTTTTTTAGGAACGCGTGATTTGCATGACGGTCTACAGAATATTCCAGTCGTCTTCACTGCATAGAAAAATTGATCATTGTATGTTGCATCATTGTCGATAATGGCCTGCCATTTTTCAGCTGTCATAGATTCCTCACCTTTCAAATGATGATCGTCCTGAAGGCTATCATGGATTCTGTTTGTCATTTCCCTCACCTCTCTTTCCATTATACCCATCATTAAAACGGAACTTATGATTTTAAGAATGTAAAAGCAAGATAGTGAAATAAGTTATGTAATTTTCGTGTTACAACTTAAACTACATATTTATACGGAATGGAGGATTACAATTGCAGAAGGAAAACTGATGAAAGAACTACTGCAGGGTACAGGGAGTTATGAGGGAGCAGAAAAATTTTTAGTAGAATATTGATTTATCAGCCACGTGGCAAAGCCTATGCTACCTTTTATTTATGGGGCGTCCTCTATTAGATCATATATAGTGTCGCTTGTTCCAATCACTAATTTGATTTTTCACCGTGCTGATCACGAAAAAACCAGCTATTCATTACGCTGAAATAGCTGGTTTTTGTTCATAATTCAAATCTAAACCACCCGGCTACGGTCTTTTCGTCCTTCTTCAATAAAAAGAATCCCTAACTCGTGGTGCTCACCTTCAAAAAGGGCACGTTGAACGAAACGAATTTGCCCGTTATGGCCGATAACTTCCATCTTACAATGTGCGCGGTTTTTTTGTAATGCCCTGTAAAATTCATGTTCATTGCTCACTTGTAATCCATTCATTTTCGAAATGATGTCTCCCATTTCCAAGCCCATCTTATCCGCTGGAGTATGTGGAATCACGCCAAGAATTTTGACACCGAGCTTACTTTGGGAGAAGTAGAACGGAAGCTTACGATCTTGCATCTTGGAAAAATAGTGAATCCATTCACGACCCAGCATTGCAAGAACAACTGCCCCAATAGAAAGGTATGGGTACCAGTTACCCCATACGGCAAGCGTTGTGACAATGACAGCAAGGAAAGTAACTTTTCTTCCTTCTGTTCGTATTGCCATTTGGGGCAGGCTTCCTTGGACGGTTTTGGCAAACCCGATTAGCATTGGAATCGCAAGCGGAGTAAAATGAAGCTCGCCCACCGTAAACACAGGATACCAGTCAATCGGTGCTGCTAACTCGCCTCCTGGAACAAGAATAAATAACGGTAGCAACCAAATTTTTCTCGCTTTATATGTACCAACTACTTGACCTCGCTTCGATACGACCAAATTGGGAGATGGTCGTTTACTACCACCATTACTAATCAATATTCCTTCAGCCAATAACAACAAACCGAGTAATACAGCTAAACCTGGATACACAGCCTTGTCTAGATTTTGAAAACCTGCTGAAAGCATAGGTATGTCTACTTTTCTTCCTGCCAGAAAAACAATCGCCAAGAAGGAAAGACCAACGATATAGGCTGGCGAAAGCAAGCGTATCTGAAACGTCAATGACAACAAAATCGTAAATGCGCTCATTAAAGCAATGGCAGCAAACGGAATAACGAGACCAGAGCCCATCGTTAAAATAGAAAGAACTACACCTAGACAAATCCCTAAAGGCAATAGCTGACGAAGCTCCTGAAATAGACCATTAATTCGAATCGTAAAATCATGTCTTTCCTTTTTCACCCGAAAGTAGCCGACGAACAGGCTAAGAATGATCGACACATAAAAAACAGGATGCACAAAAAACAGGCCAATCCCTTGCCAACAAGCAGCTATCCAATCCACTATCACTATACCCGCAACCTTTCTATCTTCCTTAATAATATGTTAAAAACGGCTTCTGACCCGAAATGTTTATAAAAAAAACATCCATGAAGCGTCTGATCCCAACTCATGCGACGGAAAAGGTTCAGATGCTAAAAACTGTATCACCTCATGAAGGTGGCGGTGCGGAGCTGATTTTGCTAAGCCCCGCCCTTTTTCCACAGAAAAAGGATTTGTAATTTTTTTTACACTTTCTCCTATTCTACCAAATATATCGCCTTCCTGCCTATGAATACGTAGAAAAGTCATCATGAACCTATCAATATTTTTTTAGATTCAGCCTTGTAACCATAATAAGTTCGTACCATATATTTTCCTACCACACCAACCATCTATGAACACCTGCTCCTTCACCAACGATGAATAAGGTTCAGGTTCTATATACTGTATCACTTTATGAAGGTGGCAGTGGAGCTGATTTTAGGTAAGCCCCGCCACTTTTCCACAGAGAATAGCCCGGCCGAAGCCGGGCTACCCGTTATTATTGGTGCCTTGCCATTAATTTTAAAGCTGTACGAAGCTGCAAATCATTTTTCTCATCTTTTTTCTTTTTTGCAACGACTTCCTCTAATGCTGCGGCTGTTTTGCTGTTAATATTACCGCTCACTGTTAAGTCATTTGTATTTTGAAACGCTCTGACAGCTATTTCAGTTTTTTCATCATAATACCCATCCACTCTACCGGTACTATACCCTAATGAAGTTAGAATTTCTTGTGCATTTTTTATTTGTTCATTGTTCATATCTCGTTTCAATATCTTCTCAGCAGTCAATGGATGAACATTGAAATAGGAAGGTTGATGGACTTCGATTGTCGGCGCTATTCCTTTTTGATGAATCCAATTGCCATTGGGCGTCAGCCATTTATATAAGGTAATTTTAATATTACTACCATCTCCCATTGGAATCGCCTGCTGCACTGTACCTTTACCGAAAGTCGTCTCGCCAATAAGCGGATATCCACCAACCTCTTGCATAGCACCAGCCAAAATCTCTGAAGCTGATGCACTGCCTTTATCGGTCAAAATAGCAATTGGATAGTCTTTTTTCTTTTCATTCCCACTAAATACTTCTTTTGTTTGTCCAGAACGATATTCAATTTGCAAATATGGCTTGTCTTTCGGCAGTATTTCACCAAGAATACTCTCCACACTTGTCAAGAAACCACCCGGGTTGCCACGAACATCTATGATTAAAGCACTGATTTTTTCTTTCTCAAGCTCTTTTAACTGTTCTTTAAAATCAGTCGCTGTATTTTGGGAAAAAGAAGTGATTTCAATATAGCCAATCTTTTTGTCATTCTCTTTTTTCACACTTGAAAATACGGTATCAAGAGGAATTTCATCACGAGTGATCGCCATTTTGATTGGATTTGTCACACCTTGTCGCTTAATTTCAAGATTTACAACAGTCCCTTTTTTACCACGTATTTTCAACTGTGCTTCATTTAGATTCATCCCTTCAATCGAATCACCATCGATGCTAATGATCTGGTCTCTCGGCTTCAATCCAGCCTTTTCGGCAGGAGAATCTTTATAAGGTGAAATAATGATGAGTTTATGATCTTCCATACCGATTTCAGTTCCAATTCCGTCAAAGGATGAATCAAGTGCATCATCGAATTGCTTTGCTGTTTCCTTATCCATATAGACGGTATACGGATCTTTTAAGGTTGAAAGCATTCCCTGTATTGCCCCTTCCACCAATTGTGTATCTTCCACTTCTTCTACATACCGTTGATAAATTAAATCATAAGCTCGCTCTACCTTCGCCCACTCTGTATTACCGTACGCGGCCCGCTCCTCACCTGGATGTTCCTCTTTATTGCCCCACAAATATTGATGAACCCCGCTATTTGGATTTGCAACATATCCTCCGCCAGCTGCCCCGATCGTTAATGATGCTACCATCGTTACAGGAAGCGTCCACTTCTTCGCTATCCTTATTTTCATATAAGCCAATCCCTTTCTATAAAGTGAAACTTCAATCAGTGGGGTTTTCTTCATCCTCGCTGATTGTTAGTTAAACCAATCGGGCTTTTACGGGCAGTTATCCCCCCACTTAGCTTCTTCAATTCCTCTTAGCCTTGAGGTGGGGGTATTACTTTCCGTTAAAGCGGGATAACAAAGGTTATATCACAATATATGAAAAAAAAGGACAAGATATGCGCACGAAAAAAACGAAGCTGTCCCAACATAGTCTGACCTCACTCTATATAAACGATATATAGTAGATGTGGGATCTGACCTTTCGTCATCGGACAGCCTCGTTTCGGCTTTCATTATTCAGTTATCATTGCATTACATAGAAACATAGTTTAATGGATTCACAGCATTCGATTTCGCTGCATTCCAAGCACCCTTATGTAGTTCGAAATGAAGATGTTGCCCATATGAGTGACCGGTATTCCCCATATATCCAACTTGCTGGCCTTTTGAAACAACTTGTCCAGCACTTACACTCATCGAGTTTAGATGTGCATATACACTTGTGAAAGTTTGACCGTTGATGGAATGTGAAACCATGACTACATTGCCGTATGAGCTGGACTTATACGCTCGTATTACGACTCCATCTGCCGTTGCAATAACAGGCACTGTACCACTTGCAGCAATATCAATCCCGTTATGCGATTTCCCCCAGCGTCCGCCAAATCCAGATGAAACATATCCCGCACTTGGACGAGTAAACGTACCAGACGAAACGGCTGGAGCACTTACGACCTCATTTGAACTTGAACTTGAAGTTGAACTTGAAGTTGAACCTGAACTTGAACTTGAAGCTTGTTTTGCCTTAGCAGCAGCTGCTGCGGCGGCTGCCTCAGCCGCTTTCTTTCTCGCTGCTTCAGCATCAGCAAGACGTTTTTGTTCAAGCTGAATCGCTTGTGCAATAGCCGTTTCCTGGGCTTTAAGATTGACCGCTTCTTCTTCAAGTCCTACCATATCATGTTCTGCATGCTCTTTTTGTTTATGAAGTTCAGCTAATAACACTTCTTGCTTTTTCTTTTGTACTTGAAGCTGTTGCTTAATTTCCTGCAATTCAGCTAGCATTTTTTCTAAATCGGATTTCTTCTTTTCAACAGCGGATTGTGCTTCTTCCAGACTTTTTTTATCTTGCTCATGCTGTTTAATAATATCCTGATCAGCTTCGACGATTGTAGCAACAGCGCTCACTCTATCAATAAATTCACTGAAACTTGAAGCACCAAGAAGAACTTCTAAATAGTTCAAATTGCCGCCGCTCACTTGATAAGACACCGCACGTTCCTTCAAAAGCTCATTTCGTTTCGCAATTCGATCTTTCAACACGACAATCTCTGCTTTTAATGATTCAATTTCAGCATTCGTCTTGTTAATTTCAGCCGTCTTCTCTATTATTTTATTCTCATTTGCAGTCATGTCTTTTTCAAGCTGATCGAGCTGTTCTTCAACTGTTAACTGCTGAGATTCTAAATGTTTAATTTTAGATTCTGTTTTATGAATATCCGATTGAACATCCGTACGTTTTTCCTGAATCGTTGATTTCTTATCTTTCATCTCTTGCAATGATTCTGCATACGCACTTGGCACAGCTAAAAGGCTTCCAAGTCCTAGTATGATCGTTGCACTCATCGTGATGATTCTATTTCTATGCACTTCCCCAGTTCCCCTTTCTTCTCTCCCTTAGACTTTGATATCTTCTGCTCTATTTAGCTAGGATTCTCTGTTTTGGTACGTATTAGATTAGGTTAAAATCGGACTTGCACAGTATGTACTGACTTCTGTGTTGCGCGTCATGGCGTGCAACACAGAAGGTCATTAACGAGCTTTGATGCAATTTCCAAGCTATTTTTACCCGAGTTTTTGAATAACCTCTTATACCTTTAAAAACTTACGCACAGACATCAAACTGCCCCAAATTCCAATTAGTCCACCTAATAGAATAAGAATCGCTGAAATCTGATAAATAAATGGACTTAATGGTAGCAATTCGAAAAATGGAATGTTAATTTTCGGTGAAACGTATTTAAATAGATTCGAGTAGAATACTCCAATTAATCCAATTGGGATTACGGAACCCAACACACCTAGCCATAAACCTTCAAGGAAGAATGGCCAGCGGATAAAATTATTCGTTGCGCCAACTAATCTCATAATCTCAATTTCTTTTCTTCTTGCCATAATCGTAATTTTAATAGTATTAGAGATCAGGAACATCGCCGTAAACAATAATCCGATAATCAAGACGACGCCAATATTTCGCGCAATATTTACTACATTGAATAAATTATCTACATATTCTTTGCCATATTTAACAGTCTGAACATATTCAAAGGTTTCAATTTTCTTAGAAACCTGGCTTACATCTTGAGGAGTCTTTGTTTTCACAACCAATACATCTCGAAGCGGATTATCTTGCTCAAATAATTTAAAGGCCTCGCCGTTCTCCCCCATACCTTCAATCATATTCGTCAGCTCTTTTTCTTTTGGAGAATATAAGACTGAATCGACTTTGGCGATTTTCTTAATTTTCGCGTCCAGTGTTTTTTGATTTTCTAAAGTTGCAGCCGGGTCGATATGTACCCGTATTTCAACATCATTTTCTACATTAGTTGCGATATGGTTCAAGTTCATCATAATGACTAAAAACACACCAACTAAAAGCAATGTTACCGTTACAGCACTTACAGAAGCAAAGGTCATCCAGCCATTTCTGAGCAAACTTTTACCACTTTCGCGAAAGTGCCGTTGCAATGTATTAAGCTTCATATCCGTATTCACCTCGCATATCATCGCGGGCAATTTTCCCATTTTCAATGGCGATTACACGATGTTTCATATTATTAACAATGTCTTTGTTGTGGGTCGCCATAACCATGGTTGTACCACTCTTATTTATTTCTTCGAAGATATTCATAATTTCCCATGATGTTTCTGGGTCAAGGTTTCCTGTTGGTTCATCAGCAATCACTACTTTAGGCGAGTTGACGATTGAACGGGCAATTGAAACACGCTGTTGTTCCCCACCTGATAGTTCAGTAGGCAACATCCGTACTTTGTGCTTCAAGCCAACAAGATCCAATACTTCCATAACCCGCTTTTTAATTTCATCAGGAGTCTTCTCAATCACTTCCATCGCAAACGCAACGTTTTCGTAAACCGTCAAAGTTGGCAATAGCTTGAAATCTTGGAACACTACGCCGATATTACGACGGAAAATTGGTACCTTCGTATTTCTAATCTTCGGCAAGCTCACTCCATTTACAACGATATTTCCAGTTGTCGGAGACTCTTCCCGATACATCATTTTGATAAAAGTAGATTTCCCCGCACCACTCGGGCCTACTACATAGACAAATTCTCCAGCTTTTATTTTGACGTTGATTCCGTTTATAGCAACGACGCCGTTCGAATATGTTTTATAGACGTCTGTCATTTCTATCATATAAATAACCACCTAACTAGCTTTTTATTTCCAGAAAACAAAAGAATCAATGAACGTGTTTTACAAATCTTATTTCGACAAATTCTCTAAAAAAAACCGAAAAAACCACAGGAAACAATCCTGTTGTTTGTACAAAAGCCATTATACCATCAAAGTTTGTCAAATCCGTAATAAAAAATGTTACAGTTTCATTTCAATGTAAATTCCCAATTTTAACAGCTAATGGGTGTAAAAACAACAAAAAAACGTCCTGCACCTAAGCAAGACGTCATTCATTATGTTGTTATTTTTTTTCAGATAACCATTCAGCAACAATTGCAGCTTGGTCTTCTTTAATAAGTTTAGCTGGCATGCCGCCCTTTCCTTCTTTAATGATTGTTTCAATATCTTCTTTAGAAAGTGTCGAGCCGATAGCCTTAAGTTCAGGACCAAATGCCCCTTCAAGATTCGCACCATGACAGCTTGAACATTTGTTTTTATAAATCTGATCTGCTTCACCTGCAGACGTTGTCGTGGTCCCACCTTCATTTGTTGGTTTGTTGGCGTTGTCATTCGACCCACACGCAGCAAGAGCAAGCGTCGTTCCTAGCAATAATGTAATCAATTTTTTATTCACTAAAATGCCCCCTTAGTTAAATAATCCACATCACCAATATTATACCAGTGTTACGCGTGTTTAAAACCCTCCCCTAACACCTCAGCAGCATCCATGACGACGACAAAAGCTTTCGGATCAACGTCTTTTACTAATTGTTTCAAATTGGTGAATTCCGATTGATCAATCACACACATGAGGATCGGTCGTGAATCATCTGTATATCCTCCCTGACCCGATAATCTAGTAACACCTCGGTCTAGTACATGGATAATTTCATGTCTCACTTCTTCTTCATGATTCGTAATGATCATTGCCATTTTAGAGCGCCTTAGACCTACTTGAATAATATCAATCGTTTTACTTGTCACGTATAAGCCAATTAATGCATACAACCCTTTTTCAATGTCAAAAACAATCGCTGCACTCAACACAATTAGTCCGTCAATTAACGCTACACAAGTTCCTAAGGACAGATTCGTATATTTATGGATAATTTGAGCCGCAAGATCTGTACCACCCGTTGATGCCTTTCCTCTAAAAACAATGCCTAAACCTAAACCAACCCCAATTCCACCACAAATTGAACCGAGCAGTGCATCATTTGTCCAAGGATCCCAATCTTTTGTCAAAAAGACGATTAATGGCAAGATCAATGTGCCGACTAATGATTTTGCTCCAAATTGCATGCCTAACAAGAACAGGCCACTAATAAACAACGGAATATTGAATGCCCACTGCACATATGCGGGTTCAAAGCCGAATATATCAGTCAATATCGTACTAATTCCACTAACCCCACCCGAAGCAATTTGATTCGGTAAAAGGAAGACGTTAAATGCAATCGCAATGATGGCTGCCCCCACGATTACAAGTCCATACTCACTCAATTTCTCAATCACTGGATGCTTCGGTTCTCGATATCTTTTTCTCATTTAACGGGTACTCCCTTCAACCTCTTTGCCCACGCTTTTGTTTACGATTCAAATCGTTCAAAGTAGTATAGCACCGGGATCTGACCCATGTAAATGGTATTCGGATAAAGTGAAACTTCAATCAGTGGGGGTTTTCCACTGATTGTTAGCTGAACCAATCGGGCTTTTACGGGCAGTTGTCCTCCACCTACACTTCTTCGATTCCTCTTAGCCATGAGGTGGGGGCTTACTGCCCGTTAATGCCGGATAAAGTGAAACTTCAATCAGTGAGGGTTTTCCACTGATTGTTAGCTGAACCAATCGGGCTTTTACGAGCAGTTGTCCCCCACTACACTTCTTCAATTCCTCTTAGCCATGAGGTGGGGGGCTTACTGCCCGTTAATGCCGGATAAAGTGAAACTTCAATCAGTGGGGGTTTTCCACTGATTGTTAGCTGAACCAATCGGGCTTTTACGAGCAGTTGTCCCCCACCTACACTTCTTCGATTCCTCTTAGCCATGAGGTGGGGGGCTTACTGCCCGTTAATGCCGGATAAAGTGAAACTTCAATCAGTGGGGGTTTCTTCATTCTGCACATAGAGGTGGGGCTTACTGTCCAAATATGTGACTCTGCGAACCCAATTCCATTCAATGTATACGCTGAACAACTATTGTGCTACAGATCTTTCTTAGTTTTTGCAATGTCAGGGAAATTAATCATAAGATTTCACGAAAGCTATGCACATAATCCAATAAATCTCTCAGCAACACAAAAGTGGGGAATAAAGTGAACAATAAATATCCATTTCAAATAAAAAAAGGTCCACTAAACAGTTTGCACTGTTTAATGGACCATCATCTATTGAATCTTATAATTTTGAGCGCAGATAGGCATCGATGAATGCGTCAATATCTCCATCCATGACCGCTTGCACGTTTCCGGTTTCCGTACTAGTACGGTGATCTTTCACCATCGAGTATGGGTGGAATACGTAAGATCGGATTTGGCTTCCCCAGCCGATTTCCTTTTGTTCGCCGCGGATTTCATCCAATTCTGCTTGTTGCTGCTCGAGTTCGCGTTGATATAGTTTTGCTTTTAGGAAGTTCATCGCTTGAGCACGGTTTTTGATTTGTGAACGTTCAGATTGACATGTGACTACAACACCTGTTGGAATATGTGTAATCCTGACAGCAGAATCCGTCGTATTAATATGCTGACCGCCAGCACCGGTTGCTCGATACGTATCTACTTTTAAATCTTCTGTACGAATTTCCACTTCAATGGTCTCATCAAATTCCGGCATGACTTCACAAGAAACGAAAGAAGTGTGGCGGCGGCCCGATGAATCGAAAGGAGAAATACGAACAAGACGGTGAACCCCTTTTTCTGCTTTCAAATAGCCATAAGCGTTATGTCCTTTGAAAAGAAGAGTCACACTTTTAATACCAGCTTCGTCTCCAGGCAGATAGTCGATCGTTTCTACCTTAAAGCCTCTTTTTTCACCCCAACGAGTATACATACGCAGAAGCATGGAGCCCCAATCCTGAGATTCAGTACCGCCAGCTCCTGGATGAAGCTCAAGAATGGCATTATTTTTATCATATTCTTCACTTAGTAACATTTGAAGTTCGTATTCATTCATATGTTTAGAAAGCTCGACGATTTCCACTTCAAGGTCTGCTAGTAGCTCTTCGTCGTTTTCTTCTTTTACAAGCTCATAAGTCAATTCAAGATTTTCATATGATTCATTCAGTTCAGCTAATTGATTGACTTGATCCTTCAATCCATTCGCTTCATTAATAACAACTTGTGCTTTTTGCTGATCGTTCCAAAACACTGGATCGGACATAATATTATCTAACTCAGCTATACGGGCTTCCTTCTCTTCTAAGTCAAAGAGACCCCCTAAAGTCCACTAATTTCTTAGCTGTTTTCTCAAGCTCATTTCTAATTTCTGCTAATTCCATACTATTCACCTCTTAATTATTTTCAAAAAAACGTAATCAGTCTCTACAACTATATGCAAAAAAAGACGGATTCGCAAACTGTATTTCATGTTTCCTTCTTGTTTGTATGAAGGACATGGGGACGGGTCTCCGCGACTTACTAATCTAGCCAATCTTCTTAGCTGGTATACTTCTTTTTATTATAGAAAATACCTCAAAATTCCGGCTCCGCACCGCCACCATTGTGATGAGGTGAGTGCAGCTTGATACCTGATTAATCCTTCATGGTAAATGGTATCGTTTTAACGCCATAGGAGTTTTGTTACACGAATGGAAAAAGAGACGGTAACCATTGACTAAACCGCCCCCTTTTCCTATTTACTCTACATTTCCGTGACAGTTTTTATACTTTTTGCCACTTCCGCATGGACAAGGTGTATTTCTGCCGATTTCAGGCGATTTACGAAGCGGTTTTTTCTTCACCTCTTCTGGGCCTTCTTTCGGATTGACAGCATGTCCTTGGATAACTTCCTGACGTTCTAGATTATTGCGGATTTCTGACTTCATAATATATTTCGCAACGTCATCTTCAATGGCCATGACCATATCCTCGAACATCGCAAAGCCTTCTTGCTGATATTCACGCAATGGATCAATTTGACCATATGCACGAAGATGGATCCCTTGACGTAATTGTTCCATCGCATCAATATGATTCATCCATTTACTGTCCACTGCACGTAAAACGATGACCTTTTCAAACTCACGCATTTGTTCAGGTGACAATTGCTCTTCTTTTATATCATACTGTTCTTTCACTTTCGCAAGGATGAAATCTGCTACTTCCGCTTCATCTTTGCCAGTTAGATCAGCTTCTGTTACTTCACCCTCATCGAACAGATTGCCGTGAACAAAATCGATTAAGCCTTGATAGTTCCATTCTTCACCATCCGGACTTGGGGCAAAATGAGCAATATTACGTTGAATGCTTGCTTCAAGCATATTCTCGACGATATCGCGTAAGTTCTCACTATCCAACACATCAAAACGTTGCTTATAAATGATTTCACGTTGTTGACGCAACACATCATCATATTGAAGAAGCTGTTTACGTGCATCGAAGTTATTGCCTTCAACGCGCTTCTGAGCGGATTCCACAGCACGGGATACCATTTTACTTTGGATTGGCTGCGTATCATCCATCCCAAGCCGCGCCATCATCGCTTTCATATTGTCCGATCCGAAGCGACGCATCAATTCATCTTCCATGGATAGATAGAATTGTGTCATACCTGGATCTCCTTGACGTCCAGAACGTCCACGAAGCTGGTTATCAATTCGACGACTTTCATGTCGCTCCGTACCGAGCACCACAAGACCGCCTAGTTCTTTCACACCTTCGCCGAGTTTGATATCCGTACCACGACCAGCCATATTCGTCGCTATGGTCACGGCGCCTTGTTCACCAGCATTCGCAATAATTTCAGCTTCTCGTCCATGATTTTTCGCATTCAACACATTATGCGGAATCCCTTTTCTAGATAAATACTTTGAAATAATCTCAGACGTTTCAATCGCTACTGTACCAACTAGAACTGGTTGTCCTTTAGTATGCCGCTCCGCAATCTCTTCGACTACGGCACGGAATTTCCCATCCATCGACGCATAGATTAAATCAGCGCGGTCATCCCGAATAATTTCACGGTTCGTTGGAATTACAATAACATTCATATTATAAATATTACGGAATTCTTCTTCTTCCGTTTTGGCTGTACCCGTCATCCCGGAAAGTTTTTCATACATTCGGAAATAGTTTTGGAAGGTAATTGTTGCAAGTGTCATGCTTTCATTTTGAATCTCCAAGCCTTCTTTCGCTTCAATAGCCTGATGGAGTCCATCACTATAGCGGCGACCTTTCATTAAACGCCCAGTGAACTGGTCAACAATGACGATTTCGCCTTCTTGCACGACATAGTCGACATCAAGATGCATGCTTACATGCGCTTTTAACGCTTGATTAATATGATGATTCAAAACAACATGATTAATATCAAATAAATTTTCGATATTAAATGCCGCTTCCGAACGGTTAATTCCTTCTTCCGTCAGCTGAACCCCTTTTGTTTTTTCATCATACGTATAATGCTTGTCTAACGTAAGCGTACGAACGAAAGCATTCGCTTGGATATATAACTGAGCTGATTTTTGTGCCGAACCTGAAATAATTAATGGTGTACGTGCCTCATCAATCAAGATTGAATCCACTTCATCGATAACAGCAAAATGTAAAGGTCGTTGTACCATTTGCTCTTTATATAGAACCATATTATCCCGTAAATAATCGAAACCTAGCTCATTATTCGTACTATACGTAATATCAGCACTGTACGCTTCTTGCTTCTCTTCCTTAGACATGCCGTTCAGGTTCAACCCAACCGTCATTCCCATGAACTCATACAGCTTGCCCATTTCTTCCGCATCACGGCTTGCTAAGTATTCATTGACAGTAACGACATGAACGCCTTTCCCAGTAATCGCGTTTAAATAGACAGGAAGAGTGGAAGTCAACGTTTTCCCTTCCCCGGTTTTCATTTCAGAAATATTACCATCATGAAGGGAAATCCCCCCCATTAGCTGTACGCGGAATGGATACATTCCTAATGCTCTTCTTGCTCCTTCACGAATCGTCGCGAATGCCTCAACAAGCAAATCATCGACCGTTTCGCCTTTTTGGTAACGCTCTTTGAATTCTTCTGTTTTCCCACGCAGTTCTTCATCTGATAACGAAGCTGTTTTATCCGCTAGCATTTCAATTTGATCAGCCAGCTTCTCAAGACGCTTCACTTCTCGTTTATTCGGGTCAAACACTTTATTTAAAATATTAAGCATTCAATAACGCTCCTCTTTATATAGAAGTCTTTATTAAAAAAGAAAATATATTTTAGATTTAATTAACACTAGATCAAAGATTAATATATCCATTTTATTTCATATTAAATAGGTGCACCCTTAATATTACCATGTATAAAGTGCAGGTACAACTTCACGATATTATGAAAATTTATAGATTTAATACCGTGAAAACGTTAAAATGAGTATTAACAGCCTTACGCATGAAAATATCTGCAGAAAAGTTTTGAGGTGAGATAACATGATCGGTGATCGCGTAAAAAAACTGAGACAAGAAAATAGAATGTCCATGACAGAACTTGCTGAAAAAGCGGGAGTCGCCAAGTCCTATTTAAGCTCCCTTGAGAGAAACCTTCAAACGAACCCATCTATCCAGTTTCTTGAAAAAATCGCCTTAGTGCTGCAAATTCCTGTTGATTCTCTCCTTCACGATGAACCTGTCAAAGATGGGCTTGACGCAGAATGGATGAATATTGTTCAAGAGGCAATGAAATCCGGTGTATCCAAAGATCAATTCCGTGAATTCATTGAATTTAACAAATGGAGATTAAAGCAAGAAGAGTGATTGGAGTATGGATGATCCCATTTTTATCTCTTTACAAATCCAGAATGACGTTAAAATACCACCAATTACTATGTACGATATCCCTTGAAGCACGCTACACTCGGCTAATCACAATGGTGGTGGTGCAGATCCTGATTTTGAAGTACATTCTTAATAAAGTATGTATATTTACAAAGTAGATGATCTATATTATTAAGTTTCGAAGCCCCGCCCCATGTCCGTCTTACTAAGTGTAATATGGCATTATAACGCCACCGGTGCCATGAAGGATCTATTTTGTAGCACGCTAAACTCACCTAATCATAACGGTGGAGGTGCGGAGCAGGATTTCGAAGTACTTTCTTAATAAAATACGTATCTCTGCTAAGTAGATGGCTATATTAGTTCGTCGCGGAGCCCCGCCCCGTGTCCATAAACAAAACAAACCCCTTAAACGAACTGGACTTTCGTAAAAAACCAGTTTGTTTAAGGGGTTTATACGTTTAAATCGTATGATAGGTTGGTTCATCTTTTTTATTTTCTGTTGCTTTTTGCTCAAAGAAACGAAGGACTTCCTCTTTAGTCAATCCAAGTACCTTAGCTTGTACCATTAGCTCAATCCATTCTTCATCAACTATTAGATCTGCCAACCCATTCCCTCCTAAAATACTATGTATTTCAGGCAGTCCAGCCATCATAGCACAATATAATACCTTAGACCCGCGACTTTGCGTCCCTATTTTTCAATAGGTTTGCCTTTTTCTGTGTATGAATTTTCTATTTTCTTTGATTATACAGAATTTTTGGTATATTTTATGTAATTTTATGCTATTAAATTTAAATATTTTACCTTATTTTTTTACATATTACGACTAAATTCTACATTTTTTCAACTAGAACAAATTAGGAAATATATGATTGAAAGAATTTTTATGTAAATATATTATATTTACCTTATCAATATTCATGACATATGATCTAGACCTTTTCGACTATGTCTCTTGTTTTTACACTTTTGGTTCGTCAAATATTGTCCAAAACTTAAACAAACATCCTTCATCATAATGGGAGACTTCTAATTAACTACCTTAAAAGTCCGTTGTTGTCCCCATCTAGTTTCACAGGGGATTAGTATTTATCGTTTGCATCATTAAATACAATACTTATATTCAAAATCCCACTATTATCTTTATTTTTTAAGTCATTAAGTTTTTTATGTATAGCAAATTCATTAGATGGATGCTTATAAGAATTGGATCATAAAATGAAATATCCTTGTAAAACATCAAAGGAGCTTTTTCAACCAAGAAAAAAAGCTCCATATACTAACGCTATTGCGATTACATAGGCAGGATGAACCTTCAATTTACCCAATAAAAAATAACTAATAATCCCAATTACTAATGTCTGAATCCATCCGATTCCTTCATATGCAGTGAAAAAGAAATCATAAGCCATCATCCCTAGCAAGACAGCAATGATTGGACGAACGACGACTGTCATCCTTTTCACTCGAGGGGATTCTTTGTGACGCTTTAAAATACTGAGTAGACCAAGCATTAAAATGAGAGAAGGAGCGACTGAAGCGAATACCCCAATAATCGCGCCCAGTATGCCAGCCTGTTCAAATCCAATATAGCCTGCCATTTTGGTAGCAATTGGGCCTGGGAGTGCATTCCCAAGAGCAATCACATCACTGAATTCATGAACAGTAAACCAACCGTATCTGTCGACGACCTCCTTTTCAATTAACGGAATGGATGCCGGACCACCACCGTAGCCGAGAATACCTGATATAAAAAAAGCCCAGAAAATCTGCAAATAAATCATGACTTTCCCGCCTCCTTATTAGGTTCAGATACAGGGCCTCTCTTCAATAGTGCCCCAATGAGCAGGGAAAAAATGATAATAGCTGGATGCACATTTAACAGTTCCATAAACACAAACCCGAGCAAAACGAAGACAATCGTCCACAGCCAGCCGATACTGGATGAACCTGATTTTTTTAAAAAGTCTAAAGTCATAGTTAGCAGCATCACAGCGACAACAGGAACGACTGCTTGTGACATCCCTGTCACCCACGCTTGATTTTTATAAGCATTCAAGCTTTTCAAAAGCAAAATCATTAAAAGTATGGTGGGAACACAAGATGCAAACACACCATTAAGCAAGCCCCAAAAACCGCCAACACGGTACCCAATATAGCCTGCTAGCTTAGGCGCAATCGGACCCGGCAGCGCATTTCCAAGCGCCAAGACATCGCCAAAATCTTCATTATTCATCCACTTATATTTCTCAACTACCTCTTTTTGCACAAGAGGAATCGCAGCAGGACCTCCGCCGAAACCAAGCATGCCAACTCTAAAAAATGCCATAAAAATATTTAATTGCTTCATATTTCACTACACCTACTTCTAATAATCTATCTTTATCATGGACTACTCTGTATGAACCATTGGCACACTGTTGATGGAATAATAGGTTAAATAGTTCTCTTCATTTAAATCCAACATTATCTAGAGAAATTTCAATTTAATGTTCTATGCTACTGATATGATTCTGGAGTGAAGATTCAAACTGTATTTTCTCCTCTAATCCTACAAATGTAGTTTTCACATTCAAGTTAACGTCATTTTATACATTACGCCTCACTAACTACCCAAATTCGTATGTATCAGACATAGGGGATAATCAAGGAACAATTATTATCATGACTAAGATTTTAATGAAATATTCTTTTCCCCCACTTTAGTAGCCTAAAACCGATAATATTCTACTCAAGAACTTTATTCCACAGCACTACGGATACATGCCCTGTCTTATCAATTGATAGGGAGGGCTACAAAATCAAAATAGATATTACTTTTTGATTATATTCTACCAATATATTATTAAGGATACAGATGATGTTAAAATTCCATTAAGACTTAAATCTAGTATTTATCTTTATATTATACAGAAATTTCTCCGTATTTGTTTAGTGCCTTGGAATACATCGGATGCTTACTGCTAAATCCCGACAGATGATACCTAAATCATATAACTTTTATTAAACATAACAGGCCTGATTCTCTCCTAAGAAAGAATCAGGCCTTGTATAATTTAACTTATTTTATTTAGCTTGGTTCAATCAAACCATAGCGGCCATCCTTACGACGGTACACAACATTTGTCGTATTTGTATCTGAATTCGTATAGACGAAAAAGCTATGACCAAGCATATTCATTTGCAAGATCGCTTCTTCACTATCCATTGGTTTCAAGTCAAAACGCTTATTGCGGACAACCTCTAATTCAAGTTCGTCTTCTTCAATCGGTGCATTGTTTTTATCCTCAAACACTGGAAAAACATCAGCTGCATTCGTATTTGTACCACGGAATTTTCGGTTTACTTTTGTTTTATGTTTACGAATTTGCCGTTCCAATTTGTCAGAAATCAAGTCAATGGCTGCATACATATCAGCATTTTCCTCTTCTGCACGGAGCACCAAATTCGTCATTGGGATCGTTACTTCCACTTTAGATGTATTATGATTCACTCGTAAATTCACCATTGCCGTTGCATCCGGTGAATTGCTAAAATACCGTTCCAATTTTCCAATCTTTTTCTCTACATATTCCCGTATTGCTGGAGTTACCTCAATGTTTTCACCACGAATATTATAGTCCATAAAGTGAGTCCTCCTTCTAAAAACTATATGATATAGTTCTACGATACCCTATGCATTTCCTTCACAAACAAATAGTTTTGCCAAGTTCATGAAGAAACTATAGAAAATTGGATTAATAGTGGGGTTCGTATCCATCTTTATTATAACAATCTTTACATAAAATTAATACTGTAGAGCATTAAAAGTTTAGATAATTCTATATACTTATATCACTCTTGATAAAATTGATCATAAGGTATATAGTAACTAGTATCTCAAAAGGGAAATAAAGTAATAATATTACATATTATAACTATAAATATACCTATATTAGGAGAATTAATAAAGAATTATCTAATTAATGAAAGGAACGAGTATGGAGGTTTCAAAGGAATGATGAATCAATTATATGTACCTACTGTAGAAATAGATGGTCATATTCATTTAGTTAAAACACAGAAATATTGTGAGTGTAATAGACAATATTGTTATTTTGAACATAGCAGAAAAGATAGAAGAAAGATTAAGTTTAAACCGCTCACAAACATTGATTGTCAACAATGTAAAAATTCCTTATTACTCGTAAAACCGGATCTTGTTTCTATACAAGCCTAGCAGGATTCTACGATTATTCGTGATCGATTTCACAATTACATTCGTAAAAACATTCGTGAATTTCTGCTGCCACCCCAAAGATGAAAGAGGCAGTGCGGAGCTAATTTTGCGAAGTCGACCCTTTTCACAGAAAAAAGAGTGCCCCTAAGTGTCAGATCCTGCAAGAGTATGAGGTCTGACATTTATGAGCCCCCTTTTTATTCACCGCTTAATTTTTTTTATCGTAAAAAACCCCATCAACTAAGAGATTCTCGTAAGGATTTGAATACCTAGACGACGTCTGCTTCTTTTCATTCAGCTGTCTAATATCTCGCTGAATCGCTTGTTTATGCAACAGCAATAACTTATCAACCTGTTGATTGAGAAGAACTACTTGGCGTCCTAATTGTAATTCTTGTTCGGTGAAAGGCGGATTGATAAGATGAATCCATTCTTCCCGCTCATCGAGCAGCTCGATAATCCGCTTGATTTTATCATCACGATCTTCTAATTCTTGACGGTTTAAGATCGATAGCAATTCGATCGTACAATTATTGAATTTCTGAAGCGACATTATACCTGCCCACTTTGGGTAAACTGATTTTTTCGGTTCATTTGAATCGCTTCTTTCCACGTATCGCGGAATTCCTTAACCAGTCCCTCCACTTCTTCAATCGCCCCAAGATCATTTTTCGTATTCGCTTCAATGAGACGACGATTCATGAAATCGTAGAGAGCCATCATATCTTTAGACACAGCGACATCCATATTTAATGTGACCATTAACTCATGAATGATATTTTGTGCTTTTAGGAGGTTTTTATTTTTCTCTTCAATATTCCCTTCTGTCATGCCCTTCTTGCCGAGTGTTATGAACTTCAAGCAGCCATTATACAGCATTAAAGTCAGTTCGCCAGGAGACGCAGTATTCACAGAATTTTGTTGGTAGGATTGATATGGATTATTGATAGCCATATGTATGACCTTCCTTTCTAACTTGGTTTAACTAAAGTATTGCATTAATGAAGCACTTTGACTGTTTGCTTTTTGAATGGCTTTCTCCATAGCAGTAAACTGACTATAATAACGGGATTCAAGTTTCGTTAATTTCGCTTCAAATGTAGAAATTCTCGAATCTAAATTGTTAAGAAGCTTACCTATTGTAAAGGTGTTATTAACAGAACTCGCTTTACCGGCTTTTTCCGTAATGGTTGTCATAGCTGTTTTAAGATCGCTTCTTAAGCGGCGGGCTAAACCTTGTTCGCCTTGCTTTTCACCATTCGCCATAAATAATTGATAAATCGCATTTGGGTCTTCTGCAATGGCAGCACGAAGCTTATCTTCATTAATCGTTAACTTTCCACCATCCAAATAATTACTCGTTGTCGAAATGCCAATCGCTGCAAGTGCATTAACCCCAGCTACTCCACTTACTGAAGTATATAAAGAAGACCTCATCGTTGTTAATAGACTCTTAAGGGTAGAATCATTTTTTAACGTTCCGCTCTTCGCCTTTTCTTCCCAAAGCTTGACTTCATCTTCCGTCAGTTCCTTCTTTTGTTCAGCAGTCAAAGGAGCGAAAGAGCGATACTTCGTTTCATTGGTTTTATTTTTAATCTTTTCAATCACTTCATTGTATTTTTCAACGAACTTTGTGACTGTATCTAGGATTGCATCGACATCGGCGGTTGATGAAAAGGTTACTGGATCTGTCGTTACCTTTTTTAGGGTTATTTCTGCACCGTTGATTGTGAAAGTGTTAGAAGGTCTATTAATTACAAGACCGTTATATTTTAATATTGCATCTACACCTCGGTTTACTGTTACGCCTTCCATTTTCAGGAGATCATTAACGATTTCATCTCCTGACAAAACAATCTCCCCATCGCCCGTGTTTTTTGCGGTAAAAGAGAATTTCTCTGAAACTTTATCATAAAATACTGTAACATTGGATTGACTATTAATTTTAGCAATAAAACTATCCAGAGTATCTGTAGCTTCAAATGTAATCGGTTTAGATGCTTCTAGGACTCCATCCTTATTAATTGCTGTTATTGTTATTGATTTATTGACAAAGCTTCCACTAAGCGTCACTGTAGGATCCTTAATCCCTGCCTTTTCGGTACTTATCATATTTGCAGCAGTTGCCAACTTCTCTACTTCTATCGTCCCTGAAAAATCCGTCGTAGAATTAATATTTCTAACCGACAAGGTATCAGGATTTGAAACTGTCACTGTTTTCTTATTAAATGATTTTTGCATCCCAACTCCATCAGTAATAAGCCGATCAAGCTCTAACAACGCTGTATTCATCGACCGATAGTCGTCCCGCTGCCACTCTGTATACTGTTTCTTCTGGGTTAATTTATCCATCGGTATCCGTTCTGCCTGCATCATACTTTTAACGAGTTCATCTATATCCATTCCACTTGCAAGTCCACTAACACGTACCACTTCATCACCTACTTATATTTTTTCATCGACAATCATACCGATAAACTCCGTCATGGCTGCATAGAAATCTAATAATTTTTTCGGCGGAATTTCACGAACGGTTTCATCGGTCTCATCATCGACAACCTTTACATAATACTCATTTAATTTTTCATGAAATTCAAACCGAACAGAAGTATGAGTAGGCTTCATAAACTTATTCAAGCTTTCAATAATGTCCTGAATCTGTTTTTTAGAAGGCTCATTCACTTCTATTACTCTACTATTAGTAATCGCATCTATTTCTCTTTGATAATAAGAACTGACTCCTTCTGAGATGGCTGTTCTAAGTTGCGAGGAAAGGACATTCGTAGAAAGACCCTTCAACATCACATTTGCCTCCAATAATCATATAGTTATCTTATATATCGGAGTAATTTCAAGAAATTTTAGGGTTTTACAAGCAAAAAGGGTCTGACCTCGTACGCTACCTAACAGTTTCAAAATATACTTACGCTTCATTTGAACAGTATAATATAGTAGCAAGGTCTGACCCTTTCTTATTCATGTATAAATATTGATCAACATGCCTTTAATCTCACCAACAAGGTTGAGAATGTTCGAACCATTTTTCTCTTTTTCAAGTACTTCATTCGTAAGCTCAATCACTTTCTTGTCCACTTCTTTAACAAGCTTATAAATTTTCGTAGAACCTCTATGATTGAAACCACGTTGTTCCTGAAGTTCAAGCCCATTTTTTACAGCATCATCCATGAAGTCTTTAATCATTCGTTTATATTTACGGAGATTATCGACCGTGCTGTTTTCCGCGAGTTTGTTTCCCTGTATTTCAAGTTCCGCTACTTTCTTCGTTAATCGCTCATAATTTATTTCATGACGTTTCTTATCCATCACAGATTGAAACTGGATGGAGCCTTTTGCAACTTCCTGCACTGATGCCAGCTTAGAAGGTGTGGTTCTTGTTACTCGTTGAACATCCATATATATCACCTTTTCTTGTAAGCAAATCTAGTATTTTTTCTCGATTTCTTCTAATAAAAGCAAAATCTCCGCAATAGCTGCATAGAGCTGTGGTGGAACGGATTCTCCAAGATCAATATTGAGCAATGTGCCGATTAACGATTCATCTTCCTGCATATGAATATTGTTCTGTTGCGCTAACTCAATAATCCTTTTGGCAACTTGTCCCGATCCTTGGGCAATAATCGTTGGCGCTACCTCTTGATTGTTATCATATTTTATCACCGCAGCAGTTGGTCCATTCATGGTCCGGACTTTTTTCGGATGAAAATACTGTGTTTGCCTCATATTGAAAAATCAAAACCTTTCTCTTTTTGCAATGCTTCTCGGCTTTCCGGTTTCACAATTGGCTTAGCAGCCCTATTTTCTTCTTTAAGTTCTGCCGGTTTAACGCCGATTGCATTCAATTGATACCCAATATCAGCAAAGCGTTCTTTCGTCACTTCAGTCATATCGCTCACAATCCTTTGGAGCTCTTCCTTATCACTTTTAAAAGAGAGGCCGACCTTGCGATTAGCCGCCGTTAGGACAACGCCGATTTCACCTAGCTTCTTTGTTTCAAGAGAAAAAATTAATTGGCAATTTTCCCAATCGACCTTCTCGCCATTTTTGCGTGAATTTAGATAAATCTTTACATTTTCCACTTGTTTATCGATTAAATACGGTAGCTGGAAAAATAAATTTTGCAGTCCAGAAGAATCCGGTTTATTAAGTAGCTGCTGCCCTGTGATGTGCTGGACGGCTTGCTCAGCCTGCTGCTGTACATGCGGTTTGACATCCTCCCCCCGTATAAGCCGCAATAGAGCTACTTTCAAGTTCTCATTATTTTGATTCGGTTCTTGATGGCCAGACTTATTCATCAACGTAACAGCCGTTTCCGTTTCATGCGTTAACCCAAGCTTACGAACCATTTCGTATACGGTTCTTGATGATGAACCCGTTTCAGTAAACGGTTGAACCGTTTGGTGAATCAAATTGGCGACTTGTTTTGTCGAAGACTGTGATTCAATTTGAAACTTATCCGTAATCATATGTTTTATTTTTACGTCCGATGGCTTGAAAATGATCGATTCTACATTGGCTTTCACTTCTTTAACAATTTGGTGTGCCTTAGCATATTCACCGTGTTCAAGAAATTTCTTCGCTTCTGCTAATTGAGAGCTTGCTGATAACAGCTTTTTTTCCGTCCCCATATCCGCATATAAAAGGAAATCGCTCTGTAAAATTGCTTTATCTAGTTTATGGATCGTCGACTCCATAATTTGCTGAACATTCGCTGGCTGTACATGTCGGTGTTCAACCATTTTTGTGATTGTATCTAAGTTTCTACCAATCTCTTGACGTATTTTTTTAAAATCGATAGCCATTTGCGCCATTTTTTCTGTTATTTCCGTCACAATGACGTTCTTTGAATCTACTTTTAAACTTTGAACAGCTTCATTTATTAAGTAATTGTCTGTTTCTGAGATTTGATTCGTGTTCGTTTCCATTTCTGAGATGACAGGAGATATCTCGCCTTCTGCATGATTAGGATTAGAAGCCTCTATTGGTTGACGATTTGCAGGCTGAACGGTTGTTAAAAAATCCTCATTGGCTTTTTGATTAGCACTCAACTCGTTTGCTAGATTTTTCGATAAAGCCGGGGCAGATATCTTATCGTCTGCATTAGGTTGGGGCATATTCTCTTGTACTGGGGCATCCATCTTATCCAAAATCGAAAATAATGTATCAGAAATGGCCGGGCCATGTAATGCTTCATGAACAGATTTCAGACTTAGATCAGTTATCGGGATTTGTTTGTCCGCAATAATCTTTAATGTCGCCATTTTTTGGTCAATTGTTCCGCTATCATTATTCAAATATTTTTTAAGAGCAGCAAGATTTTCTTTTGTCACAACAATTCCTTTGTCAGTAAACACTTTTACAGCATCAGTTAATGGCTGTTTAGGTTGTTCTTGAATGTTTTTTTGCTGCATATTTGTTTCACTAGCATCTCGTTCGGAAACTCGTACTAGAAATGAGCCTTCATTTGTCTTTCCTGTAATTTCAATCGAAATACGGTTTTCACTCGGGATTTCTCCTTCAAATTTCACCGTAAATAGTTTCCCATTCACAGAAACAACAGCTTCTTGATCACTTAACCGTTCTTTCACTGTCACTTGTACTATATCCCCGACATGTAACTTTGCCGATTTCCCACTAATATTTTGTAATAGAAGATTAGCATTTTGAAGAATTTGCATACCTATCACACTCCGCTCGCATTCACTTACTTATTGTATCGGCAGAAATGAAATTTTTTTTACAATCTAGTAATTTGCCAAAAAGGAAACATATCATCCTTAAAAACCCCTCTTATTTTTCCACCTAATTAAAGTAAGTCTTATTTACTAATTTCACCAATATCATGTTATCATCATGCGAAACATGATATATTTCTTTTATTCTTTTTACAAAGGAGTTATCTAAAATGATTAAGGAATTTAAAGAATTTGCGATGCGTGGGAATGTGATTGACCTAGCAATCGGGGTTATTCTCGGTGCAGCTTTCGGTAAAATTGTTACCTCACTCGTTAATGACATCATCATGCCATTAATTAGCCTTTTGCTCGGTGTAATTGATTTCACTGATTTATCTTATAAAGCAGTAAAATATGGAATCTTTATTCAAACGATCGTTGACTTTATCATAGTAGCTTTTTCGATTTTCTTATTTATTAAGCTGTTCAATAAACTTTACATACGCGAGAAAAAAGTCAAGGAAGCTCCCCCATCCATGACAAAAGAAGAAGAGCTATTGACAGAAATCCGTGATCTCCTTAAAGCAAATCAAAGAGAAACGATGTAAAACATTGCTTATTATTAAGTGACACGGACAAGGGTCAGACCCCGCAACAACTAAATACAGTAAAAGATATGTGTACAAGACACTACATACTGATTTAGCGTGCGAGGTCAGACCCTAAAAAGATATCAACTCTGAAGTTCAGCTTAATATTAGTGAATAAGTTTCACTTATTTACTCTCCACCTTTAAATGTTTCAACACATTATACCCAAAGAAGCACACCCCGATAACGGTGACTACTCCCCCAATCGTAGCAATCGGGAAGAATACTTCGCCACCTACGTCATAAATCGCTAAAGCAATACAAATCATCATGATTGGTAAACCAATATTGTGCAACCAGAAATGAACTTTTGCCGATGTTGTTTGAGCAAGCTGAGGAAAAAGATGATAAAAAATACCAGCCAATGATAGCGACATCCACCCTAACATATTAAGGTGAACATGGACCGTTTTTAATGCAAACTCGTGTGTTGCAGACATGTACAATCCGAATAAAATGCCTATCAAAAAATACACGACACCGATTTTCATCAATTTAATTCCCATCATTCCCACCCCCTACTACATCATATACGGGTACCTCGGAAATATTCTAAATAGTTCTTTGTATCCAAAACTTTTTTCACACCCTTTTGTTATACACTGTTTTACCTTGTTTTTGAAATTTCATAGCGTAGTCATGTAAAAAATGTTTATCTAAATGTTCTAGTTTCCTTTTTTAATAGTGGTTTAATTCACCTTAAAGATGGCGGGCATATAAATAAAACTGTAGAATAAAGGTATAATGTATAAACTTTTCTTAAAATGAGGTGCATGTAACATGATCATTGTAACGACAGAAAATATCGCCAACTACAAAGTAACAGAAATTAAAGGACCTGTATTCGGCTTAACGGTACGAGCAAGAGGGATCGGTAAAGACATCGTTGCTTCTTTAAAAGGACTTATAGGCGGAGAAATTAATCAATATACAGAAATGCTAGAAGACGCCCGTAAACAAGCGATGGATCGAATGGTGGAAAATGCGAAGGTGATGGGAGCAAATGCAATCATCATGATGCGCTTTGATTCTGGAGAAATCGGTCAAAATATGAGTGAAATTGTTGCGTACGGAACAGCCGTCATCGCAGAACGGGAATAAAACAAGTGGAATGGGTTCTCAGCTTTTATGGTGTGCAATTAATCATTCTCATCATCATCATTATTGGCTCCTGGTTGATTTGGGACCGCCGCTTTAAAACAAAACACGGAAAAAACGTCCCTGACGGCTTCATCCGCACGAAAGAAGTATCGATCGATCCGACTACGAAGAAAAAGCTAGTTGTATACTTTCATCCGGAAACAGGCGAGCGGTTTTATAAGGAAGAAGAATGAAACATCCCTTTTCTCTAAGATAATGGGATGTTTTTTATGGAGTACTATGTACGTATAAAAAAAGGGGAGCCCCAAAAAGGTTCTAACTCCCACACACAGCATTACATCTAGATTACTTGAAACTCAAATCTGGCTAGATATATTGCTGATGGGTCTGACACCTTCACTTTAGGGACTCCCTTTTCTCATATTAGTTACTCAACCATACATTTGTACCGTTTGGTTTTACGATATTGATTGTACCATCTGCAGATACCGCAAACCCTTGAACATGTTTCGTAACTGCAGCTGTTTGATCAAGATTATCAAGCTCAACACGTGGATATTCGCTCATGATAATTTTGATTGCTTCTTGGTATAACTTCGCTCTTTCTCCTTGTTCGACTGTGTCTGAAAGGGCTTTGTCTAACAACGCATCCACTTCTGGATTATTGTATCCTTTACCGTTACCAAGTGAACCAATTTGATTCGAATGGAATGTTTTATTTAGGAAGAAGAATGGATCTGGATACCATGACCAGCCTCCAATATACATTGGCGCTTTTCCTTTAGCAGCAATATCACTAAGTGTTCCCCATTCTGTCACTTTAATATCAACGTCAATATTTAAGTTTTCTTTCATTTGTGCTTGGAAAATCGTTGCATATGGAACGCGTGATTCTAATACGTAAAGCTCTGTTTTAAATCCATTCGCATAATCGGTTTCCGCTAAAATCTTCTTCGCTTCAGTAGGATTATTTTCTGGCTTTAGTTTTTCTAATTCTTCACTATATGCCCAAGACCCTTTTGGAATTGGCGCATAAGAAACTGTACCGCCGCCCCATTGGTTTACACCTTTTACAATTTCCTCTACATTTGTTGCTTTATAGATCGCTTCTCTTACTTTTGGATCCGCTGTTGGACCACTCATATTATTTAAATCAAGATAATCAATAGCCAATCCTGGTTCTGATAATAACTCAAGGTTTTGATCTTGTTCGATAACTTGACGGTTTTGACCTTTAATGTCTGTCGCTATATCAATATCGCCAGAACGAAGAGCATTTGTCATCATGTTCGGGTCTTTAATAATTTGATACGTGACACCATCAAGATATGGTTTTTCACCCCAGTATTTATCATGACGAACCAATTCGACTTTTTGGTCTGTTTGCCAATTTTTAAATTGGAATGGACCCGTTCCTACTAGATTAGCCCCGAATTGGTCACCCCAACCTTCTACTTCCTCTTTAGGAATAATAATATTCCCAACATCTGTTAGCATTGCTAAAAAAGAAGCGTTTGGTGCTGTTAAGTGGACAACTACTTCTGATTCCCCCGTTACTTCAACACTTTCAACGCCATCTAAACGACCTAGAGCAGATTCTTTAGCAGAACGTTCTAAGCTATATTTCACATCTTCAGCCGACATTTTTCGACCATCTTGATATTTTCCTGGTTGGAAATAGACGTCATCTCTTAGCTTAAACGTATAAGACTTCATATCTTCTGAAGGAGTCCATTCCGTTGCTAATGACGGTGAGAAATCACTTAAATCTTGGTTATATACAAGAAGAGTGTCGCCGACCGATCTCATAATCTGTGACTCATACGCCCCTGTATATTTAATAGGATCTAACGTATTAGGATTTGAGGCAAGTCCAACCTTTAGGACTCCACCACTTTTAGGTTCAGTATTAGTATTTTTACTATTTTCTGAACCTTTATCTTGTGACGCTCCACCACAAGCACTAATCACTAAAGCAATAGAAATAAGAGTAAGTAATAATACTACATGCTTCATTTTCTTCACGATTGTAAAACCTCCTTGTATTATTTTTATATTTTTACTTAACGGACCCCCTCAACAAGAAGTCTATTTTCATAGACGTAAGATCCGATAAGTGCAAAAAGATTTTTCTTCGCTGTAGGCTCGAAGAAAAATCAATCAACCAAAATATGACTTTCCTTCAATAGAGATAAGATGGTTACCTATCGAAGAAAGTCTTTTTAAATATTGAATTACGTATTCATATATTGAATACAAATCTACCACAAATATTACAAACATGTAAATACTATTTTTCGATTAATTAGAAAATAAAAATTATTGCTAATAAGCACTTATTTACAAAAAATTAATCAAATGATAAACTATGTTTTATTCAAATAGTAAGTTAATATTTCAAATAGTGAATAAATTTAGAGGGGGTAGCGTGAATGGGAAAGTATATTTTAGGTAGAATTCTTAATATGATACCTACTTTATTGATTGTTGCGATTATTATTTTTTTAATCACCCGAATGCTTCCGGGGAATCCTGCAGCTGTAATGCTTGGACCCCAAGCTAGTGCAGCAGAAATAGAAGCTTTAACAGAAAAATTAGGATTAAACGACCCATTATATATTCAATTTTTTGACTATATAGGTAATTTACTTCAAGGGGATTTAGGAAACTCGCTAACTTATAATATGCCAATCATCGATTTGATTATGGAACGTTTTCCGAATACCGTCATACTAGCTGCTAGTGCCCTGCTCATTGCTATTATAGTCGGTGTACCAGCTGGCATTATTGCCGCTAGAAAGCAAAATTCAATTTTCGATTATGCTTTTACAACCTTTTCGCTAATGGGTGTTTCCATGCCGATTTTCTGGCTCGGAATCATGCTTGTATTATTCTTTAGTGTCAATTTAGGCTGGTTCCCTGCTACAGGAATGGGATCAATGGATGAAGGAATAGGTGACTTTATTAGCCATTTAATCTTGCCTAGTATTGCCTTAGCCACCATCCCAACAGCACAGTTTGCTAGAATCACAAGATCTAGCATGTTGGAAGTCATTTCACAAGATTATGTAAAGACAGCACGCTCAAAAGGGTTACATGAATTTTTTGTCATTTGCAAGCATGCTTTTAAAAATGCCTTAACTCCATTACTTACCGTATTAGGCCTGCAAATTTCATCTATGTTAGGGGGAGCTGTTTTAACAGAGACGATCTTTAGTTGGCCAGGTATTGGATTATTAATTATTGATGCGATTGGAAAAAGAGACTTTGTAGTTGTCCAAAACATGGTCATCTTCATTGCATTGATTTATGTAGTCGTCAACCTGCTCGTTGATATCTCATATAAAGTCGTTAATCCAAGAATCAAATACGGTAAAGGAGGTACGAACTAATGGCAGAAAGCCAAGCAATTTTACAAACGACCGATGTGGTTGAAACAAATGAACGTTCTTTATTCAGAAAATTGATTCGAAATCGTTTTGCTGCCTTTGGGTTGTTCATCATGTTGTTGCTCATCTTAACGGCTATCTTTGCCCCTGTTATTGCCACGCATTCTCCTGACAAAATGAATGTAACGAAAACACTGTTAGGAATAGGAGCAGAAGGCCATTTATTAGGGACGGATAATTATGGTAGAGATATTTTTAGTAGATTAGTATACGGAGCTAGAATTTCCATTCTGGTTGGACTCGGAGCTGTTTTATTCGGCGCTGTGATCGGTTCTCTCTTAGGTGTTATTGCTGGTTATTTTGGCGGTAAATTCGATTCGATCATCATGCGCATTATGGATGGACTATCTGCGTTTCCGTTTATCTTACTCGCTATTACATTGATGAGTGTTCTTGGACAAGGACTAATGAATGTCATTATTGCCATCGGTATCGGAAACATCCCCGGATTTGCAAGAGTCGTCCGCGGCCAAGTGCTAAGTGTGAAACAGTCTGAATATATCGAAGTGACTAGATCACTAGGAGCAAAACATAGCCGGATTATCTTCCATCATGTACTACCAAATAGCATTGCACCATTAATTGTCTATGCCACAATGAGCATTGCAGGTGCCATTATTTCAGAAGCCTCATTAAGCTTTTTAGGTTTAGGCGTTCAGCCACCGACAGCCTCTTGGGGTAGCATGCTTCAAGACGGAAAGAATTTTCTAGTATTAAATCCTCATATGGCTACGATTCCTGGTTTAGCTATCTTAATTACCGTTGTCGGCATTAATCTTTTTGGTGATGGACTAAGGGATGCTCTTGATCCAAAAATGAAAGTTTAATTATAGGAGGTGTCCCCTATGTCGAATGAATTACTAAAGGTCGAGAATTTAGAAGTTCAATTTAAATCCGGTTCTACAGTGACAAAAGCCGTAAATGGTGTCAGCTTTACATTAAATAGAAAAGAAAACATTGGGATCGTCGGCGAGTCTGGCTCTGGTAAAAGTGTTACAGCAACATCCTTACTGCGATTAATCCCAACTCCACCTGGAAACATTTCAGGAGGGAAAATTCTTTTTGAAGGCAAAGATTTATTAACGTTATCAGATAAAGAAATGAGAGATATTCGCGGGAATGATATTTCAATGATTTTCCAAGATCCTTTAACAAGTCTTAATCCTGTTTTTTCAGTTGGCGATCAAATTATGGAGTCTATTAAACTCCATCAAAAAGTTTCTAAAAAAGAAGCGAAACAAAAAGCCATTCAAATGTTGCAGTTAGTTGGAATTCCAGCGCCAGAAAAACGATTAAATATGTACCCGCATGAGTTTTCCGGTGGGATGCGTCAGCGAGTAATGATTGCTATTGCTCTCTCATGTAATCCAAAACTGT
This sequence comes from Bacillus cihuensis, assembly GCF_000504145.1. Taxonomy (NCBI): domain Bacteria; kingdom Bacillati; phylum Bacillota; class Bacilli; order Caryophanales; family Bacillaceae; genus Bacillus; species Bacillus cihuensis. The sequence goes on along the minus strand of NZ_KI632498.1, from coordinate 233,027 downwards.
TAATTGCTGATGAACCTACAACTGCATTGGATGTAACCGTTCAAGCTCAAATATTAGAATTAATGAAGAAATTGCAGGATGAATTCAACACGTCCATTATTATGATTACTCACGACCTAGGAGTCGTTTGGGAAATCTGTCACAAAGTACTTGTTATGTATGCAGGTAATGTGATTGAATACGGAACCGTCGAAGAAATTCACGATCAACCCATGCACCCTTACACATGGGGACTACTCGATTCACAAATAACAGAAAGCGTCGAAGATCATGAAATGCTGACAACCATTCCAGGTAGTCCACCAGATTTAAGACAAGAGATTAAAGGATGCCCATTTGCACCACGATGTTCCTACGCGAGAGACATCTGTTTTTCCAAAGCTCCTGAAATGGTTGAAGTAAAAGAAAAGCATTTTGTTGCATGCCATTTTCAAACGAAAGAAACACGATTAAATAGAAAGGAGAGATCTACTCATGTCAGAGCCGTTGTTAAAAGTTAGAGATTTAAGAAAGTATTTTCCTATAGACAGCCCTATTCCATTTAAAAAGTCTAATCAAAGTGTCAAAGCTGTTGACGGTGTTAGCTTTGACGTCATGCCTGGTGAAACACTTGGTGTTGTGGGTGAATCTGGTTGCGGAAAATCAACAATGGCTCGTCTAGTGAATCAGCTTATCTCCCCTTCTAGCGGCACGGTTGAGTTTCGGGGAGAAAATTTAATTGGAATGGATGCGAAGAAACTACGGGAAACTCGTAAATCCATTCAAATGGTATTCCAAGATCCGTACGCCTCATTAGACCCAAGAAAAACGGTCGGCGAGCTGATTGCAGAGCCTTTAGTTATACATCGAATTGGTGACAAAGCCTCACAAAAAAAGCGTGTTCTAGAATTATTAGAGATTGTTGGTTTAAGCCATTATCACGCTAAACGATATCCTTATGAATTTTCAGGCGGACAACGCCAGAGAATTAATATCGCAAGAGCTTTAGTACTAAATCCGGATATTATTATCTGCGATGAACCGGTTTCCGCTCTAGATGTTTCTGTTCAAGCCCAAGTGATTAACTTATTGAAAGAGTTACAACGAGAATATAATCTTACCTATATTTTTATCTCACACGATTTAAATGTCGTCCGTTATATGTGTGATCGTATTGCCGTTATGTATTTAGGAAAAATCGTCGAAATGGGTACGTATAAGGAAATATATGAAAATCCTAAACATCCTTATACAAAAGCCTTATTATCTGCAATCCCGAAAGAAAGTCCACACGATAACAAAGAACGAATTATTTTAAAAGACGCGATTCCAAACCCAATTCATCCACCCACAGGATGTCATTTCCATGAACGATGCCCATTTATGATGGATATTTGTTCAACGAAGATCCCTCAGTTACTGGATACAGGCAATGGTCATATCGCATCATGTCATTTACTTAAAGAAAACTAGGAGGAGAAAAAAATGTCATTCAAACATGTCATCGAACTTTATGAATTATTAGATAGTCAGTACGTAACAGGTGAAGATGTTAAAAATTATTTAAGTAATATCAAGGGTGATGGAAACATCACGGTAGAAACTGTCCATGGTGAACTCGGTTCTACTGATTTCGTTAAAATTACGATCCCAGGTAAAGATGGGAAATCCAAAGGTGGCCAAGCCCCTACTTTAGGAATCATTGGACGCCTTGGTGGCATTGGTGCACGACCTGAAATGACTGGGTTTGTTTCTGATGGAGACGGCGCACTTTCTGCTGTATCTGCTGCAGCTAAACTATTGGACATGACGAAAAAAGGCGATCAGCTTATCGGCGATGTCATTATTACAACACATATTTGTCCAACAGCACCAACTTTACCACACGAACCAGTTCCATTTATGAATTCACCAGTTGACATTTTTACGATGAATCAACATGAGGTTACAAAGGAAATGGACGCGATTTTATCTATTGATACAACAAAAGGAAATGCAATCCTAAATCACAAAGGTTTTGCGATTACACCAACCGTTAAAGAAGGTTATATTCTAAAAATAAGCGATGATTTACTGCACGTTTATACACAATCTACTGGCACACTACCTGTGACATTACCGATCACAACGCAGGATATTACTCCTTATGGAAATGGTGTTTTCCATATCAATAGTATCCTTCAGCCAGCTGTTGCCACAACTAGCCCTGTTATCGGCGTAGCAATTACGACCCAAACAGCTGTTGCAGGTTGCGGAACGGGTGCTACACACTTAACGGACGTTGAACAAGTCGTTCGATTCGTCATTGAAGTCGCTAAAGTTTACGGTGACAATAAATGCTCTTTCTATAATGAAGAAGAATTTAATCTGTTAGAAAACTTATATGGAAAAATGGATCATCTACAAACATTAGGAAAACAAGGGGTTGTGAAATAATTGGACACTACACAATTAAAACAACGATTAATAGACGAAGTAGAAGCGAGAAAAGATGAATTATTGGAGTTATGCAGTGCGCTCATCCAAATTCCAAGTGAAAATCCACCAGGTGATTCCACAGAAATCAGCCAATTTATTACAGATTATTTAACTAAATTTGATATTGCTGTAGATTGGCATGAATCAGCTGATAAAATGTACAATCTCATTTCAACGATTGGCAATCAAGACCAAGGTAAAAACCTAATCTTCTGCGGACATACCGACGTCGTTCCTGCTGGAGACCGATCTAAATGGGACTTTGACCCATTCTGCGGAGAAATCAAAGATGGCTGGATGTTAGGACGAGGTGCTAGTGACATGAAAGCTGGTCTTTCAGGATTAATCTTTGCTACTACCCTGCTTAAGCGAATGAATATCGAGCTTCCTGGTCAATTATCACTTGTCATTGTCCCTGATGAAGAAACCGGCGGAGAGTTTGGTGTACCATGGCTGTTAGAAAAAGGACTTGTGAAGGGTGATGGCTGTTTAATTGCTGAGCCCTCCTCTCCAAGAAATCCGACGATCGGTCAAAAAGGTTCTTATTGGTTTGAACTTGAAGTATACGGTCAACCGGGACACGGAAGTTTATCTCCACTAGCCGGTCATAACGCGATTAGTGATATGGTGAAGGCACTTTTAGAAATTCAGAAAGTGTGGGATATCCAAATTGAACTTCCTGAAGAAGTGAAACCATTAATTGAGGTAACGCATCGTTATATGCGTGAAGTGGAAACAGAGCGATTACCATATATCGATGTTTTCGAAAGAATTACGTGCAATATTGGCACAATTGAAGGTGGCACGAAAGCAAATGTCATCCCTGAAAGTTGTAAAGTTCAAGTGGACTGTCGCTTACCATTTGGGATTACCCAACAAGAAGTGACCTCCTTTTTAACAGAAAAATTAGATGCTCTAGGCATTCAATATGAATTAAGACGATTTGGCTTTAGAAGTGAAGCCAATTCCACAGATGCAAATGACCCTGTATGTAAAGCGATCACAGATAATATTACATTCGTAACTGGAGATGAAGCATACGGAGTGATGCAGTGGGCAAGCAGTGATGCCCGTCACTTTAGAGAATACAATATCCCTGTACTCCAATATGGTCCAGCTTACTTACCGACCATTCATGGCTATAATGAGAGAGTAAAAACAGAACAAATCATTACTTGCGCCAAAGTGTACGTTGCGGCAATCATTGATTTTCTCTACTCAAATTAACAATTCTTTTTAATTGAAACTCAGGCAATCTCTTTCTATCAGAAATATTTGGTATGATAGGGATAATGTTCTGAGTTTCATGATTGATAGGGGGATTCCATGCTAAAAACAGTTGACGTAGCACTAACAGTTATTCAGATGTTTACAAAGGACGAGCCAGAATGGAGCGGCAGTGAACTCGCTCAAAAAATGCAACTGGATCATGCGAAAATTTATCGCATTCTTGAAACCTTTGAATCACGTAATTTTTTACAAAAAGACCCAACCACCAAAAAATACTCCTTAGGTTTTGCAGCATGGGAGCTCGGCATGGCCATGTATGATCGATTAAATGTAAAGGAATTCATCCATCCGATTTTAGAAGAACTATTTCAGCAAACCGAGGAATCTGTGTTCCTTACTCTTCTAGATAAGGATGAAGCTGTTACTTTTGAGGCGATTGAGCCTGATAACAAAATAAAGTTCTCTGTAACAGTCGGCAGTCGAGCCCCCTTGTATGTTGGCGCTTCCTACCGTTCCATTCTAGCCTTTATGTCGGAAGAATTTATCAACAGCTATTTAACAAGGAACGAGTTAAAGCAGTATACAGAAAAAACAATGACAAATCCCGAAGAGATTAAAAGAGACTTAGAAAAAATCAGACAACAAGGTTGGGCAGTTAGTGAAGGTGAATACACACCAGATATCATCGCTATTGCGGTCCCTGTATTCGACCAACATCACAAAATCATAGGCTCATTAACGATATCCGGACCGATTTATAGAATGACAGAAGAGAAAAGAAATGAATTTATCTCGCTTTTGGAAAAGGCAAAAGTAAAATTAGCCGATGTCATCTACAAATTCCCATTGAAAATTAGAGCTTAACAATTTAAGAGAACATCCATCTGACTAAAATGATATCAGAATATAGAAAAGGAGATCGATCCATCTTGCAAAGATATATTGACGTAGCCAAATCTGTTCTCCTTCACAATTTACATATTAAACAAGATGAACAGATTTTAATCGTAACTGATTCTTCCTTACATGAAATTGGCGAAATCTTTTCCCAAGCTGGAACTGATTTAGGCAATGAAACAATGTTAATCAAAATGGCACCTCGATCGAAATCTGGTGAAGAACCACCGAAAATCGTCAGTGAAGCGATGAAAGCTGCTGATATTGTCCTTTGTATTACCGAACACTCCCTTACCCATACAAAGGCTAGAAAAGAAGCTTCAGCGGGCGGCGCACGTATTGCGACCATGCCTGGCCTCACATTAGATATGCTTGAAGAAGGTGCGATCTTGGCAGATTATTCAGAGGTGGAACAGCTAACCGCCCAATACTGTGACATCCTTGAAGAAGGTGAACAAGTAGACATTATGAAGGACGGCCAAACCCTATCCTTCTCCATCAAAGGTAGAAAAGCCATTCCAAGCACAGGCGTTTTCCGCAACAAGGGCGAATCTGGCAACCTCCCTTCCGGAGAAAGCTATATAGCTCCTCTCGAAAGCTCTGCAAATGGAACGATCAACATTGACGGCTCTATCGCAGGAATCGGTGTATTAACGGAACCTGTCACACTAGTAATCGAAAATGGCAGACTCATTAATGCACATGGTGAAAAGGGCAGACAACTGTTGGAGCTGTTAGGAGATGGTCCTGGAAGAACCATTGCAGAATTCGGCATTGGCACAAACAAAAAAGCCAGACTAACTGGCAATGTGTTAGAGGATGAAAAGGTGTTTGGCACTGTTCATATTGCCTTTGGCAGCAACAAATCCTTTGGCGGAGTAACAGAAGCAGGCGTTCACATCGATTGTGTGATTAAGGAGCCTGTTGTTTATATTGATGGTAAACAGATTTTTTAGGACTTATTTTTGATTTTATATTTTATTATTTTAGAAATTCGTTGATGCCCTAGGAGAAGATTTTCCTGGGGTTTTCTGTTGAATAGATTTACGATTCATTGCAGCACCCGAATACTCCTTGATTAATGTTAAAGCCGTGCAGTTACAAGATATGCAAAGCGTAATGCCACTGATATCAATGTTATGGATCCTGCTTTAATTCATAGTCACTAACTTCCTCCTGACTAATGGACAACAGAGTGTAGTTGTTTTTCTAAAAAATGAACCTCACTTTTCAATTCATTTAGTTGACCATTCAATCGTTCAACTTCTACCACTGTAAGTTCATAATCTAGAGTAGTTTGAACGATTATTTTCATTTCGCGAAGCCTCATTTCTATCTTTTCTAATATTTGGTCTTGTTTTATACACCATTCAAGCTGCTCTTCAAGGAACTGTTTACGTTCCCACTCCTCTTTATCCATAAGATCCTCCAATCAAACAATATCATACGAAAAGAGACCCTAGAAAATCTAGAGCCCCTTTCATATCTAAAATTAACGAAGAAGTTGAAGAACTCCTTGTGGTTGTTGGTTCGCTTGCTTTGCGACTGTATCTTTCGATTACAGAATAGACTATATCTTCATCCATATTTTTCATGGAGCTGGGCACTTCGAACAGCTATTGCTGCCCTACGAGATTCATAGTCATAGCTTTTTGCCTTAGACCGTGTTCTCTAGTCGTTGAACCTTCTCCAGAGTTTCCTCACAGGAGCTTGGCTGCTGATTATCCATTGTTTCATCCTCATCATTTTCACACCTTCACGCTTACCGTTTCCAGTTACGTTGTGGTTGATGAGGCTTTAGGAAGTTCCAGCAATTCACCCAGTTATACTCTTACCCGTTACCAGATAAGACGCCCTTAAATCATTATCTCAAGAGTTGTAAAACTCCTTGAGGCATTTGATTTGATTGAGCCAACATTGCTTGTGCTGCTTGAGAGAGAATAGAGTTCTTCGTTTGTTCCATCATTTCTTTCGCCATGTCTACGTCACGGATACGAGATTCCGCAGCAGTTAGGTTTTCAGAAGATGTGTTTAAGTTGTTGATTGTGTGTTCTAAACGGTTTTGGAATGCACCAAGATTAGAACGTTGTGCTGATACTTTTTCAATCGCATCATTAATAACTTTAATTGCTGAAGATGCAGCCTCATGAGTTGAAACATCTAGTGCAGCTTCTTTTGTATTATTACTTGTACCATCAGTTACTGTGTTTGAAGCTGTGAAACCATCATCTCCTGCTTTACCAGTAATACCTAATGCATCAGAACGCATATCTGCAATTTCAATAGTCATTGATTGACCTTTATTTGCACCTACTTGGAAATTAGCAGTAAATTTCTCTTGAGTACCACCATCAGTAACACGAATATCATTTCCAGCTTTACCGCCAACAGCAGCTGTTACAGAAAGTTTACCAGCAGTTCCTGCAGAAAATACTACATCTTTTACTTGAGGGCCAGCTTGGTCAATTACAGCTTGTACCATCCCAGCTGCATTTGTAACACCGCTAATATTAACACCTATTCCCTTACCTGTGTATGCACCTTTATCAGCATTATAAAATTCAATTTGCTTGTCCCCTACTGTAAATCCTTTACCGACAAATTCCTGTGCTAAAGCTGCAGTTGTAGCTCCAGAGAAATCAACTACATCTGCAGCAGTAGCTTTTACTTCTGTAGTTAGACCTACATCCGCTGTTCCTGAATTTGCACCATTAATTGTTCCACCAGAAGCCGCGATATTGCCTTCTGCTCCTTTGTATAAACCTGTTGCTGTAGCAGCTACAGTTATTTCATCTGCTGTTGTGCCATCAACACTAAAGTTACCTTTTAATGTATCATTTTTTGCAATTACTTCTTTTAAGGCATTTGCAATTGCTGCTGCAGTGTTTGTCTCATCTTGAGCAACTGGAGTACCACCAACAGTATTATTTAAATAAATTGTTGCACTGTTCCCTGTAACATCAAAAGCCTTACCATCTTTTGTTTGGTCAGATGCATTATTCGTAGCAAATGTCAAAGTTATCTTCTGACCATTTAATGTAAATTCTGCTGTTTGCCCATTTGTTGCAGCAGCACCAATAGTTACAGTCTGAGTAGCCTGTGTAGTGTTTACTGTACCACCAGTTAAATTAGCATTCGTAGTCTTACCAGTTTCAGCTAAGTTTGCTTTGCCATCACCTTTTAAAAGGCTTTGTGTATTGAACTCAGTAGTGTTACCAATACGGTTAATCTCAGAAGATAATTGGTTGATTTCTTTTTGGATTTCATTACGGTCAACACCAACGTTTGTATCGTTTGCTGCTTGGTTTGCAAGTTCACGCATACGTTGAAGGATGTCATGTGTTTCGTTTAATGCACCTTCAGCCGTTTGAATCATTGAGATACCATCTTGTGAGTTTTTAGAAGCTTGATCCAACCCACGAATTTGTCCACGCATTTTTTCAGAGATCGCTAGACCTGCTGCATCATCTCCAGCACGGTTAATACGAAGACCTGATGCTAGTTTCTCCATTGATTTAGATTGTGCACCTGAAGCGCTTGATAATTGACGATGTGTGTTTAGTGCTGCGATATTATGATTGATAATCATGTTTGTTTCCTCCTTGAGTTTTAAGTTCCACGTCCTTGTGGGATTTGGCGTTGAAGGGTGATCAAGTCGGCCGCCTGTGTCACCTTCCAACGCTCTATTAGTAATATCGTCACTTAAATTTAATAGTTAATAGAATTGATAACTTTTTTCTCTACTTTTTCTTAAAATAGTCACTTAAATTTGAAAGCAGAGTTGATTTTGTATTTATCGCTTCATTATTCTCTTGTTGAATGGACAGATAAATTTCCTTCCGATGAATCTCAACCTGTTTCGGAGCGTTTATGCCGAGTTTAATTTGTTCACCTTCAACTGCTAAGATTGTGATCTCAATATCATTGCCAATCATTATCGATTCATTGAGTTTTCTAGTTAAAACGAGCATCATTTCTCCTCCTGTTCTGTAGAAGGAATAAGTAATTCACGGATGGAGTAGTTACTAGAATTCATAATGAACTGCTTTCCTAATTGATTGCTTATATTCAAAACAATCGGTGCCTGAAGATTCGCAGTTGTTTCGTTGAACGGATCTCTTACCGTTAATATGACATATATAGAAACATCTTTTTCTGATTCAATTTTTAAGTCCGATAATACATCTTGTGATACCTTCACTTCATAGTTCTGGAAGGATTCAAATGGACTGCTTATGATAAATGCTACTTCCATTGTTTTCATGGATTGTAAAACGATAAAGGGTGTCCCCTTTAATGGAAGCAAGGCAAACTTCTTCTCATCAATAAAGCCTGGTATCCCAGTTTCAAATGTAAAAAGATCTTTTTCTTCTATTTCTACTTCACCATGAAATTTTGTTTGTACTTTCATTTATTTTCCCCCCGTCACTTCTGGATATAGATTAATAAAGTCAATATCCAGTGAATTTTTTTCTAGTACCTCAACATTTACATCTCCAGGTGTGTATTCATGAATTGGTTTTTGCGTCTCTGCTTGAATAATTGGTTTTTGAGGGGTAGCTTCAATATTTACTTCTGCAGGCTGATAGTCAATTTGAACACTAAAGTGCGATGGAATCCAACCAACATTAAATTGCTTCTGAGGCTTTGAACCGTTTTGCTTTGCAAGAGATGCGATTGCATTGCCACTTTTTTCAATATGTCTAAGTTCTTGACCTTGGCTTGCTCTTCTTGCCATTCCATCCAGCCAATCTTGATAACCAAGCTGTGCAAATTCTTCCACACGCTTTGATAAATTCTTTAAATCCATATCTTCTCTCGCTTTTGTCTGGTCTATGGAAAGTTTTCCAGGTGTTGTTTGAATTTCCAGTATCGCCTTAGGTTGTTCAATCGACTGGATTGCTGAAGGCTGTTCAATTTTTTGGACAGCCTCCTTTATATCTAAACCTGTCCTAATAAAATTGGACTGTAACCTGATCTGTGGTAGTTGCATAGTCTCTACTCCTTAAAAAGAAAAAGGTTGGGCCAACAAAACAACCAAAGGGCCAGATCTCGCAACTTCCCTATACAGTATAATTTAAGTGTAGGTAACACTACTGTGTATGGGGTGCGAGGTCAGACCCTTTTTAGGCATCCTTATCTTAGAAAATCAATTAACGATGGCTGAATAACCCGTGAGCCTACACTTAATGCGGCACTATGGATGCTTTCTTGTGTCGTTAAGTCCATGATTGCTTTTTCGATGTCAATATCTTCATTCTTAGACATGACTTTTTTCGCAAAGATTTCTTGTTGGCCTAATCGTTCAGTCATTAGTTCGATACGATTTTGTCTGGCGCCCACTTGTGAGCGAGTGGTTAAGAACGAATCGATTGTTCCATCTATATCATCTAATAAATCGCCAATATTGGGATCATTATTTTCAAGTGCGTCAATGATTTTTTGAATACTTCCATCACTTTTAAGGGCATCACCGAATGTACTAGAGGCATCTGTATTAATTTGAATTTTAATGCCAGAAAACACCTCAATTTCAATCGCAGCACTTCCGTATACAATATTCCCATCAGGATTATTGATAGGATCCTTTGTTGCGTCAGACTGCGATGGCTTAATATTGGTATTTTGTCCATTAAAGATATACTTCCCGCCAATTTGCGTATCGCCAATCGTAATCAGATGATCCTTTAATTCTTTAATTTCGGCTGCAATGCTTTCACGTTGTTTCTCTTCATATGTTCCGTTACTCGCTTTGACTGTTAATTCTCGAATTCGCTGAAGAGCACTAGTTGCCTGATCCAAAGCATCGTCGGTACTGTCAATCCAGTTTTCGGCTTCACCAATGTTACGAGTAAACTGCTCTATTCGACTCACATCCGTACGATAAGTCATTCCCATCATTGCAGACACGGGATCATCGGAAGGCTTTGTAAATTTCTTTTGTGATGAAATTTGTTCCTGAAGCTTTCCTAATCGATCATAGCTTGAGCTTAAGTTACGAAGCATATTATTAGAAAGCATTGATTGTGTTACGCGCATTATTGTTTCCCTCCTTATCTGCCGCCAGTTCCTAAACCATTAACAATTTTATCAAGCATTTCATCCATCATATTAATCACTCTAGATGAAGCATTATAGGCCTGTTGGAATCGAATCATGTCTGTCATTTCTTCATCGAGTGAAACGGCACTTACTGATTGACGGTTATAATCTACTGAATTGGCTAAAATTGTGGAATTCGAATAGTTTTTTTCTGCTCCTTGTGAATCCACTCCCATTGCCCCAATAAGTCCTGAATAAAATGAATCCAGACTTCCATTTAATCCTGGAGGCAATTTTTTCTTTTCACCTGGATTTAAAGGGTCATCTTCCATTAGATACGTATATTGATTAAAATCTACTTTCTTCAAGTCCGCTAATTTTTGCGCATTTTCATTATCCGCTGATGCACCGCTCTTTCCACCCGCAGCAATCAAAGTTGGGTCCTTTAAAATTTCATCGCGTACTTTAATGCCCTCTGCTGGATGCTTGCCTGCTATAATTTCAAAGAAATCTTTTTCATTACCCGCTTTTTTGATAATTGTTCCATCAGCAGCTATATCAGTTTCTTCATTTAATGCAAAACCTCGTCTATGAATCGCATTGAACTCATTCATAAATGCTTCTGTCATATTATTAAGCTTCTGAAGCATATCTGGAAAGCGTCCAACTACAGTAGTAGTAACTCCATCCGTCTTCAAATAACCATAACTCTCAATTAGCCCAGCAAGCTGTCCCGAAAAATTAGTATCTTTTACGAGCCTATCTCCAAACTGCACGCCTTCAACCATCTTTGGCATTGTATTTTGATCGTAAGATACTTTCACCTTGTTAATCCCAAGAATTCCTGATTTATTCACGCTTACAAGATTCACAGGTGGGGTATATGATTGTCCATCCTTCGTAATCATTTCAATATTATAAAGACCTTCTGCAATCGGCTTTGCATTCCCATAATCAGTTGGAGTTACGTTTGTGACTTTAATGTTTACCAACTGTGACAGACTGTCTACTAGCGCATCGCGTTTGTCATATAAGTCGTTTGGCAAGAAGCCATTTGGCTCTACTTCACTAATTTGGCGATTAACTTCACTAATATTCTCAAGAATCGAGTTAATCTCCTGTTCCTTAACTGTAATTTGATTACCGATATCCTTCTGTACACTCATTAAAGAGTTATAGTAATAATTCAAAGTGTCAGCAACCATCTGACCACCTGCTGCTACAACTGAGCGAGCACCTGAGTTTTCTGTATTGGTAGATAAGTCCTGCAATGATTTCCAAAACTTGTCGAGAGTTGCTTGCAAGCCGGTTTCTGTCGGTTCGTTCATGATTCCCTCCATCTTAACAAGAGAATCACTAAGCGTACCGTAATAGCCTACTTTGTTTGCCTGATTTCGGAATTGTACATCAAGAAAGCTTTCGCGCACCCTTTGTACCGACTCCGCCTGCACACCTGTACCAAGTTGCCCCGCTACCATTGGGCTGTTCATTCCTGGTGTAGGGAAAGCTGTAGTTTGAGCAAAATTAACGCGCTGCCGGGTATACCCTGGTGTATTAGCGTTTGCAACGTTTTGTGACATTGTATATAAAGCGCTTTGCGAAGTATTCAAACCCCTTTTAGCCGTTTCAAGACCCATAAAGGTTGAGATCATGATTTAGACCTCCATTTCTATTAAAATATCGTTTAATTATGCCTGCGAATCAAATATGCTTTTCGCTTGGCGGTTTTTATTTTGAATTGGCTTTTCATAATTGTATTCTTGCGGCCTCGGCCGTAACATATCGAGTGATAGATTGACATACTGTAAAGATTGGTAGATGAGCTGCTGGTTCAGAGAGTTTTTTTCTTTCAGATGGCTCACTTCATCGTTAAGCTCCGCTCGCAAACGTACAAGTTCCTGTTTTTCAGGACCATCGACCATTTCGATGATTTCTGTTAATGTCGCTTTTGCCATTCCGGGACTTCTAGCCATTAAAAACTCGTGAACAGTAGCTTCTCTTTCCCGATCAATCATCTCAATCGCCTTCACGTACTTCTGTTCTTCATTCAGCAAGGCAGTGAGGGCATCCATATCACTACGTTTAATGATCTCCGTTTTTCTTGATGCTAGTTCATATAAGCCTTTATGCAGCTTTATCAGTTTGTCTAATACAGTAATGATCTTTTCAGTAGGCATACTGATCCCTCCTTACCTTCCTTATTTCTTAAAATAGTAATTCAAAATGCTTTTCGCTGTATCTTCAGCATTCAATTTATAATTGCCCGCTTCGTATTGCGCTTTCAATTGATCTACCTTTTTTTGTCTTTCTAAATGAATCCGGGATGTTTGCTGAAGTTCTTTGGCTGTGGAGGATATTTCAATCTTGTCCGTTGTTTTAGCGGAAGAGATCTTTGCACTATCTACTTTTTGTTGTTGACGATTATACGGGTTCATTCCCGATGGTCCAAACTGATTAATCTTCATCTCGCAATCCTCACTTTCGGCTTTTTATTGACTCCCTTTTTTACTATTATCGGTTAGCTTTTCGTTTTTTTTATTTGTTTCAATTGACAATCTTTTCATGTATTTGTCGAATGTTGTCTTTTAATTATAGTACCCTATTCTTCCATTCTGCTATAATAGGCACTTAGGTGATCACGTTCAGCGATTTCCCGTTTACGTTGTTCTTCTTTTTCTACCTCTGCCAAATCAGCACGAATCGAGTTTGTGCAATTCCCACAGATTCTTCCTTCTTTAATCATTGTGCCACATTTTTCACATGGATAGCCGAGATTCGGAAATTGCGACAAACGCAACCTACCTTTTTTGACAAATTTAATCAAAAGTTCTTCTTCGACACCAGTTCCGTCGACGACTTGCTGCATCGTTGCGGTACGGTTGGCAGCTTTGCGAATATATTTATAGACGATATCAAATTTAGCTTCTTCTTCTTTAAAACAGACATCACATACGTCACGAAAATTTGATTTCACGAACAATGTATTGCAATTTGCACAATTCGTTAACTCCATCTTGCTAATCCCCTTTCAGGAAACCTGCACTCTTTGACTATTATATCGACTGAAATCGGTTAAATATTAAGGGGTTTACAAAAAACATCCTTTAGCAACTAATCCCAACCCGACAATTAAAAAAGTGACCTCAACTGGCATCCCCTTTTCCACAGAAAAATCTCTATCTGGCGAGCGTGAGTGATCTTATTTCAGTTGCCCCTGCAAGCTTGAGCACTTTGGCAGCATGTCTTAATGTTGAGCCAGTTGTGTAAATATCATCAATTAGTAGGATTTTCTTTCCTGCTACCAGTTCGGGATCGGTGATCTGAAAAACTTGCGGCAAATTAATCCTGTCGCGGCGAGATTTCTTTGATTGTTTTTCGGAATGAATTCTCGTAAGTGGCTGGATGCATGTTTGACCTGCAGTAATAGCTAACGCTTCTGCTTGATTAAAGCCCCGTTCCAACAGCCGTTCTCTACTTAAAGGAATCACAGTAACACAATCAAATGCTAATGTAAGCAACGCATCCTTTATAAAATGGGAAAAAACTTCAGCGAGAGCATAGTCACCACGATATTTGAATTTGGCAATTGTTTCTTTCATAAAGTCATTATAATGAAACAGCGACTGATTTTCCGTTAAAAATCCTTGCCAATCTGGATCCTGTTCCCAACGGTAGCAATCTAAGCAATGCGAACCTCTTCGAAACTCTGCTGACAAAACTCGTGAGCATATTTGGCATAACTCGCCGCTAATCGGATCAAATTTAGCGAAACAGTCCGCACAGACTGACGTCTCCTGTTCCTGCATTAACAAACTCATCCATGATATCTTTTGGTTTATTTCTTGATCACAAAGCAGACAGAGTCGTGGTTTTAAGATAGATAGATCAAACATCAAGCAACCCTCGCTTACCTGCCTCACGATTCATATTTTCAATATGCAAAACAGCTTTTACCATTTCCTCACTTTTGCCATAATGAAAAAACGTAATATTCCCGGTCGGATGGTCCGCACTTCTTCCTACTCTGCCGGCGATCTGAACAAGGGCACTTTCAGAAAACACTTGATGCTCCGCGCCAATGACCGCGACATCCAATTTAGGAATCGTCACACCACGTTCCAAAATTGTTGTTGTCAGCAAACCGGGAACATCCCGATTACGAAGCAGCGTGACCTTTTCTTTCCGCTCAGGATCTTCTGAATGAACAGCAAGCAGACGGGGTTCGATGTTTTGAAACAGAGACAAGCTTGCTTTCATCACTTTAATACTTGGGAAAAATAAGAGAATGGGGATATTGCGTTCAATCCGATCGCGAACCCAGGATTGAATTTGTAGAGGAATTTGCTTTTTCTGAAACTGCTTTTGCCAATTGCCGCTCCATTTCATCGTTGGTACTGGAATCGGCTTCCTGTGGTATCGTGCTGGAATCGTCACCGCTTGAAGTGTCCCTTTTCGATAAGCATTCTGCATTTGTCGTGATGGTGTGGCGGTTAAATAGATCGTAGATGAGGTTTGTTTTTTTGCTTTCTCTACTGCTTGCTGAAGGGATGTGTCCATAGAGTACGGAAAAGCATCGACTTCGTCAATAATGATCGTATCAAAGGCATTGGCAAAACGGTAGAGCTGATGGGTCGTGGATACAGTAAGCGGTGCAGCCACATGACGGTCTTCACTACCTCCATATAGAGCCGCGACGCCCACATTTGGAAACGCCTGTTTAAGTCGCGGAGCCAGTTCAAGCACGACATCGGTCCTTGGTGTGCAAATACAAACCCGTTGACCGCTTGAGATCGCGGTGTCAATTCCTTTAAACAACACCTCCGTTTTCCCAGCTCCGCAAACGGCCCATACGAGGACCTCTTCATTTTGTTCAACCGCCGCAATCACTCTGTCAGAAGCCGTTTTTTGCCCGTCAGAAAGTGTGCCACCCCAAGCCATTACTTGAGGGGGAATCGAAAAACGGAGTTCAGGTCCGGTCCATGAGTAAAGCTCCGTACATTCACTTACACGCCCCATCATGATGCAGGAACGACAATACGTGCAGTTTTTTTGACAAAGGCTACAAGGAAACGTGTAAAACAACTGTTGATGACGATTACTACAGCGTGAACATTGATATTTGCCATTCTCACGGATGACACCAACTTTTGCAGCAACATAACCTGCTTGCATATGTTCCGTAAGCAATTCAGAGGGAAAAGGAATTTCAGCAGCTAGCAGTAATCGACCCGATAAGTGGTACTGCAGATGGGGGGAATATGGAGTGGTAGTGTGAGGGGAAATCATCGAAAAAAACCTCCTATTTATTTTACATCATCTCTATATTCGCTACTCAATAAATAATCAGAAGGGTCAGACACCGCAACAACAAAAATACAATATAAAATAAGGCATAAAACACTACATACTGATTTAGAGTGCGAGGTCAAACCCTTTCTCCATTAATTCGGCTGGAGGATTCTTTTTTGCAAAAGTGCTTTAAATTCCTCATTTGGAACAGGTCGACTAAATAAATAGCCTTGAATTTGATGGCATTCTTCTTTTTTGAGCAGATTTAATTGCTGTAGCGTCTCTACCCCTTCAGCGACCACCTTTATTTGCAAGCCTTTTGCTAAATAAATAATCGATTTTGCGATAAACATATCTTGATCGCTATGAATCATATTTTGGATGAATGATTTATCAATTTTAATCACGTCAAACGGAAATTGAGTTAAATAAAATAGAGAAGAATATCCGGTACCAAAGTCATCTAAAGAGATGGTGATTCCCATTTCCTTTAATGAATTCATCGTGTTCTTCACTACTTCTTTATTGTGCAAACAAGAGCTTTCGGTCATTTCAAATTCGATATCGCTTGGCTGAATTCCCGCTTCTTGAATCGTTCTCTCTATCATTTGAAGCCAATCTCGTTTCATAAAATGGACAGCGGAAATATTAATCGAAATCGGCACCGTTGCTAGCTGAGCATCTTTCCATTTTCTTATCTGTTTACATACTTCTTTTAAAACCCAATTATCAATATGAACAATTAAGCCGTTTCCTTCAGCAATTGGCAGGAATTCCATCGGTGAGATGAGTCCCCACTCTGGATGATTCCAACGAATTAGAGCTTCGGCACTCATCATTTCACCTGTACAACTTTCGACTCGAGGCTGAAAATGCAACGTCATTTCGTTATTTTCTATTGCCTTCCTTAAGTCCCGGCCTAAGCTATATGATTTATAGGACTCGAGACTGCTTGATCGAGATATAATATTATACTTACTTTCACCTTGTTTCTCAGCTGTGTTTAATGCAATATCGGCATTGCTTAATAAGTCCGAGCTATCTATCCCATTGTCTGGAAAAACACTAATCCCAATACTTACAGTGACATATAATTCATAACCGTCTATCAAAAACGGCTCGATTAACCCATCGATAATTTGATTTGAGATCATTTCAAGTGTTTCAATCGAGTCCAAATTAATGACTAGAACACCAAACTCATCGCCTCCGAGACGAGCAAGTTGATCATTTTCTGGTAATAGAGAAGCAAGACGAGCAGCAAATTGAACTAATAATTCATCACCACTTGGGTAACCGATTGTATCATTGATATATTTAAAATGATCAATATCAATGATCATCACAGCAAACTTCTTATCGCTATTCGCGTACTCTCTAGCAAATCGTTTTATTTTTTTATTAAATTTTCTTCGGTTTGGCAGTTGGGTTAAATGATCATGATAAGAAATATGTTTCACTTTTTCATGTAACAGATGTTGCTCTGTAATATCTGTAATAAGGCTGTCTAATTGAATAAATGTTCCGCTACCATCTAAAGTAGGGATCATATATTGTTGTATCCACTTAATGTCACCGTTCTTATGGATGATACGGTATTGATGACGAAGGGCGTTTCCTTTTGCTAACTCATGGTATAGATCCACAAATGGCAACAAATCTTCAGGATGAACGATGGTTGTCCATTCAGTATTATTTTCCACTTCAGCAGCTAGATAGCCGCAGATTTGTTCAATTCCTTGCGTCCAAAGAATGATTTGCCCAGTCTGCATATTTACAGAACAGACCCCAACATCAAGGTTATTATAAATTCGAGAAAACTGCTTTTCTTTTTCCATAAGCTTGGACTCTATTGTTTTACTTTTCGTAATATCTTGAATGAAGCCAATTACACGAACTGGTAGACCTATTTCGTCAAAAAGGACTTCTATTTGTACATACACATGACGAATGGCTTGATCTCTTCTCACAACTCTACATTCAAAATGAGCACTGCCATTGTTAAATAAAGTTTGCTGGAAGGCAATTTCAAGTTTAGGATGATCATCAGGATGGACAAACTCGAGAATTTGCTTATATGATGGTGAAAATTCTTCCTCTTCACTAATACCAAGAATCAATCGTTTTTGTTTCGAAAAAAACGTGCGATCGCTCTTTATTTCGTAATGAAAACTCCCGATATTGCCAATTTCTCCAATCGTATTAAAGTTTTCTTTGCACAGAAGTAACTCTCTTTCCTGCTCCTTTAAAAAAGTCATATTTTTTATGATCATATACACTTCCATGCCTTCAGAAGTAACTATCGGAAGAAGGGTAATATTTGTATAGCGAGTATCGCCATTTTTGCCAACAACTAAAGCATTAAACCGATTTGTTTTCCCTAAAAAAGCATCTTCAACATACTTTTTTTGTTCATATGTATAATCTTGAATAAACGACTCTATAAATGATTCATTGAAGTCTTGTTCCGTATAACCAAACTGTTGTGCAAATGCTTTGTTACAGTTTAAGAGATTCCCACTGACATCCAATTTGATAACAGCGTTCAGGTGATCGATAATTAGAGAATGAAAGTCTTCTTCTCTGGTCATTTCATTCATTCTTTTTTCCTTAGTTTCCCCCTGAAAAGACTTATTCATCTCAATAATCCCTCTCATTTAAATTTGATGAATGATTTCTATAAATAGGTGGACTTACGATTTCCATAAAAAAAAGATAAATCACAACTATGATTACAAAAAATAGATTCTACCTTTTATGTTTTTATTTGTTAATAATACCACACTTTTGACCTAAATGATTTCTTATACAACAACAAGATCGTAGCTTTCCATAATGAAAGGGTCAGACCCCGCAACTACTAAATACCGTTTAAGACGTGAACATGACACAATAAACAATATATAGCGTATGGGGTCAGACCCTTCTTGAAAGTTCTTATTACACTTTAAATCTGCCAATTTGCTCTTGTAATTCTTCAGCCATATGAGAGAGTGTGGCAGCGGATGATGAGATTTCTTCCATTGATGCCAGTTGTTCCTCTGTTGCCGCCGCTACATTTTGTGTTCCTGAAGCAGCTGCTTCGGCAATTTCTGCTAATCGTTTTTCGGATTGTAAGACTTGTTCAGATCCCGCTGAAAGCTGTTGGGAAGCAGCAGACACTTCCTGGAGCTGGGCAGATATTTCATCGACAGAATAACGAATTTGCGCAAAAGATTCCCCAGCTTTATTTACTACACTAATTCCGCCGGTCACTTCACTAGTTGTTTGGTCCATCGATTGAACAGCAAGATTTGTCTCATCTTGTATTAATGTGATGAGTTCGGAAATATTCTGAGCCGATTCAGCGGACTGTTCTGCTAATTTACGTACTTCATCCGCTACTACAGCAAACCCTCTGCCATGTTCTCCTGCTCTTGCCGACTCGATTGCCGCATTTAATGCGAGTAAATTTGTCTGCGAGGCAATGCTTGTAATTGCTTCAATAATGTTGCCAATCTCTTTTGACCGTTCACCTAGCCCTTTGACAATTTGTGATAATTGCGTAACGGTCAAATGAATCGAATTCATTTGTTCAATTGTCGTTTGAATTGCTTCGTTCCCTTCCAGCGCTTTTTGTGATGTTTCTACCGAATTGGCAGATATATTATGAGCATGGGAAGCAATCTGTTGAATACTTAGCGCCATTTCTTTTACAACCTTTGAACTTTCCTCAGTGTTTTTCACCTGCTGATCTGCTCCATGTGCCACTTCTTGAATGGTATTGGCAATTTGTTCACTTGCTTTACTCGACTCTTCTGAACTTGCCGTTAATTCCTCAGAGGCAGCGGCTACTTGTTCAGAAGTTATGTTTACTTGTGCCATCAACTCGCGCAACTTTACCATCATATTATTAAAAGAATGAGTCAACCGACCAATTTCATCTTTGGATTGATAACTCCCCGCAACGGTTAAATCCCCATTTTGCGCATTTCCCATTAGTGTTTCAATTTCTTTAATCGGATTGGTAATCATCCGCGTTATAATAAATCCAAGTACACCTTTTATCACAATAAACAGAAGAATCATGCTAATAACGATATTATTACTGTCATGACTGCTCTCTGTAATACTTTTACCTAATTCGTCCGCATAACTCTCAAAATATTCGCCTATTTCATTCAGTAATGAATTGGATTTTTCTCGTGCTGGCTGTACCTCCTGCTGATATTTAGCATAGCCTAAAAAATCTTTATCGCCTGACAGTACAACATTGTATACGTCTTCAACCGCATTTACATATTTCTGATACTCTTTCTTAAATTGAGATAGATGTTCCACCTCAGATTCAGATATCAGACTTTTATCTAACGCCTGTATCAACGTTTCATTGTCCTTCTTTAGCGCGTCAATTTGTTCTTTTAAATCCTGTTTCTTTTTTATATCAGATGTAAGCAACATCTCAAGTGTACTATTATCGATCGCCCGTGTGTTTATGCGAATTTGACCTTGCCATTTTACCGGAAGCAAAGCATCCCAGTACATTTGATCTGATTTTTTATTCATTTGATTCATATAGTAGTATCCAGTTCCACCGATTACACCAAAGATGATGAAAGAACTAAGTATTAGTACGAACAGTTTCCTACCAATTGCAGCATTACGTAAACCCATCATTCCTACTCCTTTTTCCTAATCTTCAAATATTTTTTGCTTAAACTATAAAAAGAAAGAGTCCAGTTACACCTGCACACATTTAGGATCAAAAATGCTATAAACATTCAGTACATTTTACCTATCCTCTCGGCAACCTGGCGATCCTTGTACACAAGTGACTTTAGACCCATGGCTTTGCGTCCTCCCCTTTCGATGAAGTTTGCTATTTTCTAGAAAGATAAGTTTAATCTTCCATATTGATTGATGCTTCGAAATTATACCATGACCACTATTAAAATAATAGATTTCTATCCGATTCTTTCGTACTAGGTAAAATGTAATAGCGCGATCCGATACAACTCTAAAAATATCAAGAATTAATCGACTACGTATTCATTCGATTACTCGAAGACCCAAATCGAGCTTATTTCACGTAAAAACTAGGGCGGCCTGTGCCCGAGATGCTGGAAACAGAAATTTACGTGCCACATTTCCAAATTGCGTGCCGGAATAAGCACTTTTCGTGCCGGATTTGAAATTTGCGTGCCGGAGCGAGCTCTTTTCGTGCCGGATTCCTGATTTACGCGCCAAAGCAAGTCTTTTCGGTTCGTCATAGATAATGGATCACATACTAAAGTCCTAACTAAACTAACAAAAAAACGCCCACCCCAACAGAGGTCAGACGTTCTTAAACCTTGTACCAGCCCATCGCCATGGAGCCTTCGCCAAGATGTGTGCCAATAACTGGTCCGAAATAGCTGATATCGAATTCAACATTCGGATATTGTGTTTTGAGTTCTTTTTGCCATTCTTTCGCTTCTGCTTCTCGTTTTGCATGGATAATGACTGCTTTATACGTGCCGCCTTGAGCCACATCTTGACCGAGTAGATCAGCAATTCGTTTCATCGCTTTTTTCCGGGTACGGATTTTTTCAAAAGGAACGATCACTTTGTCTACAAAATGGAGGATTGGTTTGACTTGAAGGAGGCTGCCAATCAACGCCTGGGCACTGCTCAAACGTCCGCCACGCTGCAAATGTGCCAAGTCATCCACCATAAAATAGGCACGTACGGATTGCTTGATGACGTTCAATCGAGCAAGAATATCGTCTGGCCCTTTTCCATCTAAGGCCATCTTCGCTGCTTCAAGAACAAAGAAAGCTTGAACATAACAGCTGATTTCCGAATCAAAGCCGTGCACATCTAGACTTTCAACCATCTCTCCTGCACTAACCGCCCCTTGATACGTCCCACTAATCCCACTTGATAAATGGATACTCACAACTGCCTCATACTCTTGCGCTAATTCCTCATACTTCTCGACAAATAAACCTGTTGGCGGCTGAGAAGTTGTCGGAAGCTTATCCTGTGTTTTAACCACATCGTAAAATTTATCCGCTGTTATATCAATTTCTTCCCGATATGTCTCATTGCCGATCACAACTTGAAGCGGAACCATATGTATATGAAATTGTTTACGTATATGTTCCGGAATATAGGCCGTACTATCCGTAACAACTGCCGTTTTCATAAAACACTACCATCCTTATTTCATTATTCTCATTTAAACATAATCACCATTTTATCTGAAAATCCCTCTATTTGCATCATAAATCTTGCGGTACTTTTAATAGAAAGTCGGAAAGGAGCCCTTGGATTTGGATCGCAAGACCTCATTCACGTCGCGTGAAAGCCAGATCTCGAATCGCGAGACCTTTATTCCAGAGCGTAGTACTTGAATTTTGGATCACAGGAACTCGATTATACGTATAGTTTCCTTCTGAATCCATTGCATGCAAAACTCCTACAAGGTTATTACGTCACCTTTCACATGAAGATCAATCATTATAACACGCTACACTCACCTAATCACAATGGTGGCGGTGCGAAGCCAGATTTTGGACAGCTTTTCAATAATATTAGTATAACCGTTAAGTAGATTGGCTATATTATTAAATCGCGAAGACCCGCCCCATGTCCTTCAAATAAAAATCGCCCAGCCTTAATCGTTGTAACATCGATCAAGCTAGACGATTTTCGTTGGCTTCCTCCAACATTTCAGCTGTGGACATCCAATCATTTATTTATTTTACTTCAACCCAACCGTTTTTAATTGCTGAAATAACAGCTTGCGTACGGTCATTGACATTCATTTTTTGCAAAATATTGCTGACGTGGTTTTTTACAGTTTTTTCACTGATGAACAGCGTTTCACCGATTCCACGGTTACTTTGACCATCTGCTAAAAGCTGAAGCACTTCACATTCCCGACGCGTTAATAAATGAAGCGGTTTTCTGATTTCAGGTATATATAAAGAAGATTCTCTTTCTTCCATTTGTTCAATAGCAATTCGACGATACTCTTTTACTAGATTGTGGGTAACTTTCGGATGCAGGTACGATCCGCCGTCTGCCACTACTTTTACAGCTTCTACTAGCGCATCTGCGTCCATTTCTTTTAATAAATAACCTTGTGCCCCAGTCTGCAGTGCATGGGTTACATAGTTCTCATCATCATGAATCGATAGAATGATAATCTTCATATCTGGGAAACGCTCAATGAGTAATCTAGTTGCCTCCACACCATTTAGTTGTGGCATATTAATATCCATGATGACTACATCAGGACGGTGAGTTTCTACTAAATTCATCGCCTCACAACCGTCGTCCCCTTCTGCAACTACATCAAATGCAGGTTCAAATTCTAGAATTTTTTTTACACCTTCACGAAAAAGCTGATGGTCGTCTATAATAATAATACTTGTTTTCAATCGTGCTTCCCCCTTGTCTTTGTACCATTACCAAATTTTTTCTATCTAATCATTTATTTAAGTGGGACTTTTATTGATACGAGTGTTCCAACACCTTGATGGGAATCTATCATCATTTCGCCTTCAAGAAGCTCGACACGTTCCCTCATCCCCATTAATCCAAATGATCCTGCTTTTTGAACATCAGAATCAAAGCCAATACCATCATCCTTCACCATGACAATGACCATTTCTTTCGTCATCGAAAGCTTGACTTGGATGCTTTTCGGTTTTGCATGCTTCAACGCATTTTGAATGGATTCTTGCACGAGACGGAATAGCGCGACTTCCATATCAGACGGCAGTCTTTTTTCCTCACCTAAATTTATAAATGTCATGTTTATACCATGGTTGTAATCTTCGGTCGTTTGCAGGTATTTTCTTAAAGTAGGTATTAACCCTAGATCATCGAGTGCCATTGGACGTAAATCATAAATAATTCGGCGCACCTCATAAAGTGCATTTCTGACCATTACCTTCAAGTTCCGAATTTCTATGATCGCTTCATCACCGCCTCGTTCGCGATAAATTCGGTCAATTAAGTCTGACCGCATCATGACATTTGCCAGCATTTGTGCCGGTCCATCATGAATTTCACGAGAAAGCTTCTTGCGCTCTTCTTCCTGCGCCTCAATGATTTTCAAGCCAAAGTCTTGTTTGCGTTTCGCATCCTCAAGCACGGCACCCACTTGCTTCAAATCACTCGTTAAATAATTCAAAACAACCGAAATTTGTGAAACAAGATGCTCTGCTCGATCAATCGTCTGTTCAAGCCCACGCAACCTTCTTTCTAAATCATCCCTACGTAGCCGCAATTGTTTCTCCATTTGACTGTTCATCTGTAAATCCGCTTGTAACTTATGAGCAACCTCATAAGCATCACGAACTTGTTGTTCAGAAAAATCATTGAAATACTTGCTCACTTCCGAAAGACGTTTTCTCGATAATTTAGCCTTTTTTTCGAGCACATCGCATTCTTCGATCACGATGGCAACCCGGATTTTCACTTCTTCAAGCTCCTTCGTTATCTCTTCAAAATCACGAAGGCATTGCTCTTTAATTTCAAATATTTCAACTTTGCTGTCTCCAACAGTCGTGATCATCGTTTCAACTATCATGTCCAAAGCTTTTACATCCATTTTTTTCAAGGACATTTAGATTCCTCCGATTACATCCAGCCTTTTGGTTGGTTTATCTCTTACATCAACGCCAATTGACGGATTTTCACTTTATTGAATAAAAGTATTCGCTTCTTAGTAGTAATTGCCAAGGTCTATTGTCGCACAAATCGCACGTAACTCGCCCTTTAGCCATTGTTCATTCATATCCTATATATGCCGTTTGACTTTCCGACTCTATATTATTATCCTAAGCCATTCTAGCCAGTATAAGCAAACGGTGAATGAATCCATTATACCTAAAAATAGGTTTACCGCATAAGGAATTATAATTACATCCCTTGTAGCCCTAAGCTTCAAACGTCCCAATTTTTCCTCTAGAAATTTCAAGCTTGCTTTTTCAAACAAAATATTCTTTTAAGCATAATCTCATCATCTAGTACAGAAAAATGTTATAGAACAATAGACCTTATTATACCATGAAGAAAACAGCCTAATATTAAAATTTCTTTACACACCTTACTATCGTATGACTTTTAAGAAAAAATAACTACATACTTAATACTATCGTACAAACACGTGCCCATCGAAAATTGCAGCAATATGGCGAAAGCCTTATAATAAAGAAAAGCCTTACACTCTTTTAAAAAAATTAAACATTATCTTTTTATAAATCAAACTACTATTTTTTAAAAAGAAAGGAGCTATTATGCTACAATCCTACCTAACTGTAAAAGGCAATGGCATACATGAAATCATCATTGATAAGTCCCGCTTCATTTCTCATATTGCCCGTACAGAAACAGAAGAAGAAGCCCAGGCCTTCATTCAACATATCAAAAAATTACACAAAGATGCTACACATAACTGTTCTGCCTACTTAATTGGCGAGCATGATCAAATCCAAAAGGCACTTGACGATGGTGAACCAAGCGGTACAGCTGGCGTCCCTATTCTTGAAGTATTGAAAAAAAAGAGTCTAAAAGATACGACAGTCGTTGTTACTCGATATTTTGGCGGCATCAAGCTGGGAGCAGGCGGCTTGATTCGTGCCTACAGTAAGTCAACATCAGAAGGAATTGACGCAACTGGGATTGTCGAAAGAAAGCTCATGCAGGTAATGGCTACTCATATCGATTACACCTGGCTTGGCAAACTGGAAAATGAGCTGCGATCGTCTATTTATGAAGTAAAAGAAATACATTACCTTGAAAATGTAATCATTGAAACATATGTAGAAAAGTCTGGAAAGGATGCCTTTACAGCTTGGATGACAGAATTGACTAATGGACAAAGTCGGATGGAAGAAGGGGAACAGCTGTACCTCGAACGAGATAAATAATCCATTTCCTAAAACGGCTTTCTACTACCTATAATATTTATTTTACGAAACAGTAAAAAAAATGTAGAATGTTGTAGAGTATAGTTTCATAGATATATCAGTCTGGATTCTGCCCATGAAGGAGAAAGAAAAATGTCAAACCAACGCATGTACAGAGTTACCAAAAGAAGGCGCAAGAAGAAACGCAAAAAACTTGTTGCATGGTTCTTGGTTCCGCTTTTATTACTAACTATCACTGGCACTGCCTATGGAGCGTACTTGTACAATAAAGCCGCTTCTGCCATTGATAAGTCTTTTGAATCAATTGGCCTCTCATCTAAGCGTGAAGCGAAGGTCAATCCAGAGGTAGACAATACATCCATTCTATTTATTGGTGTAGATGATAGTGATTCTAGAAAGTATGAAGAGTCCACACGCTCAGATGCTTTAATACTGGCTACTTTCAATCAAAAAGATAAATCGATAAAATTATTAAGTATTCCACGAGATTCTTATGTGTACGTCCCTAAAAAAGATCGTTACACAAAGATTACACATGCACATGCATATGGCGGTCCCAAGGTCACCGTTGAAACCGTTGAAAACCTTCTTGATATTCCAGTCGATTATTATGTGCGTATGAACTTCTATGCATTCATAGATATTGTCAATGCTCTTGACGGAATCGAAGTCGAAGTTCCTTATGAATTGAATGAGAAAAACGCTGAAGATCAACATAACGCGATTCACCTTGAACCTGGCTTGCAAACCTTGAATGGTGAAGAAGCATTAGCACTTGCCCGTACACGTAAGCAAGATAGCGATCTTTTACGAGGGCAACGGCAACAAGAAATTATTCAAGCTATGATAAAAAAGGCAACAACTATTCACGCTGTAACGAAATATCCTGATATAATCGAAGCGGTCGGTGGAAATATGAAAACGAACTTGACCTTTAATGAAATGAAAACATTTGTTGAGTACGCTACCGCTAAAAATGACCTGACAATTGATACCCTTCAACTCGAAGGTACAGACGGTAGAGAAAATAACTCATACGTCTTCAACCTTGATAAAGATAAGCTGACAGAAACACAAAATTTATTGAGAAAACATTTAGGGTTAACGAACAGAAAAAGCGTTGGCAGCCTTTCACACGATGATGAATAATGAATAAATTACAGTTGTACCATATAGGGTGCAGCTGTTTTTTGATTATATTCACAATGTTTTTTTAAACGATACTCTCATAAGTAGTTTTATTTCAAGCCGACTCGGTTTAACTAGGTTGTTTTATCCGTTTATTAGAATATTTGAGAGGAAATTTCATAAATTAACCCAAATTAACAAAGAATAAATATAAAATGCAATAATTGATCCAAAATCTTATAACACTAAAAAAAGTAAAAAAACCTCTCCATATTAGAGAGGTTTTACATTAACGATCTTTCATTTGATCATTTTTTGCATTGATGAATCGCAATAAAGGTTGGTATTCCTTACCGATCAAACCTATTTTTTCTACAATAACTTCAACAGCAAGCAAGAGCACAAGACCTATTAAAATCGCGCCCCAAGACGTAGCCATCGAAAATATAAAAGCAGATAATCCGCAACATGCAGCCATTGCATAAATGAGTAATACTGTTTGTCTATGTGAAAAACCTACTTCAAGTAAGCAGTGATGCAGATGTGATTTATCTGGTGCTGATAACGGCTTCTTGTGTTTAATTCGACGAATAATCGCAAAAAATGTATCAGAAATTGGAACTCCGAGGATAATAACTGGTACGATCAATGAAATCATTGTGACATTCTTGAATCCCATAAGGGAAAGAACTGCAATCATATATCCTAAGAATAACGCTCCTGTATCACCCATAAAGATTTTCGCCGGATGGAAATTGTAAAACAAAAACCCAAGTGTGCTACCTAAAAGGATGAGAGCAACGCTCGTTACATATATATCACCTTTTAGAATCGCCATTCCTGAGATGGTAATTAATGCAATCGATGAAACACCAGCTGCAAGTCCATCAAGGCCGTCAATCAAATTAATTGCATTTGTTATACCAACGACCCAAATAATCGTTAAAGGTATAGCAAGTATTCCAAAATGAAGCTCGCCACCAAAAGGCAAGTTAATATAATCTACCTGAACGCCGCCAATAACGACAATGCCTGCTGCAACTATTTGAGCGAGAAATTTTAATTTAGCGGATAATTCGAATAAATCGTCGAAAAATCCAGTAATAATAATGATTAATCCCCCAACAAGAAGTGGGATTGTTGATAAGTCATCCGTAGGTCTTAGAAAAACCCAACCGATGAGAAAACTAATATAAATTGCCAATCCGCCAAGACGGGGCATAACTTTCTGATGAACTTTACGATAATTAGGCTTGTCAGTCGCACCAATCTTAATGGCAAATTTCTTAACAAGCGGTGTAATGATAATAGATGCCACAAAGCATAGTAACAAGGCAAGGTAAACCATGGAGTACCTCCTTAGAAATATCATATCCAAATTAAGATTAAAGAATGAGCAGATCGGTACATTTCATTTATTTGGTAGTTCAGCAAATGGTCACCTGACGCTATTCTCTTTTTTCCTAGTCCAATCAACAAAAACTGATATCATCAAATATGATACTAGAATTCTAATAAACTTACAAACTATTTTTATCTAATATGATATTACCTTGCTCTACTTGATAAATACAAACGGTTAATTGTTAAATTTTACAGACTTTTACTATGTATAGCAAATACCTCTTATTTTTGGTAATATTATTACTTGAAAGAAAGAATTTATGCTAGTTAAGGAGCGTTTTACATGTTGTCCTTTCTGAAAAACACCTTTGGAGATACAAATCAAAAAAGACTTACTAAATATTATAAAATGGTGGATGAAATTAATGCATTAGAGCCAAAATATATTCAATATTCCGATGAACAGCTTAAAGAAATGACGACCCAATTTAAAGATGATTTAACAAACGGGCATACGATTGATGACATCAAATTAGATGCCTTTGCTGTAGTTCGAGAAGCATCAAAACGAGTACTTGGGATGAGGCATTTTGATGTCCAAATGATCGGCGGACTTGTCTTAACGGAAGGAAATATCGCAGAAATGGCCACGGGAGAAGGAAAAACACTAGTTGCTTCCCTTCCAAGCTATTTACGTGCTCTTGAAGGCAAAGGCGTTCATGTCATTACTGTCAATGATTACTTAGCCACTCGAGATCGGGAAAAAATTGGGCAAATTCATGAATTCCTCGGATTAACGGTCGGTTTAAATGTACCAAATATGCAGCCGAATGAAAAGAAAGCGGCCTACCTTGCGGATATTACGTACGGAGTGGGTACGGAATTCGGGTTTGATTACTTACGCGATAATATGGCTGTTAGTATTGCAGATAAAAGTCAAAGACCCCTTCATTATGCCATCATTGATGAAGTAGACAGCGTACTCGTAGACGAAGCAAAAACGCCATTAATTATCGCTGGAAAATCACATTCTAACAGCGATTTGCAACATATTGCTTCTCGTCTTGCGAAACGCTTTAAGAAAGAAGAAGATTATACATTTGATCCAGAAACGAAAGCAACAAGCTTAACCGATGATGGTATCGAGAAAGTTGAAAAAGCATTTGGCATCGATAATCTTTATGATCTTGAGCATCAAACGCTTTTTCATTATGTCATTCAAGCCGTTCGTGCCCATGTCATGTTTGAAAAAGATGTCGATTATATTATCAAAGACGGAAAGATCTTGCTAGTTGATATCTTCACTGGTCGCGTCATGGAAGGTCGATCGTTAAGCGATGGGTTGCACCAAGCGATTGAAGCGAAAGAAGGCCTTGAAATTACAGAAGAAAATAAAACACAAGCTTCTGTTACGATTCAGAACTACTTCAGAATGTATACGAAGCTATCCGGAATGACAGGTACGGCCAAAACCGAAGAAAAAGAATTTCAAAATGTGTACGGCATGGACGTGATTCAAATTCCAACCAATCGGGACAAAATCCGTGTGGATCATCAAGATGTTATTTTTAAGACACTAGACCAGAAATACCAAAAAGTTGCCGAAGAAGTAAAACGAGTGCATGCAACTGGTCAACCTATCTTAATCGGGACAACCTCTATTCTACAATCCGAAAAAGTTGCTTCCTATTTAGAGGAAGAGAACCTGCCTTTTAACTTACTTAATGCCAAAAGTGTGGAACAAGAAGTAGAATTGATTGCTATGGCTGGACAACAAGGCCAAATTACAATCGCTACCAATATGGCCGGGCGGGGAACCGACATTCTACTTGGAGAAGGCGTTGCTGAGCTTGGCGGTTTGCACGTAATTGGCACAGAAAAACATGAAAGTAGACGAGTAGACAACCAATTGCGTGGACGCGCTGGACGTCAAGGTGACCCTGGTTCCTCACAATTCTATATTTCACTAGAAGATGATATGATTAATCGATTTGCCGCAGAAGACCTAGAAAAGCTTGAGAAAAAGTTTACATCTGATAACACAGGCCTCATCACCTTTAAAAAAATCGGTGAATTCGTGGATCGTGTTCAGCGGATTGTCGAAGGGTCCCACTATTCTATGCGAGAATACAATTTAAAATTAGATGATGTTAGTAACGAACAACGAAATATTATTTATCAATTGCGCAATCGGATCATGGAAGCCGATAACATTGATAGTCAACTAGAATCACATGTTCGAAATGCCATACAGAACGTAATTGACCAGTTTTGCTCAGAGGAGACTGCACCTGAAGAGTGGCATATTAATGAGTTGACTGCAAAAATTAATGAATTTCTACCTGGCTATCCTATAACTCTTTCAGACTCTATTCAGAATAAGAAAGAAATAGAAAAATCCATTGAGTATAACCTAGGAACATATTTTGCAAGTATCGAAACAACTCCAGCATTCTTCCAAACGTTGAAAATCTGGCTATTACAAGTAATCGATACCGAATGGATTCAACACTTAGAAAATATGGCCCGTCTAAAAGAAGGCATTGGACTACGCCAATATCAACAAGAGGACCCTTTACGCCTCTACCAAAAAGAAGGACTTGAGTTATTTACGTATACGTTTAATTCAATTGAAATGGCTATGGCTGTGAAGATCGCGCATTTCGTTCAAATGGTTAATGACCAAGTAGAAGCTTAAAAATCCATCCCAATAGTAGCTAATACAGAATCCGATAAATGTATGAAACATTACATACTGATTCAGGGTACGTCTTTACATTATAAGGAGTTAGATAAATATGGTGTCGATTTTCAAAAAAAAGATTAACAAACTTAAAAAAGAAGGAAAAGATTCTATTATTTCTTCTGGCGATCTATTAAATGAAACGGATGTTCAGACAGATGAGGAAATTATTACTGAATTATCCATTCATCCAGAGTGGAATCTATCAAGCGAACAAAACTATGTATATCGATTCCTAAACAATGAGCTTGCTCCATTGAAACCGAATCAAATCTCATTATCTGGTATTGAATTACGACCTGAAAACAATGAAGTCGCTGCGATTGCCTTTGTTCGCAACAGCTTAAATAAAGCGATCACCTTCGAAGAAGTTAAACTATTGCTTTTGGATGAAAATAAAGAAACAATTGCTAGTCATTCCTTCGATATGAGTGTACTTGGGGAACTTCCTGCTAGAAGCAGCCGCCCTTGGATGTTCGTTTTCCCCGCTGACACAGTTTTGAAAAAAGACTTCTCAACGAAAAACTGGACAATTGCTTTTGAACTTAAAGCTAAGCACAGACTGGATCTTGCTGAATCTTGGGAAAAAGGGCTACCAGAAGCTGAGCGCAAAAAACTAAAAAAGTATGTCGAACAAATCGATCCTCCTCGTGAAGGTGAAGTGAACTTCTTAGGCTTACAAGCGAAAAAATCAGAGAACGGCGACCTTCATGTCACCATTTTAATTCGTAATGGACATAATAAAAACGTTAAAATTGAAAAGCTTCCATTAGAAATGATTGATGCTTCTAAGGAAGTCGTTGCTAAAGGCGGTTTTTCATTAGACGATTTAGAAATTAAAGCAAACACAACCAAACCTTGGACATTTATTTTTCCAGCAGCGATGGTTTTAAAAGCAGACATGGACTTATCGACTTGGTCGTGTAAACCGGTTCAGTCATAACAGAAAGAGGGTGACCCAAGTTAAGGTGTCAGACCCCACAATGCTATATCTAGTATAGTTGCTGTGCGTGGGAGTCAGACCCCTGATAGGGTACCCTCTTTCTCTATATTATTTTTTCTTTGTTGATTTAGCCTCTACTGTCACAGGCACCTTTACAGAAACACTGGCATAATTCACTGTCACAAATCCAGTACCCGGTTGAGTAGCTATAAATTTATTCCCGGACATTTTGCCAATCTGATTAATTGAAGGATCCGGTACAATTTTAACACCAGTTTTGTATATTGGTAGCAAGTTATTGTAAGAATCGAGGACAGACGTAACAACAAAATCAGTTGAATCTCCAGGTTTCAATGTACTTGCCTTTGTTTTTTTGACTGTAATCTTTGCAGGAGGTCCATAGGGAGCAGTACTAATTGCCTGTAAAACGGTTGAAACTGGGCGCATTTTTCCATCAGATGGACTGTTAATAAGACCAGCATAGCGACTGCCCGGATTTCTAATTGCCATCGTAGTAGAGCCACCACCATCTAGATTAATTGCTTGATATACACCAAGACTGACTAAATAATTAGCAAACTCTTTTAGAGTCATACCAGGGTTGCCTTTCGTATTATCTACTGTAACCATGTATACTCTAGTACCAGTATCATCAACAGTAATCGCTGTTCTTGCTCTTCTAGTTTTCGCTTTAGCTGTTGACGTATCAATGGTAAGATTTGCTTTACCTTCTTGAACTAATAAAGGACCACTAGCGAGCATGAACTTTGCATTCTGCCATTTTTCATCAATATCAATGGTTAAAGCAATCTCGTCACCTATCTTCATATTCCGAACTTGATCTACTGCCATCCCTTGTGTCGAAATGACAAAACCATCTTTCGGTATCATGGCACTCGATTTTTCACCATATGGTCTTATACCCACAATTCGAGCTGTTACAGACTCACCAAAGCCAATACTCTTATTAATATCCTTTGACGTGTTCTCAGCTATTACTTCATACCCAGTTGAATTCGTTCGCGTATTCGGGTAACGGAATGAGGATGTGAAAAGCACACTTTCATTTTCACCTCGCGGCCGATTAAAACCGCTTAATGGATATGTATTCCCTTGATAACTGAAAGAAGCTTGGATATTATAACGATCAATGATCGCCTTCCCACTTTCATCCATTCCAAATGCAGCTGGAACAGACATGAATCCCGTATCTTCTACCTCTCTTTCAGATCCCAAATTAATAATTTGCTTATTTTGAGCTAATAGATACATAGGTAGCTTGCTATCTCTCATATGGAACAACGAAGCATTCACAGCACCTATTACATGATGTTGATCATATGTGTTTGCTTTCGCAAATGCAGGAACGTTTTTCCACGTATTGAGCGGGTCATTATATCCCATCTCAATTGTTATGTTTGGATTAGTAAGATTTAAATTAAGTACATGAACCGCTTGTTTCTTCTTAGCTACAGTCGTAGTTTCATACCTAATCTGAGCACCTGGTGATAACATAGCAGTCTTTGCATAACTATAGTTAGCGCCAACGAATAACATCGTGAAAGTCAGTAGAAGAAACAAAATACATACATTTCTATAACGCCTCAAAAAAACCATCCTTTCATTATAAAATTACATTAATCTGGTAAATACTATAATCTATTATAGACGAATACATAATTTTTCCAAGTCATTATATTCTATTAAGATAGTAGTATGTAACATTTCCCTTCTATTTAGGTGATCTACTATTTTCCAGCACAAAAAAAGCTACCTGCTAAATTCATTTAGCAGGTAGCTTTTTAGACAAAGACCAACCATATCCCTTTATTTTCAACACAAAACGGAATTTTATTACTTATATATAGATTATCATATTAGGAATATATTTCAAGAGAAATATGAAAATTTTTCTTATAATGCATATATTACCGTATGTACCCTATATTTACCATTATTAATCCTATAAATCCCCTAAAAAATGTATTGTTGTATCATAGAATTATATATAGTATGATTTATTAAGATTTTTCAATAACTTTAGCTGCCTGATGAGGTGATCCCTTGATATTTAATTCATTCGAGTTTATCTTTTTGTTTTTACCAATCGTTTTTATCGGTTATTTCTCTTTAAATAAAGTAAACTTTACACTTTCAAAGGTTTGGTTACTCCTTTCATCCTTGTTCTTTTATGGTTGGTGGAACCCAATTTACCTTCCTTTACTACTTTTTTCCTTAATTGTGAACTACATTATTGGTACAACCCTAGGAAAAATGAAACAGCCAATGAAGAAAAAAGCACTACTAACAATAGGTATTTTATTTAATGTAGGTTTATTGGGATATTTCAAATATTACGACTTCTTTATTACAAATGTAAATGCAGTATTTGATACAGATTATCGTGTGATGAATCTTATTCTTCCGCTAGCGATTAGTTTTTATACATTTCAAAAAATCCCTTATCTAGTAGACTCCTATCATGGCGAAACCAGGAATTACCATCCTTTGAATTATGGTTTATTTGTAAGCTTTTTCCCACAATTAATCGCTGGACCCATTGTTCAGCATGGCGACGTGATGGCTCAATTCGAAAACAAAGAGAACAGGAAAATAAATGCTAAAAATATTGCTACTGGGCTATTCGTTTTTGGTATCGGTTTGTTTAAAAAGGTAGGAATTGCAGATATTTTTGCCGAGATAGCCAATGCTGGCTATAGTAATCCTGCTACTCTTACTATGGTCGATTCCTGGATAACTTCTTTATCTTATACATTCCAGCTCTATTTCGATTTTAGCGGATATTCTGATATGGCAATTGGTGCTGCTTTACTATTCAATATTAGACTGCCTATTAACTTCAACTCTCCTTATAAAGCATTAAGTATTCAAGATTTCTGGAGAAGATGGCATATGACTCTTTCGAACTTCTTGACACGTTACATCTACGTCCCTCTCGGTGGAAACCGCAAAGGTCTAGTACGAACATATATAAATATTATGATTGTGTTTTTTGTGAGTGGAGTTTGGCACGGTGCTGGGTGGACATTTATCATCTGGGGATTAATGCATGGCATTGCAAGTGTAATTAATAGACTTTGGGGACAAGCAGGATTCAAATTACCGAAGCTCCTAGCTTGGTTTATTACTTTCCATTTTGTGAATGCGGCTTGGGTTTTCTTCAGAGCTCCTTCCGTACATGATGCTATTATGGTTTTAAGAAGTATGATTGGTTTGAATGGACGTGTACTTCCTACAGATCTCCAACACACCTTTTTCAACCAATTAAACATTCCATATTATGATTTTACTTTGGATGAAAACTTCTTTTGGGTAGTTGGTATATTGCTTGTTGCTTTTCTTATTTCTGTGTTCGCGAAAAATTCGATGTATTTCAAAGATCACTTAAAACCAAATTGGATTTCGGCAATCTATATCTCTGCATTAATTATTTACTCAGTATTCCAGTTACAACAAGTATCTGCATTTCTATACTTTAACTTTTAGGGTGAATGCCTATGTCATACAAAAAATTTGTAATTATTATTATGACTATTATTGTACTATTTGTTGGTAGTTCTGCTTCCTTCATTTATTTTATTGATCCTATGTGGACGTTTGGTCATAAAAATACGTACAATGATGTACAAACCGTTATAGATGAACGGCAACAAAAGCCAAACGCTATGCATTTTCAACCTTTTGATTATGATACGCTTCTTCTTGGCAGCAGTCGCTCTACTTATATTAATCAACATGACTTTAAAGGGATGAATGTTTATAATTTTTCAGCAAGTAACCTTTCCGTGCGGGAGTATGCCCCTTTTCTTGAGTATGCTACAAAACAAAATGGAAAACCGTTTAAACGGGTTATTATCGGAATGGACTTCTTTAAAACGAGTAAAAGTGAAAGCTCATTTAACGGAAATTTAGATAAATATATCGAGACATTGAATGAGCCCTTCTATCGTTACAAAAATCTACTCTCATATGATTTATTGAAGTATTCGTATGAGACTTATAAAATGTCCAAAAATAATGTGCCGATGGAAGAAAGAACTTATAATCGAGACAATGTTGCCGACGCAATGCGGGTTGATTCAAAATTAACGATTGAGCAAACGAAGGAAAAAATTGATAAGTTCCGTGATGAATTTTATGGTAGCTCTTACGATTATAATCCTAATATTAAACAGGTATTATTAAATTTAAAGGCTGCCTACCCAAATACAGAATTTATCATCTTTATGACTCCAATTTCGACTCCATTATTTAAGGAGTTGGTGGATCAAGGTCTGTTGCCTTACTACGAGCGTTGGCTCACAGAAGTAATCGATGTGTTTGGCGGAGTTTATAATTTTATGTATCCTAATACTGTTACAAATGACATTAACAATTATTTCGATGGTCATCATTTTTATCCTGAAATTGGTACATTGATTGCTCATCGAATTGATGGATCAAACGAAGGCGTTCCCGAGGATTTTGGTCAATATGTATCAAAAGAAAACCTTAAGGATCATCTAAAATACGTTGAATCAAAAGCTAGTAATATTCATAATAGTCTCCATTAAAAAAGAGACCTAACTGACGGACCTGATTGTTAAACACAATTAGGTCCGTTTTTTTATGAGCAGGCCATTAATAAAAAATTGACTTAAATCCATTATTATTTCCAATACTTACTTTCACTTCAGTTGGCGTTCACTTATTTTTTACATTTTTATTGATAATTGCCAACTTGGAGGTATCATTAAATATAGGACATTAGATACGAGTAAAAGATAGGTTCTGTCGCTATAATGAATAGAATTTAAAGAGAGAGGGAGATTTCATTGAAAAGGTTATTACATATCTTGATGGCTATATCATTGTGTCTTGTCATATTTGTTATTCCAACTGGATCAGCCAAAGCTGCTGGATTCCAAGATGTTTCGAGTTTTAAGAAAGAGATTGACTATTTGACTGAGTTAAAAGTGATCAGTGGCTATTTAGATGGAACATTCCGTCCATCCGTGAAACTTACGCGTGCACAAGCGGTTGTGATGATTATGCGTTCCATTGGCATGCCAGAGTCAGATATGTACATAAAAGATCCAGGATTCTATGATGTAAAGCAAACTAGTTTCGGCTATAAAGAAATTGCAGTTGCCTCGGGTGCAGGGATTATTAATGGGAAAAGCAAAACGCATTTCGATCCAACCGGGAATATCACTCGTGCTGAAATGGCTAGAGTGATCGGAAACGCATTTAAACTGGAAGGTGTGTATGAGCCTGGTTTCAAAGACGTCCGCACAGACTACTGGGCATCCTCATCCATCTCATCATTGGCAGCAAACAATATTACCGTTGGGTATAATGATGGAACATTTCGCCCAACGCAGCCGATTGATCGTGCACAATTTTCAGCATTCCTTGCGCGAATCATGAAGCCGAATTTCCGTCCATCCACTGGAAAACCAGCACATTCTATCGTGGATCTGACAGTAGAATCAACAATCGTAGATCTAGTGAAAAATCCGGATAAGCCGATTGTTTACTATATTGATGGGAAATCAAAATCACTTATCATGCTAAACCTGGAAACAAAGTCCAAAAAGGTTGTGAAACTGAGACATCCTGCCGAGAAGCTCGTGATTAAAAACGGCAAAATTTTTGTTACACAACAAATCCAAGCAAGAAGTCCCTATAACTTCATGGAGATGCAAAAAGGACTCATCAATGTGTACGATGCTGAAAATCTTTCTTTCCTGAAAGAAGTAAATGTAAACATCGATCCTTTTGACATCGCTGTGGATGATGCAGAAACACTGATAATTTCATCTGGCTCCGACCAAGGTATTAATTCAGAGATACATACGTATAACTGGCAAACGTCAGAACAATTATCATCTGCAAATCTCTTTCCGGAACAATTGATTGAACTATCACCAACACAGAACAAAATTTATACGGTTCATAGTTCGCATTATACCGGTAAAATGGAAATATTCAGCTTAATAGAAGGTAAAATCAAGAAGGAAACCATGGTACCCCGATTCTTTGACACCAGTAAATCGAGGGGATATGCCCAAATGTCCCATGACGGCAAGGTTATTTATAATGGAAATGGGACAGCATACGCATCAAGCAACGTTCCTTCTGAAGATCTAGCTCCTCTTGGCAAGCTGGCCACTCCATTTACAACGATGACGTTTAATGATGCAGGAAAGGACATGTATCTGGCTGATCGCTCAGAACAGATTTCCATTTATAAATACAATACATTGGATCCCACTTCTACTTTGCGCGCCTATGGCAAGATCGATCGTCTGGTTTATGTAGAGGAAACAGAAGAACTTTATGCATTTACCAAATTTAAACACGAAGGTTCCAAAACAGAATCCATTTTGTTAGAACGCTTTAAATTTGGAGAATAAAACAATAAAAGGTGCATATTCCCACCGACTAAAGTCAATGGGAATATGCACCTTTTTCTATGTGTACGACGCTCTCTGAGGATATAATGTGTCTCAAAGTGGATTTTATTGCTAAAGATAAGCGTGAGAAACTATACAGATTACCAAAAACCTTTTCTCCAACAAGGAAATGATGCTAAAGATATCAGACGAAGTTTCAGCTTTAAAATTAATTGTTTCCAAAGGGGGAATCGGCAGTACACATTAAATATTAGCTGTGGCTGAGTGAGAACTCATTATATGAACATCCATCTTGTGTTACAGGCACGTGCAAGAATAACAGGCTCATAGGAAGCACCTAAGTTTGTTCCAATTAGAGATTACACCCATGCCGGGCACACCTAAAAAAAGTATGAGTCCAGTAAAATACTGAACCCATACCTAATTCAAACTGTTATTATCTATATCTATTAATTCATATACAATTTAAGCGTATACGGATCTGTACTTGCATTGCCGTGGCTATCTTTCACTTCAATATAGTATTTCCCTTTTTTCAGGCTTAGGTATAGTGCTTCCTCATCTCCCATACCATAGTAATCAGCTTGTGCAACTAATTTACCATTTTGATAGACAGATATTACTCCGTCCGTCGTTTGCCCTCCAGCCAGTTTTATAACACCTGTACTATCTTTCGTAAGGGTATGTTCATACCAATCCGAATCACCGTTTGGAACGCCAGCATTGAAATAGCCTTTTGCTGTTCGAAGCAAAGATTTCTTATCTTTTATCAATTTTAAGGGTTTTGAAGGAGTTTGATTCTTTACTACCGAATTAGCATCTTCATCCTTCGTTATTGCATCGGCAAAAGTAAATGTGTACGGAACCATTGAGAATGGTAGCATATCCATAAAATAACCTTCTGTTAAAATAAAATAGTTATGGCCTTTTTTCAAGTTAACAGATCCATAAATTGAGCCATAATTCCCCTTATCAATATAAGTAGCATTTCCAAACTCATTATCATCAAGTTTTCGGTTATTATTTCGGTCTTCAACAATGGTGACAACTCCAGCATATTGGCCCAATAATTCCTCTGGATATGCCTTTTTCATTGCATTTGTAATTGGTTTTGATTTTACCGAAACCCCTTTGATGCCCGTTTGTGTGGCTTTATAATAAAAAACATCAATATCGTTTGGCAGAGCAAAGTTTCCAGTAAAGGAAGCGCCCGGTAAATCCTTCACTTGTTCGAAAGAATCATTGTCTTCGTATTGATCTTGAGGATTATGAACAATAGCCTTTGTAGTTAACTCGTAAGGCTCAAATGAAATACCTGAGATTTCATTGTAGTAATTATTTTGAACGGCAATGATATATCTTTCTCCCTTTTTAACACCGGTGTAACTCTTTTCTTTAACAGCAATCGTGAAGCCACTCCAATTCGTATTGTCGCCTATATAAACCAAATTAAGCATCGGTTCTTCCTTATTTGATTTATCTTCCACTACTTGATAAATTTCTACTAATGGAGTTTTATTTTCAATATTTTTCAGACCCAACTCAATAATCGCTGTTTGTTCCGGTTTCACTAGGAATAAGTCAACATCACTATTACTCTGTAAAAATGCAGATGTTGATGTACCGATTTTGTATGGGATCGCTGCGTCCAATTGACTTTGGACAAAAGCATTTTGCTCTTCAATGTACGGATCAGCAGCTGATTGCACGGCTGCACGGATATTAGCTACAATTTCTTCTGATTCTGGAGTATCCTCATTAACGATCCTTTCATCTCCAATTGTTGGATAGTTGTCCTCATCCAAAGGAAGCGTCTTCGTATCAATTTTCACTTGATAAGGAATCAGAGATTGCTCTATTGCTTCAGATTGATCAAATGTTTGACCCACTAACAGCATAGAAATCAATTCGATAATCCCAAAATAATTCGTCGGTTTATTACTAGCTTTTAGAATATATGTACCTGGCTGCGCTGCGAAGCTAAGCTCTACTGCGTCCCCTGCTGCCCCACTGTTCGAATACGCATATGGATCATTATATTCTTCATCTTCTAATATTAACCTTAGCATCTCTGCTTTTTCTTCATCAGTTAGTTGATCTTCTTCATCTGGAGGAAAGATGTCATCCACTTTATACACACTTAGGTTTGGTTTAATACCTGGGATACCTGTTAGATTAATTTTTACTGCTTTTTCACTTTCTATTTCAAAGGTAAAGTAATCATTATCCTCTTTGTCACCTGTAAAAGTATGACGACCATTTGATTGATATGGTAAACTATCAATCTTAATCATCTCTTCAATAGACGAATCGTCCTCAGGCAATGTTTTCGCAGTTTCAACAGTTAATGAATAGTTCGAACGCTTAGAAGTAGCTGAACTATAGTTGCCATTTACATCCTTAACACCAATTGCCACAGTTCCACTAAATGGAGCCTGTACTAGCTTTCCTTCCGTTTTTCCTGCACCTACTGTATTCACATCAATTTTTTCTACTTGATTTTTATCGCCATATAAATGAATCATCATTTTGTAATCATAGAGTTCTACTCCTTTAAGAACCGTTTGGATGTAGTCCCCTTTTTCAACTTTGAATTGGATCCATTTTTGCTCAAATGGCTTTGTAATTTCACCTGCTATTACTTGTCTTTTGCTCATATCTACTGTCTTGGCTGATTTAATAATTTCATTCTTTGTCCAATTTTCTTTCACAAAAGTTGGAATGTTCTTCGGATTAAATTGCAATGCCGAAACAATATTCACCAAGCCATTTCCATACTTTAAATCATATCCTTTATCTCCAAGGTCCGATGCAGTTTGTTCTAAAATATATTCTACCTGTGTCGGAGTTAAATTAGGATATTTAGATAGCAGCAAAGCAGCAGCTCCCGCAACAACTGGAGAAGCCATTGATGTCCCGCTCATTTTAGTGAAGCTTGATGGTTTGATAAAATCATAGACTGTACTGTACACTTCATGCCCCGGTGCTACAACATCAACAGATGCTCCGTATGTAGAGTAATTGGTTAATTTCTTGTTTTGATCAACCGCACCAACACTAATTACTCCTTCATAGGATGCCGGATAATTCGCATAGTCTGCTCCGTCATTCCCCGCAGCAGCAACAATGACGACACCTTTTTCAATTGCCTTGTTCACGGCTTCTTCAATCAATGGTGATGGTAAAGGACCACCAAGGCTCATATTGATTACTTTCGCTCCATGTTCAACTGCATAAAGGATGCCCTCCGCTATTGAATAATCAGTAGCAAACCACCCATCGAATACATCAATTGGGAGAATTTTCACATTCGGTGCGATACCATATCCACCAATCCCGTTGTCTTTATTCGCTGCAATAATTCCAGCTACGTGAGTACCATGTGAGTCCGCAAAGGGCTGACTTAAAGGATCAACGGCATTGTAACCAGGTAGTAATGTATTTTTCAAATCAGGATGCTTTCTATCAATACCCGTGTCAATAACAGCAACTGTTACAGGGTTCTTCCCTGCAAGCGATTGCGCTTTATCCACATTTAGCATAGACAAATGATATTGATCGATTACTTTCGGATCAACCGTACCAAATGACTTGTACAATACGCTGGCAGTCACTAATTGAACTTTGCTGTTTTTTTGATAATATTGAATGACTTTGTGGATGTTTTTCTTATCTTTTACTTTAACTACGGCATAATTTAATTTTGGAAATTGTTGAATAACAGATGCCCCAGCTTTTCGATGTTCAGTAGCTGTTAATGGTTTAGTATATTTAATAATTAAACGATCCTCACTGAACTGCTGCTGCTTTTCTTTCTCATTAGACGTTTTGCCTTTACCAATAGATGTTATACTCGCTGATTGAATAGAGTTACTTTCGACTGCAAATGCATTAGGCGCAGCAAAAGAAGCTAGTAATATAGCACTCAAGCCCACCGCCGCTATCTTTCTATAAATTGACTTCAACTCGTTTCCCCCTTTACAATCTTATCATTGTAATTATATATGTTTTATCCTATTTTGGAAATATAATCCTAAATTAATGTACATACTATTTAGAATAAAGTTGCACATCTTTCAACAGGTACTTGATATCCCTTTATATTGTTAATTTCCTGTAAATTTTTCAAAAATATTAAATTAGTAGATGTTATTAAGGCAAAATTTATTATAAACTACACATGTCAAACTCTTTTACGTATGGTCGAAAATAATGTTTAGGAAAAGTGAGGTTTGAAATATGAGCTACAGAACAAAATCATATCGTCAATTTATAGCGACAGCAGCTGCAGCAACACTGATTACAGTTGCCTTGTCACCAACTTCTAATGCTGCAACCCCTGAATTTACAGACGTTTCTAAACGTTATAAAGAAGCGATTGATTATGTTGTATCTAAAGGAGCTAAGGGTATTACCAATACTTCTTTCGGTACTCAGAAATTCATTACACGAGCTGACGCAGCGATACTTCTATCAAATGTTCTCGAACTGAATACAGAGCACGCTCCTAATTCTGGATTTACTGATGTACCAGCTCGTGCGGTTCAAGCAGTCAATGCATTAAAAGCAATTGGAGTTACTGCAGGAAAAACTGCCACTAGTTTTGATCCTAACAGTCCTATTACTCGCGGAGAATTAGCCATTTGGATTCAAAAAGGCTTTGAACTGACTGGAAAAACAAATCTTAACTTCACTGATGTTTCAGAACGTTATCAAACAGCAATTGAAACTTTAATTTCTAATAAAATTTCTGAAGGTACTTCCAAAACTTCATTTGGAACTACTAAACTAGCTACTCGTGGTGATTTCTCAATCTTTCTTCAAAAGTCAGCATCTGTAACTGGTTTGGATGATGAAGCCTATAAACTATCACTCATGCATACAAATGACACACACTCCCATGTGGAATTAGTAGCGAAGAGAGCTACTACAATTAATGAAGTTCGTGTCAGAAAGTCGGAACCATTGTTGATCGATGCTGGAGATGTAATGACTGGCACACTGTATTTTAACGAATTCCAAGGCAAAGCTGAATTAAAGTTCATGAATGATATAGGTTATGATGTCATGACATTCGGAAACCATGAATTTGACCAAGGTTCTAGTAATGAAGGTCATCAATGGCTTGTCGATTTTATAAAAGAGGCGAAATTCCCATTCGTAAGTGCCAATGTGGACTTCTCTAGCGACAAATTATTTGATGGCTTGCAAGAAATCGGAACATATTCTGACAATCCAGAAGACGGAAAAATTTATAACGGAATCATTAAAGAAGTAAACGGAGAAAAAGTCGGAATCTTCGGCTTAACAACTGCAGAAACAGTAGAAATTTCAAGTCCTAAAGATATCTCCTTTAAAAACTATATTGAAGAAGCGAAAAATTCCGTTAAAGCTTTTAAAGAGTTAGGGATTAATAA
This sequence comes from Bacillus cihuensis, assembly GCF_000504145.1. Classification (NCBI taxonomy): domain Bacteria; kingdom Bacillati; phylum Bacillota; class Bacilli; order Caryophanales; family Bacillaceae; genus Bacillus; species Bacillus cihuensis. The sequence continues at coordinate 189,213 of NZ_KI632498.1, read as the reverse complement.
AATTGTTGCCGTTACACATCTCGGATACAATGATAATATTGAATTCGATAATGATTTAGAGCTTGCAAAACAAGTTGATGGTATTGATGTAATCATCGGTGGTCATTCCCACACTGTATTAGAAAAACCGACAGTCGTTTCGGAAGGTAAAGCCGAGCCAACGATTATCGTTCAAACGGGCGAGTATAATAATTATGTAGGAACACTTGATGTGAAATTCGATAAAAATGGTAAAGTAATCGGACAAGCAGGTAAATTATTAAGTGTGAAAGAACGCGCTGAAGATCCAACAACAGCGATTGCCCTAAAACCGTATGCAGATAAAATCGCCGAAATTCAGGCGGAGTCTATTGGAGTCACAGCTGTTGAACCATTGAATGGAGCACGTAATTCAGTTCGTACAAGTGAAACAAACCTAGGAAACTTGATTACGGATGGCATGTTAAGCACTGCAAAAACGATTAACCCTGATACAGTCATTGCCATGACAAATGGTGGCGGGATTCGCGAGTCTATTGATGCAGGTGATATAACGATAGGGGAAGTCCTAACTGTTATGCCATTTGGAAACACTTTAGGTATCATGAACCTAAAAGGATCTGAAATTATTGAAGCGCTAGAACACAGTGTAAGCCAAGCACCTGAGGCATCTGGAGGCTTCCTGCATGTTTCAGGCATGACATTTAAATATGATAGTAGTAAAAAAGCAGGTAACCGAGTTGTGGAGGTAAATATTAAAGGTGAAGACGGTAAGCTTTCTCCTCTTCAAAACGATGAGTCCTACATCGTTGCAACGAATATTTTCACGGCTAAAGGTGGAGACGGATTCGATACATTCGCTAAAGCATATGCTGATGGTCGTGTGAGTGAGCCTGGTTTCACGGATTACCAAATGTTTATTAACTACTTAAAAACGTTCGAGACTGTAGACCCTAAAGTAGAAGGCCGCATTATTGATGTTTCTGCTGCGAAATAAATCGTTCAATTTCTCCTCCCGGGAATTTATATGCCCGGGAGTTGTTTTGGTGTTACAAGAATACTTAATAGGAGCAACGTATATGGTCGTTAAGCAACGGATTTTACCAATCTACCTTCAGAAATTGCAGGCTTTAAATAGACGATTACCGTTTGATCATCCAAAAAAATTGGAGATACAAGCCGAAATTTCCAAAAATCAAGCTGGCTATAATGGCGAGCAGTCCCTAGATTATCATTTAAGTTTTATCTCAAATACGGGCCACCTCATCCTGCATAATGTAAGAATATTAGGCGAAAACTATTACTTTCAAATTGATACCCTCATTCTGACCCCTCGTTTTTTCTTAATTGTTGACGCAAAAAATTACTCGGGTACTCTACATTTCGATTCTACTCATAGCCAACTTACACGAACACTTCCTAATGGGAAAGAGGATACTTTTCCCAATCCAATTCCGCAAGTTGAAAGACAAAAGCTTCAATTAAAACTTTGGCTTAAGAGGAACAAGATACAATCCATTCCACCGATAGAGTGTATTGTAGCGATTACTAATCCATACACCTTAATAAAGACCGCTCCGAATGATTCTCTTACAAAGAGAATCGTAATACATAGTATCCACATCCCTAGTAAAGTCGATCATTTAAGTGATAAGAATCAACAAGTTATTTTTACGAATAAAGATCTCCGTAGAATATCACGATTGCTTATGAAACAAGATGAACCATATGATCCTAATATACTTGATCGATTTGGTATACACGCGGACTCACTCTACAAGGGCTGCCATTGCCCACAATGTTCTGCACTACCAATGAATCGATTTCGCGGAAAGTGGGTTTGTATGAGTTGCTCCTTTTCATCCAAAGATGCCCATATTTCCGCTTTAAAAGATTACGCTCTCCTCATACAGCCTACGATAACGAATCAAGCACTCCGGGACTTCCTCATTCTCCCCTCTACATCAATTGCTTCCAAACTACTTACTTCTATGAACCTCAATCATTATGGGACAACGAAAGGGCGGGTATATCAGCTTACGTTTGATGAGGAATAGTATGGTATATGGGGTTTTCGATTAATTATTTGATTTTGGGATTAATTATGTAGGGTTTTCGATTAATTATCAGATTTCTGGATTAATTATCAGCGAAATCAGATTAAAAAAAGACAAGCATTCCGTACTCTCGGAACGCTTGTCTTTGCTATTATTTATTAGTCTTGTAGTTGAATGGTAACTCAAGATCATCGATATAGATTGTACCTGCTTGCCCAGCAAAATCAGTATGTGTAAAAGTTAAAGACATACGGTCCTTAGAAAGGACTCCATTTTTCGCTGCGGAAGTTACATACTTGCCATCTTCCAATTCAGCAATAACAAATAAATAATCAGTCAAATCTGCTGCTGTATAATCTTCAGGCACAGCTTCTGAAAAGTGAATACGCATTGTTTTGGAATCAATTAAATCCGCTGATACGATGCTACTATATTCTCCTTCTAAACTAAACATAATAGAATTGTATAACAGATTAGCAAAATCACCACGTGTAATATTTTGTACTGTACCATAGCTTGTAGCCGTCTTACCAGCAGCAATACCAGATCCGTAAAGTGCTTCAATATGCTCCTTAAATACCCCACCTACATCTGTAAAAGGAGTTTCAATTGCATATTCAGATAGATCAAAGCTAAGATTCAAAAACTTCGCCATTGCACCGCGTGTTAATGGTTTCGTTGGTTCATAACGGTCTGCCGTCACACCAGAAACAATCCCGGCTTCTACAAGTGCGTTAACTGAGCCTGCAATACGTGGAAATGTATCTTTAAATCCTGCATTCGGAGCGCTCTTTGTATCTAGCTCTAATGTATTAGCAAGAATGACCGCTGCATCGCCTCGAGTTAAATTTTGACTTGTACCAAACTTAGTCGGAGAAACCCCATTAATAATCCCTACTGTATATAAGAAATCAACTGCTTCTGCATAACGTGAACCTACATCCGTAAACGAATAGCTTGGCTCATAATTAGATTCTGCGTGAGCAGGCGTTGCAGCCGTTGCAACTAAAGCAATTGTCGCAGCAGCTATTATGTACTTCTTAAAAGACTTAAACATTCAACTCATTCCCCTTTCAATCCTATAAAACTATCATTTCTCAAACCATACAGATTCGTTACAATCTTGTAATATGTTTGTAATGTGATTGTACCAGTGATTATCAATTTGGAATAGAGTGAAATTATTACCATTTTTGAAATATATTTTCAGACTTGTCCTCACTACTCCCATCTATATTTTAAATCACAAAAAATGGCATCAGCCTTTAATAAGGTGATGCCAAGTGGATATGTTCGATCTAACAGTTTTCACACCTTTTAATCCTCTTTAACAAATGTAGGGTAACTAAACCCTTGCCCCTGAATTAGTTCTAAAATATCGGCTCTCAGTGGTTGTTTCATGCTTTTAAGATATAATAATTTCGATTCAATCATTTTATCGAAAATTTCACTTCTATCCATGCCTATTTCTGCAAAAAGCTCCTGACTCAAAAGAAGATCGACTAATGTCAACCACGGATAATCTCTTCCATTAAAGATCATTTCCCCGTTTATTTGATACCATAAATCTCGATCTTCTCTAATCCAGTCGGGATATAAAGCTTCAATCCCCTGCTTGATTGCCATGGCCGTATCATAATAACGCTTATCTTTTGTCTGCTGATAAGTTTCAATAAGAAAACGCATTTCGCCAAGAGCGTGGTTCAAGGAAACATGAGTTTTCTTACTTCCTTCAGCATAGTAGTCTGCGATTAAATATCCCGCATCATTTATTCTGATGACATTCCCAATACTTTTCTGATCAACTAAAAAATCGGCGTATTTCTGATTAGCTGAAGCAAGCTTAGGGATAGCAAATAATTCACCCGTATTCTTTAAAAATAATGCCACGTTCTCATTATGCCTTGTATCGATATATGGAGCAGTCGTACCATAAGCATTTTTCAACCATGAACTCGTGTACTCCGTTTTAAAAACAGGTACGTCCCCCGCTGTAACCGCACCATCTGAAAACACATCCAAATCTGCAACAGAATTGAAGACTAAATCATAAAAATACCTTTCATTTGTCTTCTTATACTCATCTAAGTACTTACTCCCCTGAATATTACCCAAATTCCTACCAAACGCCATTTTAAAGCCAGGGTCTACAGACCAAGGAAGTTTCGAATACACTCCATCTGCAGTCAACCATTTATTAATCGTTGTATATTCCTGAATACTTTTCGTAAACCAATGATCGATGTTTTTACGATCTTTAAATAATTGATCATTCGCTAACAAAATCCAGTTTTCAGAAATTGCCGCTCCTGGAACTTTTAGATTTGTTCTTAATAAAACTTCATCTTTCCCTGCCGATATCTTGTAGCTTTCCCATTCTTCAATAAATTCCCGAACGGTTGACTTTTGCCCATTCGAATACGTCTTCTCTCTATTATAAGAAGTGTAATTTTTACTGATCATTGCTGATTGAAAGGACTTGTCACTTTTTTGCACTTCTAACATTCCTATCGGATGTGAGGATGGATCGGTCCCAAATGTATTATTATGTTCTCTCTTCACTTCTCCATATTCATCATAACGGATTTCATGATGTGATACTGAATCTGCAAATGGTAGCTGTACCGATGCCCGATACTCAGCTTTACTTGTGTTATGTATTTTTGTAAAAACAAAAACATCCCCGTTATCCAATTCTCTGAATGTAACGTTCAAAGAACCGACCGATTGATTTTGTTTGGAAATATCGTATATATACTGATAATCGGTAGACGATATATGTTTGAACTCCGTTTTTTTATCATAGCTTAACGTCATATCTGCTTCATTTACCTCTATTTTCACAGATTTTAAGCTACTAGGTAACTTCAATTCTATTGAGTTATTCGTCTCAACAGCATCTTGTTTCATTTTGCCAACATATATTAGCAAAAAGAAAATAAATAGTATAAACACTATACAAATAAGTACTAGCCTTTTTTTCATAATACCCTCCCAAACCCTCACAAGACATTGATACATATTATAACAAAAACAGGATTTTCAAGCACCACCAAGGATTTCACCTTTTACTTTATGCTTCTTTTTGGATATTGAAGATTCATCACCTAGGCTTACATTACTCACCATATCTCCCCTCTTACATTTGTCTTTCTCGTTTCTGGGCTATAAGAATTCACCCAAGCAATTACCAACAGCAAAATAAAAAGCTCTGCCTTCTATCAAACAGGCAGAGCGAAATGGAATCTTATTTTTCAATTAATTGGGCTAATACAGTTGAAGCTTCTGCACGAGTTAAAGATTGTTTTGGATGAAAGCTTCCGCTACTTCCTAACATTAAGCCCTTTGATTGTAATGCATATACAGCTTGTTTTGTATCTGCATTCATCTTTTTATCATCTTTGTAAACGGTCGTTTTACTTACATCAAAACTTTGACCATTTTGTACTAAGTAATTGTAAATCGCAAGAGCAAACTCTTCTCTAGTAATCGATTTATTAGGAGCAAATGTTGTCTGATTGACCCCTTTAATGATTTGTTTTTCAGTTGCCCAAGCAATTCCGTTCGCAAACGGAGAAGAAGAATTTACATCCTTATATGTTGGATTTGTTGACGCTTTTACGCCACCAGCTAATCGATTTAATACAACCGCAGCTTGTCCTCTTGTAAAGCTTTTATTAGGTGCGAATGTTTGTTCAGTTACACCACTAAATAATCCTGCTTTTGTTACTGTGATAATTGAATCTTTTGCCCAATGTTTTTCAATATCTTTAAAGTTTACTGTAATTTCTGGTGCTTTCTCCTCTTCGGCAAGTAGATTCAATACGGTCACTGTTCCACTTACTTCATGACCGACAACTAATTGAGCATTGCTACCTGGCACAAAAGCTAATCCTTCTGGTGAAACATCACCAGCAATATCTTCACTAAAGTCACGTAAATTTAAGTAATCAACAAATTTAACATTGGATGGATCTGTAACATTGTACATCATTACTCCACCAATACGTTCTAAACCGATAAATGCAAAGATCTCATCACCGATTTTCCCTACTTTCACATCTTCCGGTTCAGGTCCTTTTTTACCGCTTCTATTATCTAGCTTCACATTATCATTACTGGAATTGAAGTATTCAGGGTAAAATTGTGCTGTAATTCGTTCAAAATCACTACCGCTATCATACACGACTTCCATTGTATCTGCGTCAATGATCGAGAATGAGCGTCCACCAAAAATGTATTCATTCCCTGACTCAAAACCATCATAATCAGTAGTATCGTAGAAGACAATTTCATTGCCATCTACTTCTTTTTCGATTTCATTTAGGTGGAAGCTCTCCGTATCTTCCTCGCCCCATTCACGGGCATCGCCTTCATTGGCAGTGACAAGATAGTTTTTCCCATTTACACTATATGTCGTCATTCCGTCAGGCATATAAATACCGAAGTAGTTTTCGTTTTGAATTTTGATTTGTTTATCTTTGCGTAAATCGATCTCATTGCCTTTCACACTAAAATCTTTAAATCCTAGTCCATCAATGGAAACGACTTCACTAGAAGTAAGGTTGATTTTCGCAATTGCATTATTTTCCTGTAATGTTACATATGCATATTTACTATCATCACTAACTGCAATATATTCAGGTTCTAGATCAACGGAAGGTGCCGTATCTTTCTTTAAAATCACTTGTTTTTTTACAAGTCCCGCACGCTTCTCTGCGCTATCATAGGCTTCGAAAGTGATGGTTTCAGTTTTTGTATTTTTAAAGCCTTTTGAAACATCTATGACAGAAATCGTACCTTGTGGATCGACAATATTCGCCCCATATCCACCACGAGGTTCTCCTTCATTTGCCGTTAAGGCTTTTGTACCATCAGGAGAAAAAGTAATGTTATCCGGTTGTGCACCAACCTTCACGGCATTTAACAATTTCCCATCACCCGTTAAAAACACTGCGTATCCATAATCATTATACCCTTCAGCTTGTACAGACACAGCAATCACATTTTCATTTGGGTGAACAGCAATACTTGTTAAATCGCCATATTGGAAATTTGCATCAACGGCCTTTAATAGTTCAGCAATATCAATTGATAGAAATGGTTTTAATGCAAGGGCAGATTTATCACTATATTTCAATGAAATAGCCTCTACCTTTTTCGTCTTGCCATTTACTACATATGTAGAATGATTATGTTTATTATACGAAACAATTTCCGTTGTTCCACCATCTGCGTTTTGAACACCTGAATCATAACGTGCATCTAATGATAGCTTATACTCGTGATCTGCCGCGTCAACCAAATTTGAAGGTGCTACCACTACCGCTCCCGCCATACTTAAAGCAAATAGTGATTTTGAATTAATATATTTCGACATTAATTATGTACCATCCTTTTCCTATTTTGTAATAGTTTAATAGAATTTTGTTAAGGTGATATTAAGTGAATCTTTAGTTTTGTAAACTTCAGATAAATCTGACTAAAAACATATTCCATAATTCGGTGATCCTCTTCTTAAGTAGATTGTCAAATGTGAATCCAGTAGTTCCTTCACCTTCAGTAACTACTTGACACTACTAATCTTGATATATTAAGGATTCTTTGGACTTTATATACTTCAGGATAAGAAGTACTATTAGCGGTTATTAATTGCATTTTAATAAAATACTCAAAAGTTAGTAAACTTACCATCCATGCTTGATATGGATATTTTCCAATTAACTTAAAAGAACTGCGGAGATTTCTCTCCACAGTTCATCGTTTCGCAGTATGTTTGGTCATTCTTCATTCGTCCCAAGATTTAATCGGATTTACTAAAGGATCTTTATACGTCCCATTTAATTTATTAATGAAATCATTCAAGCTATGTCTTGGTGCGACACCTTGTCTTTTCAATGCATAAGGATTATCTCCTAGTTTGACATTACCAGTTTCAGTGGTGAAAGCGAGCTTGATTCCTGCTTTACTTATTGCACTGATTGTTTCTTTATCGTATTGTCCCCATGGGTAAGCTAAGTATTGAATATGTGTAGGGTCATCATAAACTTGTCCAATATGAATCTTGCCTTTTTCAGTATCTTGATACACTTCATCATAGGTTTTACTAATAAGAAAGGGAATAAGCGAAATCGGTTCTCTTAAATGCATACAGTAAGTATGGTGTTGATAGTCGTATACATCTGTAGTTAATTTCATTTCATTAAAGCCTACATATTGAAGCGTATTTTCATCCCAAGGCTTTGCGTATGCATTAGTCCTACAGCCAATGATAAACTGCGTCGCCTTGAAATTATTTTTTTTCAGAATAGGATAGGCTTCTGTAACAGTTGATAAGTATCCATCATCAAACGTAATCACAACCGTTGTTCCAGTTAGATTCATGTCGTGCAACAAATAATTTTCTAAATCGTTTATTGAAATAGTACGATACCCGCTTTTCTTTAAATAGTTCATTTGCTGTTCAAAGTCTGATACGCGTACGACCATATTATTACCTTTGAATTCAGTTAATTCTGGTTGAACGAGCATATGATGATACATTAATACTGGAATACCTGGATCTTCATTCACACTAGCGGATGGAACGAATCCCATTTCCCCGCCGATTTGAACTCGGTACCAATCTTTGTTTTTTGAAAGATAAGGATATCGAATATTTCTATTGATGACCCCGATAGATCTCCTGCTTTTGTCCATATTGTCGTAAATAACCGTTTTCCGTTTTGTAATAAAAGTGGAATTTACAGTTTTATTAACAATATCTAAAACTTGTTCTTTAGATGCTGAAACGGTCTTCACATCTGTCTTCTTGATATAGCCATTGCCATTGCCAAATTTAATATAATAATAATTTGCATCTGATGAAACAATAACAAACTTCTGCCCAGACACTAGTGAGCCAACTTCAATCTTCTCACTTCCTATAAAACTATAAACAGGCGTATCCTTAACAACTTCTATATAACTCGTATTAGCAGCAGCTTGGCTAGTAAAACAACAAATTCCTGTGACAATTGCTACTATGATGAAACTCCTAACTAATTTATGCAATGCGAATCTTTGTCCCTTCTAATAAAAAGTGAATTAATTATTATCCCTATAAATTCCTTTTTATGTTTTATGCAGTATATATTACCTATGAAATTATACCATCTAAATGGTATATATTTTCAATTCCTTTCTAAAAATTAGGTTTATTTTCTCTAAAAGTAGATATAATTACACAAAAATAGCATCAACTGTAGTTAGTTGATGCCTCGTCGAAATACCCATTCATATTATTCTCTTTAACCTTAGCATGTGCTCCTTTTGCGGGATGTTTAACTCGCAAATGAATGACCATGTAGATGCACCCCTTACTTACAGGAAGTTCCACTCATTACTGATTTATGTAGGTTATTAACTGGAATTTATCCGTTTAATCAACCAACAGCTACGAAAAACACATTAGGAGAACTAATCATTTCTTTTAATATCTAATTCTCCTTTTTTAATAAATCTTTCACCGAGATTTGGGTGTTACTAAACCCTTGCTTCCGAATCTAGTTCACTGTTCCTTCCAAGGTGATTCATATTGTCATTTATTTACCATGCAAGACTCCCATTTTACGTGAACAATTAATAGATAGTTTTCGTTTGGTCGGAGATTTTGTTTTTGAATAACTCTCATCGATCAATCATCTGTGATCGTCACTTCGATAGAGGAGTCTCTGCGGAACCTAAAACCTAACAACCCGCTCTATCTTTACAACAAAAGAAAAAAGCCCCACAGATTTCTCCACGGAACTTTAATATTATGCATAAAATATCATTCAAGTTAAATTGTTCTTTCATTTGAAAAGTTAGAGAAAAAATCGAAATTTCTAGCTTTATTTGTCTAACGATCCTCGAGTAGTGACTACATTCACCATTCAACATTATTTATTAGCTTTTAATGCTTGAACCCTTGCTAATACAACCGCAAACTGGGCTCGATTAGTCGAATCATTCACACCGAATTTACCATTTTTATACCCCAACATAATTTTGTTCGTTGTCATGGCGTTTATATATGGTGTTCCCCAGTAGGATGCAGTGGTATCTTTGTAAGTAGGAGCTGAACTGTCACCTTTTAATTGAAACGCAGTACCAATAACCTTAGCTAATTGAACACGAGTTAACGGTGCATTGGGATTGAAATATTCAGCTTTCGTAAAAACTCCTGCTTCTGTAAGTTTTGCAATAGCCATATATGCAGGATGAGTTTCTGGTACATCCTTATACCCAGGGTTGGCAGGGATTGATTTAGTCATTGGAATGCTGTTATACAAGATTCCAGCCACTTCTGCTCTTGTAATCGGCTTCTCAGGGTAAATATTTCCTCTTTCATCGACATTCAGTATTTTATTTGCCAAAAGCATATTTAATTCCTTTTCGGCCCAATGTCCCTTCGGAAGATCATTTGCGGTAGGTTTAGGTTTGGCTATCATTTCTATTAATGCATCACTCATTAATTTGTATCCCTCTTGATTAGGATGAATATTCTCAGGATTCGGAAGGTATTTCTTAGTATCATCGCCAAATTTATCATAAACTTGAACAAATGTAGCACCCTCGGAAATTGTTAGTTGGATCGTTTGATTAAGAGTTTTTGTCAATTCAATAAGTTGCGGCTTTTGTGCATCAGAAAGGTATGGAAATGGATAATAATAACCCATGACGTATACAGAAGCATTTGGATTAAGCTCTTTAATTGTTTGTAGAATCATCGTGTAGTTCTTAGCAAGAGTTTGAAGAGTAGATTTAACAGCAGCAGGATCTAGGATGAGGATATTTTTCTCTGCGTCAAGCTTTGCAATTTTCAATAAATCATTCGCTCCGGCAGATATGGTAATTAAATTGGCCTGTTTAACAGCTTCTCTTAATTCTGATTTCACCGTTAAATCATCCAATACGTTTTGCGTAGTGTAACCTGGAACAGCAAATTCTTTAGAGTATGTAGCCAACGAGTTTTTCCCTTTCAAATAGTCAGCAGTCATATCAGAATAACCACTACTAATTCCTTTTTCGGGCGTCATACCAGCAGCTAATGAATCCCCTAACGATAAATAACGTATGGTTTCAACACCATTCGCTGAGGCAGAAGGAGCCACCAATCCCACTAGTAAAGCAAAGACAAGTACCAAGCTCCATGCTCTCTTTTTACAATTTTTAATCAATTACTCTCACTCTCCTTTTCATCTTGCATTCTAGAATTATATGAGCCTAAGTACTTATTTTATACGAAAATTAATTTTAAGTAAATTCCGAATTTTAAAAATATATTTGCGGTATGATCTTTTCAAGCTTATCCAGATTCATTGTTCATCTTTACTTCTTGGCTAAATATTTATAGATTTGTTCTATCTCGGATGGGAGAGTGGCACACCGATCAAGAAGATATTTAGCGCTATACCTTTGACACCCTGTTTCTTCATGAGTAGTTAATATCTAGCATATAACCCCTTCCAAAATATAACTATTTATGAGAAAATAGTATTGATAAGATAGGGGTGGAAAAATGAAAAAAATGGTGATGTGCCTTATTGTTGCATCTATTCTTTTATTCTCGGTTGGATCTATTAAAGCAGATGCAGCTGGATTCGTTGGGTTTGGAGACAGCAATACTGCTGGGACGTATTTCACACAATACGGATACGACTTAAATACACGATGGGTCATTCAAACTGGTGCAATAAATGCAGGAATAAGTGGAAATGACACGAATCAAGCAATGAAACGTTTCACTACTGATGTATTGGCTAAGAAACCTACGAGTGTCTCGATTATGTTCGGTCAAAATGATGGTTTATTATTGAACAATGGTAAGCCACAAGTTGATAAAGTTACGTTTGAACAAAATATTACGAGCATGGTCACTCAATTAAAAGCTAGAAATATTAAAGTCTTGTTAATGACTAGCCTACCAGTACAACAAACACTTTACTACAATAAGTACCCAGATAAAAAACACTTGTATGCGGATAAAGGTGGAATACGAATATGGCTGAACGGCTATAACGAGATTATTCGAAAAGTCGCGAAAACACAAAACGTTCAACTTGTAGACCATTATGCAAACGCTTGGATTAAAGCAGGTGGGGGAGCAGGTTCAGATGCTCAACTTGTTGCAAGTGGCTTAATTGCACCAGATGGGTTTCATTGGACTCCAAAAGGGCATAGTATGATGACTTATTCCATTAATTATTACTTGGCAAGGTAACTAATATAGAATTATTATGCTATATACCAAACAGGGAACCAGAAAAAGAGAAGCGGGAAGATTGCTATTAAATGAGCTTTCTTCCCGTTTCTCTTTTTCATCGTTTTTCTCTTTTCCTTCCCTAATCACTTTCTTTTCAAAATTAAACGACTATTTTATATATGTACAAAAAAATGCCAGGGGTAAAAACACAAAATGTGAATGAGATGGAATAACGTAGGATACAATATTACCCATCGTTATTTATCTGAGGCAACAACAATCAACAACTAATAAAAAAAGTCAGAAAGCTAAATAAATAGCTCTCTGACTTTTATTTTCCCAAATTTCTGGATGGTGCCTGGCACCCTGTTATTTATTTAGCTATACTATGAGCAATCAACATAACTACAATCCCTGCACCTATTGCTACATAAGGCCAAATACCGGCTCTTTTTTCAGTATTACCACTAGCACCATCGGCACCATCCAACATTCCTTCCTGGAATTGACCTTTGTCAGTTACATAATGTCTATAGACAAACAATGGAATGACAATCCCCGCACTAATTAAACCGGCCCATAGAGTGCCTGGTCCCCAAATATCAGCACCAAATCCTAAGAATGTAATATTAACAAATGCAAACACTACATTTGTTATTAAAAGCCAATTTGGTGCTTTAAATGGTCGAGACCAATTTGGTCGATCCAATCGATGAATCCATCCCGAATTAAGATTAAGGAAATTGAATAGCAAGTAATTTACATTGGATATTGCAAGGACAAATGTGTAATCTGACAACGTGAGTAAGAAAATGTTTAAGACGATACCCGCCCACATAGCTCGAGAAGGTGCTCCATTTTTATTAACTTTTGATAAAGATTTTGGTAACCATCCATCAACAGAGGCTTGATAGAGTGTACGGGAAGCTCCACCCATTGAGGTCATAATAGCTAGTAATAGAGATAGGATTAACAATAGGATAATGATAACCCCTACGACTACTCCACCCCCTACCATAAGGGCCATTGCACCCCCAACTCCTTCACCACTAACGACTGAAGGATCTAACAATCCCTTTAGTCCTAGCGCATTTTGAAAGGAGAATGGAACAAGTGTAAACATGAAGAAACACAATAAACCAGCGGATATAATTGCTTTAAATGTGTCTTTTTTAGGATTTTTAAATTCACTTGTATAACAAATTGCAGTTTCAAAAGCATACGTTGACCAAGCAGCTAGGAACATTCCACCAAACAATAATTGAAATCCAGCCATATCCCACGAACCTGAAAGCGGATTCATTGGTAATAGATTTTTCAAATCAATCCCATGCGTAAATAGTGGAATAACTCCAACTAAAATAAGTGGTAAAAGTGCGATAATTGCTACTATTTTTTGGAAACGTGCGGCCTTTAGGACACCTAAGTTTTGTATACCAAACATTGCGAAAAGAAACAGAACCGCAACAATGAAACCGCCATTAATACGCATTGTTAGATCTGGTCGAATCCATTCTAAATTTAATAGTGTAAATTGCCAAGTTGTAAGAACTGATCCAGCAAAAAAGTTATTTAAAACATATGACGCAGCTAGCGAAGTCCCAAGAGCTAGTACAGGAGTCCACGCTAGCCAGTTACACCAGACGGATATGGCAGCGGCAAATTTTGAATACCTTACCCAAGCCATTGCTCCGTATACAGATGCCCCTCCGGATTTATTAGGAAACAAGCCGGCAATTTCAGCATAAGTAAATGCCTGGAGAAGCCCCATGGAAATTGATAATGTCCAAACTAACCAGGAGATATTCCCAACAGTGGCTGCGATAGATCCAATTGAAAATAATAATAGTGCTGGTACCCCACTTGAAAACCAAAAAGCATCCTTCCAAGTTAATGTTCTTTGCAATTCAGATTGGGAACCTGGTGGTGGACTCGGACTTTGTAAAACTTTAGCAGTACTTGATTCACTGGCACTCATAAACAAATTACCCCCTTATTTTTTTAGGTTGTATACTAGTTTTTATGTAAATTGCCTCTTAGTAGTTCAGATAGATTATCAATAAATGATAAGTTGTCATAATATTAGCATCTATAGAGAAAAAAGAAAATACAATCTTACGAAAATTCTAAATTATTAGTATATTGATTGATCCCAATTGTTTTTCGAGGAACACTATTACTAATTTTGAACAAAAAATAACCGTTCATAGGGAAAGAGGACTAATCTCCTGAACAGTTAAGTATAGTATGATGCAGTGCAGCTGATTTATTACCAGTTTCAGCTCTATCTGTTACTAAATCAGAAGCAGAGGAATTTGTATTAAGTGAAAAGGATCCATAATAAAACTGTTAAACCTAAAAAGAATATTCCAAATAAAAATGAAAAAATTTTAAAGATTACAATATGATATGTCTTTGGAGCAAATTTTTCAGAAATTAATAATAGAACACTAAATATCAATTCAATCCAAGTTAAAGTATTAAAAGTAAAATCGTCATCTTCTTCATATATTTTAAAAGCAACATAAAAAGCATTTCCTGCAATAAATAAAAAAAGTAATGAACTTATTACCAACATATATATATTCATTCACAAACATCTCTCCTGATTTGGGTTTCTCTTTCAACTAAATTGCACCTTTTATTTAAGTGTTCCATTACAGCCACAATTATTATATATGAATACGAGAATGCGTTCCTCATCAATATGGCCCTAAAACAAAAAGGCGCGTTCCTAAATAAACGCGCCCGATTGAGGAAGAAAAAGGTACCAATACAAATAGCTTTCAATAATACATATTTGTTATATTATGATAAATGATGAATTGAATGATTTGGAGGAACACTATGGAACGTTTTACTTATCAAGTACCTAGGGGTAATGTACATATTTCAACAATAATGCCGATAATAAATGAACATAGTAAAACTGTTTTCGAAATGCGAAAACAGCAACATAGATTCCTTGCCCGTATCGTTAATGGGTCATTACGCTATGGCATACCTTATTGTTATAAAATTGCAAATGAGTATACAAAACCTCTTTATACTATAGACTGTGTATTCCCTGGAATTCGCTATAAATTGATCGAACATTCATCCTCACAAATAGTGCAGATTGTCCCCCATAGAGTTCAATTAATTGAAAAGGCGTACTCGTTTAGACTTGATAGCCACGAATATTATTTTGAAAAGGACTATACAAGTTCCGGTTACTTAAAATATGACAATCAACAGGTTGCTACTGTTTCAATGCCCATTAAGTACGATATTTCTTTGGAATCTGATACCATTATTATAAAAGCAACAACTCAGGAATTCGCAGCTCTTGCTGCAGTTCTATATCATACGTTTTATTATTATGGTGCCTAAAATAAATCTGTGATCGGTTAAAGCACCAGTTAGTTCAATATAATATTTATCCTATTCTAAGTAGTCTTCAATAATTTCTCTGAACACGATCTTAGCTTCTTCCAATGTTACTAACTCGCCGATAACCTTACTTCCAGGGATGTTTAAGGTAGAAAAGGTTTGATAAAGACTAATGGGATATCGTACAAACCTTATATATTAAGGGGTTAAATTCACCAAAATTGTTTTCTAAGGTAATAATACCTAATCTTTAAACTCATTGATCTTAATTGTTGCCTTTAAAAGAAATAAAAAAACCGATTCTCTTTTCACACTTGAGAATCGGTTGCTGGATCACTTTGATTAAATTGACAAGATAAATTCATTATAACCATCCTTATTTTGTCCTTTTATATTCTTCATAAAATAAGCGTATTCTGGTTGAGCTTTTCCGTGTAATTCTGCTGCTTCAACTACTAACTTTATAAATTTTTTCATTTAAGATATCCCCTTCCAATATGTTATGTCTTTATTATTCAACATTGGATACCTTTTTACAAAGCTGATGAAAACGAAAACAACGACAATGTAAGCGAACATTATATATCTTTTTCTCGTAATTTCGTCGTTTTTCTTAATTTATTTATATATTTTAACATTCTCCTATCAAGTGCAAATATTTGTATTTATACTCCTAAATGAAGATTGTTTAATATTATTGCCGTTAAAAAATAGAGCTCCTCAGCAAGATATGAGTATAGACACCACTCTAACTCAAAATCTTTAGGAGGAACTCTACTATGAAGTTTAAAATGCAAGACAAACTAAATCAACTAATAGAAAGAATTCCGATCAGACATCTTATTGTCGGAATTGATATAGCACAACAGTTTCACGTTGCTCGTGCTGTTAACTTCCGTGGAATTGTTATAGGTGACCCTTTAACTTTTGAAAATAATGAAGATGGTTTTGCTAGATTAATACAATGGATTAACCGTTTAAAAATCTTGAAAGGCTTCATGAAATATTTTAAGTTTTTATTGAAAAATATTGACAAACTATTAGCTGGTTTTATTGAATAACGATTAATTTCTATTAATCAATTTAATTAAGTTACATAATCAATACTTTACTTTTTTCCACCATTTATATTCTCTAAATTCTGAAATACCGAAAACTGTTATCATTGATAAAATAGGCACAACATAATACTTTGGAGGTCCAAATATTAAGATAACAATAATAAAAAGTGAAATAAAAAGTATCGCTTTTAAAAAATATGATTTTTTCCGATATTTTAAATAGAGTTTTATCTTATCCATTCATTTTTCCTTTTCCATTCCCATTTATTTATAAAATTTTTTTCTTTCTTCAACTAATCTGGTTCAATGTTTAAGAACATTTCTTCAAGATTCCACTTAAATTCTAACATGTATACTTTGTTTACTTTAAGAGTTGTGTTCAATTAATAGGCCCTTTTATGTAATAAGGACGATAATCCTTATTACATAAAAGGGCCCGATTGCGGAAGAACTCTACTGGAAAAAATAAGAATTATACTCATTTTGGAATTGTGCTCAATTGCGACACTAATTTAACATGCCGAGTATTTGAAGTAAAAAGTAACTTTAATGATTCTAACCTTGGCTAACATTATCCTTGTAGCTGATCCACTAAAGATTTTGCTTGTATATCAAGCTGACGGGCTGATTCACCAATCTCAATAAATTCACGTACTGCTTGTTCAATACGATTCTGGCTTTCAGAAATCGATTTTTCTGAACGTTCTGTTCCTAAACTAATATTTTGTACTTGTTCATTTATATTTTTCACATTAGATTGTACCTCTTGAGTTGCTACCTTAGCTTGATTGGCTAACTTTCGAACTTCTCCTGCAACAACGTTAAAGGCACGTCCATGCTCACCAGCGTGGGCTGCTTGAATTGCCGCATTCAGAGCTAATAAATTAGTTTGCGAGGCAATATCATCGATGGTTTTCACTATACCACGAATGGCTTCAGTTTGAGTTTTAAGCGTTTGTAAAACTTCCATGTTTTTGTTAGTTTGTTCAACAATTTTTATTATTGTAGATGCAACCTCATGACTACGGCTAATTCCTTTCTCCGCACGTTCTTTTAAACCCTCTGCCATTTGTTGTAAATCGCGTGTAACCTTATCTATTCCATCTTCACGAGCCGTAATATCGGTAGCCACTTTTATTACTGCTTGAATTACTCCACTTTCATCAAAAACGGGTGTATATGTTGCTTCAAGCCATATCCTCTTTCCTTGTTTCGTTACTCTTTGAATTTTTTGTTGAAAAGTTTTTCCAGTTCGGAGATTTTCC
Source organism: Bacillus cihuensis (assembly GCF_000504145.1). Lineage (NCBI taxonomy): Bacteria > Bacillati > Bacillota > Bacilli > Caryophanales > Bacillaceae > Bacillus > Bacillus cihuensis. The sequence goes on along the minus strand of NZ_KI632498.1, from coordinate 171,254 downwards.
CAGAAAGTATTATACTCTAAACTTTGTACGAATTCATAAGTGCAGAATTGACGATGATATTTATTAGGCAGTTCTTCGGCTCTATAGCCCATCACCTGTGCAAAATTATGATTTGCCCAAAGTACCTTTCCATAAGGATCAAATTCAATCATTGCTAATGATGTTTCTAAAGCAGCAAGTACAGAATTTTGATTTAATATCTGTGTACTAGTAGGTTTTGAAAGATAGTCAATCATCATATGTTAATCTCCTATTTTTTTCAAATGTTTTTTAATTTCTACCACAATTATACTGAATATTAGGTCTTATGTCATATTTTCATTGGGGAACAAACCGAAAATTCAAAAAATAGGATCCCTTCATATTCAAGAAAATGGCCCGATTGCGGAACAACCCTTTAGATAACATCTAAAGAGGCAAAGCATCGTAACTTTTTTTGCAAACATCGCATCTTTTTTATAAACATCGTGACTTTATTTTAAATCCACATCTATGCTTCTTGCACGCTAATGATATTTTTAAAAAGTATGTGATGGATGTTACCATCAACATCTATATAATTTGGCTATTTAAATTATTTATGTAACGAGTAGTTCCAGTTAGTTGTTGTACGAAACTATTATTAAAAAGATTAAATGTAACAGGTGTATTAAATTCCATAGCTTCACTAATGGTTCGTCCTATAGCTTCTAATTCTTGTTCATCGAGTATGGGTTGTTTTATCCGATGTTCATCCACCAAAGCATCTTTTAAGGACTGTCCATGCTCTGGCCGATTACAATTAGAAGAACAAAGAAGGATAACCCCTTTGGTCCGAGCGTTCTTTAATCTTAAGAGCGATGCGAAGTAGGAAGTTTCCAGTGATTTTGATCTTCAGAGTGGTACGGATCGGCCGTTAGGCAAATGGACACAGGAACCTACGGAATGTTAAGAATGGCGCTTTTCCTTTCTTTATATAACGTGGTTATCGAGCCATTTAGACCGGAGCCAGATGCCATAGAAATAGTTTTATCATTTTACAATTTCAATATTTTTCTGAGTAGACGAAATTTAGGAGAAACTTTCAAATAATGCTTTTATGTACTATTCTCTTGAGCTAAGCGGATATCAAAAAGGTGGTTGAGAGTGCACCCGCCTAACCTAGAAGTATACTGACTTTTGTAAATCATGATCGATTTCATTCAATGCCAAAAGCCGATACCTATCTAAAAATAGTATCGGCTTTTAACTTTTATTCACCTAAATTTTTTAATATCACTAAGAAATAATATTCACATATATACCCAACTATTTCACTCCAGTATTCGCCCTCACCATGACTTCTGCATACTTCTTCTCATCTCGTTTATTTGACACAACTGTTCCAATAAAAGCACCGAGGAAGCCTGCTGGAATGGAGATAATCGCTGGATTTGTAAGCGGAAAGATTGGGTTTCCTACAAGAATCGCAACACCAGGCTCAGGATTCAACACACTTGGACTTATCGCTACAAGCACTAACGCAGTAATCAAACCTGACAATATCCCGGTAATCGCTCCTGCCGTATTAAACTTTTTCCAGTATATCGTATAAATTATAACAGGTAAGTTTGCACTTGCTGCAACACAGAAAGCGATAGAAACAAGAAATGCAACGTTTAAAGTCTGTGCAAAAAGAGCGAGAATAATAGAAAAAATAGCTACTCCAATTGATGCATAACGAGCAGCAACCATTTGCTCTTTTTCCGAAATCTTTCCCTTTTTAATAATTTGCCCGTAAATATCATGAGCAAAAGCAGATGCTCCTGATAAAACAAGTCCGGCCACTACAGCTAGAATCGTTGCAAAAGCAACAGCAGAAACAAATGACATCAGAAAATCTCCGCCAAGTGCTTGAGCTAGAAGTGGGGCAGCCATATTACCGGCAGCATTGGCGCTGATAATGTCTTGTGAACCAACAAATGCTGCTGCTCCAAAGCCAAGGAAAATCGTTAAAATATAGAATATCCCGACTACCCATGTTGCTGTGACAACAGAGCTTCTTGCGGTCTTAGCATCTTTCACCGTGAAGAATCGCATTAAAATATGCGGTAAGCCAGCGGTTCCCAGGACAAGTGCTGCCATCATTGACAACGTATCAATTCCATTGGTATATTTTACACCTGGATTTAAATATTCCTCTCCTAGCGGCGTTAGCGCTTTCATATCATTAAACATCTTTAAAATATTAAAATCGAACTTAGCTAACACTAAAAACGAAATGACAACAGTACCTACCATCAGAAGCACAGCTTTAATAATTTGTACCCAGCTAGTCGCAGTCATTCCACCAAATAATACGTAAATTGTCATCATTACACCAACAAGTAAAACCGCCAACCAATAATCAATTCCTAGTAAAAGCTGAATAAGCGCTCCAGCTCCAACTAGTTGAGCAATCATATAAAAAATAACAATCGTAATCGTACTGAGCGCAGCAACTGCCCGAACTTTCTTTTGCTCAAATCTAGCATTAATCATATCAGCAATTGTATATTTCCCTAGATTTCTTAACGGCTCTGCGACAATATAAAGCACAACAAGATAGGCAACTAAATAACCAATTGAGTAGAAAAATCCATCAAAACCAAAAAGAGCAATTGCACCTGCAATCCCTAAAAATGAGGCAGCTGATAAGTAATCACCTGCAATTGCAAGTCCATTTTGCCATCCTGTTAAGCCACCACCCGCTGTATAAAACTCACTCGTTGTTTTCGTTCGTTTTGCAGCCCAATAGGTGATAACAAGAGTCATTCCAACGATAAGAATAAATAATACCAAGGCAGTTGTACTCATAATTTTTCCCCATGATTCTCTTCATTTTCAATGATTTGTTCGGCAAGGTGGTCGAACTTACCTGCTTTTTTGACATAGATTATGCAAAGTATCCAAGTCATAACAAATTGTGCAAATGCATAAACCCATGTCCATGTAATTGAACCAATAGCAGGTCTGTTTAGAATTGTCGTAAAGGAAGTAAGAATTGGTAACATAAAATAGAATACTAGGAAGAATACAGTTATTGGTATGAGAAACTTTTTCTTTGATTCCATCAAGCTTTTAAAATCTTGACTTTCAGCAATTTTTTCAAAATCATAACTTTTTTTCTCAGCTTGGATATCCTTAGCAATACTATTCATTCTATTACCTCCATCTGGAATATTATGGTGCATATGTCTATTCTAAGAAAATATCAGCTATTAATCAATAGATAATTCACCATTTATCCCGACAAAGAAAAGAATTCCAGAACATTCAAAGCGGTATAGAATGTTAGGTAGCGTTCTCTGCTGCCTTACAGTCTATGAGCAGACCCTTTAAGGCGCCCCAAAAGATGTACTAGGCTCGTAATCAATTACAATATCTTAAATTAGCAATCATAAAAGCTAAGTGAAAACCTATTCGAAAGTTAAAACATAACTTTTTCTCTACAAAACCATTCAAAAATCACTTAGATGATGTCTGAGAAACGCTACAACGAAACGAAATACAAGAAAGCCTTAACTGTTCATTTGATTTAAAATACATAAGGTCCTAATTAATAAAAATCAAGTCATATCCTAAAGAATGTGATGCAGGGTTAACCTGTTTAATGATAATAAAGTTGTTTAATTTTGAAGCTGAAAAAACGCATTACACCGTCCGCAAACGTGGACGGTGTAAAAATAAAGTTGTTTAGTTTTTTCACAATTACTAAATAAGAACCCATGAATGTAACAATAAAGGCGTTTAAAAATCTAATATCTATGCCACAATCGTGCCTTTTCGTATTATAAGGTCTATTATTGAAATGGAACAATAGTAAGAAAAAAATATCTATCTAATCATGCTTTTGTTTCTTTTCCTCTTCCTTTTTTAGACGCTTCTCTTCCTCTTTTTTCAATTTCTCTTCCTTTTTTCGACTCTTCTTTTCCTCTTTCTTCAATTTGTCTTCCTTTTTTTGACTCTTCTCTTCCTCTTTTTTCAATTTCTTTTCTTCTTTTTTGAGTTTCTTTCCTTCTTTATTTCCGCCATTATTAGGATGAATTATTACTTTGTCGGGCTTAGGCGGAACTTCTGCAGAATCAATTCCTTTTATATAAAGTTCATTATTCACTCTGTAGACACTTTCTGGTTGCTGAAAATTTGCTGTGTCCGTTCCGAAAGCTTCCATCATTGCTTTAAACATTAACTGTGAGATTTTCGTCGTATTTCCACTCATATAGTTACCCTGTCCGTTTTGAGTGTAACCCGTCCAAACAGCCATGGTGTATTGTGGTGTATACCCTGCAAACCAGCTATCATTTGTAGCTGTGCTTGGGTATCCATATTTAGCTCGAGTTTTTTCGTCAAAATTGGTTGTACCTGTTTTCCCGGCAACATCCAGTCCAGAAACATTTGCAGTTGTTCCTGTCCCAGCATTTACGACTGTGCGTAACATATCAGTTACCATATAGGCAGTGTAATCCTGCATCACTCGTTTTGATTCCTGGGCAAAGCTAACCTCTTTGTCATCAGGGAAAATAACTTTTTGGACAAAATGTGGTTGAGTGTATACCCCTCCATTTCCAAAAGCACTAAAAGCTCCAGCCATATCCAAAGGATTAACGGTATTGCTTCCGATTGAGTATGATTCATATACCTGATTATTCTTAAAAGTAATGCCGAGTTGCTCTGCAAAATTCTTTGCCTTTTCCATCCCTACCTCTCTCATTGTGAGTAAAGCAGGAATATTGTAAGAGTATTGTAATGCTGTCCGTATAGGTATGATTCCGTGGTATTTACGGTCCCAGTTAGAAATAGGTTGACCAGTTGAATACGATGTCTTCTGGTCATGGATTAAATGACCAGTGGACCATTTTAAATGTTCAATCGCAGGTCCATAATCAAAAATAGGCTTAAATATGGAGCCAGGTTGACGTTTCATCTCGATTGCAAAGTTGTGTCCTAGAAATCCTGCTTTAAATTCGTTTCTCCCGCTTCCAATCGCCCTAACTTCACCCGATTTTGTATCTAAAAAGACAAAGGCTCCTTGAAAATTTGGATTTGGATAAGCAATAATTTCATCTGTGCTCAGCATTCTGTCAGCATAATCCTGAGCTTTTGGATCCAATGTAGTATAAATAGATAATCCGTCCGTGTTGATGTCAACATCCTTCAATTTTCCCTTTACTTCTTTTACAGCAGCATCCAAAAATGCTTCATATCGCATGCTCTGTTGCGTATTTTTTTGTACGAGACCTTCTGTTACAGGAACTTTTTCTGCTTCCTTCATTTGTTTTTCCGTGATATAGCCATCTCGATGCATCGAGCTTAATACGATGTGACGGCGCTTCGTGGCTGCTTCTTTGTTTTCCGGTATAGTTGGATCATAATTGTTCGGACTCTGTGTCAGTCCGGCTATCATCGCCGCCTGCGCAAGCGTCATTTTTTTCAAATCATCGGACTCAATACCGTAATAATTCTTAGCTGCGGCAGCCACTCCGTAAGAGCGGTTTCCAAGGTAGATTTTGTTTAAATACATCATTAAAATGTCCTGCTTGGAATACTTTTTTTCCAACTGATACGCTAAGTCCCATTCTTGCACTTTACGTTTCAGTGTTTTCTCTGGAGACAGAAAAGAATTTTTAATGACTTGCTGAGTAATCGTACTACCTCCCTGAGATCCGAAATCCCCGGTTACGTTCACGAAAATCGCCTTGGCTGTCCGTTTGAGGTCGATCCCAAAATGTTCGTAAAAATGGGAATCCTCGGTGGCAATAAAGGCATGTTCCAACACTTTTGGCACTTGATTGTACGTAATTTTTGTCCGTTTTTCCCTCCCGTATTCATAAAGGAAGTTTCCGTCTTTATCATAAAATTTAGTAGAAAGCGGGTCCACTAGCTTAGAAGAATCTAAGGTAGGTGTACCCATAATCATTGAAGCGAACGTAATGGCTCCTGCTCCTGTTGAAACAAGACCGAGTACCAAACAGACAATGACCATTTTTTTAAACAACGATCCTTTTTTCAGTATACCAATACTTCTTTGTTTATTTTGGTTTGTTTTTTCCGCTTTTTTTCGTTCCTCACGAGATTGATACGCTTCTTCAGACATTCATATTCTCTCCCATATAAAGATAATTAAAGTTAATATAAGTTAAAAAGCCTGTGTCGATATTATAGTTTAATGTGATTAAATTTCGGGTCATCTTTTTCATGAACTCCTATATAATGGATTGAAGAACGATTGATCCAATAATCCCCATGCTCACCTTTCGTAAGAAAGTATTTGCGCTGTTCAATCTTTTCTACTATTTCTTGTATAACTTGTTCCTTACTAATATCTGCCTTTTTCATTATTCTTTCTCGTTTAATAACATCCTCTAAGGTATAACAAACTATAAATTCCTTCATACTAACTCCTCCATTTAAAACTTACAAAGTTGATCAAGCTCTATAAATCTACAGTTGGATGTTAATTTACTTGATCCTATTTATATAGCTTCGTAAGAACCCTTAACTTTATTGGGGATTATTGGGTGTTAGTTTAAACCAAAAATAAAAAAGAGCTGCCGCAGCAACTCATTCCTATTCAACAAACCTGCTTCTTTACTTTAAGTACATAATATCACAATCTCCTTTAAAATTTAGCATAAGGATCTAAATCTCTTAAAAGGAGTTTGACTTCGTTTTACAGGCGGTACCTGTTTTACTATATTTAATTGATCGCGATAAGTATCTATATCCAAGTTCAATATTTTCTTATATGTATTTTCGGAAAGAGATAATTCTTTATGTATAAACTTAAAAGTGAAAGAATTGTTTGCCTTTCTAAATATGAATTTGAACCCAGTTTAAAGGTAATATTTATTGAACCTTTAATAAGAGGCAATCCTTGCTCTCGCAGTCGAATTACTTTATAACCGTGTTCAACTAATGACTCTGTTTTAGAACTATCTATTTTTTCACGGTTTTCATGATAATAGAGACTGTCATATTCAATAACAATATTCAAATTGAGGATATATACATCAACTTCTTTAATGCCTTCTATATCTAGTTGGTAACCATTTTCTGTGAAACCAAAAACCTGTTTCACGAATACATCCACGACTACTACAACACCGACCGAACGCATCAAGGAATCAATGGTAAGACACCCATTGCTTCACCGGTGTATATTCCGACATCAGTAGAGAAAACATAATTGGATGCGACACCTGTCTTAAACGGCCTTTATCATACTTACAAAAAAGTAGCTTAACACCTCACTATCTATTTTTTAAAAACCTTAATAGAAAGGCTTATTTGGCATGCCTTTCTTTTTTGATTCTTTTATTCTCATCGTATATGCCCTTTCCTTTTGTCTAAAATGAATCTACCACCCTCAAAAATAAACGAATCATCCTATAAAAATAGGATGATTTAACCGTGGATTGAATTTTTGAAGTAGACAGCTACCTCAATTGAATGAGATAACTCCAAATGTAGTTTTAAACTTTATCAAGATATATTTCCTAAAAAGTCAAAAAAAAAGAGTGAAACATATTATACATGACTAATATGTATCCCCCCTTTACTTCTTGTTCAACAATCGCGCCCGATTATGGAAGATATTTACTAATATTTTTTTGAAGAAATGCGGTCATTTGTAGAATATTATTACTTAAACCTTGTTAGGGGAAGACCACAGTTACTTGAATCAGTAAAGATTTGATTTAATCATCTTTTTACATGTTATTCATATAACATTATTATTTACTAGAAATTATTTTAAACTCTTCATATATGTCATGTGTTAACTTCGATAGAGGCCGCTTATCCCAACTTCCCTTTTCAATATTACTCATAAATATTGAATTAATCACTTCACTTTTTGACTGAAACAAATCAGGGAACTCCTCTAACAATTCATCAATTCTACTATCATTATATATAACTGCATTCCGAATAATATCCCTAACATAATCTTTATGCTCTTTATATAATAACTCAATTTTCAAGTATTGATTTTGATTTTCAACCTTACATTTTTGCTTTTCATCTTTACATATCACCTTTATATCAAAACTGTTACTTGCCCCTGTCCAGTATAAAAAATCATTATTAATAGGACTTGTTTGGAAAACTACATCACTCCCGAATTCATCCTCATAAGGATAATACAAATCATGTTCGTAAGTATTTAAATCATGCTTTTTAGAATTACAAATACTGCAACTAGGTATCAAATTATACAAAGAAACCGACAAATAAGAAAAACGACTCTTGGGAAAAAAATGGTCAAATTGAGGTCGAATCCCTTCGTTTGCTAAAGTAAATGTATACTGCCTGTTACAGTATGGACAAACTCTAACATTTAATTTTTCCAGAAGTGATTTTGACCAAATTCTATTGGTGAAATTTGTATATAATTTATCAAATCGATCCTTTTTTTCCAATGGGATTTCACCAATAGTTTTAATAATTTCAATTAAATCACTTTTGTTTCCAATAATTAACTTTTTAAGTTTCTTTTCATCGATGCTTCCGGATTCATCAGAAAAGTAGTCTTGTAAATTTTTATATTTTGATATTCCATTTACATCTTCAATAATGGATTTAATACTTTTTCTATTATCTTTAAAATGTTCTGTTTGAATTAATTCCTTAATATTGTCATCAATTTCAATCTTTATCATTCTGTTTTTCCTCTAATTCATTTACATGTATTTGGAGTTTTTCTATTTGTTTCATTAAAACTTCAAATGTGTCTGAAATCCTTCTTGGTTCTTCATATTTTTTTAGCTTCCCTTTCAGTTTTAAATTTTCATTATATAAATCAGTATAGTTTAATAGAAATTTATCGTTAAACATTTTCATAATTCTGTTTTGTATCAATGGCTCACCGATAGAATTAATAATATATAACCACTCATTTTTTTGTTCCTCAGTCACATCTTCAATTTTGCTATCATTAATTGATGAAATAACTTCTTTTATTTTATTAGTTGCAAACTCTCCCATTGTAGAAGACATAAAGAATCCATCTTTTAGAAGAGTGTGGATATTGGCCCCGAAAGTATTAAGTAGTCTTTTTACTGGCTTACAATAACCAGTGCTATCCTTTTCTAAATAGATAATACTGTTAGATTGAATGTCAGATAAAATAAATGGAGAATGTGTTGAAATAATAACTTGAAATTTCTTTTTATCCTCACTTAAATCCTTTAAAAAGAGTACCAACTCATTTATAAAATTTCTTGTTAGTTCAGGATGCATTCTTTCCTCTGGTTCATCTAATAAAATAATATATTTTTCTTTAGTAGGTGTAAGTAGAGAAACCTGCTCATAAAGTGAAGCAAAAAATCCTAAATATGCAGTTTCACCGTCACTTAGATTCTCAATTGAATTATCAAAGAAACCACCAAACACAGTAAACATTTCATTAATTTCACTCTTTGCTTTTTCGTCAACAGTTACGTCAATAACTCGTAAAAGTTTATTCATACTTACTTGTTTTGTAATATCTATACTTATATAATCCTTGTGAAATTTAAAACTTTTGTTCATGGACAATTCGTCAGCTAAAGCCGTATAGCATTTTAAAACATGCTGAGTGCCGTCCTCATCTTTAATGTAACTATCAGATATTCTTTTTATAATATTAAAATAATAATCCTTATAACCTTTCAAAGACTTTCTTTTTACATTAATTTCAGGTAATAGTTCTTCTTTGTTCACCTTTATCTCACTATTTTCAATATTATTAATAGAACTAAAAAAGTACTGTACAAAGGATTCGAGAACTTTACATACTTCCTTTTCTCTTCCATTAAGTTCATTATATGAAAATTGCATCACCAGTTTGTTTTCATCATTGATACCATCAGTTAAAAAATAACTGTTATAACTGATTTTCAGGGTATATTTATCATTTTGAAACATAAGCCTTTTAGGTTTTTGCAATTGTTTATATAGCATTTGTACCTTCATAGCTAATAATTTTGATTGAAAGTATGCATTTCTTCTTGGAACAGAAATTCTGTAATCATCTTCTGGTTTAGTAGAACTATAATCATAATATTTATCGTTGAGATTTTCACGGAGTGATATTATGACAAGTTTATCCTGTTCCCTTTTGTTATCTCCATAATATCTCATACCTTCTGTTCTATATTCTCCCAGCCTATCATTTAAATCATATCTATGTATTAACATTTCCTCTCTATAATTGCATATTAATGCAAACCAATATTTACTCCTCCAATAGGCAATATCTAATCCAGATTCAAATTTTATAATGCTTTGAAAACTATCAATATCATTGCCCTCAAAGCAAAATAAATCTTGATCATTATCATCTTTGCCCATATAGTAGATGAAAAAATAAATTGAATGTTTAATTTCAGCTTCAACATCACCTGGTATTCGAAAGGGGCCTTTCTTTTTTTTGTATTTTACTTCAAATTCAGCGTTATTTTTATTCCTATCGTTAGTTCTTAGTCCTAATACATCTAATAAATTTGTTTTACCCACGCCGTTTTTACCTACTATAGCATTAATATTGGTTATATACTCCGGATAAATTGTGATATGAGTTTTGTTTGGTGTTATTTTAATGCTTTTATTGGATTTATCGAATTTTATTATAAATTTTTCACTAAAATGTAGTTCAACGTCTTTATAGTTTCTAAATTTTTCCATCCATGCATAAACCAACTCCATCCATTTCTCCCCCAAACTCTTTTTTAGTTACTATTGCAACAATCTAAAATAAGACTATATGGCGCACCCTTTGTTATTTCGACAATAATTTTAAATCTTTCAATTATATTTTAATAATCTCATCATATATTAACTTACTGTAATTTCCTTGATTGTGAAATTTATTTGAATTACTTCTTTAAAGCTGAATCCATTGACATAATAAGATTTATTCCACAAAATGGATCTTATATGTAAAAGAGCGTTACCCTTTTTCAAGGAGAGCGCCCAATTGCTGAATATGTAAAGTCCAAAGCCCCCGTTTGTTAAAAGGGATGTTATTACTTGGTTAGCGCCGAAACAAATAGAGCCCATAATATAATGGCAATTACAGTTAGATAGATTTTTATAGCAGCTACCCCAAATCTGTACGTTAGTCGAAAAAAAAAAGGATTGCGTAGCAACCCTTCTTGAACTAAACCCGTTAGTTTATTATTTTAGTAAATAATCCCCAATAGGGGGAATACCTTCTAATAAGTAAACAAATTGGATGGTTTCATCACTCCTTTTATGACCTCATTTTAGTGAGTAAAATTGCTCCCATAGAAACATATGTGAAACTCATACTAAGCTTATTAAGGATATTTCCGTTCTCATCAAATATTAGCATTAATATATAACAAATAAATAAAGAGATTGCGATTTTGCATATAATGTCATCAGCTTTATTTAAGTTGATTCTATTTAAGAAGTCCTTCACCGTTACAACAAATACAATGCTTGTGGGAATATACTGGATAGAATAAATTAGCTTAGGTTTAGAAAAAAACATTATAAATAGTTCGGAGAAGGTGTTCAAAAGTAGAAATGAGAAGAGGCTTAGAATACATGTTGCTACAAGACCAATAATTACAGCATTAAAATAATCGTTAATTTTTTTATTATAATGCATTAATACAAAGACTGTAGTAGGAATTATCAATCCAAATGCAATACTCATCGTTATTAATTCTGGATATTGTATCTCTTGCAAGTAAGATGAATCCTTATGTATGAGTGGAGCAAACCAACTTGTTAACGAGTAATTAATAAAGAACATACCGAAGTAGTAAAATGCTATTAACTTTATTAAAGGTATATATCTTTCCACTTTCAATCAACCTTAAGCCTTTCTGCATATTACTTCTTTTTTCCAAATTCCTCGATTTTTCCTAGCATCCAAATATCTTTGACTGTAAATTGTATTGCTACCCAACATTTAGGATAGAAGCGAAATCTTTAGGTAGTAACTGACACCTAACCGTTCAATCAAATAAGTTACTTTGCTAAAATGTTAAAAGAACCTAATAGTATTCTATTAGGCTCTTTTAAACTATTCTTAGTTTGTTTTTACGTTAATTGTAGTTGTTGCTAATGGTACAACTTCTCCAGTAGCTGTCACGTAAACTACAAGAGTTCCTTCAGCGCTTGCTGCAACTGTTCCAGTAACACTACCAGATGCAATAGCAGGAGCTGTAGTCCAATCTGATGAAGTACCAGAATATTTAACTGCTAAAGTAGCTAATACTTCTTCAGGATCTTTTGTGCCATTTTCATCAAGGTCAACGTAAATATCACCATTTGTATCTAATTGAGCTTTATAAGTGCTGTCACTTAAAGTAATTTTTTCAGGTTTTAATGCTACAGCATCAGCTAATGCCCCAACAGCTGTAATGTCTTTCAACTCTTCAAATTTCACATTAGTGATAGTTGGAGTTGAGTTTACTACAGTAATTGTAACAGATGCTCTTGTTACTGTACCTTCTTTAATTGAGATAGTTGTAGTACCTGCTTTTTTACCTGTAACAGTAACTGTTTTGTCATCTAAACCAATATCAGCAGTAGCAACCGCTGTGTTAGAAGAAGTTACAGTGTAAGTTGAAAGATCTTGAGAACCAATTTTGAAACCATCTTTATTGTAAGTGTTCCAAAGAATATCTACAGAAGTATCATCAGACCCGTGTACTACATCTAGTTTAAAGTCCGCAGCAGGATTTGCAACCTCTACTTTACGGCTAGCAACTGTGCTGTCATCTGAAACTTGTACAGATACAGTTTTCAATAATTTTGTAGAGTCAGCGTTCTTGATTTCAAGAGTTGTGCTACCTTTTGCACTTGCAACTGGTACTACGTCAAATTCAACTTTACCATCTACAACAGTAACAGTTTGTGGAGTTGCATTTGTTACTTCAGTATTTTTAGAAGTTACTACTACATCGCCTTCAAACTCATCACCGTATTGGTCAGTTACAGTTGTAGCAACTTTATCAGTGTTTCCATTGAATAATTTAACAGTGTTTGTGCTAGTTGCAACTGTAGTAGCTACACGAGCTCCAGATACAACTGTCACTGGTACTTCAACTTTTGCATCATCAGAAGTTACTGTGAATACAACTGATCCCGGCTTAATTGGAGTGATGTTTCCACTTCCATCGATAGTTGCTACAGCAGGGTTAGAAGATTTATAAGTTAGTGTTGGTGAAGCAACTGTTGCGCCACTTAAAGCCGAAACTTTGCTAACTTCTAAAGCAACTATTCCGTCTTGTACAGAAACTTTACCGCTAGTAACTTTAACATCACCTTGACTAAGCTTAGTTTCACCAATATTTGATACATGAGTATCAAAATCTAATACTTTAACTTCTTTAAGCTCAGACTCGATTGTAGTTTCACCTTTAGTTAACACAACTTTGTATGCAAACTTATCAGCAGGGGCTACCTTAGATTCATCAATTTCACCAGTAGAAGCATCAACAAGCACTTCTTGTGTTGTTTGGAATTCTACTGTATAGCCAGATGCTTTTAACTGTTCTACGTTAGCAGCAATGCTTTCATTATTAATATTAAATGAAAGGAATTGCTTGTCTTTCGCTCCGTCAATGCGTACATCTTTAACTGCAACTGAAGCTACATTTAAAGAGTAAGTAAACTTGAATTCAGTTACTTTATCTTCTTGACCTTCAACTTTTTCTGTAACCTTTAATACAGCTTCTTTATCATTTTCAAATGATTTTTCGAAAGTCACTGTAGCAGATGTTTTATCTTCGCTAACTTCATAATTAGCTACTTTATTTCCTTCTACACTGAAGTTCTCTGCTTTTAATACATCTAAAGCAGCACCAGTTAATTTTAACTCTTTATGGTTAATCGCACTTACACTTTTAACTTCAGGTGCAACAGGTGTAACGTCGTTTGCAGCTTTGTATAAGAAGATTGCATAGTCACCGCGTTTTGCAGTTTGAGTTGTACCGAATTTGTCTGCTGCAGTTCCGTTAGTGATTTTGTTAGCTACTAGAGCAGAAACTGCTTCTTTGTAACGGTCGCTAACATCTGTGAAGTTTACAGATCCATCACCTTTAAGATCGAATCCTTTTTGGATCCATACAGCTAATTCACCACGAGTGATTTTGCTGCTTGCATCAAATGAAGTAGCTGTTTTACCGTTAGTAATTCCAGCTGCTTTAAGAGCATTTACGTATTTAGCTGCACGTGCAGGTACATCAGTGAAACCAGAAGCTGGTGCAGCTTCGATGTCAAGACCTAGTACTTTTACAATTAGAACAGCTGCATCAACACGAGTAATCTCTTCGTTTACACCGAATGATGTTTCAGTGATACCGTTTGCTCCTTTTGAAACTAAGAAATCTACTGCATCTTTATATTTATCTGATACATCTGAGAATGCTGCAGATGCTATTGGAGCAATTGCTCCTGCTACTAAAGTAGCTGTTGCTGCCGTAGCAACGAATTTACGATAAGACTTTGGTTGGTAAGCCATGTAATAAAATCCTCCCCGTTTTGAAAAAAAAATTTAATATTATCGATGATTAAACATCGAAATAAACAGAATAATTGAACCACTCTTAATCTATCATAGAAATATTTGGAAATCAAATAATATTATGGATTAAGAGATTAGACAATCTTGGTTTCTATTTTACCAAAACTAACAATTTTTTCAACTATTTTTTCACAAATTTCTCATTTTTGTTAAATATGTGTTCATCTTTTTACTATGTAACAGTACGATTACCACACTTTTACATTATAACCACAATTAAAGAAAATTGGTAGAGTTTATTTTTGGAAATTTATAGAATTGTAAAATCCACCTTCTTTTGTCATCTAATCTAGTAATAAAGTCGGTTTTTCACTATTACGTTATCATTTAATAGTTTTAGGGCCAAATGCTACTTTTGTATGATTCTTCGTAAACAAGGAGGTATTCAATTTTAAAAAAAAGAGCCCAAAAGGCAAACTGCCTCTTAAAGTGACCCCAAAAAGTTAGACACGATTATTTCATTAGACAGCTTGTTGGGCATGGGTTCGGTATTGTACCGGACTCATGCCTTTTAATTTTGCCTTAATTCGTTGATTGTTATAATATTTATGTATTTCTCCAGTTCTAGTTTAAAATGTTCAAAACCTTCAAACTCTTTGAAATATAGAAACTCTGATTTCATAATGCCAAAGAAAATCTCCATAACGGAATTATTGTAACAGTTGCCCTTAGGATGCTTTGTGTAATACCTCGCTCTTTTAAAGAGAAGCTATACTGTTTCATTTGATAGTGCCAGCCCTGATTGGTATGCATTAGAAGCTCTTCCTCTTCAGATAAGCATTCAAACGCCTTATCTAACATCTCTGAAACAAGGGAGTAGGTGGGTCTAGATCCGATTGTATAGGTAAT
Organism: Bacillus cihuensis; assembly: GCF_000504145.1. NCBI lineage: Bacteria > Bacillati > Bacillota > Bacilli > Caryophanales > Bacillaceae > Bacillus > Bacillus cihuensis. The sequence goes on along the minus strand of NZ_KI632498.1, from coordinate 155,860 downwards.
GATTTCACCGTTAAATAAATCTAAAACAGGCGTTAAATAGCGTTTCCCCCCGAATAATTTAATCTCTGTAATGTCTGTTACCCACTTCTGATTTGGCTTTTCTGCTTAAAATTAACGATCTAAAATGTTTGGCGCAATCTTGCTAGTCTTTCCTTTATTCAAACGATATTTCTTCGTACGGACAAGAGATTTTAATCCTAGTTCTTTCATGATTCGTTGAACTTTTTTACGATTGACTTTTTGTCCACTATTTTCCAATCTATTACGAATACGACGATAGCCATAACGTCCTTCATGTTCGTTATAGATGGATTGAATTAGTTTTTTTAGTTCCGTATCTGGATCAGACTTTCCATACTGCTTCACCAAATAATAATATGTACTTCGTGGAATTCCTGCTAGCTTCACTAATTCTTTCACCGAAAATTCATGCCTTAGTTCATAGACTACTTGTGCTTTGTCTTGTTTGGTGTTTTTTCCTTGTTTTGAACTAAAGCATTCCACTTTTTTAAATAGGCATTCTCCATTTTTAAACGTTCAATTTCCTCTAAAAGTGCTTCTTGTGAACCTTCTACTGCTTGTTTCTCCTTACGTACTTTTTTCACCAATGGACGTCCCTTTTTCATTCATCTAATTAAGTACGTCCCGATAGATTTATGGTCTATGCCTATTCGTTTACCTATGCCTCTATAGGATTCTTTCCCGTTTAGATAATTTCTAAAACCTTTAGTTTATCTTCAAATGAAAATTTCCCCATAAAAATACACCCCAATTGTTAGTTGTTGTGTCTAACAATTGGGGTGCAGTTCACTCTGGAGTCACTTTCTATCATCAATAATCGCTGCTCTTTTCACTGTTCTTATATAAGAATGCAAGTGTAAGTCCTGCAATTATCCAGAAAATAATATTAAGCTGTGGAATAAAGATTAGGTTGTTGGAAAGGTTCTGTACCATGAATGTCGCACTTCCCGCGAATATGCCGAGTGCCACAACCTGTCCAAGTAAATTTTGTTTAAAATACAAACGAGCAAGGTATAAGAAGTATGTCACGTACATGCTTAGGAAGGCTAGGATACCGATCGTTCCTGATTCAGCCATGACTTTCAAATATGAATTATGAACGGAATATTCATCATGTCCAATATTCAAATCTGGATATTTTGTGACGTATTCCTTATACCGGACTAAGTAGTTCCCTGTACCGACACCGATGATTGGATTGTCTTTAAACATTACCCAACCGGTTTTCCAAAGCGTCGTTCGTGAAACGACTGCGCGGTTTGTTGTTGCTTCTTCTTCTTTCTTTACTAGATCCACTTCATCAGATGGCTCATCGCCTGCTATATCAATATCATCGCCGCCAGGTAACACGTTTGGCGATGATGGGAATACAAGTGTTTGGATCGCATAGATTGCTGAGTTTGTTCTTGATTGGAAATCTGGCAAGAACATGACAACGGCAAAGAGAACAATCGATGCTATTAAAAGATGCGGCTTAAAAATATTCTTAATGAATTTCTTCGGCATAATGATAATAACTAACACGAGTGCACACGCCATTGTTACCCAAGCAGCTCTTGTGTACGTTAAAATTAGGTTGACAACGTATATGCCATAGAATGCAAAGAAGAATAACTGTATTTTTTTATTCTTAAAATAGACCACTGCAAATAGCAATAAAGATGGTATAACGAAATTAAGGAAAGCTGAGTAATAGTTCGGATTGGTGATCGTTGAATAGACCCGTCCCTTCGCCTCTTTTAAGGCATATAACCCAGCTACGTTTAGCTTGAAGTTAAATACATACGTTAAAATCCCGTAGACACCAACAATAAGTGCTGCTAAGGCAAACACTTTTGCGAAGTTGATGTATTGCTTCTTTGAGAAATCAACCTTCACGACAATTAAGAATAAGAACACATATGATATAAATCGTGCAATTTCCATAATCGCCGGTGTGAGCGATTGTGCTTTTACTAATGATATAAGTGATGCTAGTAAAAACAAGGCAAAGGTAATAACAAATGGTTTAACTGGAACATTATTTAGTTTAATGGTTCCTTTCATATATTCCCAGAACGCTATGATGACCAATAACGGAATTAAGATAATCTCTATGGATAAAGGCAAAGGCCCAACATCTGTTTTAAAATATACGAGCGGTACTAAAAATAAGTGTAATAACACAAGAATATACGTCAGGCTGTTCTTCTGATTCATCTTCGTCTCCCCTCATTTACTCGCAATGGGCCACTTTAGGCAAATGCTTAACTCCACCAATTTACTAACATTAAGTGATCCCCAACGCTGAGTAACCTTTTTTCAATTAAATATGGAACAAAATATCCTATTAAACATTACATGATGATAGTGTAAATAACAATAGAAATCATTCAATTTCCAAGCATATTTCTTGCATTTTACTTTATCGTGAACTTTTGTTTATCCAATATACTTTCATAGGTTTTACACGTTAATTCATATAATCGGTCGAGTGAAAAATTCGCTTTCGCATGCTCATATAGATTCAAACCACGTTCTTGTAGTTTGTTATCTATATGTAGCTGATAAGCTTCCTGCATCGCTCCACAATACGCTTCTACATCATTTACATCCGTCACCCAACCGTATCGCTCATCTGTCACAAGCTGCCTTACCCCACCAACATCAGTTGTAAGGACTGGGTTTTTTTGATTAGCCGCTTCTAATAAGGCGAGTGGAAAACTCTCACTATGTGATGCAAGCAACGCAACGTCCGATATACTATATATTTCGTCCACATCTTTCCTGAAGCCTAGGAAGTGAACTTGCTTGTCCAAACCTAGGTCATGAACCATACGTTCAATCTCCATTTTAATTGGACCATCTCCCACTAATAAAAGGTGGATCTTCAGGTTATTTAGCTTATTCAGTGCTTTTAATACCAGATCATGCCCTTTAATCGGATGAAGGCGGGCAACCATCGTGAGAACTAAATCATCATTTTTCAAGTTGAAGCTATGCCGCATTTCTGTATCTCTCTTTAGTGGCTCGATGAAATCTATCCCATTGTAGATCGATTGAATCTTATCGCCACTAATTCCGAGCTCCATTAAGTTTGCTTTAAAACGATCGGAAACTGCGAAAAAATAATCAATCTTTTTAAGCGTGGACAAGTTCAACTTTGTAAAAAGAAAACCTTTGACGCCACCCTTCATGAAATCAAGCTTTGGATCACTATGTATCGTTGTCACCCATACTGCTTTCATGTTCTTTTTGATGAGTGAAAGAAACAGGTTAGCTCTTGGGCCGTGTGAATGGACGATATCAAATTCTTCCTCGTTAATGAAGCCTGTCAACTTCTTTAATACAGAGAGGTCATAGCGTGAGCTCTGTTTCATTAATTCAACACGGATGCCCGCTTGTCTCGCTTCTTCTGCTAAGATCCCTTCCTGAAAAACAAGCAGACAGACTTGTTCTGTTGGAAATTTCTTAAGCAATGTATTGACGTGCTTACGGGAACCACCAGTTTCTCCACCGCTGATTACATGCAAAACTTTCATTTAAAAACCTCCGATACGGCTTCCATTCTATTAGCAAGAAACGGTTCATAACCCAAGAAAACCCCTCTGGTACGTTTTGCACCAAAGGGTCATTTGTGCTTATTTAGAGAACAACACTCTCATCAAGAACTTCGGCAAGGCGAGCTGGCGTTTTAGACGCTTCGGTTCCTTTAGCAATCGGTAAAGCCATTCGATACCAAATTTCCTAAAAAATAACGGAGCACGTTTCACTTGGCCAGCAAACACGTCAAAACTGCCTCCGACACCTTGAAAGACTCGAACATTTGTCTTATTCATATTTTCTTTAATCCAGAGCTCCTGCTTTGGGCTTCCCATGGCGACGAATAATAAATCCGCTTGCGCCTGATTGATTTTATCAAGGACGAGGTTTACGTCTTGGACATAGCCATTTTCATAGCCGGATATGTTAATATTCGGATATTTAGCTTCAATATTCTGCTTCGCCTTAACGACAACTTCTTCTTTTGCTCCGTACAAGAACACCTTGTATCCGGATTGTGCAGCAAACTGAAGGAGTCGATCCATCATATCAACACCTGTCACCCGAGAAGAGATGCTACCTCCTTTTAATTTAGAGGCAAGCAGGATACCTATTCCATCCGGAATTTGGTACGTAGATGAATTAATCAACTGTTTTAGTTCTTCATTCTCCTCTGCTTTGATCACTTTTTCTGGATTTACGGCTATGATCGTCGACTTTTCATTCCGCTCCATTCTCTTTTGTAGATCAACAATAATTTCTTCGTAGTTTAATGGTGAAACATCAACACCGAAGTATGTTTCTTTTTTCATGTTCATCTTCCTTATTATTCAGATACAGGCTCTTCCTGAATCGCTGATAATTTCGTTAAGTCACCAATACGGTAAACTGTTAAGTTTGTGTCATCTGCAGTTTTCAAGCAATTTCTCGTATCGAAAATCACTGGTGTTTTCATATTGTCTAGTAATAGCTTTTCATCCACTGATTTAAATTCATTATGGTCCACGAGAATGACAAGTAAATGAGCATCTTTTGTTGCTTCTTTAAAAGAAGCGAGTGGGAATGACACTTGTTCATCTCTCACGTGCGGATCATGAATTCGTACATCATATCTTGAATCTCTCCGTAATTTTTCAGCAATTTCAAGAGCTGGACTTTCACGAATATCATCGATGTTGCCTTTATAAGTTAAGCCGCATATAGCAAGGGCAGGCTTGTCCAATTCAGCAGTCATTCTGTCGATTTGTTCAACTACAAAGTCTGGCATTGAGTTATTGATACGTCTGCTTTCTGTAATTAGCGGTGACTCTTCTTTTGCCTTTTCAATAATGAAATAAGGGTCAACTGCTAAACAGTGACCACCAACACCAGGTCCTGGCAAGTGAATGTTTACGCGTGGATGGCGATTTGCAAGTTCAATTACGTGATGTGCATTAACCCCAAGGCGTGCAGAAATCTTCGCAAGCTCATTGGCTAATGCGATGTTTACATCACGGAAAGTATTCTCCATTAGCTTAGACATTTCTGCTGTAACAGCTTCTGTTTCGATTACATCTCCTGTAACGACAGCACGGTATACATCCGCTGCTTTCTTCGCTGCTTTTGGTGTAAGACCTCCGACAATACGAGTGTTCTCGATTAATTCAATTAATATTCTTCCAGGAAGGACACGTTCTGGACAATGCGCAAGATATACATCGTTAAACGGATCAAATCCGGCTTCTTTTATAATAGGTGCCACTACATCATCAATCGTCCGCGGCGGAATTGTGGATTCGACGATTACGACGCTCCCCTTCTCCAAAAACGGCACGATTCCCTTTGTTGCATCAATCACATAGTCGACATTCGCAGAATAGTCATCGTGAATCGGTGTTGGCACCGCGATGATGAAAACATCAGCTTTCTCTGCTGTCACAGAAGCCCTAAGCTTTCCTTTCGACACTACTTCTTCCACTAATTCTGGAAGCCCAACTTCTTCTATGTGTATTTTCCCTTTATTTAAAGAATCTACAACTTTTTCATTTACATCAATTCCAACTACTTCATATCCTGCCTTGGCAAATACGGATGCAGTTGGTAAACCAATATATCCTAATCCGATAACACAAATTTTTTCCATGTGACAAGGACCTCACTTATTTTAGTAATTCATGATCAAATGCGCCTTGGCGTATTTGCGCCCGATTTTTTTCGAGCTTGCTCGAAAAATTTCCTCTGAAAAATTGTGGCATAGGCCTGCGGCTTTATTCACCGGGGTTTGTACCCCCACTGAATGGTTTACTCTTTTTGCATTCATCCCTTAAATTTAGAAGTAGGGAACTTCTGCTGAATAAAGTCAAACTTCTTTTAATTTCTAAAATAGTATATCAGAAGTGCAGAGCAGTTGCATTAATAAGATTGATAGGTGTGCGCATGAATGGTAAAATACATGGGTGATTAACTGGAAAGATGTTTCCTATTAACCAGCTTCTTTACATACTACTGTAATTCTCTACAGAGGAGGAAAACTTTTTGAAGATTGTTATTTCAGGCTTCTATGGTCTCGGCAACACTGGTGACGAAGCCATTCTTGAATCAATTATAGATAACTTACGTGAAGGCTTGGACCATCCAGAACTTACCGTTTTCTCACTTTCACCCGAGCAAACAGCTAATACTTTCCAGGTGAAGAGCGTATACCGAGGCTGGCGCCATCAATTTAAAGAAAAAGTGAGAGCGCTTAAGGACGCTGATTTATTAATTTCAGGCGGTGGCGGTTTGCTTCAAGATGCTTATCCGACTAAATTCCTTTTTGGTCCGCTTCCTTATTATTTACTGATTGTTTTGCTAGCAAAACTATGCGGGACGAAAGTCATGTTTTTTTCCCAAGGAATTGGTCCCGTTACATCCCGCTGGGGCAAGATATTAATGAAACTGTCCAATCTTGCTGACTTCATTACTGTTCGTGACCAGTACTCTAAGGATTATTTAGAGAATTTAGGGATTAAGAAACCAGAAACCGTTGTTACTTCAGATATTGTGTTTGCATTTAAAAAGAAAGAAGACAATCGCTGCATACAGTCTCTTCCTTTAAAAGGTACTGAGAAATTAGTAGCTGTTTCTGTTCGCCCTTGGTTCGAGCATGTGCAACAATTCGAGCAGATGGCTACCATTCTTGATACATTAATTGAAGAGCGAGGAGTGACTCCTGTTTTCGTTCCGATGGAAGGTCATCATGATAAAAAGGCGAGCGAGCAAGTAATGGCTCATATGAAGTCGGCAGATCGAACCTTAATGCTCGGAACAGGCTTCACGCCTAATCAGTATTTAAATTTTATCGGAGAGTGTGACATGACTATCGGGATGAGACTTCATGCCTTGATTTTCTCCACTTTGATGGGTATTCCACATATCGGCTTCAGCTATGATAAAAAGGTAGAAAGCTTATTAAAGCGAAGCGGGATGTGGGATTACTCCGCTGATTTACATGAAATTGATGTTCCGCAATTAACAGCGAACGCCTTGAAGCTATTAGATGAGCGTGCTCACTACAGCGAGATTGTTACAACTAATGCTCAAGCTATGCGCTCAGAAGCATTACGCAATATTGAATTACTGAAAGAAAAATTCCAAGTCTAACGTTAGAGGAGTCTATTCATGAAAATTTTAATTGCTACCGCCTATGATTACCCTCATGCAGGAGGACTATCTACACATGTTGCAACCCTCCAAGCAGGTCTTGAGGCACTTGGCCACGAAGTGGATGTATTGTCGTTTTCTGATGTATCACCCATATCAAGAAAGTTATTAGCTCAAGGTCCAAGCTTTCTTTTAAATAAATTAAAAAGAGGAAAAGGCATTATCTGGAGCCATAAGATGCGTCAAAGATTCCTAAAAGCATTGATTGAAAAAAATAAAGACAAGCAGTATGACATTATTAATGCCCAAGATCCTTTCACCACACTCGCAGCCTTGGAAAGCGGCATTCCAACCGTTTCAACGGTACATGGTTATATGACATTTGAATCTGTTAGTAAAGGCTCTATGGACGAAGGCAGTACCGAAGCAAAAATTATGCAAGATATCGAGGTCCAAGCGTATCAAGGTACAAGAAAAATTATTACGGTTGATCAACGTCTTCGTGATTATGTGAAGGACTTGTCAGGTGTTCAAGGTACAGCAGTCAGTAATTTTATTGATATCCATGGCTTCGAGCCGAACAAAACAAAGAAGGCTGAATTGCGTAAGACTTACAATGTCGATGTTGAGGCTCCGGTAATTTTTGTTCCGAGAAGATTGACGAAGAAAAACGGCGTCATCTATCCAGCACTTGCACTACCACAAATATTAAAGAGTGTGCCAAATGCTCAACTTATTTATGCAGGCAGTGGAGAGGCGTTAGCCAATATTAAAGAAATTGTCGCTGAGCATAAGCTTGAAGAACATGTAACGTTGCTTGGGGCAGTGTCCCACGATACAGTGAAAGATTATTATGCTTTGTCTGATGTCGTGCTCGTACCAAGTGTCCATTCAGCAGGTGTAGAGGAAGCCACTTCTATTTCCGCGTTGGAAGCAATGGGCTCTGGTTCTCCACTTGTAGCTTGTGCTGTCGGTGGCTTGAAGGAAATCGTCATTAACGGCGAAGACGGTATATTAGTAGAAGAAAAAAATGTGGAAGAGCTTGCTGAAGCAACTGCTTATCTATTGCAAAATCCTGAAAAGGGGCAAGAGATGGCAGATAAAGCCCGCGCAAAGATTGAACAGGACTACTCACATATTGCCGCGGCTAAAAAATATTTAGAAATCTATGAAAGTGCATTGAAATAAAATCCGACAGCGATTAGTTAGCAATATTTATCACTAATCGCTTGGTGCACAAAATAGGCTTTTGCGGGGTGTTTCCCATCTTTATTGCAAAATTTAGTAATCAAGATATGCTTCATTCCGTTAAAAGTGAGATACTGAAGTAAGGCGGCTAGTACTGCCTTACTTTTTCTTATCATTCTTGCTATAAAAAGGGGTTTCATAATGTCTACACTCAAAAAAACAGCTGTGTGGCTCACTTTACTTGCAATTTTCTTGAAGCTATCCGGATTTCTGCGGGAAAGTATTATTTCCCGACAGTTCGGTGCATCCGTTGATACGGATGCTTATTTTGCCGCATTTGGATTCATCACGCTTGTTTTGGCGATGATTTCAGGCGGATTTAATAATGTCTTCCTGCCACTCTATGTGAAGCATAAAAAGACAGAATCACAATTGGCGGAAAAAGCAGCCAACGGCATCATGAACACGACCGTCCTAATTTTCCTATTGATTTCAGCATTTGCGTTCTGGTTGGCTCCTTATTTTATTCCTCTGATTTTCCCAAACATGAATCCAGATGCTGAAATTATGACGATTAAACTTTCGCAACTGTTCTTTATTTTCATCAGTTTCATTGCTTTAAACGGAATACTTGAATCCTATTTGCAAGGACGTCGAATCTTTGTACCAGCACAAATTTCAAAAATCCTAGCCACTTTAACAGGGGCAGTTTTCGCCATCTTCTTCTCAGAACAATGGGGAATTTACAGTTTGGCATATGGTTTTATCGTCGGAATTATCCTTGGGATTTTCGTTCAATTTTATTATTTAGTTAAAAGTGGATTTTCATGGTCTCCCACTTTAAAAGTGGATGTTGAATTCCGAAAAGCATTCCTAATCTTAATTATCCCTTCATTGTTGAATTCTGTTGTTGGTCAAATCAATTTACAGGTCAATAGATCATTTGCATTCGGTACAGGTGATGGGTCCGTTACCTATCTAAACTACTCGTCACTCTTAGTCAGCATTCCGAATGCGATTTATGCAACAACGATTGCAGCAATCATTTTCACACTGTTGTCCGAACAAGTTGACAATATTAAAAAATTTCAACAAACCGTTTTCATGGGGATGGAGATTTCACTTGTCACATTAATGCCAATTGCTGCAGGATTACTCGTTGTCGGTGATGCGGCCATTTCCTTCATCTATGAAGGCGGAAAATTCACAGCCGATGACACGCAAAAAACGTATTTAGCTCTCGTCTGTTACTTGCCGATGATCGTCACCCAAGGGCTTCAATTCATCACATCAAAATCCATGTATGCCCAAGGGAAAACAGCTATCATCTTCCGAATTAGTGTCACAACAATTGTTATCAATTTCGTATTAAACTTATTAATTGTAGACCGTTATGGCTATGTTGGACTCGCGATCACAAGCTCACTCGTTTCTATTTATTATCTAGTTGTTTCATCCATTGTCGTCTATAAAGATTTTCCGAAATCAGAATTGCGACGACTCATTGGACTAACATTACGAATTATTCCACCAACGGTTATCATGGTGGCTCCAATTTGGCTACTAAAAGAGTACACACCGATTCATAACTGGTACTCCTTATTCCAGCTTACATTACTCGTTCCAATTGGTGTAATCCTATATACTTGTTCACTGTTTGTATTCTACCGCCAAGGCTTTAACAGGTTATTGAACTTATTGAAGAGGAAAAAGGCTGGCGTTTAATTTAAATTCGTGTTCAACTCGTGTATTAGATTGCGAGTTGAGCTTTTTTTGGTGGATAAGAGTGGGTTTGGGGTCTTTATACGTGGTATTAGGCATGTATAATGGAGATGGATTCGATGTTGATGAGTCAATTTGTACATAATTTATCGGAAATCTAGTTTAATTGATCCAAACTTGTCAATAATTAATCCGAAATTCAGAGAATTAATCCATATATTAAATAATTAATCCAAACCTGAACTATTGCAAGAAACCAGATTCCTGTCATTTCTACAACCCAAAAAGAGGTCGACAACATCCGTGTCGGCCTCTTTCTTTTACTTCGCGATATTTACTTTATTCACATAGTCTGTGTGTAAATAGCTAAACTCTGCATTATTGCTATCTGATAAAACTTTGTACCAGTTCGTATTCACTGTTCCAACGATAATCAATGGATAGCCTTCACTCGGATATTTGAATTGCATTGCAAATGAAGTTCCAGCGCCTTCACGAACATTTACCCATTGTGCAGTTAGGCCGATTGTGTATGGAGTTGGGTTGTTGATAAAGTCTTTTCCCCCAAGCGCTTGATCTATGCGGTACATATGTCCAGCTACTTTTTGGCCCCAATATGGGTCAGATGCGTATCTGACGTTAATTCCACGGAATTTGTTACCTGGTGAAGCACCGTTATGATATAAGATATTTCCGTTTTCAGGAATTGGTACATAGTTTTTGTTTAAGTAATTAGTCACGAGACTTAACATGCTGTCGTACACCGATGCGTATTTTTCCCCGTCCAATGGATTGCTATCAAATACTCTAATTCCGAATAAATTGTTTGAATTTTGCGCATGAGGACTTAAACCATAGTTACTTTCATGTATTGCCATGCCCAATATGAGAAGTGCATTTATATGATACGTTTTTTCAATTTCCTTCAATTGCGAACCGATTCCGATCAGCTTGCTAATTTTAGTTGCATCTTTGAAGTTAACATATTTTTTGGGATCACTAACATATAAAGCTTCAAGCTCTGCTAATCTTTGTGTGATAAAGGCATCAAGCTCAGCTGCCGTATATTTGGTCTCAGCTCTTACAGAAAGCATATTAAAATATTGATAAGCTGTCCCAACTACTGTACCAGATGTTGTTTTGAATGTATTACCATCCCAACTAATATATTTCACACCTGCTTTTAAGAAAGATGGAGCAACACCAGTTGCATAAGACACATATGATTTCTTATTATTATCATAAATGTAGTGTACTAGTTCACGATTTGCGTTTACAGAATAGTAGGAGAGGTTATCCCCCACCATTTGACTTGGTAAAAGGTAAGCATTATTATGTTTTACATATCCTGTTCTTCCCGCTACTTTGACTGTGATTTTGCTTTCATCTGAAGTCACGTATTCCAACTCAGTTGGAGGCGATCCGTTAGCTCCTGCATCTACAGGCATAATAATTGTTTTTAGGTTGGACTCGTAAATGATTGTCGTGTTTTGTTCAACAGAAGGACTGGCAACCACGATTCCATTCGTCATTTTTACAATTTTGCCATTATACGTGATAACCTGGTTAGCATTATTCGTAATGGCACGATCCGCTTCATCTAGCGTACTATAATTCTTCGTTCCTTCTGTAATGGATCCTTTTGCATCAATGGTAGCAATTTTGAAAGAGTCTTGACCAGGTGATGGTTCCGGATCAGTCTCGTTTTCATAGTTTTCAGCAGCTGTTAACATTCTGTAAATAAATGCAGCGGCTTGGGCACGGGTTGTTGTCCCTTTTGGATCAAAGCGGAAACTGCCGTTTGGCTTGGTGTTTGTATAGTTAGGAATACCTAAAATAATATTTTGTGAAACCATACTCGCAATGGCTGCTCGTGAGATAGAGCTTGTAATTAGATCTGCATCAGTAAAATTCAGCGATCCTTTTTCACGTGGAACCTTTAAAAATGAAAGCGACTTATCAATCATATTGGCTGCTTGTTCTCTTGTGATTGTGTCATTTGGGCCAAATTTCCCATTTTGATAGCCTGTGATAATACCAGCTTCTACTGCAGCATTGATCTCACTTGCCAAGGGGGCATTCGCAGGAACATCTGAAAACTGAGTCGTTCCTCCTGTGAGCTTAAGTGCACGAGAGATGAAGGCTGCAAACTGCGCTCTCGAAACATCTTCATTTGGTGCATATTTTCCATTCTTGTAACCATAAAGAACACCTTGTTTAATCATTTCTCGCATTTCGAATTCTAATGAGTGATTAGTTAGATCGTCTGCTGCTTTTGCTTGGTTGATCGGTAGGAATGAAACGACTAGCAAAAGACTTAGAAGGATCCCCATTACTTTCTTCATACTAAACTTCCTTTCTTACATTATTTTTTCCAACTTACATTAATATAGTAATTTTACCAAAATTACACCAATATTGATAATATAATTATATTTTCATAGTTATCAAGTTTTAACAAATGAATTTTTGCTAGTATAACAACCTAAAAAAAAGGCAGACCCGCGTCTACTAAATACAGTTTAAGATAAGGCACATTAATACTGTAAATGAGTGCGAAGTCAAACCTTTAAAAGTCATCCTCTTTTATGAATAAAATTATTATAAATTGATCGCATTATAAATCGCTGCTGAGAAGAACGCGCGAGTAGCGTCATCTCCTGTTCGGTATACTGGAGTTTGGAAACCTGATGTTGTATCGATTTTCTTCATAATCATGATAGCGTTATATGCTCTGTAGCTAGGCGGTACATCACTATACATAATACTAGAAGCTGAATATGTTATTTTTTTATCAAGCTTAAAGGCATTTTGAACAATGATAGCCATCTGTGCACGAGTCATTGTTTCCTTAGGACGGAATGTACCATCTTCAAAGCCATTAATAACTCCTAACTCTTTAATAGCAGCTATATCAGATGCGAATCTTGATGAAGTCGCAACATCTTTATATGAATATAGGCTAGCAGATTTTCTCTTTAATACTCTGTTAATTATCGCTGCTGCCTGTTCTCTTGTAACGGATTCATTTGGGCGGAATGTACCGTCTTCAAAGCCTTGAATCACCTGTTGCACATTTAATTGCTGAATCGCTTCTTTTGCAAAGAAATCCTTGTCTATGTCACTGAATGTAGTGCTATTACTTGCTGAATATGAAATTCGCTTTGCTCCTGCATATTTGGGAGCCCAATATGTATTATCTAATGATACAATCGCAATTCCTTTGCTGCTCGTTGCACTAATAAATGAATTGTCGCCTGTATAAATTCCAGAATGCGTCACGCCAGATTTACCTGAAACTGTATTTTTGAAAAAGACTAGGTCTCCTGGTTGTAATGCGGATTTGTCTACACTTTTTCCAACAGTGGCTTGTTCAGCTGCAGTTCTTGGTACCGAAACTCCAATCTTATTAAAAACATAGACTAAAAAACCGGAACAGTCGAATCCTTTTGGAGTCGTTCCACCCGTTAAATATGGAACACCGATATGCGATTTAGCAATATTAAGTAAATCTTTCTCAGTAGCTGCCTCTACTTTAAAAGTTGGAAGCAGAGAGAATAATAATCCTATTATGAATAAACTACTAAAAATCCGTTTCATTGTCTCTCCTCTTATATCATTATAATTTTTAAGTATTTTAGCGAAATTTAACCCTTATAGTCATATCTTAGCAATTTTTGTTGTCTATTTATTTTACATTTGTGTTACAAAATAATTTTACTGGCATAGTTGTCGTAATTTAGGGAATAGAAGGGGAATATCACAAAAAACCTGAGGTGATCTCATAAGTGCGTTAGCACCTTATGAAACTAGCCTCAGGTTCATCTATTTCAATTTAGAATTGTTTGCTTTTGATAAAAATACAGCATAATTCGAACGACTCATCAAGGCATAAGGACGGAAGGTGCCATCTTCATACCCTTGTGTAATTCCAGCAGTAGCTATAAGATTAATAGCTTGATTCCCTGTTACATTAGATGAAACGTCTTTGAAGGTTAGTGCAGAGCTAGTTGATAACTTATATGCTTTCGACAAAAGAATAGCCATTTCTGCTCTAGTCACATTTTGGTCCGGCCTGAAAGTTCCATCTGGGAAGCCTTGTAGAATTCCTTTCTCATAAGCCTGTTGAATATAGCCGGATGCAAAGCTTTTAGCAGATACATCTTTAAACACGGTCGCTGACTTATTCTGAGAATAGCCAAGGGCTCTGCCAAGCATACTGACTGCTTCAGCTCTTGTTACTAGCTTATTTGGCATAATTAGGCCATTTAGATTCCCCTGAATAATTTTACTTTTGTGTAAGTACATCACATTACGTGTATACCATGCTTCATTGTTTAAGTCTGAGATAATTGGAGTTTGAAGCTTCACTGTAAACGTATATGTTTGGTCAAGCATCTCTCCCCCTCTTGATACTGGAACTAATTGATAGTGAACCTCACCTTCTTTTCCATAATCCTCAATCAGATTAGACGTTTCATTTTCCAATATTAATCTGCCAAAACGGTATAGATTATAACTTTCTGCTTCTAGTGGTAGAGAAGTTATAGTTAGTGTAATTTGACCATCAACGCTTTGTTCTGTTATGACTTTCGTTTCCAAACCATTTAAAGACGATCGATCTACTTGCGCTAAGCCGTAACCATACAATGCATCACGCCCAACGGCTCCGAGATCCTTCGCGTTGTCCTGAAGTTTTTGACGTATTTGTTTGTTTGTATAATTCGGATACTTTTCCATATAAAGTGCAGCTAGTGCTGTAACATGAGGTGCTGCCATTGAAGTCCCTGTCAGTGTTTCATAGCCTGTTTTGTTAATACTAATTGGATAAGTACTAGCAATTGCATCGCCTGGTGCAGATAATTCTACTTCCTTCCCAACTGAAGAATATGAAATAATTCTATTATTCTTATTCGTTGCCGAAACGGCGATTACACTTGAGAACTTCGCGGGATATAGCACATTTTGTTCTTTTCCTGTAATATTGCCCTCATTTCCAGCCGCTGCAACGATAAGAATTCCCTTTTCATAGGCTTTGTCTAGCAAAGCTTTCATTGTCGGATCTTCCTCTGGGGTATTTAAACTTAAGTTAATAATATCTATTCCATGTTGAATAGACCACTCAATTCCAGCAAGGAGAGATGAACTACTGCCCTCTCCTTTCTCATTTAAAGCTTTTACAGCGTATAGTTTTGCTTTTGGCGCAATACCTACATATCCTATATTGTTATCCTGTGCACCGATAATTCCGGCAACATGAGTTCCGTGTCCGAATTCATCTCGATAAGAGTTTTTACATGCGTCTGGTTTTTCTGAAATATCTAAAACACATACCCCACCCGCTATACTTAAATCAGGATGAGTAGAGTCAATCCCTGAATCGATAATAGCAATCTTGATTCCATCTCCCGTTAAGTCACTTGGCGCTTTATTAGGGATATTCAGGTTTTGATGTGACCAAGGGGTTTTCTGAGAACTGACTTGAACACTCCTATCATCGTATACTGATTTCACAGATGGAGAATTTTTTAATTGAATGATTTTGTCATTTGATAGATTAATTGTCACCGCATCAATAGATTTATACTCGTAAATAATAGACGAATCTAATTCTTGTAATAAGTCATAATCTATTTCATTTTTAAACATTACATTTTGCCGACTAACCCCTGTTGACTCTTGCTCTGCAAAAGTAGTGACAGGGAGTAAAACAAAAAGTAAAAAAGACAAGGTACTTAACCATACATTCTTTTTCATCGCATCTTCCCTCCTTTATTAAACAGAAAAAAGGAGCCTATAAGACTCCTCCATTATTTATTTACTATATTATAAAGTTTCGTAACATCATAGCCATTCCCTTTATAATAATCCAATATTCCTAAGTAAATTGCATTTGCGGCTTTTTGACGCCATTCAGGTGATTTTAATTTAGCATTATCATCAGCGTTAGTAATAAAGCCTAATTCTGCAAGTACTGCAGGCATTTCCGTCTGCTTGATGACGATGTATCCAGCATTCTTTACTCCACGATCTCTTAGATTCCAGGCTTCTACTAATCTTGCTTGTATAGCACTAGCTAATTTCTTACTTTCTGTAGTTCTCGTGTTCGTTGCAGCAGCACTGTAATAATACGTTTCTGTTCCAGTTGCACTGCTAGTGGCAGCATTCGCATGGATACTGACAAAAATATCCGCATTTAATTTATTGGCAAAAGCTACTCTGTCAGATAATTCGATGAATACATCTTTGTCTCTTGTAAGCTGTACATCAAATGGTGTTTTCTTTAACAAATCACGAACTTTTAGAGCCGTATCAAGTACAGCGGTTTTTTCATAGAGCCCAAAACCGACAGCACCTGAGTCTTTTCCACCATGACCTGGATCGATGACAATTGTTTTACTTGCCAATGGTGATTCTTGTGAAGGAGGTGTCGGCGAAGGTGTGTTCACAGAGGTACTAACATAAGAACTATGAACAAAGCCTTCTTTTGACCCCGATTTTATGTATATCCAGTTACCAACTTTATATGCTGTTTGTACACTTTCGCCTTTTACCAATGTTGCAATATTGGAGTATTGCGCAGAAGGTCCAGAACGTACATTTAATGAGTTTGCTGTTACGAATAATTCATTTTGGAATAAGACAGAAGGATTAACACGCAATTTGTAATTAATTGCTCTAGCTAAAAATATCGAGAAATCCAATCGAGTCAATTGATAATCCGCTCCAAATGACCCATTTGACATTCCTTGAGCAATTCCTCTGCTCATCAATGCATTTGCGGCACCTGATAAGGAGCCTCCAAATTCATAACCAAAGGCTTTACTTATCATAACAGCCATTTCTCCACGGTTAACAACAGCATCTGGTCTAAAAATCCCCGCGCCATAACCTGAGAGAATTGTCTTATCTACTGCAGATTGTATATATCCAGAGGCAAAGTTACCAGATCCGACATCTTTAAATTCTGTTTTTCGCTGTTGGCCATTTAGCTCTAACGCCCTACCAATCATCGCTGCTGCTTGAGCTCTCGTCACAACATTACTTGGAAGAAACCTTCCATCTAATGACCCACTAACAATCGACCCCGTTGCTAGATACATAATTTCATTGTATCCACGATGATTCACAGAAATATCCTTAAAGGTAGTGTCAGCATGTACATTAGCACTCCCTAAGGGCAACCAAAGACCAAGCATCAAAACAATACTGAGAAGCAATTTAGTTTTCTTCATCCTACTGTGTCTTCCTCCTTTTATTTTCCCAGTCATTTTAACATACATCTCAATATTTCAAGTTGTAAAAAATGAATACTTATCGAAATAATTCAAAAGTAATATTTTTTTGTCGTTTTTTTAATAAGTTCTGTTAAATTTGATTATTGATTCTTGAACACAACCTTTGAATAAAAAAGCGGATTCTTGAATAACATGAGATTATTAAGTTTTAATAAGGCTGAAAATGTTTTTATATACCTATCTATTCTTATCGGCTATTCTCCACTTTTTTTTATATAGATTGGGAAATTAATCCGATGAAAATGTTGAAAAATGGAATCAACACCACTCATAATTGCACAGAAAATCTCCGCATGCAATTTATTGGATAGGTCATTCTACCCAACTTCTTTGCTACATCGCACAGGTCTAGTAAAATTCCATAAAAATGACCAAGCGCATTCATTAAATAGAATAAGCTTGGCCTATTTAAATCGAGTACTATTATTTTCTTCAGAAATTCTACAAAAGATACGGTACATTTAGCTATAAGGCTTAAATGAAAGTCTAGTATTCATGCATTACAAACTCTTATAGCCCATAATTCTATTTTTAAAGTATGAATTATGAATGGATGTCACCGTTACACCCTGGCTTGAACTTGCATGGATAAATTCATCATTTCCTAAATAGATTCCCATATGTGAAATAACCGCTTTGCTATTAGTTGCTGTATCGAAGAAAATTAAGTCTCCAGGCTGAGGTGTCTTCACACTTTTTCCCATATCAAAATACGTCGCAGCTGAAACGCGAGGAACTTGGTAGCCAGCTTTCTTTAATACATAATAGATAAAACCGCTGCAATCAAAACCATTAGGTGATGATCCTGCCCATGAGTAAGGGGTACCGGTTAGTTCCTTTGCTATACTGATTAATTCCGATGATGATTGCGCATTGTTAGCAACCTGATCTGGCTTGGCTGAATTTTGGGTTTCCGAAACTGTTAAACTACTATCAATAATTAAGGTTTGTCCTACATAAATCGTATCAGTAGTTAACTGATTCATCGTTTTCAATTGATTAAACGTCATGCTGTATTTGGAAGCGATTTTAGCTAAAGTGTCACCAGCTTTTACCGTATATTTTCCGTTCTTTGGTTCAGTTGGTTTTGCAACACTTTGTTCAGCAGTGTCTACAGTTGGCGTCGTGCTACTATTCATTTCGATAGATTTTCCAACTTGAAGGACTTGTCCTGGTAATAGAGTATCTGATTTAAGATTATTGATTGTTTTCAAGTTTGCGACTGTAGTATTCGTGCTATTAGCGATTTTCCAAAGACTATCTCCGCTCTTCACTGTATATGATTGGCCTTTTGAAACTTTGCTCGAGGCTGTTATTGGCATTTCCACTACAGGTGAACCTTTTGTATCAGAGACAATCAGCCTATCTCCTGGATATATAACGGTAGAACTAAGATTATTTATATTCTTCAATTCACCGAGAGTGATTCCATATTTATTCGCTATCTTCGTTAAATTATCTCCAGAAACGACAGTATGTATCGTTGTATTAACTGCTGGTTGTGATGCAGCTTTTACTGTTTTTGATGTAGATGCCTGATCCAATAATAAGACTTGATTCACATAAATAACATCCGAATCTAGCTTATTGAGTTCTTTTATTTTTGCTACGGTCGTTTTATTGGCTTGGGCAATTTTATGTAAATTATCTCCTTGTTTCACTGTATATGAATCAGCAAAAGCAGCTGGTGCGATCATAGAGGATATCACTGCGACTGTCGACATCGTGTAAAGGGTTTTCTTCATCATTCCCCATCCTTTAATTTGTAATTAATCTTAATTTTAACAAATTTTGTGTCGGAAACATCATTACATTTCTGTTACAAATGGGTGAATAATGATTTATTTTGTAGAACAAATCATTTACAATACAATTCTTGCTAAACTTCTACAACTGAATAATGTTTTCTTCGCTAATAAAAAGAACCTTTATTCGCACGAAAAGACGAATAAAGGTTCTCCATTTTTATTTTTTCACCGATTTATTCATGGACCTCATTTAGATAGTCAACCCAGACCGGCTTCATTTTATCAACGACAAGATGGCTGCCGCCTCTACCTTTGACGTTTTCCATCATCCAAGTCATCAGAAGCCTCGGATTATCTGTGTTGTAGCCTACAAACCAACCATTTTCAGTACCTGTCGATTCTTTGCTTTGCTTTATTTCGGCCGTTCCTGTTTTCCCGGCAAGTGGAATGCCTGTCTCACTAAGTGAGTGGGCAGATCCGGCACGGTTTGACACGACTTGAGTTAGCATTTTAGTCATTTGTGTAGCTTGATCTTTCGAGATGACATTTTCTTTCCAATAAGCTGGCTTATCATTGCCATCTAGAAACAGCTTGGGCGCAATCATGTTTCCTTCGTTCACAAACGTCGTATAAGATAGCGCAACATGCAAAGGACTCATCAGTACTTGCCCCTGACCGTAGCCACTGTCAGCAAGTCTGCCTTCTGAATCGATTTTCCCAATTTGTGAAGCTTTAATCGCATATTCAAACGGGATGTTTTCATCAAAGCCAAAATCCTTCAACCCTTTTGAAAATTTATCTGTTCCAAGTTGCAATGCTTTTTGGGCAAAGTATATATTATCGGAATATACTAATGCGTCCGTCATATTAATTGGTTTACCTGGTGTGGATACCCTCGTTATACTGTGATCTTTCCAATTAGACTTCTTCCACGTCTTTCCTTTAATTTCAATCGCTTCGTTTGGATTGATCCCATTTTTCATAGCAATCGAAGCGGTGAGCCCTTTGATCGTTGAGCCTGGGGAAAAGGTTGCACTAAAACGATTAATCAGCGGCTTATTCGGATCACTTTCCAACGCTTCCTGCAGGGCCGCTGTCATTCCAAGCACGTATTGGTTCGGATCAAACGATGGGCTGCTTACAAGTGCCAATGTTTCTCCTGTTAACGGATTTAGCGCTACTGCAGAGCCTGATTCCCCTTTGTATTGGGCGAAAATTTGCTGTTGTAACTCAGCATCGATCGTTAGGGCGATCGTTTCCCCTTCTTCTGCTTTCTTTTCAGCAATGATCTTTTCCTGTCCTCTTTCCGTGTTAACTGATATTTTAGCGCCTGGTTTTCCTTTCAATCGTTCTTCTAGGATTTGCTCAAGCCCCCTTTTGCCGATAACATCGTTTGCTCGGTAGCCTTTCTTTTCCCATGTTTTCAGCTCTTCAGCGGTAATTTCACCGATATAGCCAATCAGATGAGCGGTTACTTCTTTGTACGGGTATACACGCCCTGCCACTTCATTCAAATGAATCGATGGAATGTTTGCAAGAGCTTCCTTTAATGCGGGATCTTCAACGGCCACTTTTTTAAGTGGCACAAAGTAGTTAGGCTTTACCCAGGATTGATTTAGCTTTTTTTCTACTTCAGCTTTTGTCATATGTAATAGTTTAGAAGTTTGGGTAATAATTGCGTTCGGATCCGCCATTTCTTCTGGAACAATCCCCACTTCCACGACAGAACCGTTCATCGCCAAGTATTGCTCATTACGATCGACAATTTCTCCACGAATAGCGGGATATGTTGTAATCGACACTTTGTCTCCTTCTTCTAGCTCAGGAAAGATATAAGTAGTATTCCAATCTATATACCAATTCTCTTTATCGTCTTTCCCTTCTTTAACAAGTGTTGCTTGATGGTCAAACTTTACTGAACCAGCCATTGTATTCATGCTGACGGAAAAAGGTAACTTAGTCTCTTTCAGCTCCTTATCGTTGGTAGTTTCTTTCGGTTTTTTGTATGCAATTTTTAAATTGGAAGCTTTAATATCCCGATATATTTTTTCATACCGTTCTGTGAAATCCTTTTCATTTATCGTTTTCTTAGCTTCTGAGGATAAATACTTATACATTTCTTCATAATTTTGTTCATTCCATAGCTTCACATATGCAGCGAACCGATCTTCTGGCACGGGACCTTTATCAGAACATCCCGATAGAATTACAAATAAAATGGAAATAAAAAGAATTTTTTTCATTCTTTCCTCCTTGAATGTATCGTGTGTCTAAATTATCATTATTTTCATTATAAAATATTTTTCTTAGGTCCGCTAGAAAGAGTGGTGACAAAAGAAAAGACTGCCCCATAACGAAAAGGTCAAACCTTTGGGACACCCTTCTATTAGAAAATTTTATTATTCCGTCTTTTATGTTCCTTGATCCAACTTTGGAGAAAAAACACACCTAGAATTAGCGAGATGACCAAGCCGGACATTGTCACGAAAAATACAAAAAACTCAGATGGCGTATAGGACATAAATTTATTCCACGAAAAATTCCCTTTTCCGTCTTCAATGACTAGATTCATTCCAAAAATCCCCGATAACACTGTATAAATCGTCAGGATTTGCAACAAGGCATTTTGACGTTTTCCAGAAAGTTTATCCTGACTTTGATACAAATCATACAATGTTTCCTTTACATCTTGGTAAAGTCGTTCAATTTGGAATATATCCTTTGTCATCTGGAAGATTTCTTTTCCTGTCGTGGTACTATTCACTACAGGGAAATAAAATTTAGCAGAAAAATTCGCAATCATGACGATCAGTAATGCCGTACTAGATTGATCTTTCTCAATATCAATCATGGAATGCTGATGAGATAGTTTTAATAGGACGATTTTATAGTAATAACAGAGAAGCATCGAGTAAAACAACTGACCATACATTTGACTAATCAATTCCTTCTGAATGCTGCCAGATGCCTTTGTTAAACAAACGAAATGATTCTCACTAATTATATAATAGGTCTCATCCCCCCAACGATCATAAACATGTAACTTATAATACCGTTCGATATAGTCCAGATTCAAAGCACCAAGATAAGAGTTCCCACTAGAATCGTATCCGTTTAGTTCCCCTGCTCTATATAGACTCTTTTTCGAAATCTCACTATCTTCTGTCAAGGAAAGTTGCCCAATCACGTACATCCGCTCATCAACAAAAAAAGGCAGGCTACCAATGTAAGTAGCTTGAATTTTGTTTTCGTCGATATAATGTCTCATACCTTGAAGCATTTCATTAAATATGAAATCCTTCACCTCTCGATAGGTCTTTTCTTCACATCCTATTTTCGCACTTTCTTCATCATTCAAAATTTGCTCTAGCACTCGAAATGTATCTCCAAAGTGCAGAACATCTCAATAGGAAAGACCTTCAGGCAAAGTGACACGAATATTGATCAACCCAATATGGAATGGACAGATGAAAACATCGATGGAATCTATGATGAAATCTGTTGCGAGATGCTTGGAGGAAAATTTGCATGCAAGATTGGTACGTTTTGAAAACCGGCGAAAGCTTTCTCTCCTTTTATATGTTTGAGGAAATAAAATGGGTTCTAGATTGGGCAGAAAAAAACGTTCAAGTGAACGATGTGATACACTGCTTCCTCCATAATAGGCATGTTGCTGTTTTGTATTATTTAAATCAAAGAAGTAGAATTCCATTTCCATTAATTTATTGGCAAATTCCTCGATTTGATTTTCTTTTATCATGAATGGAAAGATAAATTGAAATTTTGCTTTATTCACTTTAGGAAAGTCCGCTTCTTTTTTTTCCACAATGATTGCCCTCCAGTATTCATCTTATATGATCTACTGTACCCAGGGGCATGATGGTCAAAACCAGTTGGAAGAAAGCTGAGGCTCCAGTGCTAGAGGTTGTTTTTGGGGAGTAGCTACAAAGAACAGTTGGGGTTCTTCAAATGAATTGTCCTAAGAAATTAAAAAACCCTGCAAACAGACAACCGTTTGCAGGCAACGGAAACGTCCTTTTTCCGAAAGACGCTTCATACTTAGGTACTAGAAACTGAGGGTTTCCAGAAATTTAGGAATCATACTATTACAATTCCAAATTAAATACAAAATCTGAACAATTGTTCATTATGGTTGTTTTTTGCAACATAACGAACACTCAACTTCATTTAAACATTTTTCTCATTAGAGATAAAACTGTAATTTCGGACGTATTTTGCCATTTTGGGCGAATTTTAGTGATTTAAGTAGTTCTATATCCCTTTTTCGTACAAAATATAACCATAGGAATATTTTCTATCAAAAATGACCTAATCTTGAGAGAAACATGCAAAATTGGCATTTCATTTAGCTGAAAAAAAGGAGTGTCCCAAACAAAAGGTCTGATCCCGCATCACATAACTAAACACAGTAAATTTAAGTGTATGAGACAACCCCCAGCAAACTTTTAATCTATCATTTATTATTAGTATTCAGATGGTAATTCGAAAGTTCCTACAGATCCTCCCGAAGTTCCAGTTGAATAACCGATAAAGCCTAAGCCCGCTACTATGAATAATGCAAACATCATCCCAACTACCTTCTTTTTCATAGGTACTTCCTCCCTTTTTCTTAATAATTATTGGATTTATATAGAAATAAATTCTATATTTATATTTAACCATATACTTAAAAATTGGGATTTAGCCTTGTCACTGCTTTAATTTAGAGAAACCATGTAAACTATCATGATTTCTTCCGTATTTGTATGAAAATATAACTCTAGGCATATTTACATAGGGGGTTAGTATGAATTTTTTAGAAATCGGACATAAAATTAAAGAACTTAGAAAACAAATGAAACTTTCACAGGAAGAGCTTGCTGAAGGGATTTGTACACAGGCACAGATAAGTAAACTTGAAAAAGGGGATGTTTTCCCCTATGCTTCGACACTATACTTGATTTCCCAAAAGCTTGGTGTTGATGTGAACTATTTTTTCGATATGGGGATGACACCGCGCCTCGATTATGTAAAAGAAGTAACGAATCAATTAAGAAATGCTAGAAGGACGATGAATTATCAAGAGATCAGGGACATCGTTTGTGCAGAGGAGAACAACCCGTTATTCAAACAACATAAACGTAATTATCAACTATTGTTATGGCATAAGGGAATCTATCATTATGAATTATATCGCGATCCTGTTAAGTCTATTAATATTTTAAAAGATGCGATTCTTTTGAGCCAATCTTCGAATAAAGTACATTCTGAGCGGGAAATTGAAATATTGTTAAGTATCGGCGTTATTTACTTCGAAGAAGGTCAATTCAAGCAAGCACTTTCTACCTATAAGGATGCTTATACTTTCATTAACACTATTCCTTATTTAGTTGATAATACAGTGAAAATACGTTTGTACTATAATACTGCTCGAACGTTGACTCGGCTGCAGGATTATGAAAAGTCCAATAATTTCTGCCTCGAAGGTATTCAATGGTGCATTCAGAAAAGTAATCTTTATTTATTAGGTGAGCTTCACTACCATACAGGTTATAATTACGAGCTCTTAGGTGATCTTATTCTTGCTGAAAAATATATGGAAAAGGCAAAATTAATCTTCGACCTCCAGAATGACACACGCTTCATCTCTTTTATCTCGCAAAAAATAGATAACTGGAAAACCCTCTAATCTCTTCCGCCAGACCGAGAAATAAGCGGTCTGGTTTTCACATAATTCAAATACACCGAAACTAAAAACTCCCCCCTAAAAATTCACTCCAAAATGAAGTATAATGATAAGATGAACTCGGGAAATGGGGTCTGACCCCTCATATATGATGAACAACCCCTTATTACAACTAGGGTTATTGCTGTAGATTAATTCTGGGAAATAGGGTCTGACCCCTGCACATAGGTGGTGTAGTTAGCTGGGGTTTGAAAGTAACGGAGGATTTCAGTTGTGGTAATGTGTCGGTTTGGGGTTCCATTGGCATAGGCAGAATAGCTGCTCCACTTATAATGTTCAGGATTTTGGACGATATTGGCTTTAACGGGGTTTAGATGAATATAGCGACTAGTGCTCGTAAAGTGTTCGGGAGATTCGATCATTACGGCATGATAACGTCCTTGAAATACGTGACCGTCGAGGTTGTGGCGTTTATTAAAAGATATGGCATAGCGTGAGTTTAACTTTCTCATAATATTTCCAGTAGGATGTTCTTTTGTTTCCAACAATAAATGGAGATGGTTCGTCATTAAACAATACGAATGCAAGTAAAAAAAGTACTGTACTCTTGTCTCTTCTAAATAATGCAAATAACGTAAACGATCAATATCATCATAAAAAAAAGGAAGAACGGCTTTCGCCACGTCCTGTGGCAACGCCGTCCTGACCCGCATCCTGCGGGCCTCCGCGACACGTAATATGATACATCGCGCCAGGAAACCATACCCTGTTCTTTCTTGGCATATACAATATCAATCCTTTCTAGTTTGGGAAATGGGGTCTGACCCCTAAGTACCCTTGATTCAATACTATGATATCAACGTTTTTTATACAATTATTATTTTGGGAAATGGGGTCTGACCCCCTTGGAGGTGCTGTATGGAAGATTTGTTGTTTTTGGCGGAAGAGCTTGCTAGGCTGCTTCGTCCTTCGGTGGATGAGGATCAGTTGACGATTCGTGAGGGGCTTGCTCTTTATCGTCAGGGATTAGTAAAGGTGACTTCGAAGGAAGAGAGTTCGGTTTATGCTATTGTGCAAGATGTAACCCCAAAAGAGGTTGAATTCGATATGCTATTTTGGGTTGCATCTGAATGTACATGTGACAATTCATCGATCTGCAAACACAAAATTGCGGTGTTTTTTCACTTATACGCAAGTATTGCTAGTCCAGCCGATTGGGTCATAGGTTGGACCCAAAGCGAAAAAGAGGCGAACTCCCAAACAAAACTTCCGATTAAACCTGCCAGTACCCTACTTAAAGAATCAGCACCGTTCGAACAAAGTTATGATAACTGGAAGAAATTCACCACAAATTCTTTCACAGAATTAATCGAAGATCAATTTACAGAGAACTCCTTTGTCATGGAAAGACATATCCAGCATTACTTATCAACGCTTATGTCCAAAGCTCCTATGGATTCGAATTGGAAGCTGCTTTATCAGTTCATTACGTCCATGATCACTTTACTGCATACATTCAAACTGTTGGATGAGCGTCGAAATCAGCCGTATACTATTCGGGCCTTTTACCAGCTAACTGAGGATTTATTTGATTCTTTACATTCAATGATCTATCGCTTAGCAAACCGATCACGACCATTCGCTTTTGATTCATTTATAAGTAATCTATCTGAAGATACAATCGATCTATTACGAGGCAATGAAGGCTTGCAATTTGAGAAAATCGATTTGTATCGGGAACTGTGGACCCATTTATTCTCGAAAAAAGCATCTCGAAAAGTAGAATCGGAACGAATCGAACAGGCGCTTTCGACATCTATATTGAGTGAAATAGAGCGCTCCACTCACTTTATTGCTGCTATTCACCTCTATATACTAGATAACCAAGATGACAAAGCGATTCCATTGCTGAAAAACCTTACATCCAACGATTGTCCTTATCTATATGATTGGATGAAACAATTTGCCGACCAAGATACACATCAACGTAATCTACCTTATATCGAATTTATTATCCGTAATCTACATGATTATTTAAGTGAAATAAAGGATTACTATGCTTGTAACGATCATGTTCGCATCTTAGCGAAACCTATTTACGCTTCTTGCACACAACTGAAACGTTTGGATTTACTTGAAAAATTTTACCGAGAAGCGCTCCCATACAGCTATTGGGAATACTCGATGTTTCTTTTTGAGCAACAATCCTATAAAAAGTGGACGGATTTAATCATTTATTCAGGCGTAACAATTGATGCAATCGGCCAAGACATGATTAAAACGGTTGTGGCGAGCGATCCTAAGATTATACTGCCGCTCTATCACCATGCCGTACAACAAACCGTTTCTTTAAAAAATCGGGCTGCCTACAAGCAAGCCATTCGGTATTTGAAAAAAATGCGAACGATTTATAAAAAGATGAAACAGGAAAATGTGTTCGAGGATTACTTGGACTATATCTCTCTTTCCACAAAACGATTGCGGGCTTTTCAAGAAGAACTGCAAAGGAGTAAGCTAATCGATGGATAACCGGAAAACATTAAAAGTAAAAATTGCAGCAATCGGAAGTGGGAAATACTCCATTGCCATCGTCACCCCAGAAAATATATACGTAAACCCTGAAACCGTACGCAGACTCTTATTCTCTTGGGACGAAGCAAGCTTCTACGGCACTAGACTAACTGTTGATACAATTGATACGATTCCAGTATTTATCGTCAATGCATGGGTCCTATTGAATTTATTTGCCAAAGAGGGCTTTAACTCATTTATCGATTGGGAATGGTCAGAACTCTCTTCTCTCTGTCTATCTGCAGCACCTGTCCTTCATGAAGCCATTGAAATGGGTGTACCTGTTCCTGACTTTACCAGTTTGAAGAACGAACAGGTGGGTTGGACATTACCAGAGGAAGTATTGGAGGAATTCGTACCTGCTTTTTGGGAGGAAAAGGTCTACACCGATATTCACGCTGAAAATGAAGAAACGAAGAAAGCATTTATTGAGGCGTGGTATAACGATGCAGCGAACGCTTACCTTTCCAGCTATTCTACCCTAAAAAACAAATGGGATGAGGCACTTACTGCGTTAAAGGACACTCGACTTTCAGCTGACGAGTTACAAACCTTTTTTGATGAGGAAAGCTGGAGTGCTTGGTTAGGGTTGAAAGAAGATGCTAAACCGTTCGAAATTGGGCTGAAATTAACAGAACCATTAGACGGAGTCGGTCCTTGGCATTTGACTACTTTTTTACGTTCAAAAAAAGAAGAAGACGTGGTGATCGATTATCCCGCTAAACGATTACCACGTGGGTGGAGTAAATATGCAAGTGAAATCAAACAGACTGTTCAACGCTGGGCTTCCGTCATTCCATGGCTTAGCGATACAAAGAATGGTTTCAAAGAAGAGTTAAGCGAACCTGAAGCTTGGGATTTTTTAACGGACGCTAGTGAGAAGCTGTTATTTCTAGGAGCAGAAATCCTGCTTCCTTCATGGTGGATGGCCCTAAAAGAATCCTCCCTAAAAGTTAAAGCAAGAGTAAAAAGTTCTGCAAACCGCGGGCCTTCATACGTCGGATTGCAAGCGTTAATGGACTTTGACTGGAGGTTTTCCCTGAATGGAGAAGACCTTTCAGAAGCGGAATTCCAAAATCTCGTAAATGAAAAACGCCGCCTAGTCTTTATCCGTGGCCAATGGGTCAAGCTAGATCCGCATTTCATCAAACAAATTCAAGAACTCATGGAAACAGCCAACGACAAAGGCATACAGTTATCTGACTTACTACAGCAGGAATTCATGAGTGAACAAGATGAATTGGAAGATGATGATACCAACCAAATGTTGCAAATTCAATTTGAACTAAATCAAGAGCTACGTAAAATGGTCGGCCGTTTACGTGAAACGAAGAATATTCCGATTCTACCTGCTCCTAAGACCTTTCATGGTGAGCTCAGACCGTATCAATCTCTAGGTATGAGCTGGCTGCTATTCTTAAGGGAGCATGGTTTTGGCGCCTGTCTAGCAGATGATATGGGCCTTGGGAAAACCGTACAAATGATCACCTACTTACAGCATGTAAAAGAACAGCAACACAAGGAGAGCAACTCTGCAATTGAAGTGGCGGATCAAGAAGTAGCTGCAGTCCCTCAAGCTATTGTTGAAACACAAGAAAATGATGAAGATGTTGAAGGAAGCACCACTGAAGATATTCAGGATTCCTTAAAAGAAACGATTCCTGTTCAAGCCTCTCTCATTATTTGTCCAACATCCGTGCTTGGAAACTGGCAGCGGGAACTTGAACGGTTCGCGCCAAATTTAAAGGTGTATCTGCATTATGGGGCAAATCGTGTGAAAGGCGAGACCTTTGCTCAAACAATCGCAAAATACGATATCGTGTTAACTTCATACGGCATTACTCATCATGATTTTGATGCACTCGCAGCCATTTATTGGAATACAATTATTCTTGATGAAGCGCAAAATATTAAAAATGCCCAAACAAAACAATCTCGTTCTGTTCGGAAGTTTAAAGGTAACCACCATATCGCTCTTACCGGTACTCCAATGGAAAATCGTTTAAGCGAATTATGGGCGATTTTTGATTTTATCAACAAAGGGTATCTCGGGTCACTCAAACAATTCTCGGATAAATATGTAGCGACAATTGAACGAGAAGATCAAAAAGACAAAGTGAAGGAGTTGCAACGCCTGATTTCACC
The DNA here is from genome assembly GCF_000504145.1 of Bacillus cihuensis. NCBI lineage: Bacteria > Bacillati > Bacillota > Bacilli > Caryophanales > Bacillaceae > Bacillus > Bacillus cihuensis. Next base: position 126,338 of record NZ_KI632498.1, on the reverse strand, counting down.
ATTCCTATTAAGAAGAACGAAAAAGGATAAAGATGTTGCCCTCAATCTCCCTGATAAACAGGAACAAAAGGAATATGTTCCTTTAACAACAGAACAAGCTTCACTCTATGAGCAACTCATTAAAGATACCTTTACAGACATTGAGAAGTTATCAGCGTTTGAGAAAAAGGGTATTATTCTTAAGATGCTGAACAAATTGAAGCAATTATGCAACCACCCTGCTTTGTACTTAAAAGAGGATGCTACATCAGAAATCATGGCCAAAAGCAAACGATCAGGTAAACTCGAAAAACTAACCGAGCTAGTTGATGCAGTTCAAGAAAACCAGGAAAGCTGTCTTATCTTCACACAATATATTGGAATGGGAAATATGATGAAAGAATTGCTAGAAAAGCGATATAACATCGAAGTACCTTTCCTAAATGGCAGTGCCAGTAAAGCGCAGCGAGACACGATGATTGCCAGATTCCAAGCAGGTGAATTTCCGATATTCATCCTTTCGCTAAAAGCGGGTGGAACTGGATTGAACTTGACCACAGCTAATCATGTGATTCACTATGATCGCTGGTGGAATCCTGCCGTTGAGAACCAGGCAACCGATCGCGCATACCGGATTGGTCAAAAACGTTTCGTCCATGTTCATAAGCTCATTTGCACTGGAACTCTTGAAGAGAAGATTGATATGATGATTGATAAAAAGCAAGCTTTGAACGATGAAATCATCAATAGTGACAATTGGATCACCGAATTATCAACAGATGAAATCCGAGATCTTGTTTCCTTGCATTAAAGTGTTGATAGGTACGAACTCCATATTTCACCAGGATATCGTAGTGCACGCATTTACGAATTGCTGGTTCTAACCCTATTATTAAAAAAGCAGCCTCTTTTTAAACTCTGAGGCTGCTTTTACTGATTAAATCACTTCTTTTTCATGTAACATTTTGACTAAAGTCAGAGAAATCTTCCCTATTCTCCAGAAAAAGAAAGAACATCCGGTACTGCATTTCCTGATTACGATCGGGAACTTAAGATTTACGCGCAATATGTGCACTTTTCATGCCAGATTCGAGATTTTCGTGCCAGAACACCCTCTTTTCATGCCGGATTCGTGATTTTCGAGCCAAAACACTCTTTTCATGCCGGATTCGTGATTTTCGTGCCAAAACACACTCTTTTCATGCCGGATTCGTGATTTGCGGGCCAGAACACACTCTTTTCGTGCCGGATTCGTGATTTGCGTGCCGGAACACACTCCTTTCATGCCGGATTCGTGATTTGCGGGCCAAAACACACTCTTTTCATGCCGGATTGTGATTTGCGTGCCAAAACACACCCTTTTCATGCCGGATTCGTGATTTGCGGGCCAGAACACACTCTTTTCGTGCCGGATTCGTGATTTGCGTGCCAGAACACACTCTTTTCCTACCGGATTCGTGATTTGCGTGCCAGAACAACTCTTTTCATGCCGGATTGTGATTTGCGTGCCAAAACACACCCTTTTCATGCCGGATTCGTGATTTGCGTGCCAGAACACACTCTTTTCGTGCCGAATTCGTGATTTGCGTGCCAGAACACACTCTTTTCGTGCCCGGGTTCTTCACTTGTGCGCCAGGGTAAAAATTACGTGCAAAAATAAGTTTCAGTTCGAATTCCAGTCGACATGGAGAAAAGAAAAAGTCAGCCGTATTTAGCTGACCTTTCTACTTAGTTCTTCATTCGTGGATCAAGTGCGTCTCGTAATCCATCTCCCATTAAATTGAAGCCTAGCACGGTTAGCATGATGGCCAATCCTGGAAACAGGACGGTCCAAGGTGCTTGAAGAATATATGCTCGAGATTCCGCCAACATTTGGCCCCATTCTGGAGTTGGAGGTTGAGCTCCTAATCCTAAAAATCCGAGTGCTGCACATTCGATGATCGCTGATGCAATCGCTAGTGTGCCTTGTACAATAATCGGCGCCAGACAATTTGGAAGAACATGTTGAAAGATTATCCGACCATCTTTCATACCGATTGCCTTGGCTGCTGAGATGTATTCTTCTTCTTTTACCGAAAGCACCCTTGAACGAACGAGCCTACCGAACGTTGGCACATTAATAATAGCAATGGCTATTAGAGCGTTTCTAAGAGATGGCCCAAGTGCGGCAACAATCGCGATTGCCAACAAGATACTAGGAAATGCTAGTAGAATATCAAAAATTCGCGAGATTATCATATCTACCCATTTTCCATAATAGCCGGCAAGAAGACCTAGTACGAGACCTACAATCACGGAGCCGGCGACAGAGATAAAACCGACCCAAAGCGATAGACGTGCTCCAAAAATAATTCGGCTGAGAATGTCTCGCCCATATTCATCTGTGCCAAACCAATGCTCAGCGGAAGGGGCTAAATGCTTATCTGCTAGTTTCTGTGTCTCATATGAATAAGGTGCAAGTAAATCTGCAAACAGAGCCATCAAGATGAAAAAAACAACGATAAACAATCCTATAACAGCAACCTTATTCTTTTTAAAGCTTCTCCACCCTTCTTTCCATGGAGAAATGGCTGAATCTTCTACCGGTGGCCTCGTGAGCGGAGTTTTGTTGTTTATTAGTTCTGCCATGTCACGTCCCTCCTACTTATACTTAATTCTCGGATCGATTGCTGCATATAATAAATCGACACATAAATTTATGATCACAAAGATAAAGGCAATCACTAGAATCCCAGATTGAACGACTGGATAATCCCGATAGTTAATAGCATCGTAAATATAGGTGCCAATACCAGGCCAACCGAAGATTGTTTCTGTCAAAATTGCCCCACCAAGAAGCAAGCCTGTCTGCAAACCAATAACCGTCACAACCGGGATTAATGCATTTTTAAAAGAATGCTTATACACTACCCAGAACATTCTCATTCCTTTTGCTCGAGCTGTTCGAATAAAGTCTGAACGCATCACTTCTAGCATGGATGAACGTGTCATCCTCGCTATAATGGCCATTGGAATGGTTGCTAACGCGATACTTGGAAGTATTAAATGGCGAACCACTTCAAAGAATTGATCGAATCTTCCTTGTAGGAGGGTGTCAAGTAAATATAAGTTCGTGATTGCTTCAACCGGATCTCGGATATTATCTCGACCTGTAGTAGGTAAGAGATCCCATTTAATCGCCACGATATATTGCTCCATTAACCCTAACCAAAAGATTGGCATAGAGACCCCAATAAGTGCGATAATCATTGCGATATAATCAAACCAAGAATTTTGAAACCACGCTGATATGATTCCAGCGTTCACACCGATAACGACCGCTATGATCATAGCAATGACAGCAAGTTCAATGGTTGCGGCTAGATATGGCCAGACTTCCTCTGCGATTGGTGTATTTGTCTTTAAAGAAACACCTAAATCACCGCTCAATAAGCCACCTAAATAATCAAAAAATTGTATGTACCACGGTTGATCCAATCCAAGTTCCTTTGTCAAAGCAGCAACAGCTTCCTTCGAAGCCTGTTGACCTAAGATTAGCTGGGCTGGATTCCCCGGGATCGCACGGACCATCATGAAAACAATAAACGCCATACCTAATAGGACTGGAATTAACGCACCTAGACGCCGAACTGTAAAAGAAAACAAAATGACCACCTCAACTTTTGGGCATCTGACTATTCGTCTCGTTCATATTTCTTTCAACAAACAAGGAGGCGTCCCCAAAGCAAGGGTCAGGCCCCGCAACAAATAAATACCAGTATAAGATACGTGTTTGAAACACTATACTGATTTAGAGTGCGAGGTTAGACCCTTATGAGACACCCACTTGTTTAACGTACTTCTCATATTCTTTTAAACTCTTATTATTCTCCTAAAGATACATTGATAAATGATTGTGTTCCGGTTGGATGCGGAATAAATCCTTCCACTTCTTTGATACCTGCCAACTGTGGCTTAGAGTGTGCAAGTGGAACCCAAGGTGCATCTTCATGAATAATTTCTTGTGCTTGTTTATAAAGCACAATACGCTCATCTTCATTAGGATTAGATTGGGCCTTGATTAAAATTTCATGCAATTCATCGTTGCTGTACCGTGAATAGTTGTTTGATCCGATGTTATCTTTATCTAAAAGCGTATAAATAAAGTTATCCGCGTCACCGTTATCTCCATTCCATCCAAGCATGAAGACAGGAGCCTCGCCGGCTTGTACTTTTTCAATATACGTTCCCCAGTCAAATGTAACGATATTTGCTGTAATATTAACCTCTTTCAAAGCAGCTTGAATCGCTACCGCTACTTTTTGCCCATCAGGCATGTACGGTCTTGCAACTGGCATTGCCCATAGATCCATTTCAAATCCATTTTCAAGCCCTGCAGCTTTTAATAATTCCTTTGCCTTGTCCACATTATATTCATAATCGACAATGTCATCGTTATAGCCACTAACAGATGGTGGCAATGGATTTTTTGCAGGCTCTGCAGTACCCTCATAGAAACTCTTAATTAATTCTTCTTTATTAATTAAATGACTGATAGCTTGACGAACTTCTTTTTTATCAAATGGTGCTTTTTCCACATTAAAACCAAGGTAACCGACGTTCATAGATGGTCTTTCGAACAACTGCAACTTGCTGTCTCCCTCTACCTGGCCAAGATCACTAGGGTTAAGCCCGTCCATTAAGTCAATTTCCCCTTTAATTAATGCATTGAGTCGAGCGGAGTTATCTTTAATGACTTTAAATTTAACGCCATCTAATTTCGGAAGGCCATCTTGCCAGTAATCATCATTTTTTACAACTTCAATCATATCGCCTGGTTTCCATGATTTAAAGGCGAATGGTCCAGTTCCTACAGGATTTTTCGTAAAATCATCGCCATGTTTCTCCAGAGCTTCGGGACTTGCAATCGCAAACATACCCATGGCTAAGTTTTTCAAGAAAGGAGCCTGCGGACGGTTTAGTGTAAACACAACGGTATGATCATCTTGCGCTTTCACTTCTTTAATTACATGCCCTTCGTCCCCTTCAAAACCGCCAAACATCGATGCATAATAAGCAAATTTTGCCTCATCTTTACTCTGCGCCCAGCGTTGAAAGTTCTTTACAACGGCTTCTGCATTAAAATCAGTATCATCATGAAACTTAATTCCGTCACGGAGATGGAAGGTATACGTCAATCCATCTTCAGAAACATCCCATGTTTCAGCAAGTCCTGCTTCAATTTCTGTACTATCTTCTTTGTATTTGACAAGTGTTTCAAAAATTTGTTCTGTAACGATAAACGACTCCCCTTCTGTCGTTATCGCAGGGTCAAGTGCTGTAGAGTCTGCGCCTCGACCATAAATAAGCGTACCTCCGCTTTCTTCCTTCCCTTTTCCTGAGCTGCTTTCTTTCGAGCTACCACAACCAGCTAGCACAGTTGAAAGAGCAAGAATACAAATGAATACAATCCAGCTTGTCTTTTTCATGACTTTCCCCCCATTAATTTTTGTTACTCATTTATGTCTACGTAAACTTAGTCATAAAGATGACAAGCTACGTGATGACCTTGTTTTTGTTCCTTTAATTCAGGCCTTTTATGTGAACACTGCTCCATTGCTTTTGGACATCTTGTATGGAATGGGCAGCCCTTAGGCGGATTTACAGGACTCGGAACATCGCCTTGTAAAATGACCCGCTCTTGTTTGTACGTTACATCTGGAATAGGCACCGCCGATAATAACGCCTGTGTATACGGGTGGAGCGGATTTTGGTATAGATCTTCACTTTCTGATATTTCCACTAACTGCCCTAAGTACATGACACCTACACGATCACTAATATGTCGAACAACACCAAGGTCATGGGCAATGAATAGGTACGTTAATCCATATTCCTTTTGTAAGTCTTGGAGTAGATTCAACACTTGTGACTGAATGGATACATCTAAAGCAGAAACTGGCTCATCTGCGATAATCAGCTTGGGATTGATAGCAAGAGCCCTAGCTATTCCAATCCGTTGACGTTGCCCACCGCTAAATTGGTGAGGATATCGTGAGGCATGATAACTACTAAGACCAACGACCTCTAACAATTTTTGCACCCGTTGTTTTCTTTCTTGCTTATTCTTCACACCATGAACAATCAACGGTTCTTCTAATATTTTGCCAATGGTATGACGAGGATTTAACGAAGCAAATGGATCTTGAAAAACCATTTGTATTTCACTGCGCGTTTTCCTCATTTCATTCGTAGAAAGCTTTGTAAGATCTTTTCCTTCAAAATAAATACTTCCTTCACTAGGCTCAAGGAGTCTGAGAATCATCCGACCCGTCGTCGATTTTCCGCAACCGCTTTCACCAACGAGTCCAAGTGTCTCCCCTTTTTTAATTGAAAAAGAAATGCCGTCAACGGCTTTCACAGAGCCTATTGTTTTTCCTAAAATTCCACCTTTGATCGGAAAATGCATTTTCAGATTTTCAACTTGAACTAATGGCTGCGTCATAGATGTCTCCCCCTTTCCCGTCTTCATATAGCCAACAACGCACTTTTTGACCAGTATTGAATAGCTGTAGTGGAGGAGCTTCACTTAGACAACGGTCCATTACATGCGAACATCGCGGAGCAAATGGACAACCTAGCTTTTGGCTGCCTGGCTTAGGCACCTGCCCTGGTATTGAATACAGTCTTTCCTTTTTTTCACGCATGTCAGGAACAGATTGTATCAATCCAACCGTATAAGGATGCTTCGGATTTTGGAAAATAGCAGAAACATCACCTTCTTCGACGATCTTCCCAGCGTACATGACAACCATTCGTTGACACATTTCTGCAACGACACCCAAATCATGAGTAATCATCATAATTGCCGTTTTCGTTTCTTGATTCAATTTCTTCATTAATTCTAGAATCTGGGCTTGAATCGTAACATCAAGTGCAGTAGTTGGTTCATCCGCAATCAAAAGTTCTGGCTCACAAATCATCGCCATAGCAATCATAACCCTTTGTCTCATTCCTCCAGAGAGTTGATGCGGATATTCATCCATTAAGGATTCTGCCCTTCCTAGACCAACCAGTTTCATCATTTCTATGGCTCTCGCTCTTGCTTGTTTTTTGTTCCATTTCCTATGTATTCTTAACGACTCAGTTAATTGTTCACCTATCGTAAATAATGGATTTAAACTGGTCATTGGCTCTTGAAAAATCATGGCGATTTCATTCCCACGAATCTTCCTCATTCGCGCTTCAGATGCAGTCGCAAGATTTTCTCCTTTAAATCGAATCTGCCCCTGGACTTTACTAGTATTAGCGGGAACAAGTCCCATGATCGATAAGGAAGTTACGCTTTTTCCACATCCTGACTCGCCGACAATCCCCAATACTTCTCCTCGATTGATGTGAAAACTGACGGAGTTTACGACAGGAACTTCCCCATCATCCGTCTGAAAACTTGTCTGCAAACTGGTTACTTCAATTATTGGAGATTCCACCAATTTACCTCCTTTATAAATAAATTACATTTTTTCCAGTCAATTAATTGAATTATTGCATTTTTTCTGAAAAATAACAATCTTTATTTTAGAATATTTTTAATTATTCGTATATTTCGACTTGAAATTTAATAATCTGATCTAAAATACAAAAAAGACTGCAAATCGCAGTCCATCTTCGAGGCTCAATAGAGGAATCTATCATATTTCTTGAGGAGAGTAGGGGTTTGTCTTACGGGGATTACTAAACTGGTAGCCCTTTTACATATATGAAAAAAGGTTTTTCTATATAATTAAGCATGGATTGTTTATTTATTCTCGAGAATAGCAAGCCGTTGGTGTAGAACTGCATATTGTTCCGATAAATAGATATATTGCATGGTAAAATGATTTAAGCGCGATTCTATTTCTGTGAGATGACTTTCATTTTTTGAAGTTTTAGCTTGAGTTTTTGCTATGTAGCGAATTAAATCGCCCATAATCTGTTCGATGCGTTCTATTTGCTGATGGTTGTTGTGCGGGGTTGCAGTTGTAAATGGATAAATCGTCTGATCGTCTTCCTTTAAAAACTCACTAAATGGCAAGCTATTTATTGTCATATTTCACCTCAATACCCATTATGCTTTAATATGTTCAAATTCAGGTTGCTGTTTCGCTGCTGGTTTTGGACCAAGGAATCTTACTGATTCTGCGACTACCTCTGTTACATAAACTTTCTTTCCTTCTTGGTTATCATATTTTCTTGTTTGAATTCTTCCTGTAATACCGATAACTGAACCCTTTTGGCAATAATTCGCTGTATTCTCGGCCGTCTTTTGCCATAGCGTACATTGAACAAAGTCGGCATCGAAATCCCCGGCTTGATTACGATAATTTCGGTTTACCGCTAATACAATAGTAGAGACTGCCTTCCCTTCCGCTGTATAGCGGAGATCAGGATCTCGGGTTAATCGGCCGACTAAAGTTACTTGATTAATCACTTTCTCATCTCCTTTCTATTTGATACCATCATACGTAAAATTATTGTAAAAGAAAAATTACGAAAATTGCATTTTGATATACTTTTTTGTTGATCCTTATTGATATCTCCTTCAATAATTCAATTTTCGACGTACTTCCACAGCAATTTCTTTATTTTTTCAACATTTATTTATTTTTTTATAAGCAATTCAATTTAGGATATGATTCGTTCCTCATTTTCAGGTATGTTATAATTAGCAAAAATAAGGAAAGTTTCGCACAAGAAGGAGGAATGACATGAAATCATTCAAATTAATTTCACTACAAATTGTAACTGAAAGAAATGAACTGTTTAATGTGGAACTTACAGACGGATTGATTATTAATAAAGAAGATGATTTAAATACGTGGATCCTCGAAGCCTTTTTATCTAAAACATACTTCGATAAAATTCAGCATGTACTACCTTTATTGAATGGAGAAGTGAATGTTCAAGCGGTCATTACAAAAAAAGAGAATGGTCCTGCTGCTTTTGACACAGTGCTCCGTTCAATCAAAGAGGTTGAAGGACATGTCAGTATCGTATTTGAAGGACATCTGCAAAGAACCCGCAGTAAGTACGCCGAGCTATTACTTGAAAATTTAATCGATAAAGGCATTTCCGGCGAGGAATTACTTGAACAATTCAAAGAAAAAATCATTTCTCAGCCCCCATTTATCACTACAAAGAAATCATAAAAATGAAACTTCCCTTATAAAAAAGTCAATGAAAAAAAGCAAAAGCGAAGAGTTCTTTGCTTTTGCTTTTTTTCATATACAAAGTATCATTATGGCTCGTTCAAGTTGGCAGAGGGAATTTACGAAAGGATATTAAGATGCGTTAATATGACTTCTTATTTGGAATTTTTCAATTCCTTTGAGAGTTTCTCGATAACAAAACGAGCTTCCGCGCGGCAAGAATAATCATATTCGTTTTTCGTAAGTTTTTGAAGTCGTTCTATCTCTTCCATTTGTTCCTTCTTCGGTTTTTCGGAAAGGATTTTATTAATCGTCTCAGTAATTTTCACCGCTAATTCCTCATGAAACTCCGAATTCGCTTTTACTTCGTCACTTACCTTATCATACCAAGTAGCTGATTTATTTAAGTATTCTTTCCATTCACCCATGAAAACTTCATAATCAAAGTGATTTTCATTCCAGTTGATTTTGTTCATATATTGCTCAAAAGCAATTGAAATAGAGCGAGTTATACTTATTTTTACTCCTGGTGAAAGATCTTTTAACATTTTATAAAATGGACCTCCTACATTTAGCTCCTCTGCTCTTTCTAAAATCATATCAAATATCACCGGTAAAAGGAATGATTTATAACAATTAAATTATTTTCATTACAGAATCGAAACAAAACAGGCAGAAATTTCTGCCTGTTTTAATAAAGTGAAACTTCTATTAGTAGGTTTCTTTTTACCCCACTGATGGTTAGTTGAACCAATCAGATTTTCAGGCTATTTACCCTCACCTATTATTACTTAATTCTCTCACAATAATAGAGGTGGGGGTATTACAGCCTGTTAAACCGGGATAAAAACTATTTGTTATCTTTATGCTTATTCATATCTGTATTACCATTGATATTCGTATCTGTTCCATTTAAGTCATTTTGATCTACTCCGTCTTTCACATCGTTCTTAAGATTATTGTCGTTTGGGTTTACATCTTTGTTCAAATCTGGAGTACCATTATTCCCGGGTTTATTTACATTGTTATCCGTAGGAGTATTATCATTTTCAGGAGCAGGTTTGTTATTGTCGTTCGTCGCACAACCTGCTAACATCATTATTGATAAAAATGAGCACCCTAGTAATGCTAATATTCGTTTTTTTATCATATTGTATTCCTCCTTATGATGTGAGCCATATTCTAATGGTCCTTATTTAGAATACCCGAAAAAGGGAATTTCTCTCGTTCGTTAAAACGGTAAAGTTTTCCATGTTACCCTCTCGCGGATAAAAAAAGAGCACGGAATGTTTATCCGTACTCTTTTTTACCCGAGAATTATGATTTATCCCCAAAAGCAAACATGATATCTGTTTCACAGGCAATTTCGCCATCTACAGTAGCTACTGCTCTTCCTTTGCCTACGGAGCCACGCATTCTAGTGATTTCAACTTCAAGTTTTAATTGATCTCCTGGAACGACCTGTCTCTTAAAACGGCAATTATCAATTCCTGCAAAAAAGGCGAGTCTTCCTCTATACTCTTCCTGCTTAAGCATCGCCACTGCTCCTACTTGCGCAAGTGCTTCTACTATTAATACACCAGGCATAACAGGGTACTCAGGAAAATGACCATTAAAGAATGATTCATTCGCTGAAACGTTTTTTAAGCCTACTGCACGTTTTCCATCTTCCACTTCAATAATGCGATCCACTAATAAAAACGGATAGCGGTGCGCAATAATTTCTTTGATTTGATTAACATCAAGCATTCTTTGTTCCTCCTTATAAGAAAAGCTTAAGGGTTTACGGCGATTTTTACATGCCAGTGGTGCCTTATGGTTGATCTAAATCAACCTCCTACTTTTCGCTGTATACTAAATCAAAAATGTGAGTCCAGGTTGATTTGCTAAATACATCAACCATTTCTCCACCACCCATTATACTGTAACCGACAATGGTTCCGGAGACTACTGATACAACAATCAAGAATGTAACAAGTAATACCCTGAACCAAAGTGGTAACAGTCTAATACGAATTTTCGGTTTCGCCTGTTCCTTATTTTCTTGTTCCTGTTTAAAATCTTCTCTGGTTAAAGTTTTTTCTTCCATGCTTGTGTACAATAGCTCCTTTTTTCCCGCTTTATCGGGCAATAGATCCCCACCTCAAGGCTAAGAGGTATCGAAGAAGCTTAGGTGGGGGATAATGCCCGTTAAAGCCTGATTGGTGAGATACAGTGAAACTTACCGATGCGTGAGCAGAGGTTTAGTTGAGGCCCACAGGATGTGGGTCACTCAGACGTTTCTGCAGGAAGCGGCGTACTTTAGTCTGAGTTCGTTGAATCGGGTTCGTAGTGTCGCCTTACCTACGCTGCGCGGAGGTATTGGCGATAGCGACACTAGAACCGGACTAACAATCAGTGTGGGTGTAGCCCTCCCACTGATTGAAGTTTCACTTTACGTCATGATGATCGTCGTTTCATTTATCAGCAGGTTGGTTTTTTCATTGTTGGTTGTTCTCTATCTAATACTGTTCACTAATCCTTGCATTTGATCAGCCATTGTAATCGCTCTAGATTGGAATTGATATTGTCGCTGGACCATTATTAGGTTGGACATTTCTTTAGAAAGATTTACATTGGAGCTTTCCAACGCTCCTTGTGTTACAGAAATTTCGTTGCGTAAACCACCTGTTAATGATGTCAAAATATCTTCTACATTCACATTCAGTTCGTTAAAGTTTGCAGGGAGTGCTAATAAATTACCGCCTAGCTGTTCCATAAATTGCGGTTTCTTAACAGACACAATCCCCATCTCAAAAAATTGTGTTCCCCGATTGCTCGTTTCTACCTTAATCTGTCCATTTTCAGAAATACTAACATCTGTAACATTCCCGTTTACCACTATTGGACGGTTGAACTCATCAAGAACAGGATTTCCTGCACCTGTAACAAGCATAACTTGCTGATCATTTCCATTTACAGGTGTCATAAAAAAGGCTCCATCACGTGTGTAACGAATGTTTTCTCCACTTTGATCTGAAACACGTACACTAAAAAACAAATCCGGCTTTGTAAGGGCGACATCAAGGCTGCGATTCGTCGTTTTTAATGAACCTTGTGTTAAGCTAAGCTGTGTTTGACCTAGCTTAGCTCCCGTTCCTTGGCGGATTCCGTTTGGTGTCAATCGGCCGATTTCCCGAGATACGTCTGGTTGATTATTGAATTGCTGTACAAGTAAATCCGTAAAATTCGCTTCTTTCCGTTTATATCCTGTAGTATCCACATTTGCAATATTACTGCTAATCGTATCCAATTTTAGCTGAAGCTGAGAGAGTGTGTTAGTTGATGTAATCATCATGCGATTCACTAGATTTCCCCCTTATTCTTTAGAGCCTACCAATTTCATTGACAGCCTTGTCCATACTTTTATCGTATGCCTGTAAAATTTTCTGATTCGCTTCAAACGTACGATATGCAGTAAGCATGTCTGTCATTGTTTGCGCCTGGTCGACGTTAGACCCTTCCAAATAGCCCTGTTTCAAATTAAAAGATACACCCGCAGTGTTATAAGCACTAGCAAGCATTGCTCCTTCTGTTCGGAATAATCCGTCTCCCTCTTTAATCAGCTCGAATGGATCCCTAGCAAATGCAATGCCAACGCGAGCCACTGTCTGGTTGTTTTCTACGATCATGCCTTCTTCATTTATGGAGAAGTTTTCGCTATTCAAGCGAATCCTGCTACTATTATCATCTAGCACATAATTTCCACTTGCAGTCGTTAAGTATCCCGCGCCATCCAATGTAAAGTTCCCATTTCTCGTATAGCGCGCTTCTCCCTCACTATTTTCGATAATAAAGAGAAGCGAGCCTGGCTTGCCACTCTCCTGGTTCAATGGTAGGTTCCCGTTCACAATAGCCAAATCAGTCGATAGTTCAGTTTCTTGGATATCACCTTGCTTATACAGGGGCGTTGCCTCTTGCATATACACACCTGTACTAAGAGTGCCTATCTGTGAATGAATCGGTAAACTGATATTTCCGTTTGGCGTTGTCGCCTTTTGGCCCATTCTTTGCATGAGCATTTCAGGGAACGACCTAACGCTTGCTTGGTCTGTTTTAAAACCAGGCGTGTTCGCATTGGATAAATTATTCGTCAACATTTCTGCACGTCTTTGTTGAGTAAGCATTCCAGATGCCGCTGTGTAAAATCCTCTGAACACCTTGATCACCTCTATTACGAAAGGGGGTGTCTCATAAGGGTCTAACCTCGCACTCTAAGGCAGTATGCAGTATTTCATACACGTATCTTATACTGGATTTAGTTGTTGCGGGTCTGACTCTTTACTTGGGACATCCCCTCTAAATAAATTTTCTAAATAGTTGGTCCTTCTTATGTCTATTTCATATATCGGAAAGTTTCTAGGTATCTTAATAGTAGGACTGTTTGAGGCTTTAGAATTGTCAATTGTAAAGGAATTGGTTAAAAAATCTTCGTAGCTTTATAACTGGATTTCGAATAAGAAACAGGAACCGAGAAATCTCAGTCCTGTCAAAGTGCAGAGACGCATTTTTGTGCGCTTCTATGTTTAACCAAATTTATGGCGTGGTAATTTATCCATATTATCCAGCATAATTCCTGTCCCAATTGCTACACAGTCCATAGGATTCTCTGCGACCAATACTGGAACTTTCAATTCTTCGGCAAGTAATAAGTCAATTCCATGCAGAAGGGCCCCGCCACCTGTAAGAATAACACCGCGGTCAATGATATCTGCTGATAATTCAGGTGGTGTACGTTCTAAAACGCTCTTAGCGGCTTGGACAATTACAGAAACTTGTTCATGTAAAGCCTCTTCAATTTCTTCAGAATAAACAGTAATGGTTCTAGGTAATCCAGAAACCATATCACGTCCACGGATATCAATTTCTTCCTTCCGAGATCCAGGAAAAACAGTTGCAACTTGGATCTTGATGTCTTCTGATGTTCTTTCACCAATTAGCAGCTTATATTTACGTTTTATGTAATTTAAAATTTCATTATCAAATTTGTCGCCAGCCATTTTGATGGACGAGGAGGTTACAATATCTCCCATAGACAGGACTGCGATGTCCGTTGTACCCCCACCAATATCAACGACCATATTTCCGCTCGGCTGAAAAATGTCCATACCAGCTCCAATTGCCGCCACCTTTGGCTCTTCTTCTAGGTAAATTTTCTTACCACCGCTTTTTTCAGCTGCCTCTTTAATTGCCTTTTGCTCAACACTCGTGATATTTGTTGGACAGCAAATCAAAATTCTTGGTTTCGATAAAAACCCTTTAACATTTAACTTATTTATAAAATGCTTAAGCATCGACTCTGTTACATCAAAATCAGCAATAACTCCATCCTTTAATGGACGAATCGCAACGATGTTTCCTGGTGTACGACCAACCATCTTTCTAGCTTCTTCACCGACTGCCAAAACACGGTTTGTATTTTTATCGATTGCCAGTACCGATGGCTCATTTAACACAATTCCTTTACCTTTGACATGAATCAGCACATTAGCTGTTCCAAGATCTATTCCAATATCCCTAGCAAACATGATTTAAATCCTCCTTGAATCCTCATAAAAGCCTACTTACTCCTAATTGTTTATTTTAACATATTGACAAGGTGGAAGGTAGGTCTATATCCTTGAAATGGGAATTTTTTTTACAAAACAAAAAACCGGTATTTGTTATCATCTCCACTTCCTATGGTTCTTAAAAGGTAACACTTTTTACTCAGCATTTCCCTTTTAAACCACCGAAACTGAATCATTTAACAAATACCGGTTTATCCCGCATTAACTCAGTACCCTCACCTCGAGGTTTAGAAAAATCAAAGAGATGTAGGGAGGGGGGATGAAGCCCCCACTGATTGAAGTTTCACTTTATTTTTACAACTATCTTTTCAATATTTCCTCTTCACGCTCTGACCGCTTATATTTCAACTTTGTTGCTTCTCCACCTCGAAGATGACGGATTGATTTATGATAATCCAAAATATCCTTCACCTCATTGGCCAATTCAGGATTAATTTCAGGCAATCGCTCGGTTAAATCTTTATGAACTGTACTTTTGGATACTCCAAACTCCTTCGCAATGACACGAACAGTCTTTCTTGTTTCCACGATATACTTTCCTATCTTGATAGTTCTTTCTTTGATGTAATCGTGCACACCACTCGACCTCCCTAAATTGGATGTGAGAAGTGTGAAATGAGATTCGCTTTTGGTTTAAAAAAACCGTTGCCCCGGAAATTATCAATACATATATCTTCAACTGGATTTATCATTGGATTTAAACGACTACTCACCTCAAACACTCTCTTTGTATGGTTTGTATCAGTTTATTAGCATTGAAATGGATATATGCACAATTTCAACAGCTTCCGGAAATATTTATCTAAATTTTCTAACATTTAATTCTTGTTACTAAAATTATTTCCCGAGAAATTTGTCAAAAACAAAGGGATTTTGTAAATCAAAGGTGACTTTTCGAGGTTGATGTTCATACAAATCCTGCAATGCGTAAAACGTCACCATTACCTTGAAGGATTTATTATGAAGCACGCTACACCCATCTAATCTTAAGAGTGGCGGTGCTTACGGGATATTGAAGTATTTTCTTAATAAGGGGAAGTATATCTGCAAATTAGATTGTCTATATTAGTAAGTCGCGAAGCCCCGTCCCATGTCCTACATACAAAAAGAGATTGGCCCAATTGAGTCTTGACTTCACAATCTCTATACATCGTTTATTATTTACACAATATATAGTAGAAGTGGAGCTAACCCTTTATTATAGGACAATCTCTCTTACCAAATTTTCAGTTGTTTACGGGCGTATCATTTTGTTTTGATTATTTTCTTCAGTCATTTATAAGTAATCATACTAAAAATCAATGAAAACATTCACTTTATCAGCCTTCTTCAGTGTTTTCAGAATCAGATGGATCTTCTTTAGTATGATCATCGTCACTTGATTTTGAATCAGCTGGATTTTCAATTGCTTCAGAATCTGAATTCGATGCATCTTCTTCTTCACTTACACTACTTGGATTTTTATCAGCTGCTTCATCCTTTGTTTCAAGGGATGTCAACTGACTTCCGAAAACAGCGTTTGGATTTAAAGCAACATCATTTTGGCGAATTTCAAAGTGAACATGCGTTCCAGCCTCTTCATTCAAGAGACTTCTACCTGCTTTAGCAATTACAGCACCTTGTTTCACTTTGTCTCCAACCTCAACTGTAATGTCTGTAATGGATTGGTAACGAGTAATTACACCATTTTCATGTTCAATTTCTACTTCATTACCAAGCAATGAATCTTCTTTCACTTTACTTACTTTCCCGCTTAAAGATGCTACAACATCAAATGCTCCACCGTCTTTAGCTGCGATATCCAGTCCTTTGTTTTGCATTACACGATTATTATAAAAGACTAATGCAGCAGCACGTTTTTCTTTGTCAGCGTCTTTGTCATAGAATTCTTTTTTAATGACTGCGAGTTGGGAATCCGTGACTGGCATGTTGATGATTTCAAGATGGCTGTTTACTTCAACGGCTGGCTCTTCCATGTTATTGCCTATTCCAGCTGCCTCTTCTTTATCTGGTGTTTTGTCAGCTGAATCATTAAAACTGTTCTGTGCCCAGATGGCTCCCGCCAAAATCAATGCAGCACTTGCGATATAAATTGCTGGTAATGCCCAACGTTTATTCAGAATACGTCGGATAATGGACTTTTTGGAAGTTGGTTTGTTTTCTTCCTCTCTCATATTAATCACCTCAGCAATCATTCTGAACAGATTGCTGAAATTATATACATCTGCTACAAATTATTTTTTAGATTTATTTTTTGTTTAACTTGATTATTTTATGCATGGGAATTTTTAAGTTATAAAATCCGGGGCTTTGACACTTTCTAATAGAGCAAGTCTAATAAGCAACTATACTTATTATATTATAGAAAGTACCCCAAAATCCTGCCCCGTACCGCCACCATTGTAATTAGAATTGATCCTTCATGGTGCGTGGTGCCGTTTTGTAAAATTAAGGGCGTAGCAATCTCACAATTCAGCATTTTTAAAGTTGCTCGCGCTTTGTTCTTTCCCAATAAGATAATTCTTGATACAATGGCAACAAGCACATACTAAAGGAAGTTGAATACATGCGAAAATCTTTGAAAGTATTGTTAACGGTTCTGCCGTTTATTTATATGGGAGCTATTTGGTATATGTCTAGTCAGCCTGATGATTTAATTCTCGATCTTCCATCCTCTTCTGTCGATCACTTCATCAAGGAAGCTCTTCATTTAGTGGAATTTGCAATTCTTTATATGTTGTTTGCTGCCGCTCTTGCTGCCCACGGTAAATTAACTAGCACCTGGAGCATCCTTGCTGCCATTTTAGCGAGTTTGTATGGCATTTGTGATGAAATACACCAATCCTTCATACCTGCCCGCTCAGCAAGCCTTATTGATGTAATTAAAGATGTAATCGGCGTGTTAGCTGCTTATTTCCATGTACGCTATCACTATTTCAAGCATCATCGCGGTTTTCTGACCATCATTGAAAACATGACAAGAAAGGCTGTCTCATCAAGGTGACTTCACCTTTGAGACAACCTTCTTTTATAGTAGTGATGGACAATGTTAATTTTTGGCTCAACTCATCTCTTGTTTCATGGAAAACCGCATTAATACAGCATCATTTTTTTGCTGTGATTGTATTCAATATCGTGTTTGAAGTCTGAATCTGAACACCCTGATAATAGTATTTTACAATTTCATCATATTTTTTCCCTTCCATCGCCATACCATTCGCACCGTACTGGCTCATTCCTACTCCATGACCGGAACCCTTCGTTGTAACGATGATGTTCTTACCTTGTCGCTTCAAGGTAAAGTCTGATGATTTGAGGCCTAAACTTTCACGAACTTCCTTACCAGTTAGCTCTTTTCCTGCAATGACCACCTTGCTTATACGGTTCCCCTTTGTCCGGGCCTTTACCGTGGCTATCTCATTTCCCGCAGGCAGTTTTACACCTAATTTTTTTTGAAAATCAGCGACTGATATCATTTCATTATTATAAAACTTCGGTGATGACTTATCCCAAGGGCTTGCTACACTTTTTAAATAAGGGTAAGAACTTTTCCAATAATCCTCAGAATTCTCGGTATATCCGTTGCTAGTTGAAAAGAAAGTCGCAGTGATTGGCTTTCCACCATACGTTAAAATTTGTCCTTTTGTAGCATTTACCGCTTCTTTTATCTTCTTAATTTTCCATGAATAATCTGACCCCCACGATTTTTTCAACTCAGCATCATTTAAATACACCTGATGCAATTCCGTATCTGTAACATCTGCTCCTTTCGGTACCCCCACAACATTATCAGCAAGCAACAAATCCACAATATACGTCCTCGCTGCCAGTGACTGAGCTTTCAATGCTTCTAATTCAAAATCTGCATACATTTCTGTAGCCACCACACCGACAACGTATGATTCTAACGGAATCGTTTGGATCTTTTGTTCGACAGATCGATACACAGCGACATCCACACTTGGCACCTCTGTTGTATTAACATTTTCTATAGGTTCCTCTACGGTCTCAGATAATTTACCATCCTTGTCTTCTTTGGAAAATGGAAGCACAAGTAATGCAGGAATCATAAGTGTAACAAATGCTACAGTTAAAAATAGGGCGATAATCGGTTTGCATGCTCTCAATATTTCTGGGCCTCCCTTTGTCTGCTCTTAAAGGGGAATTGAGTAGAAACGAGTCTTCAATCACTTTATCCCGGTTCAACTAACCATTAGCGGGAACTTAGATCCCACTGATAGAACTTTCGAATGGGAGATTCCTCCGTTCCCACACCTCCCCTTCTCTCAAGACAAATATATGGGTTTGGACAAGCAATTATGACCTTTATTTGAAACTATCAGGAGTTAGTTAATTGCTGATACCACGTAGTTATTTACTGTTTTTCTTCTTACACGGAAAAACAATTTGTCCTTTTATTCCTCGCTAAACCGACAGTAAGACCTCACATAGAAATTTCATTTTATTCAATTTCTATCGATTTTTTGATCAAATTGGGGAGTTGATCTTGTAACTTAGCTAATAAACCAACTAGGTGGATGAGGTAGATGAAACCCAAGAGAAGTAGGGAGAATCATACATCTGTAGATCAATATTTAACACAAGTCTTAAAACAAGGCTGTTTTCACATACTTTGTTGCTTTTCAATCATTTTTACACTAATAACCCGGGTTGATTTCCGTTGCAGGTTCTCGCTTTCCGCGGGCGGTCTCAGAAGCCTCCTCAGTGCTTTGCACTTGCGGGGTCTCCCTCAACACGCTTTTCCCGCAGGAGTCTCGCACCTGTAACGAAGATCAACATCTGTTCGAATTGGTTTCTTGCTAAAAACAACAATCTTTACGAAAAGAGCCTAAAACAAAAAAGAAACTGGACTTCATATTAAAAGTCCAGTCACTATAATATATTATGCATTCAAATCTGCTGCAATATTATTAATTATAATTGTATGTTCGTCGTTTACACGTTCTACATCTGCTCCTAGAGCTGCTAATTTTCCGTGGAAGTCCACATAGCCTCGATCAAGATGCTTCAGTTCGGTTACACGTGTTACACCTTCAGCAACTAAGCCTGTCAAAATAAGAGCTGCTGCAGCACGTAAATCTGTTGCCGCTACTTCTGCTCCTTGAAGATCAGATGGTCCATTCATGATTACCGATCTGCCTTCTATTTTGATATTAGCATTCATGCGGCGGAATTCTTCAACATGCATGAAACGATTTTCAAATACCGTTTCCGTAATCATACTTGTTCCTTTTGCACGCAACAATAATGCCATCATTTGCGATTGCATGTCAGTCGGGAATCCTGGGTGAGGCATTGTTTTTACATCAACAGCCTTTAAAGTATCGGGACCAATTACACGTAGTCCTTCATTTTCTTCGTAAATTTCAACACCCATTTCTTCCATCTTGGCAATCAAAGAGGTGAGATGTTCAGGAACCGCTCCTTTGACAAGGACATTACCACCCGTAATTGCAGCAGCTACCATGAATGTACCTGCTTCAACGCGGTCTGGAATGATTGAATGTTCAGCACCGTATAACTTATCTACACCTTCAATTTTCAATGTACCTGTTCCTGCCCCTTTAACTTTTGCTCCCATTTTATTAAGGAAGTTAGCAAGGTCCACAATTTCTGGTTCTTTAGCAACGTTTTCAAGCACAGTTGTACCTTTTGCAAGTGTTGCAGCCATCATAATGTTTTCAGTTGCGCCTACGCTTGGGAAATCAAGATACACTCTTGCCCCCTTGAGTCGGCCATTCACTTCTGCTTCTATAAAGCCATTTCCAACTTTCACTTTCGCACCCATTGCTTCAAAGCCTTTTAGGTGCTGGTCGATAGGACGCGAACCGATTGCACATCCACCAGGTAACGCTACACGAGCACGCCCATTTCTTGCTAGTAAAGAACCCATAACCAATACAGAAGCACGCATTTTTCGAACATATTCGAAAGGTGCTTCATCTAATAGTGCTCTAGATGCATCTACAGTAACTTCATTATTACCAAAGGCAACCTCTGCATTCAAGTTGCGCAATACTTCATTAATTGTATATACATCGGAGAGCGTTGGAACGTCCTTAATGATACTTTTTCCATCACTAGCCAATAGTGTTGCGGCGATAACCGGCAAAACGGCATTTTTTGCTCCCTCTACTTTTACAATCCCGCTAAGCTTTCTACCGCCGCGGACGATGATTTTTTCCAAGAGTATTCCCCTCCGCGTCCAATTTCTCTATATTAATATTCAAACGTAATGATGGGTGTGCCAACTACAAAGGTTGTTTTTTTGCCCAATCCATCTGTTCTTAAAGCAAATTGCAAGTTCAAAGATTCGTGTGTCAATGTTTCGGTAAACATGTTAGATCTTGCAGACATAGAAATAAAATGAGGCTCTTTTACACTTTCTATTTCCTCTGCCTGAAATAAATCTAGTAGCCTAATAGATTTCGAGGATAAAACCGTATCAATATTATCATTGAATGTCCCTTTAATACAAGTGAAAGTTGACGGTTTCCCGCGAAATATGACTTTTTTCCTGTCTTGAAAATCTCCTTCAATAAAAGAGGAATAATTTGCATTCCAACTATGCCCTTTAGCCTCATAAATCATATAGCTTACAATATGAGACTGTTCTTGTGAAGACATTAAATGAAGCGATTCTGTTAAATTAGTTTTTGGATCCACATATGTCGCAGTGGCTGTCCATTTCTTATCTTCTGTGGTGATTGTCCAAGTAAAGTCGGGAAATATTTTTTGAAGTTTCTTCACTTCTTTATTGAAATCTTTCCTAGTGTCAATCATCAACGTTTTTTCCCTTACATATACAGACCAATCACTAATTTCTATATTTATGTTCGCTTCTAGCAGCTCGATTATTTTTTCTATATCTTGCTTGTTCTTAGCTACACTTGTACTATTCCCAAGTACAATCAGTATCAAACCAACAAACATTATGTATGTTATCATCTTTTTCACTTTGAAACCCTCCCTTAAGTTTCATCATTTCCGGTTGGGAGGTTGAACATACTTATAATGTATCGTCAGTTATTGACAATATCTTAATTCAGTTGTGTTACTGATTGAACATATATGGGAGTTGTTGCGAATAAAAGAGGTAATCTAAGAAGAAATTGCTTACAGCTGATCCAATTGCAACCGTTAAAAGTGTATATAGAACTCTTGCCTTTAGTACCGAATTTGCTTTTAACATCTTCTCGAAATTTAAGGCTTGGAGAGCCCACCACGTAACGGCAATAAAAAACAGGTGTGAAACAATCCCAATCAACGCCTGTTGGCTAAATGCTGAAAACATTCATAATCCTCCTTAAAAACACCCAATCCATATTATATCACATAACTGCTCGGAACTTGGAATTTAAAAGGGAATATTCTCAAAAAAATTCTAATTCTTCAAAGAAAAGTGGGAGCTAGCATTCTATTTTTAGAAGAAAGGTTTGCTCTATTAAGAACGATGGCTACAAAAACAAGTTCTATTTTTCGAGTTAAGGACATCAAAAACAACCTAGAAAACTGGTTTTCCTTCATGTGGAGATCAATTTAAATAGTTCACTATTAACTCCTTGATAGAAATCTTGATTTTTACAAAATATGACTGATATAATCGTAGACTCTCGTACTCCTAAAAAAAAGTTACTTTCCTACCATTTATGGAGTACAAATTCCTATTAGAGTCATTAATTAGTTCCTGTTCGTCGTTATGCGTACCTCAATACCTTCAAAACGGTGATAATGCAGACCCATTTCTCTAAATCAAAGCTCGTCAAAAAACGCTTACACTTCTTTACCTATTAAAGAATGGGTAATTCAGAAAGATAAGCTCCAAATTATACTAGAGAAAAAAATAATAATGTTGAGGCTCTAAAAATAAAGAGCCGTCCCAAGACGAAAGGGTCAAAACCCCACATTTCCTATACAACGTTTAAAGGGCGTGTACAGGACACAATAAACGGTGTATAGCGTGTGTGAAGTCAGACCCTATCCTTGAGACAACCTCTAATTCAGTCTTATTTCGTTTCTGCAATATTAATCCGGTTGATTGCACGCTTTAAAGCTAATTCAGCTCGTTTGATATCGATTGAATCAGGGTTTTCCCGC
The DNA here is from genome assembly GCF_000504145.1 of Bacillus cihuensis. Lineage (NCBI taxonomy): Bacteria > Bacillati > Bacillota > Bacilli > Caryophanales > Bacillaceae > Bacillus > Bacillus cihuensis. Next base: position 103,465 of record NZ_KI632498.1, on the reverse strand, counting down.
AATCTTTTTTCTGCACGCTCTTTAGCTGATTGTGCCCGGACAAGATCGATAGTTTCAGCTCTTTCTGCAGATTGAGCAAGAATCGTAACCACGTCTGGACGAACTTCCAAGAAGCCTCCATTAATGGCAATATAGTCTGTACGACCTTCGTTTTTCAGACGAACAGCTGCTATATCAAGAGGAGCTACCATAGGAACATGGCCGGCCATGATTCCTAGTTCCCCGCTTTTTGCCTTTGCGCTTACCATTTCTACTTCTGCATCATATACTGGGCCATCGGGAGTAACAACACTGACTTTTATCGTCTTCATTTCATTCCCTCCTCGGTCCCTTTATTACGCCATTTGTTTTGCTTTTTCAACTACTTCTTCAATTCTTCCTACTAAACGGAATGCATCTTCTGGAAGATCATCATACTTCCCTTCAAGGATCTCCTTGAAGCCTTTAACCGTTTCTTTAACCGGTACATAAGATCCCTTTTGTCCAGTGAATTGTTCTGCCACGTGGAAGTTCTGAGATAAGAAGTTTTGAATTCTACGAGCACGAGCAACAACTAATTTCTCATCCTCGTTCAGCTCATCCATCCCCAAGATGGCGATGATATCTTGTAATTCTTTATATTTTTGCAATGTAGTTTGAACTTGGCGTGCTATACCATAATGCTCAGCACCTACAATGTCAGGGCTAAGAGCACGAGAAGAAGATGCCAATGGATCAACCGCTGGATAAATTCCCATTTCAGACAATTTACGCTCAAGATTCGTTGTTGAATCTAAGTGAGCAAATGTTGTAGCTGGGGCTGGATCGGTATAGTCATCCGCAGGTACATAGATCGCTTGAATCGATGTAACTGATCCTACGTTTGTTGATGTAATACGTTCTTGTAATTGACCCATTTCCGTTGCAAGTGTCGGCTGGTAACCAACCGCTGAAGGCATACGGCCAAGAAGGGCGGAAACCTCAGAACCTGCTTGAGTAAAACGGAAAATGTTATCGATGAATAACAATACGTCTTGTCCTTGTTCATCACGGAAGTATTCAGCCATAGTTAAACCAGATAAAGCAACACGCATACGTGCACCAGGAGGCTCATTCATTTGTCCGAATACCATCGCTGTTTTCTTAATAACGCCAGAGTCGCTCATTTCATGGAAAAGGTCATTTCCTTCACGAGTACGCTCACCAACGCCGGCGAATACAGAAATACCGCCATGCTCTTGGGCAATGTTGTTAATCAATTCTTGAATTAATACGGTTTTACCTACACCAGCACCACCGAATAGACCAATTTTTCCACCCTTAACATAAGGCGCAAGAAGATCTACTACTTTAATACCCGTTTCCAAAATTTCTACCTCTGTAGAAAGTTGGTCAAATGTAGGTGCTTGTCTATGGATTGGATCTCTTCGTACCTCTGCAGATATTGGTGCATCAAGATCAATGTTCTCTCCTAATACGTTGAAAACACGTCCCAAAGTCGCATCTCCTACAGGTACGGAAATCGGAGCTCCAGTATCAACAGCTTCTGCTCCACGTGTCAATCCATCTGTGGAAGACATCGCAATGGTACGAACTGAATCATCACCTAAATGTAAGGCAACTTCAAGAGTCAGACCAGTACCAGATGATGTGTTTTCAATTCTTAACGCATTATAGATCTTAGGCAATTGACCGTTTTCAAACTTCACGTCAACTACCGGACCCATAACTTGAATAACGCGTCCAATATTCATCGTTTTCCCTCCTGTCATTACTTTTGACGACTATCTATGATTATAGAACAGGAAGCAATCGTCTAGCTTACCTGGTCCCGAAGTCTATTATTTTAAACATTCTTGAAGTCTAGCTTCAGGCGCCATCAGCTAAGAAGTTATAAGCTGATAAATAGGCGCCTTACACTTTTTTGTTATTCTAATGCAGCGGCTCCGCCGACAATTTCGGTAATTTCTTGCGTGATCGCTGCTTGACGTGCACGATTGTACTGCAAAGATAAAGAATCGATAATCTCTTTCGCATTATCTGTAGCATTTTTCATTGCAGTCATACGTGCTGAGTGCTCACTCGCTTTTCCATCTAGTAAGGCACCGTAAATTAGACTTTCTGCATACTGAGGTAGCAAAACCTCAAGAATTGCTTCAGGGTCTGGTTCATACTCATATGAAGTTAACGTCCCTGAAGTTTCAATATCTGTAAGCGGCAGAATTTTCTTTTCAGTTACCTCTTGAGAGATGGCACTAACATAGTGATTGTAGTACATGTATAACTCGTCACACAATTCATTTTGAAATAAATTCACTGCTGATTTCGCAATATCACTAATGTCTGAAAACGATGGTTGGTCAGGCACGCCAGTTACTTCAAGCTCCACATGCATTTTCCGATTGATAAAGAAATCACGGCCAACTTTCCCGATGGCAATGATGACATATTCGTCGGATGATTTGTGGCGCTGTTGAATCGTTTTAAGGACATGACGAAGCACACTACTGTTGTATGCACCCGCCAAACCTTTGTCCGCGGTAATGACAATATAACCAGTTTTCTTAATTGGTCTAGACATAAGCATCGGATGTGATGCGTCAGTGCTTCCGCTAGCAATACTCATGACGACTTCCTGGATCTTCTCCATATATGGAACATACTTCTTCGCATTGGATTCAGCACGGTTCCATTTTGATGCAGAAACCATTTGCATCGCTTTCGTAATTTGGCTAGTCTTTTTAGTCGAGTTAATACGAGACTTTATATCGCGTAAAGAGGCCATTTATTCTCACCACCCTTGTAAAATTTAATTAGACCGATTATTCAGATGCTACGAAATTCTTTTTGAATTCTTTGATAGCAGCTGCGATTGCATCCTCTTCAGGAAGATTACCTGTCGTACGGATGTGATCTAATAAATCAGAGTGAGAACGATCTAAGAATAAATAGTACTCCTCTTCGAAACGAAGAATATCTTTTACAGGAATATCATCTAAGTGTCCACGAGTTAGAGCAAACAGAATCATAACTTGCTTTTCAACTTTGATTGGCTTGTTAAGATCTTGTTTAAGTACCTCTACTGTACGTACACCACGATTTAGTTTAGCTTGCGTTGATTTATCAAGATCAGAACCGAATTGAGTGAATGCTTCCAACTCACGGTAAGAAGCAAGGTCAAGACGCAATGTTCCAGCAACCTTTTTCATCGCTTTAATTTGAGCGGATCCACCAACACGAGAAACAGAAAGACCTGCGTTAATTGCCGGGCGTACACCAGAGAAGAATAAATCAGACTGCAAGAAAATTTGTCCATCCGTAATAGAGATTACGTTTGTTGGGATGTAAGCAGAAATATCACCTGCTTGAGTTTCAACAAATGGAAGTGCAGTAATAGAACCAGCACCTAACGTATCGTTTAATTTCGCCGCACGCTCAAGTAAACGTGAGTGCAAATAGAATACGTCTCCTGGGAATGCTTCACGACCTGGTGGACGGCGAAGTAGCAAGGACAGTTCACGGTAAGCTGATGCTTGTTTTGAAAGATCATCATATACAATTAACACATGCTTGCCTTGGAACATGAAATGTTCACCCATTGATACACCTGCATAAGGAGCCAAGTATAATAACGGAGCCGGCTGTGAAGCAGATGCTGTTACAACGATTGTATAATCTAACGCACCATGCTTACGGAATGTTTCAACTGTATTACGTACCGTTGATTCTTTTTGGCCGATTGCTACATAGATACAAATCATATCTTGGTCAGCTTGGTTCAAAATCGTATCAATTGCAACAGTTGTTTTACCTGTTTGGCGATCTCCGATAATTAACTCACGTTGTCCACGACCAATCGGTACAAGTGCATCAATCGCTTTAATACCTGTTTGTAACGGTTCATGAACAGATTTACGATCCATTACACCTGTAGCTGGGCTTTCAATTGGACGAGTTTGCGTCGTATTGATCGGACCTAATCCATCGACTGGTTGTCCTAAAGGATTCACGACACGACCAATTAATTCTTCACCTACTGGTACTTCCATAATTCGTCCTGTACGACGAACTTCACTGCCTTCTTGAATATCTTTAAATGGTCCAAGAATAACGACACCAACGTTGTTCTCTTCAAGGTTTTGAGATAGTCCCATTGAACCGTTTGCGAATTCAACGAGCTCTCCTGCCATAACGTTATCTAAACCGTGAACGCGTGCAATCCCGTCCCCAACAGAGATAACAGTACCAACGTCGCTTACTTTAATTTCAGACTGATAGTTTTCAATTTGCGCCTTTATCAGCGCACTGATTTCTTCAGCTTTAATGCTCATGAATTTCACCCCTAACTGTGAATATTAGCTTAATAGTTGTCTACTAAGGCGCTCAAGCTTCCCATTAACACTTCCGTCAAAAATACGGTTGCCAACACGGAGTTTGATGCCGCCAAGAATGCTTTTGTCCGCAATATTAGTAATTTTCAGTGTCCGTTTTCCCACTTTGGCTGCGAATACGGATGACACAGCTTCACTCTCATGATCAGACAGTGGGCGAACTGTGTATACAGTCGCTTCTGCTACTGATTTCGCTTCATTAGCCAGTTCGATAAATTCAAGCGCCATTTGTGCGATTGAATCGGTACGATGACGTTCAACCATAATGAGCAATGTATTCTGAACATGAAGAGAAACACTAGAAAAAGCTTGTGTAATTACGTCTTTCTTTGATTTAACTGGAATTTTTGGCTGTGTTAGAAAGGCTAAAAGTTCTTTATCAGAATTGAAGACCTCTCTAACTGCTGTGAGCTCTTCTTCTAATTGATCAAGAAGGTTTTGCTCTTGTGCAATTTGGAAAAGAGCTCTAGAATAACGCTTTGCTACCGCAACATCACTCATCGCTCTTCTCCTGCCTCTTGAATATAATGATTAATTAGTTTCTCTTGATCTGCTTCTGATAGTTCTTTTTCAATAACTTTAGAAGCAATTAAAACAGATAAGGATGCGACTTGTTCGCGCAATGCAACGATAGCCTTCTCCCTTTCTTGGACGATTTCTCGTTTTGCTGATTCTTTTAGGCGTTCAGCTTCTGTACGTGCTTGGATAATAATATCCTCACGTTGAGCCTCACCTTGTTGTTTCGCGTTTTCAATAAGCTTTGAAGCTTCTACGCGCGATTGCTTTAATAATTCACGTTGCTCTTCTAAATATTTGCTTGCTTCTAACCTGCTTGCTTCTGCAGCATTGATTTCAGATGCAACATGCTCTTCACGTTGAGTCATTATGCCCATTAGAGGACCAAATGCATATTTTTTAAGCAAAAATAACAAGATGACAAACATGATCAATTGGAACAATGCATCTCCACCGTTAAACTTGCTTATAGATAATCCCAATACTAAACCGCTTGTTAACACGCTTGGTTCACTCCCTTCACGAGTTTCACTTATAATAAAGTTGTCTTTAAAAGAGTTAGACCCTAAATTAAGACAGCCATGTTTACTTTTACAAAGTTTCTTTTAGCTGTATGATACATACTGAATATGGGCATAAAGGAAAGGCGAAGGTTCACATGAAACGAACTTCGCCACTTTTGAACTTTTTAATGATTCTATTATTGGCCTAATACCATGAACGCGATAACTACGGCAATAATTGGCATCGCTTCTACTAGACCTACACCGATAAACATTGTAGTTTGTAGCATTCCACGAGCTTCCGGTTGACGAGCGATACCTTCTACTGTTCTTGAAACAATGAGACCGTTACCAATACCTGCACCTAGTGCTGCTAAACCAATTGCGATTGCTGCTGCAAGAAGACCTACTGAACCTACCATTATTAATTTCCTCCTCGAGATATATGTTTTTTCAAATTAGTTCTTAATGAACTTATAATTAATGGTCTGAACTGACTTTATGAGACAGATAAACCATTGTTAACGTAACGAAAATAAACGATTGAATTGCACCTACGAAAATACTATATCCTTGCCATACCAATGTTGGAATGATGGCTCCAAGAGCACCCCAAATACTACTCATAGCAAGTGTTCCTGCTAATAAACCAAGCAATACTTCACCAGCAAATATATTACCATACAAACGTAAACCGAGTGTCAGAGTATTTGAGAACTCTTCGATTAATGTCATTGGGTTTTTGTATGCCTTCAAGTATCCTTTGAAGCCTTTCATTTGTATACCATAATAGTGCGCTAAACTTAGAACTAAGACTGCTAAAGTCAAAGTTACAACAGGATCGGCTGTCGGTGATTTCCACCAAAGTTCATGATCATATGTGATCGCAAATGGAAGACCAAGCATATTCGATACGAATAAATACATAATCAATGTCATTCCAAGCAGTTGGAAACGGCCGCCCGTTTTCCAGTCCATTGAACTATTAATCATGTTCTTTATAAAGTCCATGACCCACTCCATAAAATTTTGCATACCAGTTGGCTTCATTGCAAGTTTACGAGAGCCAAGTGTAGCGATAATGAAAACAATAACACTTGCTACAGTTATCATTAATACATTACTTAAGTTAAAGGTTAAGCCAAATAAATCAGCCGTTGGTGACCCATGATTCAACTATATTCACCTCTCTTCCCTGCTACCGACGTTTTATGTGGATAATAAAATCTATAATAATGACAAGATAAGCTGTCATCAATCCCAATACTACACTAATCAAATGAAAATGTTCTGGGTATTCAAGTGCAATAATAACGGCCAAACCAGCTGAAGCAAATCTGGTCATTGTTCCGAGAGATTTAACCTTTCTTCCTTCCGTTATTGCTTGATCAAATTTTTTCATCTTTTGATTTACTAGCCATAAATTGTACAAACTTAGGCTAGTTCCTAACAAAAGCCCCCCAAACACAGTTTGATAATTTGTAAATCCCCAGCCTAATACAAAAGCCGCCAAGAGATAGACCATGTATTTACTCTGCCTTTTAAAAACTATGTTTATTTCTGGCATCTTTTCGTTAATCTCCTGAGAAAATTTTCCTTACTTTTTTGGAGCATCGCAAACGTATGTATTGCATGTCCAGTGAGAAGAACCGATTGTGAAAAAAATACGGCTTGGTGTCAGGCGTTCGGTTTGGCATCTTCTTATTAAAAATGCTAATATACAATGAACCGACAAATTGTGAAAGAATCGCTGACAATTATGCCACTGCCGTATACGGCTGCGATTTTTGACGCATATTGTGCATCCTTGCGGTCGAAATTTGTGGAGGATGTGATTAATACTCCGATAGAACAAGACAAAAAAACCGTCTTGAGACATTGAAACCCCTACCAATTACATCCTTAGTTAGCATACAATAGCCTAACATGTTATGTCAATGTGTGGTTCGTGAATTTTGTCACAGAACGGTAATAGTTAACGAATTGTTCACATTTGTATTTTACCTTTTTGTTGACTTTTAAAAAAACACCTTTTTCAATCAATAATGATGGTCGTTTCTATTTGATCTTCCTTCCCAAATTTTCTTGCAAAGATAATTGCTGTATAAATTCCTGGCACAGGAAGTTCATCTTTAGCTAACTCCTTTTTTAGTAAACCCGGCGGAGCGTGTTTCGCCCAATCCAAAAATCCAATAAAACGAAAATTGTCTGGATCATAAAGAGCAATCCCGACTTCATCAGCACCACGAGGTAAATACATTTCATACCGATACATTCCTTCTTGGTCCCCAGCGCTAAATTCAAATCCCATTACCCTTGGATAATTTGGTTCCTCTTTCACATAGAGAAACGGCAGACTAATTTCTTTTACCCCTTCAACCAGTGTTAAATAACCATCATAAATTCCCGTTTCCATAAGTGCAGGGTTTATTTGTAATCCTAAGTGGACTTGTTTCTTTTCTCCTGGATTAATCGAAAAGGAAGCTGGTAAATCCCATGTGATTCCCTTCTCTTTCATCGGAATCTGAAATGAGTAATTCTTCTTCTCCTTGCTAGTGTTTTCAATGACAAGCTTCTCTTCATGTTCATGAATGCCTTCTTTCTTTGAGAACATCCCAAACGAAAGAGAACTTGGGTAGAGAAGCGTATCTGCCTTTAACGCCTGATCAATCCGTAAGCGACCCGCTCCTTGTTCGAATGTACGATATAGTTTCCCGTCTTTATCTAGCAATGGTTTAGATGTACTCATTAAGGCAGATTTCACTTGTTCCGGTGTCCATTCCGGATGAGCTTGTAGGATGAGTGCACTTGCTCCAGCTACATGTGGAGAAGCCATACTTGTCCCTTGCATTTCTAAATAGCCTGAAGGGATTGTACTATTGATCGCCACCCCTGGAGCTAATAGATCTGGTTTAATACTCCAACTTACTGTAACTGGTCCTCTAGAACTAAAATCCGCTAACTGATCTTGTTCCTTCTTATATATGAAATGCACATTTCGCTGCTTAGACCGAATCTGCCTTTTTACCAACTCTCCCGACTTTTTCGATATAGAGACGACTGGTATACCCAAGCCTTTTGTCACGCTACCGCTAAAGTTCCCTTCAGTATTGTTAAAAATAATAACGGCAACCGCTCCTGATTTCTTGGCATTTATGACTTTCTCAGTAAATGATATACTCCCTCTCTCAATCAGAGCTATTTTCCCTTTCACTTGTTTTAGATCATGTATCCTACCTATTCCTCCATCTATTAATTCTTCTGTAAAGTGAAGATCCCAAGGTTTCGCACCTTGCATAGGCATTAATTGAATCATTTTCTTCCTCGCCCCTAGCCCTACTTTCATATATGGGATAATCATTGGAGGTGTCGACGCTCCAACAGAAATGGCTCTATCTGCTGTACCGGGTGATCCAACCGTCCAGACCGCTGGACCTGAGTTTCCATTTGAAGTAACCGCAACGATTCCACTCTCCACCGCTTTATTCAAAGCTATTGAGATGGGCAAATCTGGTCCATTTACATCATTCCCTAATGACAAATTAAGCACATCCACTTTATCTTCAATCGCAGCTTCGATTGCTCCTAATACTTGTTCAGTATTGCCAGCCCCTCCTGGACCAAGCGCACGGTATGCGATCACATCAGCTTCTGGAGCTACACCTTTCATTTTTCCATTAGCTGCGATAATTCCTGCTACATGGGTACCATGTATGGTCGATTGGTCACCTTGTCCTTTTGTTTCCATCGGATCTCGATCTCCATCAACTAAATCACGACCTCCTTTATACGCTTTTTGTAAATCAGGATGTGTGTAGTCAATACCAGTATCAATAATTCCAACCGTGATCCCTTTTCCAGTAATTCTTTGTTTTTTGCCGTCAAAAAAAGACCTCGCTTGATCAGCCCCAATAAAAGGAATGCTTGAATCGGCTTGAACACGATAAACCGACACTTCTGATATCGCAGAAATTGCATACTCTTTTTTCAGTTGCATAATCTCCTCTCTTTTACCTTTGACGGAAAAACCGACGATAGCGTGTTTATATATTTTCCTAAGTTGTAGCGATGAATATTTTGCTAAAATTGTCTGAATATCAATAGTAGAAACAGGTTTTTCCAACAGTACAATTGCTGTCATATTTTTGGATTCAGTTTGTTTTGGCAATGGCGGTAGCTCTGTTGCCGCTACTGACGTTACACTTGTACACAAAAGGATAAGTATGATTAGTAAAGAAAAGTATTTTTTCAGCAAAAGCGACACCCCTTTCACATATGGTTTCACTTAAGCTCAAGTCTATGCATATGAGGGAAATCCTTTTTATTAGCAGTGGGATTAAGATAGTAGAATCAAAAAAGATCTGTTCCCGCAACTACTATACACAGTGAATATTTCATACTGTATATAGAGTTCAAGATCAGATCTTTCTGAGGTTCTAATTTCCTCCAGGAATAAATGTTTCCGGAGCTTTATTAGTCCGTTTGAAGTAAAAACGAATGGCTTCCGCGATCCTTGCTGATGTATGTCCATCACCATAAGGATTGTGAGCCTTCGCCATTTGTTGATAGGCTTCTTCATTCGTTAACAATTCAGTTGCTAGATGATAGATCGTATCTTCATCTGTTCCAGCAAGTTTAAGAGTGCCTGCTTCAATTCCTTCAGGGCGTTCTGTTGTATCTCGTAAAACTAGAACTGGAACACCGAGTGAAGGGGCTTCTTCTTGTACCCCACCTGAATCGGTCATGATTAAATATGATTTCGCAGCAAAGTTGTGAAAATCAAATACATCTAATGGTTCAATTAAATGAATGCGTGGATCGTTTCCAAGAACTTCAGCTGCTAACTCTCTGACAACTGGATTGAGGTGTACAGGGTAGATTACCTGTACATCATCATGTTCATCTATAAGCCTTTTAATTGCACGGAACATATTCCGCATCGGTTCACCTAGATTTTCACGACGATGAGCCGTTAATAAGATGAGACGACTATCTCCAATTTTATCTAATACTGGATGAGAATACGTCTCACTCACTGTTGTTTTTAGCGCATCAATGGCTGTATTTCCTGTAATGAATATGAATTCATCACTTTTTCCTTCATTAGTTAAATTCTCAGCTGCTTTTGCAGTTGGAGAAAAATGCAAGTCAGCAATCACTCCTGTTAGCTGACGATTTGCTTCTTCAGGAAAAGGTGAATACTTGTTCCATGTCCGCAGTCCTGCTTCCACATGACCAACCGGTATTTGATTATAAAACGCAGCTAAGCTCGCCACAAATGTTGTTGTCGTGTCACCGTGGACTAAAACGATATCTGGTTTCACTTCCCTCATCACTCCATCAAGACCCTCGAGTCCCCTTGTCGTTACATCGATGAGTGTTTGGCGATCCTTCATAATATTCAAATCGTGATCTGGTTGAATCGAGAAAATTTCCAGTACTTGGTCAAGCATTTGTCGATGCTGTGCTGTAACCGTAACAATCGATTCAAAATGTTCCGGTTGTTTTTGTAATTCAAGAACTAATGGAGCCATCTTGATCGCTTCAGGCCTTGTACCAAAAATCGTCATAACCTTAATCGGTTTTGACATGATTACCACCTCGTTTTATCTTATTTTGTTCCGAACAATCGATCTCCTGCATCTCCAAGTCCAGGAACGATATAACCATGGTCATTTAGCTTTTCATCAAGTCCAGCAATGTATATATCTACATCCGGATGTGCTTCCTTCAATAATTCAACGCCTTCAGGAGCTGCAATTAAACACATAAATTTAATATTAACTGCTCCTCGCTTCTTAATAGACGTAATCGCTTCAATTGCAGATCCACCTGTTGCCAACATCGGATCAACAACTATGCACTCTCTTTCCGCTAAATCGCTTGGGAGTTTTACATAATATTCTACAGGTTTCAATGTTTCAGGATCACGGTATAGACCAACATGTCCTACTTTAGCAGCTGGAATCAAATTCAAGATTCCATCTACCATACCAATGCCTGCACGTAGAATAGGAATAATACCAAGTTTTTTACCTGATAATACTTTTACTTTCGCCTTGCTTACTGGCGTTTCAATTTCTACTTCTTTTAACGGCATATCGCGAGTAATTTCGAATGCCATTAAAGTTGCTACCTCATCTACTAGCTCACGAAATTCCTTCGTTCCTGTTTGAACATCTCGTATAAAAGCCAACTTGTGTTGAATAAGTGGATGATCGAATACATATACCTTTGCCATTAAAGGTTCTCTCCATTTCTATTCCTGGATTTTTCTATACTTTGAAAGTATAGAAGTGTAATCATGTTGCATTTAATTAATAGATCACTGCACTAAGGACTAGTGACGTTTTTTTCTTTTTGCCGGCAAGTCTTTCCGACAAAAAACACACTTCTAACCATTTTACAGAAAAATATATCTAACTGCAATTATGAATCAAGAAATCACATGTTCATATTTTTAAAGTCGACATATTTCTTAACATGTACCGTGAAGCGATCTTTATCCTTTATACACACAAGCTGATTTTAGCAAATGGTTCAAAGCTAAAAAAAGAAGCTGTCATAACGAAGGGCCTCCCCCCACATCTGCTATACATCGTTTAGTAGACGTGAGAACACGATAAACGATGTATAGCATGTGAGGGCAGACCCTTTTAGACTGCCTCTTTATTGATTATAAAGATGGATATAAAGTATATTTTCCAGAAAGAGCTTCCACTCGTTGTTTCGCTTCTTCCAATTTTGCTTCGTTTTCTACATTTTTTAGAACCAATCCAATAATTGAAGCAATTTCATCCATGTCTTCTAAGCTAAATCCACGGGAAGTCACTGCCGCAGTCCCAATTCGAACTCCACTTGTTACAAATGGGCTTTCAGGATCGAACGGAATTGTATTTTTATTTACTGTGATTCCAATATCATCCAACGCTTTTTCAGCCACTTTACCAGTCAATCCAACTGAACGGACATCAATCAATAGTAAATGGTTATCCGTTCCATCTGACACAAGCTGGATTCCTTCTTTTTTCAAAGCGTCACCGAGGCGTTGTGCATTTTCAATAATTCGCTTTCCGTATTCCTTGAATTCGGCTTGCAGTGCTTCTCCAAAAGCAACAGCTTTCGCCGCAATCACATGCATTAACGGCCCACCTTGAATTCCTGGGAAGATTGATTTATCAATCTTTTTCGCAAATTCTTCTTTACAAAGAATCATCCCACCGCGAGGTCCACGTAATGTTTTATGAGTCGTTGTTGTAACAAAATCAGCGTAAGGGACCGGACTTTCATGTAACCCAGCTGCAACTAGCCCAGCAATATGAGCCATGTCGACCATCAAATACGCACCAACTTCATCAGCAATTTCTTTAAAGCGTTTGAAATCAATAGCACGCGGATAGGCGCTCGCTCCAGCGACGATTAATTTCGGCTTGTGTTGACGAGCCTTCTCACGCACATCTTCATAATTAATCAAATGGCTTTCTTGATCTACACCATACTCAACAAAATTGTATTGAACACCACTAAAGTTCACGGGGCTTCCGTGCGTTAAATGGCCTCCGTGAGAAAGATTCATACCAAGCACCGTGTCTCCAGGCTCAAGAATCGTGAAATAAACAGCCATGTTCGCTTGCGCACCAGAATGCGGCTGAACGTTTACATGTTCGGCACCAAAGATTTCTTTCGCGCGATCACGAGCTAAATCTTCGACAACATCCACATGTTCACATCCACCATAGTAGCGTTTACCCGGGTACCCTTCTGCATATTTATTCGTGAGTACAGAGCCTTGGGCTTCCATAACAGCTTCACTGACAAAGTTCTCTGAAGCAATCAGTTCAATCTTGCTTCTTTGGCGACCTAATTCTTCTTGAATAGCTTTAAAAACCTGCTCATCTTGATTCGCTAAACGGTTCATCGTAATCCTCCTCTTAATACGTGATTTTCAGTATGTATCGCAGATTAATGGTTGATACCAACATCTAATCTACTTAACTACTAATTCGAAAAATATCTCTTTCATTTTACCATGTTCAATAAGTAAGCGGAAGTGTAACTATTTAGATTTATCGAACATTAAGTATTTTTTTTCGGAAATTGTTCGTGTAATTCGTATTTCTAACAAAAAAACACTTCTCATTTAAGAGAAGCTTTACTCGGTTTATCCCGGTTTAACAGCCTGTAAATCCCCGATTGGTGAGATAAAGTGAAACTTACCAATGCGTAAGCAGAGGTATAGTTAAACCTATCGGGTTCGTACTGTCGCTTTATCGAAGATTTAGCGACAGTAGAACGGGGCTAACCATCAGTGGGTGATGAAAAAAACCCCCACTGATGGAAGTTTCAATTTATAAACAGCTTTGGTTTTCTGAAGTATTAGTATAGACAGCACGTTCGCCGCCAATTAGTTTTGGTCGAGTTGTAGCGAGTGTGACATGTGCATTTCCAATTTCCTTTACCGAGGAGCGAATCGGGACTACTACATGTTTAAGATGCATTCCGATAAAAGTATCTCCAATATCAATGCCAGCATCTGCCTGAATATATTCAACAACCACAGGATTTGCTAGTTTCTGATATGCAGCTGTAGCCATTGCTCCACCAGCTTTTCTAATTGGAACTACTGCTACTTCCTCATATCTTCGTGAATCTGCATACTCTTTATCTAAAACGAGTGCTCTATTTAGATGCTCACAGCATTGAAAAGCAAGTTGAACTCCCGTTTTTTTCTGAAATAATTGTAATTCAGCGAAGAGCATATTTGCTACATCTAGCGTACCTTCTGTTCCAATCTTTTTGCCGATAACTTCGCTTGTGCTACAACCTATGACAAGCATCTGCTTTTCTGACAATCCTACCACTTGTTGAAATTCTGCAAGCAAAGTTCTGAATTGACTTCTGATCAACTCTAATTCTTCATATGCCATGAAATACGCTTCCTTTCAGAATTATACGTTTTTGTTCTCATACTCAGAAATTTTTCCGATTCGATTCGCATGACGACCACCTTCGAATTCTTCAGTCAACCATGCTTGAGCAATAGAACGGGCAAGACCTGGGCCAATGACACGTTCTCCCATCGCAAGCATATTGCTATCATTGTGCTGACGAGTCAACTTCGCGCTATATACGTCATGCACAAGCGCACAACGAATCCCCTTTACCTTGTTTGCAGCGATACTCATACCAATTCCAGTTCCGCAAATCAAAATACCTTTATCATATTCTCCATTTGCTACCTTTTCCGCTACAGGGAGTGCGTAATCCGGGTAATCTACAGACGATTGACACGTACAGCCAAAATCATCATAAGGAATGCCAAGCTCGTCCATTAACTTTTTTATTTCTTCGCGGATTACTGTTCCACCGTGGTCTGATGTGATTGCTATTTTCATTGTAACCCTCCCCAGGATTTTTTATTTTATTGTGTCACAAATGAATGAAAAGATAAAGAATCTTTAAGAAACGGAGGGGTCAGACCCTTACGCGAAAGCGAGTGATCGTCTGTTTGAGTTGTTCTGCTTGTTCTTTTAATTCAATCGCTAGCCGGTCCACATTTTCGATTACTTTCGTTTGATCTTGGGTAGCGGCTGTTACCTCCTCTGCACCAGCAGATGTTTCTTCAGCAATGGCCGCTACTTCTTGAGATTGGTGTGATGTGTCTTGGATACCTTCCATTTGACGGCTTACGAGTATTGTAATATCTTGAACAGCTTCTACGACATTATGAATTGTTCTAGTCATTTCTTCAATTGCCTCGTTCGATTCTGTTCCTTTTTGTGCTCCTCTATTAGCAGAGATAACCTGCACGTCTATTTGTTTTACAACACTCTGCACCTCAAGTTGGATATTCTGAATTAAAACAGATATCCCTTGAACAGCTTCGGCACTTTGATCAGCCAATAGACGAACTTCCTCAGCTACTACCGCAAAGCCTAAGCCCTGCTCTCCAGCACGAGCTGCCTCAATAGAAGCATTTAATGCAAGTAAATTCGTTTGGGCAGCTATATCCCCAACAAGCTGAATGATTTTTTCCACCTTTTTTGCATGTTCCTCTAATCGTTTTACTCCTTTGAGTGATTCTTGGTTTTCTTCGGCGAGCTGTTGTATACCTGTCACCAGCGAATGAATCACATCTTTACTTTTCGTCAGCTCAGCTACCATAATATGCGCTATTTCTGAAGAAGAGTTTGCTTTATTTTGAACTTCTTCAGCGATTAAAGTAATGTCTTCCATAGCTTCAGCTGTATTCTGAATAGATACGGCAGAACTCTCCGCCCCTTGTGAAATTTCTTCTATTGTTCTTACAATTGCTTCTGCCTGTTCTGCAGCTTTCGATGATTCAGCTGAGATGGAAACTACTTTAGCATTCGTTTCTTTAAAATTTTCATCAATTTTCTTTACCATATCTCTTAAATTGTAGAGCATATAGTTAAACGCAATGCCTAGTGAACGAATCTCATCATCCGTTTTTGATATTTCAACATCTTCACAAATATCTCCGTGTGCCGCTTTTAAAGCAACTTGTTCAAGTTTTTGCAGAGATTTCGTTATAAATCCAGCTGCAAAAAAACCGAGTAGAGCCGACCAAAAAATCCCGCCAGCCAGAGTTAAAATCGTAAAGGTTGTTCGGTTGAACTGTTCATCAAAAAAGAGCGGGTACAGACCATAAAGAAAAACGCCGCTAGTAGAATAGGTAATAAGAGCTAAAATCGTAATGAATATAACAATTTTCTTTCGCAAGCCAAAC
Source organism: Bacillus cihuensis (assembly GCF_000504145.1). Classification (NCBI taxonomy): domain Bacteria; kingdom Bacillati; phylum Bacillota; class Bacilli; order Caryophanales; family Bacillaceae; genus Bacillus; species Bacillus cihuensis. The sequence continues at coordinate 87,326 of NZ_KI632498.1, read as the reverse complement.
TTATATCTCCTTTTTTCAACCAATTTCCTGTCCCCCTCTTCCTCCTCGGTTATCTACCAATTCTCTCAATCAATCCTTCAATTAATCTTTGAAGCTCAATGAAAGTTTCCTCGTACATTTCTCTCGAACCCCCGTATGGATCGTAAACATCCATGTTATTCGGGTCATCAAGTACAAATTCTTTCAATGTAAAAGTCTTTTCCGAAGATTGTGGATAGGAAGATGCTATCATAGCTTTATGTCCTTCTGTCATCGTAAAAATATATGTAGCCCAATCCAATTCAGTTTTCGTTAATAGAGTAGATGAATGATTTTGTTGAATATTTTGATCAGATAAAACATTTTGTACATGGTATGAGGCTGGATGGCCTACCGAAGCATATATACCAGCCGATTTCACTTCAACCCCAGACAGTCGCTTGGCTTTTAGTATCGCTTCCGCAATAGGGCTTCTGCATGTATTCCCGGTACAAACAAATAATATTCGAATCATTAAATTCCGCCTCCTCCAATTCATTATAGAGATCCACTCTTAATTCTAAAACCTTGTTCCTGCATTCTCTATGATAAAAGTACCATTTCTTCCTTATCAACGTCCATGATAATTCGAACAATATTTTGACATTTTATTCGAGATGACAAAGGGATATTTAATATCTATTGCGAACAGTCTTACACAAAAAGTCGTCTCATTAAAGAAGAGGTAACAAAAAAAAGCCAGATTTCAACAACCCTTTCTGACTTCGGTACAATCATTCATGATTAAAAAGAAAGCAGAAGCTTTATACCGAAAGCACATAATATGCTTCCGCCCAGCACTTCACTGTAAACTCCGAGCAATCCTTGAATTTTCCTTCCTGTTAACAACCCCAGCCAAGTAAGCAAGGTAGCCGCAATACCAAAGCATAGAATCGTCAGTAGTGTTTTCGCTCCATAAATTCCTAAAGTTAGACCGACAGAAAAGCTATCCAAGCTCACACTAATCGCAAAGATGAATAACCCTTTCCCTACTGGAGCAAGAAGTGGGGTATCTCCTCCTCGTATTCCCGATATACACATCTGAATTCCGAGGACGATAAGTAATATTCCGCCAGCGTAAACAGCAAACACACCAAAATGTCCTGAAATAAACCGACCGGCTGTCATACCTGCCAGAGGCATCCATATATGAAAAAAACCTACTGTCAAACCAATGAATAAGATTTGTTTAAGCCTTAACTTAAACATTCCCATGCCAAGCCCGACAGAAAAGGCATCCATTCCCAATGCAAATGCCATTAGCATTAAAGTGACCAGCTCTCCCGTAACAATACTCACTTTCCCCTACCCCCCCGGACGTGCCTACTTCATGTTATGCATGTCCAAGAGAACTTAGAAGCACAAAAGCTGAAAGCGGGTTGAAAAGAGAATGAACAGCTACTATACATCTTATAAGACAACAAAGTAGTTACCACTTTCTGTACAAATCCATTATCCCGGATTAACGGAAAGTCAAGAGAGGCTTAGAAGAATCGAAGAAGTGTAGGTAGGGGACAACCGCCCGTAAAAGCCCGATTGGTGAGATACAGTGGAACTTACCGATGCACGAGCAGACGTAAAGTTTACACACATAGACGCGGCACACTTAGTCTGTGATTCATTTGATCTTAGTAACAGTAGAACGAGACTAACAATCAGTGGGGATAAACCCCACTAATTGAAGTTTCACTTTATTCTTCCTTGATTAGTTGATGCCCTGCTGCTTTAAGCAAGCGGTTCATAATAGCATGGCCTATACCTGCCTCTGGATACACTTCAGCTAAAATAATATCTACATCTAGATCGTTGAATGTCCGTAATGTATCATATAATTTCGCTGCAATTGAATGTAAATTAGCCAGAGAACCTGAACACACGAGATAATCCGCTTGATAATCATGCTCGTGCTCTTCTGGCACCATAACAGCAACCTTCTTGCCTACTGCTTGGTACTGCTCGATTATCTGTTGGAAAAATCCCTGTTTACCATCGATTAAAATAAGCGGTGCATCCGGCGCATAATGAGTATACTTCATTCCAGGTGACTTCGGTGTAACTGCTTGATTTTTAAGCGATGCATCTTCCTTAATAGGTCCAATAACAGCTTCTAGTTCTTCTTTTGTTACACCACCAGGTCTAAGAATGACAGGTACCGGTACTGTACAATCAAGTACAGTCGATTCAACTCCTACACCCGTAGAGCCGCCATCGACTATTCCAGCAATCCTCCCATTTAAGTCATCCGAAACGTGTTTCGCCGTTGTTGGGCTCGGTTTTCCTGATGTATTAGCACTTGGAGCCGCAATCGGCACACCACTCATACGGATTACTTCAAGTGCAACGGGATGATCTGGCATTCTGACCCCTACAGTTCGCAAACCCGCTGTCACACTATTTGGTAAAGCTCCTTCTTTTTTTTCAAGAATGAGTGTGAGAGGACCTGGCCAGAATTTCTTAATTAAAGTCTTTGCTAATTCAGAAATCTCTGTCGTGATTTCATTTAACTGTTCCATTGATGCGACATGAACGATTAACGGGTTATCATTAGGGCGGCCTTTCGCTTCAAATATTCTCTTCACCGCTTCATCACTTTTAGCATTTCCTCCTAAACCATAAACAGTCTCAGTTGGGAAAGCCACAACCTCATTATTTGCCAGTAAACGGGCTGCTTCTGCTAACTGTGGATAACCCTTTTTCTTATCCACATCTTTATCCACTACCCACAAATTAGTTTCCATCATTAACACCTTCGCCTTTTTTACATTATGTTCTATTTTTCTTAAAAAAACTCTTATTATTTCACCTTTTATTAAAAAGTTACTTTGAAAGTATAAAAGATGACTGTAAATAAAACAAGCGTTATCCACAATTTGTGGATAACGCTTGCTTATTTGTGAATAACTTTGTGAATATGTTGATGAATTCAAAGAATTTTCTGCATTAACCAACGATTTTTCTGTTGGATTAACTTTTCCACATGTGGAGAACTTTTTATTTCTTCTTCGATGTCCACTTTTCTTTCAAAACCAAACGCTTCAAAAAACGCGAGCGAACTTTGTTTCTCTGTCACAAGATAGATCGACGCTAATTCGCGACTTTTAGCCGCAAGCAACATATATTGGATGAGCTCGGATATTTTTTCTGCAGGAAAATCAGGTGTAACCACAAAAGATCTTAGCAAGCCAGAATTCTTAATAGGGATTAATCCAATCGTTCCTACAATCTCACCTTCTTCGTGTCTAGCGACTATAAAATACTGATAGTACATTTGTAAATCTACTTCTCCTACATCAGCTTCCGATAAAAACCGTGCCAATTCTGGAATATCCATTTCACTTACTTGATAGAATGCTACCATATAATCGCTCCTCTAGTTTTTACTAGGTATATGATAGAAAACCTAAACTAGAACTTCGATTAAGAACAAAATCAAAAACGACTTGGCCATTTGCGCAAAATACAGTCAGAAAATCAAGTTATCCACATTAAATGAAACTTCCATCAGTGGAGAGATAAGCATTAATGCGAGATAGATATTTCATATGCAACAAAACCTACTTCCATAACAGAAGAGTTTAGCGTAGTTTCATTACCAACACTGTTTACGCTATGGAAGCACCATCTCTATCCTTTCATACAAAACGCCACCATTCACCATGAAGGATCTATCATGAAGCATGCTACACTCGCCCAATTTCAATGGTAGCGGGGCGGAGCCGGAATTTTGGATGTTTTCTCGATAAAATCAGTAATATCCCGCTAAGTAGATTGGCTATATTAGTAAGTCGCAAAGCCCCGTCCCCATGTCCTTCATTTATCAAAACAGCTGAGAGAATAGCTCTGCAAAAAAAGATTTTACGATAATCGGCTCTTCTTCTTGTCCATTGTAGACAGATTCCTGCTGTACAGCTACTTGATCTCGATTTAAAACAGACCGCTCCTCTAATTCTTTTCTATCATCCAGAAGACTCTGTGATTCCACTTGAACATCGATCGGAGTTTGGATTTCTTCTTTCTTCTCAACCGAACTCACCGCTTCCTTTTTCTCTTCAACAGGATTCTCTATTACTTCTTTCTCCTCGACTGAACTCTCTGTTTCTTTTTTCTCTTCAAAAGAAATCTCAGTTTCTTCCTTCTCTTTAACAGGAACCTTTATTACTTCTTTCTCCTTAACTGAACTCTCTATTCCTTTTTTCTCTTCAAAAGAAATCTCAGTTTCTTCCTTCTCTTTAACAGGAACCTTTATTACTTCTTTCTCCTTAACTGAACTCTCTATTTCTTTTTCAACAGGACCATCTGGTTCTTCTATCCCCTCTTCAAAAGGCGTCTGACTTACCGCTGTTCCATTTGAAAAATCAAGAAAGCATAAGGGAGGAAATAATACACACCACCAATTAGCTCCTTCACCCTCTCCAAGTGTAACGACAATTGCCTCGTATTCGCCAGCCGGATATAAATATTGGCCATACAACTTTGTTGGGAATTCAGCTTTACCGAATTTCACCGAAACTGCTTGATCCAAACCTTTTTCAGCTATTATTCTTTCTGCAATTTCCTCGATTTTTGGAATGTTAGACGAAATGATTGCTCTTGCTTCGTCCAAGGATGTTAAATCTTCAACCCATAACGTTATTTCCTTATTTACTTCATCACGAATGAGTCGCTTAACTGCTTGATCTGCCTCTAAATCACTGTTAGCAAGAATCCTTAATCGAATCGCTTCATCAGGTATCATTTCAGTTTCCTCAACTGTTGCCGCCACTTTAGGCATATATAAACTAACGATTGTTCCAATTGTTAAAATTAAAAGATAGATAATTGCTAAATTTTTTCTCATCTTCTTCCTCTCCCCTCACAAAAATAGTGTCGCCAGAAAGGGGCTGTCTTAAACTATATATCTAAAAAAATAAGCATTCCTTTATTAAATATTTTAGAAGTATACTAGAATCATAGTCCTACATAACGTTACATCCTGTAGCACGCTACACTCGCCTAATCTCAATGGTGGCGGTGCAGAACCGGAATTTTGGATGCTTTCTCAATAAAATCAGCGGGGCTTTCTTCATCCCCCACCCATGCTCCTCGGATTCCTCCCAGCCTTGAGGTTAGGGGTTACTGCCCGTTAATGCGGGATAAATAGATTGGCTATATTAGTAAGTCGCGAAGCCCCGCCCCCAGTCCTTCATACAAAAAAAGACCAGTTCACACCCAAACGGCGCTAAGCTGGTCTTAAATTGGTAGGAATAGATAAGGGGCTGACGCTTCGAATCCTCGCTTTTAGAGCCCTCCTACTTAAAGTCATTACTTTTGTTTTTCTTAAAGTTCAGCAAAAACCATACGATCCTTGCCATTAATATCGTATTCAACACTGACCAACGCTTCAGGGAAAGCTTTCTGCAACATTTCAGCAACAGCACTTCCTTGTCCTGCACCAAATTCAAAGCCGATCAGTCCTGGTTTTTTCATAGCAAGAGGAAGCTCCTCCATAAACCGACGATAAAATTCTAAACCATCCTCCCCCGCAAATAAGGCACGATGTGGTTCATGCTCGGTTACAACGACTGACATCGTGGCTTTGTCGGCAATTGGAATATAGGGTGGGTTGGAAAGTAGAATATCAAACGTTTGTCCCTTTGCAATAAACGGCTTTAATAAATCTCCTTGGACCCACTCAACCTCTGCCACTAAAGCCTTTCCATTCGCCTTAGCAACTTCCAATGATGGATTTGCGATATCTGTAGCCGTCACAAGCAATTTGGGACATTCAAGCTTCATCGTAATAGCAATTGCACCGCTTCCTGTTCCAATATCCACAAGCTCAAGCGGTCGCTCTACAGGAAAGAGTTTTTTTATTTTCAAAAGTGCATGTTCAATTAATTCTTCTGTTTCCGGTCTAGGGATCAGAACTTCTTCATTCACCGTAAACGTTCTGCCGTAAAACTCCTCAGACCCAGTCATATATTGAACCGGTGTTCCCTTCGCATGTTTTTCCACAGATTGTATGAATGTCGAGCTTATTTGTTCAGGAAGTTCGTCATGTAATCTCGCAAGCAGCTGTGATCGATTTACTCCAAGGTAATGTTGCAGTAAAATCTCCCCTGCATTCCTATCCCGATTATGCTCCATCAGAAAAGAAGAAGCCCAATTCAGGGCTTCATATACTTTGAACGACTTAATCATCCGCATTTTGCAGCTTGGAGGATTGATCCTCTACAATTAATGCATCAATTATATCATCAAGCTTACCTTCTACTATTTGATCAAGCTTCTGAATTGTCAAACCAATTCGATGATCTGTCACACGATTTTGCGGGAAGTTATATGTTCGAATTCGCTCTGATCGGTCGCCCGTTCCAACTGCCAACTTACGGTTTTGATCGTATTCAGCTTGAATTTCCCGATTAATTTTATCATACACACGAGCACGCAAAACCTTCATAGCTTTTTCTTTATTTTTAATCTGTGATTTTTCGTCCTGACACGAAACAACCGTATTGGTAGGAAGATGCGTTAATCGAACAGCAGACATCGTTGTATTTACACTTTGTCCACCAGGTCCACTAGAAGCAAAAGTGTCAACCCGTATATCTTTTTCATGGATTTCAATTTCAACTTCTTCAGTTTCAGGCAATACAGCTACCGTAGCTGTTGACGTATGAATTCGACCACCTGACTCTGTTTCAGGAACTCGTTGAACACGGTGTGCACCATTTTCAAATTTCAATTTAGAATATGCACCGTTCCCATTAATCATAAAGATGATTTCCTTATAACCGCCTAACCCCGTTGCATTCGCTTCAATAACTTCCGTTTTCCAACCTTGCATCTCAGCATAACGGCTATACATCCGATATAGACTTCCAGCAAATAACGCTGCTTCATCCCCACCAGCTGCACCGCGAATTTCCATGATTACGTTCTTATTGTCGTTTGGATCTTTAGGAATAAGAAGAATTTTTAATCGAGCTTCCAACTCCTCAATATTGGATTCAAGTTCGTTCAACTCTTCTTTAACCATTTCTTTCATATCTGCATCAAGCTTTTCCTCAAGCATCGCTTTCGCTTCTTGATATTGTTCCCGAATTACTTTATATTCCTTATACGTAATAGCGGTATCTTGAATATCCGATTGTTCCTTCGAGTATTCTCTAAGCTTATTGGAATCATTGATCACTGCAGGATCACTTAATAATTCATTTAATCGTTCATATCTATCCTCAACTGCCTGTAGTCGATCAAACACTCTGTTCACCTCATAATTTCATAAGAAGGATGTTCCACAAAAGGATTTGACCCTTTCGTTACGGAGCACACCATCCATTGATTTATCTCTTTAACTTTCAGCCTATCCATTTCATGTTAATTATAGTATAGGATAATAATCAACGTCAAAGACAATCGGATGAAGGATGCTTGAATCGGAAATCTTACATTAATGTTCTCGCTTTACATCGATATGATAACGCGGCAAAGCTTGACTCAATAGACGATAAATACGTTTCTTCTCCTTCTTCCATTCCGATTCTGTTTTTATTTTCCCATGATCTTCAATGGTCACAACCATTGAAAGTCCATTTACCTGGACACCCGTTGCCTCATAACCTGTCTCTACCTCAACGGTTTTACGAGCATGCTCAATGTCAGCGCCATCAGAAGTGGCTGTATTCGATACACTGTATGGGGTATTCAACAACTGATCAGCAGGCTGATTACTATAGTGCCCCCTATCACTCGTTACCTTTTTCAGATTACTTGAAGCATCTTCATTCACATTATTTTTGTCACCTGCGTTGTTTGTCAAACCATTACACCCTGTTAATAACGCAATAATTACGAAAGACCAAACTGTTTTCATATGGAACCCTCCTTTTAATCACGCCCTTATAAGGCTTAATAATAGGCTTCCCATATTAAACGCAAAAAATAGGCGAAAATAAATGACGAAAAAGGGCCAGACTAAAAACAACTACTATAGATCGTTTATGGCGTGAAGATGGCACTTAAACGATCTATAGAGTGTAAGGTCAGACCCTTCGGATTATTTCTTCATTATTCTGCATAATTCTTGACGATTCGTTTCATCTTCTCTGACTTTCCAGGCACCATGTGATGATGTCTACATCTAGGCTCATATGCTTCCGATGCTCCAACGAGTATGATCGGCTGATCATAGGCAGCTGGAAGTCCATTGACAAGCCTTTGAGTTCTACTTGCTGCTGATCCGCAAACCGCGCAAACAGCTTGAAGCTTCGTGACTGACTCTGCTAATGCCATTAAAACCGGTACAGACCCGAATGGCTCGCCACGAAAGTCCTGATCCAATCCAGCTAAAATGACCCGATAACCGCTATCCGCAAGATGCTGGGCAACTTCTACAATTTCTTCATCAAAAAATTGTACCTCATCAATCGCAATAATATCTATTTTTTTATTGAGATAATTAAAAATCTCAGTAGAATGCGAAATCGGTTTTGCCATAACAGACGATCCATTATGAGACACAACAGCTTCTTCCGCATAGCGATTATCAATAACAGGTTTGAAAACAGCAATGCTCTGTTTCGCAAATTGAGCTCGGCTGACTCTTTTAATTAATTCCTCCGATTTCCCTGAAAACATACTACCGCAAATCATCTCAATCCAGCCAGATTGTTTCATTTCATACATTGAAACAGTCACTCCCCTTTCCAGCTATTACCCTTTCTTCCGACCAATTTCTCATTATCAATTCGTCCTGATCCTTGGTCTAAAAACCTAATTTACTTTCTTGAACAACTCTTATAATAACGCCTTATTTCAGGCAATCTTAGTAAAAATACCATTAATTTACGATAAAAAAAACAGGCAAGGACATGCACTTGCCTGTTTCGGAAGTTTTCATTATTACTATTGTTGTGATTTAAGACCGTATTTTTTGTTGAAACGGTCAACACGTCCGCCAGCTTCAGCGAATTTTTGACGACCAGTGTAGAATGGATGACATTCTGAACAAGTCTCAACTTTAATTTCTTCTTTGATTGAACCAGTTTCAAATGTATTCCCGCAAGAGCAAATAACTTTTGCAAGTTTATAATTTGGATGGATTCCAGCTTTCATTCTTTTCAGCTCCTTCTGCCCTGAATCATTCTGAAACAGAGTTATAACTTCAATGCGAAGAGAAGTAACCCTCACATAAATTGTAAAAACACATGCACTTATTATAACAACTGTAGTCGAGATATGCAACTACTTGTTACATTTTACTAAAAGCAACGTAATCTGCATCTAAAACAAGACATCCGCCTAGGAACGTTGATGTTAACGTATCCCATCTAGTTAGCAACCCCTAGACGATTTGAATCACTGCTTAATATTTGGCTCTGTTAAACTTGCCTGTTGATTGCAACGAGAAGCGTTCGCTTTCCGCTCCATCAACATAGTGCCAAAATCAACAACTAAATTTAACATAGCCTAGTTTTTAAGAACGCTTAGATGCTGCCAAACCTTTTTTCATTTCTTCTTCCAACTTACCAAAAAATTCTTCATTGCTCTTCGTTTGCTTTAAACGTCTCAGGAATTTCTCTACGAAATCCGGTGAGTCTGACATTGTTTTGCGGATTGCCCATAACTTATCAAGGCGATCTTTCGGAATTAACAATTCTTCCTTCCGTGTTCCAGAACGTCTAATATCAATCGCAGGGAAGATTCTTCTCTCAGCTAAAGTACGATCCAGATGAAGCTCCATATTTCCTGTACCTTTAAATTCTTCATAAATGACATCATCCATACGCGAACCTGTATCAACAAGCGCCGTTGCAAGAATGGTCAAACTTCCACCTTCTTCAATATTACGCGCTGCACCGAAGAATCGCTTTGGTCGATGGAATGCCGCCGGATCAATACCACCTGAAAGAGTACGTCCACTCGGTGGAATCACCAGGTTATAAGCTCGGGCAAGACGGGTAATACTATCCATCAGGATGATTACATCGCGTTTATGTTCCACAAGTCGCATTGCGCGTTCAAGAACTAATTCTGCCACTTTTATGTGGTTTTCAGGTACTTCATCAAACGTTGAGCTTACTACATCACCAGCAACTGAACGTTCAATATCAGTTACCTCTTCTGGTCGCTCATCAATTAAAAGCACAATTAATTCTGCTTCTGGGTGATTCGTTGTAATTGAATTTGCAATTTCTTTAATTAGCATCGTTTTACCCGCTTTTGGCGGAGCAACTATCAAACCACGTTGACCAAACCCCACAGGAGCAAGCACATCCATAATTCGAGTAGATAAGTATTTCGGAACCGTTTCCAGTTTGACTTGGCGATCTGGATACAACGGAGTCAAGCCAGGGAAATGCACACGTTCTTTTGCTGATTCTGGGTTGTCACCGTTGACTGCTTCAACATGAAGCAAACCATAATAACGCTCATTTTCTTTTGGAGGTCGTACTTTACCTGATACTTTATCACCATTTCTTAGATCAAACCGACGAATTTGTGAAGCGGAAATGTAAATATCTTCAGAACTTGGTGAGTAGTTAATCGGACGTAAGAAGCCAAATCCCTCAGATGGGATAATTTCAAGCACACCTTCCATGAATAATAATCCATCTTGCTCAGCCTGTGCTTTTAATATCGCAAAGATTAGTTCTTTTTTGGAAAGCTTGCTGTAATACGATACTTTGTACTCACGAGCATGCTCGTACAAATCTTTTAATTTCATGTTTTCTAAATTCGAAATAGTTAAATTCATTTTGGCACCACACTTTATATAATTAACGGTTACATCCATATCATACATAGATAACATGAATGGTTAATAAATGGCAATAGGGAGAGTATCCTTTTTGCTAGAAGATAATGAATGACATCTTTACTTGTAAAGAAGAATAATATAGAAGGCTCATAAATTAGGAGTATTAAAAAAGCAGTTGATTTAATCTAAAATATTTTTATTTATAAAAACAACCCTTATTGTACTTTCTTTATTTTAATTAATCAACTTAAATTTTTTTACAGAGAAAGCGAGCAGTGAATACCGCCCGCTTTTATTGAAGAATTTCTAAAATCCACGAGGTAGAATGGGTTAACGCATGACTAAGTTTGGTTTCTTTTTCAAGCTATGACGCCCTTCAACAAAGCGGACTGTTCCGGATTTTGCTCGCATGACAACTGAATGAGTTTCGCCATAATTTCCTTTGAATTGGACACCTTTTAATAATTCTCCATCCGTGACTCCTGTTGCAGCAAATATTGCATCGTCACCACGAACAAGGTCTTCCATTCTTAACACAGCTTTGACATCAATCCCCATTTTCATACAGCGTTCAGCTTCTTCATCATTTTGCGGAAGCAGTTTCCCTTGAATTTCTCCACCAAGGCATTTTAAGGCAACAGCTGAAATGACGCCTTCAGGTGCTCCACCGCTTCCAAATAAAATATCAACGCCAGTATGATCAAATGCTGTATTGATAGCTCCAGCTACATCGCCATCATTAATTAACTTAATTCTCGCTCCCGCATCACGTAATTCTTGAATAATTCTTCTATGTCGCTCTCGGTTTAACACCGTTGCTACAACATCTTCAATGTTTTTATTCTTCGCTTTTGCGACAGCCTTTAAGTTATCAAGAACCGAGGCATTGATATCAATTAATCCAACCGCTTCTGGACCAACAGCGATTTTTTCCATATACATATCAGGCGCGTGTAGTAAATTACCATGATCTGCGACTGCTAAAACGGCAAGAGCATTCCAGCCACCAGATGCAACAATATTCGTTCCTTCTAAAGGGTCTACCGCTACATCTACTCGAGGTCCATAGCCTGTCCCAAGCTTCTCCCCGATGTATAGCATAGGAGCTTCATCCATCTCTCCTTCACCGATGACAACTGTCCCTTTCATCGGAACGGTATCAAATACATCTCGCATCGCAGTTGTGGCTGCATCATCCGCTTCCATTTTCAAGCCTCTACCCATCCAGCGGGCTGATTCCAATGCCGCTCCTTCTGTCACGCGAACGAGTTCCATTGATAAGCTTCTTTCCATTGCGTTTCCCCCTTAGTGTTACTAACATGTTATTTATTTAAAATAGTATAACACATTATTCAAGTGATGTAACACATTGAAAATTAAGGAAGTAGTTACTCTTTAAACTGTTCAATTTCTTCCATAGTCATTTCCTCACGCCAAATCGTTGCACCAAGTCCTGATAACTTCTCAACAAGGTGGCTGTAGCCTCGGTCGATATGTTCAAGACCTGTTATTTCCGTGATACCTTCTGCCATAAGACCAGCAATAACAAGAGCTGCTCCAGCGCGCAAATCACTTGCCTTTACTTTCGCACCTTGAAGTTGAACAGGTCCGTTAATTATGGCCGCACGTCCCTCAACTTTAATGGTTGCATTCATTCTACGGAGTTCATCAATATGTTTAAAGCGCGCACCGTAAATCGTGTCTGTAACCATACTTGAGCCAGTTGTTTTCGTTAATAATGAAGTAAAAGGCTGTTGAAGGTCTGTGGGGAATCCAGGATAGACGAGCGTTTTAATATCGACAGACTTTAATGGAAATGATCCAGGGGACACGAAGATTTGATCATCTCCTGTTTCTATATTTACACCCATTTCCCGTAATTTAGCAATCAAAGATTCTACATGTTGTGCTATGACATTATCAATTATTATACCTTTTCCAACCGCTGCAGCCATTATCATAAACGTGCCTGCTTCAATTCGATCAGGAATAATGGTATGTCTGCACCCGTTTAGCTTTTCAACGCCATCAATTCGAATAACGTCTGTACCTGCCCCTTTAATCTTCGCACCCATATTTGTCAATAATGTCGCTACATCAATGATTTCCGGCTCTTTAGCTGCATTTTCAATGGTTGTGCGACCTTTCGCAAGCACTGCTGCAAGCATAATATTAATCGTTGCCCCTACACTCACAACATCCAAGTAAATTTTTGCGCCACGAAGTTCATCCGCTCGTAAATAAATCGCCCCTTGCTCATTTGTAACTTGGGCACCGAGTGCTTCAAATCCTTTAATATGCTGGTCTATTGGACGAGGCCCTAGATGACACCCACCTGGCAAACCGATAACAGCCTTCTTGAATTTACCAAGCATGGCCCCCATCAAATAATAAGAAGCACGTAATTTCTTTACTCTACCATTTGGCAATGGCATTGAAACCATTCTTGATGGGTCTACAGTCATCTCTCCATCGCGAAAATCAATCTCTCCTCCTATTTCCTCGAGGAGCGCTTTCAACATTTGTACATCCGATATATCTGGTAACCCTTCAATGGTAACAGTAGAATCAGCTAATATTGTTGCAGGAATGAGGGCTACGGCACTATTCTTAGCTCCGCTTACTCGAATGCTCCCTTGTAAAGGGTACCCACCCGCAATCTTAAGTTTTTCCATAACGAACTCCCTTCTAAACTGGTGAAGATCTCACCCAAAGGAACAATGGGTTATTTTACCATTATAGACATATATTTTTCACTTTACTAGTTTGCACAAAAATTCAAAAGTCATGTACAAAATTTTATTAATTTTTTGTAAGGATAGATCTAGTCCAGAACGAAAATGCTTCATTATTAGAAAGCGTTTACACCTTTGCTTTTCATTCCGATATTTTGCTTCGGATCTCCTTTTATATAAGAATCGTTCCTAGCACTTCAATATTTTACGTTCCTGAAATAACCCTCCTAAAGTGTAATTTCATTGTCACTCTAGTTTATATGATAGTGGAAAAAATTCCAACTCTTTAAAAAGAGATCGTCTAAAAAGTCCTATTAAAATTCAGGAATAATAACATTAAATACCAATCCATACTTTTTTAGCACCAATAATAAAATAAGAGTTTCTCTTCCACTTCACATAAAATGTAAAATAGAAGAGAAACCCTTGTTTACTTCAAAGTATAACTTACGCTTGTCCAGCAGAACCGAATTCGCGAATTTTTCCAATAACTACTTCTTTAATTGCGTCACGTCCAGGTACAATGTATTTACGTGGATCATATACTTTTGAATCGTTGTTCAATACTTCACGAACAGCTTTTGTAAAAGCAATTTGGTTTTCTGTATTTACATTGATTTTAGATGTTCCTAGAGAGATCGCTTGTTGGATATCTTTTGTTGGGATTCCAGTTCCACCATGAAGAACTAAAGGAATTTGTGTTAAGTCACGTACTTCTCCCATTTCTTTGAATCCTAGGTTTGGCTCACCTTTGTATTCACCGTGTACAGAACCTAAAGCTGGAGCAAAGCAGTCAACACCTGTTTGTTTAACTAGATCTTCACATTCTTTAGGATCAGCATAAATAACACCTTCTGCAATCACGTCATCTTCTTGACCGCCAACTGTTCCAACTTCTGCTTCAACAGAAGCATTTTTAGAATGAGCATATTCAACAACTTTCTTCGTTGTTTCAATATTTTCTTCAATTGGGTGGTGTGAAGCGTCAATCATTACAGATGTAAAGCCAGCATCAATTGCTTCTTTACATTTATCAAAACTTGAACCATGGTCTAAATGGATTGCAACTGGTACTGTAATTTTCATATCTTCTAATAGGCCCTGAACCATCATAACGACTGTTTTAAATCCGCCCATGTGACGAGCAGCACCTTCTGATACTCCAAGAATAACAGGTGATTTTTCTTGTTCAGCAGCACCTAAAATAGCTTGAGTCCATTCTAAGTTATTAATATTAAACTGCCCAACTGCATATTTACCTTCAAGAGCTTTGTTAAGCATTTCTTTCATCGAAACTAAAGGCATAATCATTTCCTCCTACAGTAAATGTTCTTCTAACTACTAATACTCCTTAGAGGTTTCCACAAACTTTTCTAGATATTCAAGAATGTGAATGTCTCTTTTTCCTTTATAAGCATATCAAGACAATCAAAAAACAGCAACAAATTCCGCGTGCGGTAGAATATTCAGTTTTATTACAAAAAATTAAGCGGTTCCACAAATTATTAGATGTTAAATCACTACAATTTTATCGCTTTTTTACTTAAAATCTGCAATAACATATGATTAACCAAGAATTTTTTTAATTAGATTGAATGATTATATTTTCACGTACCGCTTTACGAATATCGTCTATATCAAATGGTTTTGCAAAATGAGTAATTGCCCCTAAGTCCTTTGCCTCCTGTATCATATCAAGCTCCCCATAAGCGGTCATGATAATGACACGGATGTCAGCATCTATTTGCTTCATGCGCTTTAGTATTTCGATTCCGTCCATCCCGGGGATTTTCATATCCAAAAGAACCAAATCAGGTGAATGATTCGTAACAATATCAAGTGCTTGTAAACCATTCGCCGCCTGAAATGTATCATACCCTTCCTTATGTAACACTTCATTCAATAATATCCTAATACCAAATTGATCATCGACAATAAGAACCTTTCCTGCCATTCTCTCACTTCTTTCTCAAACAAATTTTTTATGCTTATTTGACTAACGCACAACATGTAAAGTAGCCATCGTCTGAAGAACTCCAATGATAGAAGTTTCATTTTATTGTTACTGTAGATTCGACTAGTTATATCTTAGTATTTACAATCGCTACCTTTTCACTATTCAAAAGCTTCGAAGGATTCGTTTAAAGTTAGTTAATGCTAAATATGGTTCTTACTTTACAATTGTAAACTATTCATCAAAATTAAAATACTATATTTTAAAAAAATGGTAAATTAAAAAAGTGAATAATTCAATCCTCCTAAAGTACTTGATACCACATTTCTGTGGAAAAGGGGCGGGGTTTCGCACAATCAGCTCTGTACCACCACCTTCATAAGGTGATACAGTTTATAGAACCAGAACTATTCTTCGTTTGGCTTTAAAACGGGTCCTCATGGATATCTTAAATGAAAAGCGCCATTTACTAAAGCGGCTTCCTTTCCAATCAAAATGCTTTCCCTTATAATTAAATGCATTCAGTAGGTATAGATAGTGAATGAAAGGAGTAATATCCATGTTAAAAATATTCTCCACCCAGTTAACTGGATTATATAAAAAGATGATGGATGAAGAGAGCTTCAATTTTGAAGATGGAGGAAGACTTCTCGCTCAAGCAGCTATTAGTGATGGTGCGATTTATCTCAAAGGTTTCAAAGAGATGGAGGGCATTCTTTCAGAAGCTTTTCACGGAGCAGAGCCTTTCCCATGCGCCAAGCCCTTTGTTGATAATGCATCATTAAACGTGGCGGATCGCGTGATCTTATTTACGCGTTACACCACAGACCAATCAGCTTTACAGCTTGCTAAAAAGCTGCGTGACCAACAGATTCCTTTTGTAACGATTGCTTCTTCTCTGGTTTGTGATGAAGAATCCATCGAACAATATTCTGATGTGCATATTAATTTACGTTTGCTAAGAGGGTTAATCCCAGATGAAACAGGAAACCGTGTCGGTTTTCCACATTTAATGATCGCTTTATTTGCCTATTATGGAATTAAAACAACACTGGAAGAAATTCTTTTGGAATACAGCGAAGAATAAAGTGAAACTTCAATCAGTGAGGTTTCTTCATCCCCCACTGATTGTTAGCCGTTCTAGAGTCGATAATATCTCCGTGCAGAATAGATCAATCGACTCTACGAACTAAGGTTCAATGAATCACAGTCTAAGTACGCGCCGTGCTGCGGCAAGTTGGTTCTTAATAAGTAGGCTCTGTTAAACTTGCCTGTTGATTGGAACGTATGGCGTTCTCTTTCAACCTGCGGACGGAAGCCTCCTCGGTGCTGTGTGCCTGTGAGATCTTCCCTGTGATTCGCTTTTCTAAACAGGAGCCTCACGCCGCCTTCCGCTCCCAACATAGTGCCAACATCAACAACGAGGTTTAACATAGTCAATAAGTAAAACGAGGGTACCCCAAAAAGGTCTGTCCACGCGCACACAGTTCAAAGGTTCTTACGTTTAATTTGAACTGTATGAGGCGTTGCTAACCTTACATTATGGGTACCCTCGTTTATTTGTATTATTTATTAGGCTTTAATGACATTTCCACAAAATCACGGAATAGTGGTTGTGGACGATTTGGACGAGAAATGAATTCTGGATGGAATTGAGAAGCCACAAACCATGGGTGATCTTTCAATTCAATGATTTCAACAAGACGACCATCTGGGCTAGTTCCTGAGAAGACAAAACCTGCCTCTTCCATAGCTTGGCGATAATGGTTATTGAATTCATAACGATGACGGTGACGTTCATAAACCACTTGTTGTCCATATGCTTCAAAGGCTTTTGTACCTTCTACTAATTTACATGGATACAGCCCTAGACGTAATGTACCACCTAAATCTTCCACATCTTTTTGTTCAGGCAATAGGTCGATGATCGGATACTCTGTATCCTGATTAATTTCTGCTGAGTGTGCTCCTTTTAGACCAAGCACATTACGAGCAAATTCAACAGAAGCTAGCTGCATACCTAAACAAATACCAAGGAAAGGTTTTTTCTGATTACGAGCAAATTCAGTAGCCGCAATTTTCCCTTCAATACCACGATCACCAAACCCGCCAGGAACAAGTATCCCATCAGCATGTCCTAATAGTTCTTTTACATTTTCTCTTGTAACATGTTCAGCATTAACCCAATCAATTTCAACATCTGCATCATGCGCATATCCTGCATGTTTTAATGCTTCAACAACTGAAAGATATGCATCTTGAAGCTCGACGTATTTCCCAACAAGAGCGATCTTCGTAGTTTTTGATAGTGACGTAACTTTTTTAACAAGCTCTTTCCACTCGGTCATGTCAGCTTCTTTGCAATCTAATTTCAAGTGGTCACAAACAATTTGGTCCATGTTTTGTGCTTGAAGCGATAAAGGAATGGAGTAAAGAGTGTCCGCATCTTGACATTCAATAACTGCTTTTTTATCAATATCACAAAATAAGGCAATCTTATCTTTCATATCTTGAGAAATCGGCATTTCCGTACGACACACAATGAGGTTTGGTTGAATGCCAAGGCTACGTAATTCTTTTACGCTATGTTGAGTTGGCTTTGTTTTTAATTCTCCTGCTGCTTTAATAAACGGAACAAGCGTGCAGTGAATATACATCACATTATCACGACCGATGTCACTTTTGATTTGACGAATAGCTTCAAGGAATGGCAGCGATTCGATATCGCCCACAGTTCCGCCGATTTCTGTTATGACTACATCTGCATTTGATTCTTTTCCTGCTAAAAATGCACGTTCTTTGATTTCATTCGTAATATGGGGTATTACTTGTACGGTACCACCCTCATAATCGCCACGACGCTCTTTTCTAATAACAGTCGAATATACTTTACCTGTTGTCACATTACTGTGTTTACCAACATTTATATCAATAAAACGCTCATAATGCCCTAAGTCAAGATCAGCCTCCGCACCATCATCCGTTACATATACTTCACCGTGTTGGTACGGGCTCATTGTTCCTGGATCCACATTGATATACGGATCGAATTTTTGAATCGTTACACTTAGTCCTCTGTTTTTCAATAATCGTCCCAATGAAGCTGCCGTAATCCCTTTACCCAGCGAAGAAACGACACCGCCTGTTACGAAAATATACTTTGTCATGTTGTATCCTCCTTCAAGTTCTTCCATTTTTCTTTTAAATCCTAAAACTCATTCTTTTAGATTTCCTTTTAATTACAGGACCATTTATATGAATCCATGAAAAAATAAAAAAATGATGTTTATTTGAATGATTCATTCAGCAATCCATCATTTTACGCAGCATTGTTTTTCACAGGTAGTAATTTTATATTTTTCAACCTGTCATTGTGTCGAACGCAAGCAGCCTAAATCCTCCAAGCAAATTAAGCCTGAATTTTAACAAAGCTCTTCCGTTTTCCTAATATAAATACAAAACGCTCCGCTTACGAATGTAAGGGAGCGATATATTTTATCATCCTGTCCTTTTTTAAGGAGCCCAAAATGATTCTACAAATTCTGCTAGAAAAAGTCAAGAGAATCCCTATTCTTTTTCTACTTCATCGTCAAAATCTTCTTCTTCTTCTTCATCCAACTCAAATTCATCATCGTCTATTAATGCGTCTTTAAGGTCGTCCTCATCTTCATCCTCGTCTTCGACTAGGTCATCATCAATATCCTCATCAAGTGGATCATCAAGGAGATCATCCTCGTCTTCATCTAGATCTTCTATATCATCTTCAAAGTCCAAATCTTCCTCATCCAGCTCATCAAAATCATCCTCGACGATTGACGCTTTCTTAGCTTTTTTCTTTTTCGGCTTAACGACATGGACAACCTCATCTTCGATTTGATCAACCGGATACCAAGTTTTTAACCCCCAGCGATTTTCACCTAGACAAGTAAAACGACCGTTAACATTTAAATCTGTATAAAATTGCGGAATTTTACTTCTAATTTCTTCTTTCGATACGCCTTGCAAAGCAGCTATTTCATTTACTAAATCATCAAATAACAAAGGTGCGTTCTTTTCTACAAGCAATTCATATGCGAGTTCAAGCAAAGACATTTCTAATAATTCTTCTTTTGAGTATGATTGTAAACTCAAGTTCGGCACTTCCTTTCTATATCAAACACTCCGTAAGTGTCTTTTCAAACAAAACACATCCATACAGGATTCTGCATCTTTCATTGCTATTCCTGCTAAACATACTATCCATTATAAACAATATCAGGACGTTTATGCTAGTGAATCTTAGATTCTATGTTTAAGTCTGTAAAAAAAAGAGGACGTCCCAAAACGAAGAGACAGACCCCGCAACTACTAAATTCAGTTGAAGAAGGATTTACATATTCCTTCGATATTGGCCACCCACCTCGTACAAGGCACGGGTTATTTGTCCAAGACTTGCATATTTCACACATTCCATCAGTTCAGCAAAAATGTTTTCTCCATTCATTGCCGAATCTTTCAATCGTTGAATCGACTCAGCATATCGATCGATGTTGCGCTTTTGGAAAGTTCGAAGATTCTCAATTTGCCCTTCTTTCTCTTCTTTAGTAGCTCGTGCTAGCTCCATTGTATCAAGATCTTCTGCACTTTTTGGATTAGGATTCAAATAGGTATTCACTCCAATAATCGGCAGTTCACCTGAATGTTTCTTCATTTCATAATACATCGATTCATCTTGAATTTTTCCACGTTGATATTGGGTTTCCATCGCACCAAGAACACCACCACGATCATCGATTCGGTCAAATTCCAAAAGAACGGCCTCTTCCACTAAATCGGTAAGTTCTTCAATAATATACGACCCTTGAAGAGGATTTTCACTTTTTGACAGCCCAAATTCTCTAGTAATAATCATTTGAATCGCCATAGCGCGGCGGACCGATTCCTCAGTAGGTGTTGTAATCGCTTCATCATAGGCATTTGTGTGTAAAGAATTGCAATTATCCTGGAGCGCCATCAGTGCTTGTAAAGTCGTGCGAATATCATTAAAATCAATTTCCTGTGCATGTAGAGAGCGACCGGATGTTTGGACGTGGTATTTCAATTTCTGACTTCGTTCATTCGCTCCATACTTATCACGCATAACCGTCGCCCAGATTCTTCTTGCTACCCTGCCGATTACTGTATATTCCGGATCCAATCCATTTGAGAAGAAAAAGGATAAATTCGGAGCAAAATCATCGATCTTCATGCCTCTGCTTAAATAGTATTCTACATACGTAAAGCCATTCGCCAATGTAAAAGCTAATTGTGAAATGGGATTGGCGCCAGCTTCTGCAATATGGTAACCGGAAATCGAGACAGAATAATAATTTCTCACTTTGTGACGAATAAAGTATTCCTGGATATCTCCCATCATTCTTAAAGCAAATTCCGTAGAGAAAATGCATGTGTTTTGACCTTGATCTTCTTTTAAAATATCAGCTTGAACTGTTCCACGTACCGTTTGCAGTGTATATGCTTTGATCTGTTCCATTTCTTCTTGCGTTACTATTCTTTTTAGTTGGATTTCTTTTAAAGCAATTTGTTGTTCAATAGCTGTGTTTAAATACATCGCTAAAATAATCGGAGCCGGACCATTGATGGTCATTGATACCGATGTAGATGGATGGCATAAATCAAAGCCTTGATAAAGCTTTACCATATCATCTAACGTACAAATGCTAACCCCACTCTCCCCTACTTTCCCATAAATATCTGGGCGGTGATCAGGGTCTTCACCATATAAAGTAACGGAATCAAAAGCTGTGCTAAGTCTTTTAGCGTCATCATCTTTAGATAAATAGTGAAAACGGCGATTCGTTCGATCAGGCGATCCTTCTCCGGCAAATTGACGTTTCGGATCCTCTCCCTGTCGTTTGAATGGGAAAACTCCGGCAGTATAGGGGAACTTCCCAGGAATATTCTCTAAATAAACCCAACGAAGGATTTCTCCATAGTCAACAAACTTAGGTAATGAGACTTTCGGAATCGATAAACCTGATAAACTTCTTGAGCGTAGTTCAGTGACAATTTCCTTATCTCGTATTTTTGTTGTCAGCTTTTCTCCTGAATAATGTTCTTTTAAATCATCCCATTCGGCAAGAATTTCTCTAGATTCTGCCGTTAATTTAGCTTGTGTTTCCACACGCAATGCCTCAAGAATGTTCCAAGCAGTTTGTTCTGTCCCTTTTTGACTCACTGCATCCATAGCTCCCTCGAGTTGAAATAAACGACGGGCTACTTTCACCTGTTTTTCCGTATGACGGTGGTAATTCCGGACTGTATCTGTGATTTCACGTAAATAATAACGGCGATTGTTTGGAATAATCATATTTTGCTTTTTCACGTTAGCCTGTTTTGCGAAAGTAGTAGACCATGAGGTTCCTGTTTTTTCATTTACCTTTTCTACTAATTCGGCAAATAAGGCATTTGTCCCAACGTCATTAAATTGAGAAGCAATGGTTCCATAAACAGGCATCTCTTCCGTGTCGCGGTCAAAAAGAAGCCGGCTTCGTTGATATTGCTTTTGCACCTGATTTTTGGCATCTTCTGAACCTTTACGTTCAAATTTATTAATAACGACCAAATCAGCGTAATCGATCATATCGATTTTCTCCAATTGTGATGGTGCTCCAAATTCACTTGTCATTACATAAAGGGAAACATCACTAACCTCAGCGATTTCTGCATCACCTTGGCCAATTCCGCTCGTTTCCACGATGACTAGATCAAAACCAGCCGCCTTGACTACAGAAATAGCATCACGGATGGCTAAAGAAAGCTCTGTCTTGGAGTGGCGTGTTGCAAGGCTTCGCATATACACGCGATTAGAGAATATTGCATTCATCCGTATACGATCACCAAGTAAGGCCCCACCTGTTTTCTGTTTAGTTGGGTCAATAGAAAGAACAGCTACTCTCTTTTCAGGTATTTCATTAAGGAACCGACGAATTAATTCATCGGTTAAGGAGCTTTTCCCCGCTCCCCCTGTTCCTGTCATTCCAATAACCGGCGTCTGTTTATTAGATGTCTTAATTTGTTCAAAAACACGGTCTGTCGATGCCGCTGCTTCATCATCCATTGCAATCCTGTTCTCAGCAAGTGTAATGTACTTGGCAACAGCTACTGGGTTCCCTGATAGTAATTCGTCAAATTGATCTGGCAAAGAAGAATGAATCGTTGAAAAATCACATTCTTTAAGTATTTTATTAATCATTCCTTGAAGCCCTTGGCTTCTCCCGTCTTCAGGTGAAAATATATGACAAATTCCATAATCATGAAGTTCTTTGATTTCTCGGGGAATAATGACTCCGCCTCCACCACCGTAAATTCGAATATGTGGTGCCCCCTTTTCCTTCAACAAATCATACATGTATTTAAAGTATTCTAAATGACCACCTTGATAGGATGTAACAGCAATCCCCTGAACATCCTCCTGTATCGCTGCATTGACTACTTCCTCGACCGAACGATTATGACCGAGATGAATAACCTCCGCACCGCTTGATTGCATAATTCTTCTCATGATATTAATCGTTGCATCGTGTCCATCAAACAAACTTGAAGCTGTCACTAAACGAATCGGATGTTTTGCTCTATAAATCTCTATTGTACCCATTTGCCTTCCCCCTCATCGCAATAGGTTGTAATCCATCTTTATTTTGCTGAAAAGGGGCGGGGCTTCGCAAAATCAGCTCCGCACCACCACCTTCATAAGGTGATACAGTTTGAAAACCTGAACCTTTTCATCGTTAGGTTTTAGAGCAAACACTCATGGACGTTTTTTGTGCGAATCCTTGAGTAACCAGCGTTGTCTGATATTCAATATATTCTTCCAATGTAAATAATCGTTGTAATGCCCATCTTCTGAAACCCCACATTTGACCTTGGACGAAAATATTGTGGGCACAAAGAGTGATTTGTGCTTTTGGTAAGTTGAATTCACCATTTTCCACACAACGCTCAATGACAAGTTCAATCATCCTTACCATTTCAATTTCTTTATTTAATACATAGGCAAGAGCATCTTTTGATAAGGATTTCGCTTCTTGATACATCACAAGAACTTCATCCTGCATATCATTCATTACTTGAAAAAAATAAGCAATGGTTAGTTTCAAGCTTTCAATCGTTCCATTATTTAGTTTGACCTCTTTTTGTAGACGAGCTTTCACTTCATCATAGATGAAATCGCAAACAAGATATAACACATCTTCTTTTGTTCGAATATATTCATAAAGAGTCCCAATGCTGAACCCCGCAGCTTTAGCAATTTCTCTCGTTGTGGTTCGGTGAAAACCCTTTTCTTTAAAAAGTATGGCAGCTCCTTTAATAATTTGATTGCGCCTCATAATAATTAGTTGTTCATCTTTAACAGATGCATGAACTTCTCTTTTCTTCATAATTCACCTCATTAAAAAACCATCACCGGCCATTGTTAAAAGTTAACTTAAGAACAGATTTTGAATTCATGCCAAAAGTCCGGTGTTCAACCGAATTCTCCTTGTATTTCTTCTATTTTGTGAGCATTCTTGAGATTACAAGTTTTTGAATTTCTTGAGTACCTTCATAAATCTGGGTAATTTTCGCATCTCTCATATAGCGTTCAACAGGATAGTCTTTCATATAGCCGTAACCACCAAATACTTGCACTGCTTCGGTTGTAACTTTCATTGCAGTATCCCCTGCAAATAATTTCGACATGGCAGATTCTTTTCCATACGGAAACCCTTCAGATTCAAGCCAAGCCGCCTGGTACGTAAGGAGACGAGCAGCCTCAACACTAGTGGCCATTTCCGCAAGCTTAAAGCCAACTCCTTGTTGGGCTGCAATCGGTTTTCCGAATTGGACACGCCCTTTTGCATATTCAACAGCTGCATCGAGCGCTCCTTGAGCAATCCCGACAGCTTGTGCCGCTATTCCATTTCTACCACCATCTAGCGTCATCATCGCAATTTTGAACCCTTCCCCTTCTTTTCCTAGCAAGTTATCTTTTGGAACCTTGCAGTCTTCAAAAATTATTTCAGTAGTTGGTGACGAACGAATCCCTAATTTTCTCTCTTTTTTTCCTATGCTAAAACCAGAAAAGTCTTTTTCAATAATGAACGCACTCGTACCTTTTTGTTTGGATTTAGGATCCGTTAAAGCAAAGACAATATACGTATCCGCAATCCCACCATTTGTGATGAAGATTTTGGACCCATTTAACACATAATAATCCCCATCTAATCTAGCCTGCGTGCGCATTCCTCCAGCATCCGAACCAGCACCAGGTTCCGTCAGACCATATGCGCCAATTTTCTTTCCTTCTGCCATTGGACGAAGATATTTCTGCTTTTGCTCTTCCGTACCGAATGAATAGATGGGCCATCCTGCAAGAGATGTATGGGCGGATAACGTAACACCTGTAGATGCACAAACTCTTGAAAGTTCTTCAATTGCGATACAATAGGCTAAATAATCGCTACCGATTCCACCATATTCTTCGGGCCATGGAATACCGGTCAAACCTAATTCAGCCATTTTATCAAACAACTCTCGATCGAATCTTTCTTCTTCATCACGTTCTGCAGCAGTCGGTTCTACTTCTTTTTTTGCAAAATCACGAACCATTTTTCTGATCATTTCATGTTCATCAGTTAATTTAAACTGCATGCCACTCCCCCCTACAAATGTTTGTGAATGACGATTTTTTGAATTTCACTCGTACCTTCGTAAATTTCTGTCACTTTTGCATCGCGAAAATAGCGCTCAACCGGATAGTCTTTCGTATAGCCGTAGCCACCGAACACTTGAATGGCTTCCGTCGTCACATCTACTGCTGTTTTTGAAGCGAATAGCTTAGCCATCGATGCTTCTTTGCCACAAGATAAACGGTGTGAACGAAGATAGGCTGCTTGATAGACTAATAATTTGGCCGCTTCAATTGCTGTCCCCATTTCAGCAAGCTTGAAACCGACTCCTTGATGTACAGCAATTGATTTTCCGAATTGAACACGTTCCTTGGCGTATTCATAAGCATGACCGAATGCCCCTTCAGCAATTCCTAGTGCTTGTGCTGCAATACCAATTCGACCTACTTCTAAATTGGCCAAGGCAATTTTGAATCCATCCCCTTCCTTACCTAATAGGTTTGCAACAGGTACCTTCATATCCTCAAATGTAAGCTGTACGGTTCGTGAACCCATGAGACCCATTTTATGTTCATCTTTGCCAATGACTAAACCTGGTGTGTCTTTCTCCACAATGAAAGCAGAAATCCCTTTACTCCTCTCTTTTAGGTTAGTGGAAGCAAAAACAATATACACATCTGCTTCTCCGCCATTTGTGATAAATGCTTTCGACCCATTCAATCTATAAAAATCACCATCTCTTATTGCCTTTGATTTCAAGTTGGCGGCATCAGATCCAGCACTAGATTCTGATAAGCAAAAAGCGCCTAAATATTTTCCAGTTGCAAGCATAGGAACGTATTTTTGCTTTTGCTCTTCGCTCCCAAAATAGACGATTGGATTTGTTCCAACAGATGTATGAACAGAGAGAATAACACCTAAGGCTGGGCTTACTTTGGAAATTTCATGAATGGCGATAATATAAGAAATAAAATCCATTTCAGCTCCGCCATATTGTTCAGGTATCGGAATCCCCATTAATCCAAGCTCCCCCATTTTTTGAAGCACTTGTCTGGGAAATTCACCACTCTCCATCCTTTCTACAATGGGAGCAATCTCTGCTACCGTAAAATCACGAACCATTTTACGCATCATTTCTTGCTCTTCATTAAAAAGAAAATTCATCCGCACACCTCCTAGCTATCACTAAATACTTGTTAGCTATATTCATAAAAGCCACGTCCTGCCTTTTTACCAAGCCATCCTGCTTTTACATACTTACGAAGCAGGGGGCATGGGCGGTATTTGTCATCACCGAAGCCACTATGGAGCGTCTCCATGATAGATAAACATGTATCTAAACCGATAAAATCAGCGAGAGTAAGTGGTCCCATCGGATGGTTCATACCTAATTTCATAACATCATCAATCGCTTCCTTAGAGGCCACTCCTTCAAATAATGTATAAATGGCTTCATTGATCATCGGCATCAAAATTCGATTAGATACGAATCCAGGAAAATCATTCACTTCAACTGGGACCTTTTTTAGCGATACAGCCAGTTTTTCAATCGTTCTATATACTTCATCATCTGTAGCTATGCCGCGGATGATTTCAACAAGTTTCATAACTGGAACAGGGTTCATAAAATGCATGCCAATCACTTTTTCGGGACGTCTGGTCGCTGCTGCAATTTCGGTAATGGGGAGTGAGGATGTGTTGCTAGCTAGAATTGTATGAACAGGTGCAATCTGATCAAGCTCAGCAAATAACAATGCTTTAATTGCCATGTTTTCAACAGCTGCTTCTATGACTAAATCAACCGAAGCCGCGCTTTGTAAATCAATGGAGGGGGTTAGTCTTTTAAGCGTATCTGTTTTTTCCTGCTCGGTAAGCCTTTCTTTCTTCACCTGTTTAGTCAAGTTCTGCGTGATCGCCTTAATTCCACGATTCACGAAGTCCTGTTTTAGATCATGTAGGATCACTTCATATCCGTTCATCGCACATACTTGAGCAATTCCTGAGCCCATTTGTCCAGCTCCAATGATCATTACCTTGTTAATGTCCACAGCTATTCCTCCTCTTCTCGATTGAAAACTCCATCACGTTTATCTTGGCACTTCTATTAAAATGGCATCTCCTTGACCGCCGCCGCTGCAGATTGCAGCAATTCCTAGACCACCACCGCGTCGTTTCAGTTCATGCATAAGTGTAATGACGATGCGTGCACCACTTGCCCCTATAGGATGACCAAGTGCTATCGCCCCTCCATTTACATTCACTTTGGTTGGATCCACCTTGGCGATTTCCTTACTAGCAAGCGCCACCGCTGCAAATGCTTCATTAATTTCAAACAATGCAATTTCATCAAGTGATTTCCCAGTTTTTCTCAATAATTCATTAATTACGATACCTGGGGTTTTCGGAAAATCTTTCGCTACTACCGCTACTTCTGCATGACCCAGAATATAAGCAAATGGAGCAATGCCCTCTTTCTCTGCACGTTCTTCACTCATTAATACAAGTGCCCCTGCTCCATCATTAATACCAGGAGCGTTTCCTGCTGTAATCGTTCCTTCATTGTTAAAGGCAGGTCTGAGCGTCGCTAGCTTCTCAATCGTTGTATCTTTTCTTGGTGCTTCATCGTTCACGATCTTTAAAAGCTCTCCTTTTCTACCAGATACTTGAACTGGTACAATTTCTTCAGCAAGTGTTCCATTCGCAATCGCTGCTATTGCTTTTTGGTGACTTTGAAATGCCCAATGATCCTGATCCTCTCGTGATAGCTCTAGCTCTTTTGCGGTGCTGTTCCCGTATGTGCCCATATGCACACCAGTGAAGCTACAGCTTAAACCGTCATGAATCAGTACATCCTTCAATTGTGAATCACCCATTCGCAATCCCCATCTTGCATTTGGCAAAATGTACGGCGCATTACTCATAGACTCCATTCCACCAGCAACGATGACTTCTTCATCCCCAAGCCGTATAATTTGATCAGCAAGTGTCACACTGCGTAACCCAGATGCACAAACTTTATTAATCGTTTCAGTTTTTACTTGCCAAGGCAAACCTGCATGATGCGCAGCCTGCCGCGAAGGAATTTGTCCTTGTCCTGCTTGAAGTACATTCCCCATAATCACTTCATCGACTTGGCTTGCATCCATTCTTGCTCGGTTAAGAGCCTCTTTGATTGCAATTCCACCAAGCTCTGAAGCTGTTAAACTACTAAGACCTCCGCCAAATTTACCAAAAGGTGTACGGGCACCACTCACAATCACTGTTTTTTTCATTAAAAACCCTCCTAACTCCCTATGATTATTTTCAAAACTGATTGAACGCTCGCTCATAAGAAAAGCACAAACGCCTTTTCGACCACTTGTTGTAAGCGCTTTTATTATTTAATTTATAGTTTATTTAAACCTGTTAGAAACATTGAATAAAACTTCTTTACATATATCAGTTTCGATTAAGTGAAACTTCCATCAGTCAGTGGGGGTTCTTTCATCCCCCACCTACGCTTCTTCGATTCCCCCAAACCCCTGAAGGTGGGGGTCCTAGCTGCCCGTTAATGCGGGATAAATTTGAGTCTCTAAGCATTAGGTTTATGTTATGAAACTACTATTTGTTGATTCCCTATGACTGATCGCTCCAGCAATTCCGCTACATCATATGTTTTTACATCTTCTTCTACTTCTTTCGCCTTCGTTCCATCCGTAAGCATCGTTAAGCAGTATGGACAGCCTGAGCTGATTACGGATGGTCTTACAGCAAGTGCTTGTTCTGTTCGGGCGATGTTAATACGATGTCCGGTTTTTTCTTCCATCCACATCAAGCCGCCGCCTGCTCCACAACACATGCCATTTTCTCGGTTCCTTTCCATTTCAACAAGGGTAACGCCAGGGATTGATTTCAAAATCTCTCGAGGTGGGTCGTACACTTCATTGTAGCGGCCTAAGTAACAAGAATCATGGAAAGTTATCTTCTCATGAACTGGATGCTTCGGCACAAGTTTTCCTTCTTTTACAAGCTTAGCAAGCAGTTCAGTATGATGATACACTTCTGCATCCAATCCGAAGTCAGGATATTCATTTTTGAAAATATTATAGGCATGCGGATCGATGGTGACGATTTTCTTCACATTGTTTTTCTCAAACTCTTCTATATTTTTCGTTGCGAGTTCTTGAAAAACGAATTCATTTCCTAAACGGCGCGGCGTATCTCCTGAGTTCTTCTCTTTGTTTCCAAGAATCGCAACTTTCACACCAGCTTCATTCATTAACTTGGCAAATGATAAGGCAATCTTTTGGCTACGATTATCATAAGATCCCATAGAACCTACCCAGAATAAGTATTCAAATTCTTCGTCTGCCTTCTTCATTTCCTTCACAGTTGGGATGTGAACATCATCGCGTAGCTCTCTCCAATCTTCTCTTTCTTTTCTGTTTAAACCCCAAGGATTTCCTTGGCGTTCAATGTTTGTCATCGCACGTTTGGCGTCTGGGTCCATTTTTCCTTCTGTTAAGACAAGATAACGTCTCATATCGATAATTTTATCTACATGCTCATTTAATACCGGACATTGGTCCTCACAGTTCCGACAAGTTGTACAAGCCCACAGTTCTTCTTCCGTAATCACTTCGCCAATCAAGTTCTTACTGTAGGGTTCGGTTGTTGCCGCTGTTTGTTGCGCTCCTGCTGTTCTTGACAGCATCGCGATTTGATTACCTTCTGTTTTACCAAACACAAATGCCGGCACCCACGGCTGCTTGCCTGTAATGGCAGCGCCAGTATTGGTTAAGTGATTGCGCATTTTTACGATGAGATCCATCGGCGAAAGCATTTTGCCTGTTCCAGATGCCGGACACATATTCGTACAACGTCCGCACTCCACACAAGCATATAAGTCAGTAAGCTGGTACTGCGTAAAATCTTCAATCTTTTGAGCACCGTAATAGACCTCTGCTTCATCATCCTCTGGTTCTTCCTCAAAATTAATGGATGCAAGCTTCCCAGGGTTCGTTAAGCGCATGAAGAAAACATTGATAGGTCCTGCAATTAAATGAGCGTGTTTGGATTGTGGGATATAAACAAGGAAGGTTAATATAATAAGCAAATGCAGCCACCATGCCATGTAAAAGCCTATCGTTGCTGCTGTTGGTCCGATCCAATTGAATAGGAATGCAACTCCTGAGGCGACGGGCTCTGACCAAGTAGCTTCATGCTCATTCCAGATCAAAGCCATTCCATTGCCTAATAACACAGTAGCCATAATGCCACCAATAAAAAGTACGACAAGCATTGCTTTAAAATCACGTTTTAGACGGACAAGTTTCTCAATATATCGTCGGTAAAATGCCCATATGATCGCGACAAGTACAGTTAATGTGACCATTTCCTGAAAGAAAGTAAAAACAGGATAGACTGGACCAAAAGGTAAATGCCACCCCGGTTTCAGACCTTTGATAATAAAATCGATTGCACCGAATTGCACTAAAATAAACCCATAAAATAGCATGACATGAATCATACCGCTTTTTTTATCTTTCAATAATTTCTTCTGTTTAAATACATATATCCAAATATTCAACAGTCGCTCTTTTACGCGGTTATCAAATTCTACTTTTTTTCCAAGCTTTATATAAGCTGTTCTTGTTCTAAGTAAATAAGTAAAAAGGCTCGCGGAGTAAGCGATCACAACGATTGTTACGACTAAGTTTATCCAAAGTAAACGATTCATTTCCACAGAAATTAACCCCCTTCTGGTGAATGGCCGATTTGATTTGGCAAAATCATTGCCACTATCCTGTACTAGATTAACTCCATTATATAATGAATGAGCATTCAGTCAATAAATTTATTTTTATATTCCGAATTTTTAAACTATTAAGTTAACATTTGTGATTGTAAAAATTCTATTCACTTCAATAGGCTTATTTAATGAGTATAAATGGAAATGATGCGTAAACTAATGAGACGAGACTTGCCACATTTGAGGAGAGAGAATGCTTTGAAAATTGCTATCGTTCTTTTACTGCTACTGTTTTTTGTCCTCTATTGGCTAAGAATTGATTTTAGACGAGGACAAAAACACCATACTCAAAACAACCACAATCGAGTGTATCCAAAACGCCGAGGAGACTTAAAGCTTTATACAGATGGAAATGATTTATTTGCAGAATTATTCAAGGATATTGATCAAGCTACTAAACATGTTCATGTTCTTTTTTATATTATTAGAAATGATCAGTTTAGCCAACATTTCTTGGACTTATTGATGCGCAAAGCCAGAAGCGGAGTTGAAGTAAGGATTTTGATTGACTGGATGGGAAGTAGAAATATTTCAAAGCGAATAATAAAAGAATTAAAAAAGAACGGTGTTCACTTTTCTTATAGTTTTACACCAAAACTGCCCTACCTTTTCTATACCTCACAAAAACGCAATCATCGGAAAATTACTGTCATTGATGGAGAGATTGGTTATTTAGGTGGATTAAATATCGGAAAAGAATATATCAATCAAGACCCTAGGTTGTGTCCTTGGAGAGACTATCATCTTAAAATGACTGGTGAATCCATTCAAGATTTACAATATGAGTTTCTAACCGACTGGTATACGGCTACAAAGGAAGATTACCGGAATAGTGATTCTTATTTCCCCAAACAGCAACCTGGCTCTATGCAACATATGATTGTTCCAACCGAAGGATTCGGTTTGGAAGAAATATTTACACAATTCTTTCACAAGGCGAAAAATGAAATTATCATTGGCACTCCTTACTTCATTCCGAGCGAAGCATTACTTGAAGAACTGAGGAAATTGCTAAAAAAAGGTATTAAACTAACCATCATTGTTCCTTTTGTTTCTGACCATCCATTCGTGAAAGAAGCCGCCTATCGTTATTTTCGAATCTTAATAAAAGAAGGTGCTCACGTATTACAGTTCCAAAATGGATTTTATCATTCAAAAGTCTTATTTATTGATAACAATCTTTGTGATATTGGCACGGCAAATTTTGATAAACGCAGTTTGTTTTTAAATCATGAAGTCAATTGTCTAATCTATGATCCATCATTTTTAGCTGAAGTGGCAAAGAAAATACAGGATGACATCTCGAAGTCCACAACGTTATCGGAGTGTATGCTATCTCGTCCCACTTTAATTCAATCGATCAAAGAACGGATCGCCTATACGATATCACCTTTTTTATAAGTTTTTGAATAATGAAAGGATTTCTTATGAAAATACGATTTGGTTTTGTTTCCAATGCGACGCGACTATGGGACGCTTCACCCGCAAAAACAGTGACGTTCAAAAGGTTCGACCAGCTAGGAAAAGAGAAAGGCATGCAAAAACTGCTGGAAGTCACAAAACAGAATATCACTAATACAAAACGCATTCTCTATTACAATACGGCCCATCAGATTGAAATATACCGGATGTCCAGCTCCATCGTTCCACTAGCAACCCATCCTGATGTTAATTGGGATTTTGTTACACCCTTTAAAGACGAGTGGAAAGAGCTAGGTGACTGGGTTAAAACGAATAAATTAAGAATCAGCTTCCACCCTAATCAGTTCACGCTTTTCACTAGTCCAAAACCAAAAATTACACAGAACGCTGTAAGGGATATGGAATTCCATTTTAAAATGCTTGAAGCTATGGGTGTGGAAAAACAAGCGGTTATTAATATTCACGTTGGTGGAGCATATGGCGATAAAGAGAGTGCAACCTTCCGCTTTCACGAGAATTTACGCTCTCTTCCTGAGATTGTGAAACGTCAAATGACACTAGAAAATGATGACAAAACCTATACAACTGATGAGACGTTAGCTATTTGTCAGAAAGAAAAAATCCCAATGGTATTTGATTATCATCACCATATGGCTAACGTTGGAGAAAAGGCATTTCAGGATTTACTTCCCGCCATTTTTTCAACCTGGGAGCATACACAATTAGCACCAAAAATCCATATTTCCTCGCCTAAATCAGAGAAAGAATTCCGTTCCCATTCCGATTTTGTCAACCTTGACTTTATCATGCCACTTCTTCAAGCACTTAAAAAATATCAACAGGATGTCGACTTCATGATTGAAGCGAAAATGAAAGACCAAGCCATGTTACAATTGATAAACGATATAGCAAAAATCCGTGGCGTAAAACGAATCAGCGGCGGTTCAGTGGAGTGGAAATAGAAATGATAAAGAACTTATCCCACACTGATTGATGTTTCACTTTATTGACGTTTACTAGCTAGTCCCACATACAAAACAAATATGGCATTAAAACGCCTCCAGTTACCATGAGGGAAATATCATTAAGCACGCTACACTCGCCTAATCACAATGGTGGCGGTACGGAGCCGGATTATGAACTACTTCCTTAATAAAGGAAGTAAATCTGCAAAGTAGACTGGCTATTTTAGTAAGCTGCGAAGCCCCGCTTTTATACAAAAGAGGATGGCACCTGAGCCATCCTCTTTCTATTTTCTTTACATTTTCTCTGGTGCAGATACGCCAATCAAGGCAAGTGCGTTTTTCAGTGTAATCTGCACAGATTTAGCAAGTGCGAGACGTGCTTTACTACGGTCAGTATACTCAACATCCAAAACTTTGTCAGCATTGTAGAAGCTGTGGAATACTGAAGCTAGATCAAAGATGTAATTCGTCATCCGATGCGGCATCCGTTTATCAGCTGCTTCAGCAATGGCTTGAGGGAATTCACCAAGCTTTTTCAAAAGTTCAATCTCTTTCTCTGTAGCAAGTAGCGAGAAATCTGCTGATTGATCTAAGTTAATTCCTTGCTCTTCTCCTTGACGTAAAATGCTTGATATACGTGCATGTGCATATTGTGAGTAATAAACAGGATTCTCATTGGATTGTGAAACGGCTAAATCTAAGTCAAAGTCCATATGGGTATCCGCGCTTCTCATCGCAAAGAAATAACGTGTTGCATCAAGACCTACTTCGTCAATCAGGTCTCGCATCGTTACCGCTTTTCCAGTCCGCTTACTCATTTTCATTTTCTCGCCATCTTTATATAAATGAACGAGCTGAATAATTTCTACTTCTAGTTGGTCACGACGGTAGCCTAAAGCTTCAATCGCTGCTTTCATACGAGGGATATATCCGTGATGGTCAGCTCCCCAAATATTAATCAGTTGCTCAAAGCCACGTTCTAACTTGTCACGGTGGTACGCAATATCTGGTGTTAAGTATGTGTAAGAACCATCCTGCTTAATAAGAACGCGATCTTTATCATCACCTAATTCTGTTGAACGGAACCATGTAGCTCCATCTTCTTCGTAGATATGGCCTCTTTCTTTCAACGCAGCCAGACCTTCATCAATTTTCCCATTTTTATATAATGACGTTTCGGAATACCATACATCAAAGCGAACACGGAAATTTTCTAAGTCCGTTTTTAACTTTTCCATTTCATATTTCAAGCCGTAGTCACGGAAAAAATCAAAGCGCGTGCCTTCATCCACTGTTACGTATTGATCACCGAATTCCTCAGCAAGCTTTTTGCCGATTCCAATAATATCTGCGCCATGATAACCATCTTGTGGCATTTCTTTTTCAAGACCTAAAGCCTGGAAATAACGAGCCTCTACAGATTTAGCAAGATTATTGATTTGGTTGCCGGCATCATTAATATAATACTCACGTGACACATCATAGCCTGCTTTAGCTAGGACGTTACATAAAGTATCTCCTACTGCAGCTCCACGTGCATGCCCTAAATGTAGGTCACCCGTCGGATTAGCAGAAACAAACTCTACCTGAACTTTTTGTTTTTGACCAAATTCACTTTCACCATAAGAATCTCCGGCCTTTAAAATGACTGGAATTAACTCAGTCAAATATTGATTATTCATGTAAAAATTGATAAAACCAGGACCTGCAATTTCAATTTTTTCAATCGAAGCTTTATTACGGTCAAAGTTTTCAATTAAACTTTCCGCAATTGCACGAGGAGCCTTTTTCGCTACGCGAGCAAGTTGCATCGCCATATTTGTTGAATAATCACCATGTGTTTTATCTTTCGGAAGCTCTAATACCACATTGGGGATTTCCTCTTCAGTAGCTAGTCCTGCTTTTATTACTGCATCTTTTATTTCTTGTTTTAACTTTTCTTGAACTTGCTGGACGATATTCATTGATTATGCTTCCTCCTTATATATTAACGTCATTTCATATTGACCGGGCTCTGCCCCTTGCATCTGCATTTGATAGGAAATTTCAAAACGGCCTTCCTTTGTCTTTTCATTCCATTGATGCTTTGCTGACTTTGTTTCAGTAAGCAGTGTCAACATGCCGTACAAGCTTTCGTAATGACCATTTGTCGCTGCTCCTTCACGGAAGAGCTGACGCATCTTAGTCGCTCCATTTCGTAGAAGCAATATCTCATTATCTTTATATTTAACTGTTGTCTGAATTTTCCCCGCTTCACTTTCCTCAGTATATTGTAAATAAAATGAGGAATTTTTTTGAAATTTTGTCCCAAAAGTTATCAACTCATACGCCTCGGATTCAGAGCCAACCGTAATTTTCGTTTTAAGTGTTACTTTTACAGATTGCTGTGCCAGATCATGAAGTACCAATTTTCTACACATCCTTCAATACCTCTATAACTTTATAAGTATAAATACTCTTTCGAAAAGATTCAACCTGCATAAGAAACAATATCGCTTTAAAAAGCCAAGAACTGTTTAGAGGATGGCTTTATTCACATCTGAATTACTTTACACTTTAATCTGTAGATCTCAAGGTAAATTAACCAATCCTTGTCTATTTCTTTTTAACAGAACACTTTTTATTTCAGTTCAATCTACAAGTCTTATTTTTTCAATTTTACACTAAAAGACATCCATAAGCACCTGCTCTAAGGCCCAACGATGAAAAAGGTCAGGTTCTATAAACTGGATCACCTGATGAAAGTGGCGTTGCGGAGCTGATTTTGCGAAGCCCCGCCCCATGTCCTTCATACAAAAAGAGGATGACAACATTGTCATCCTCTATGATTATTTTATCCAACCAAGAATCATTTCACGAATAAGCTTACTAGCTGTGTTCATTGTTTGCTCAGATGGATCATAAATAGGTGCTACTTCTACTAAATCGCAACCTATCACTTGTAACTCTGAGTGGGCAATTTCATGAATCGATGCCAGCAACTCTTTAGCTGTTATCCCTCCACAATCTACTGTACCAGTTCCTGGTGCGTGCGCAGGATCAAGAACATCAATGTCAATTGTGACATAAACAGGACGACCCGCAAGTTCAGGCAACACCTTCTTTAATGGCTCTAATACCTCGAATGGAGCAATTTTCATGCCATTTTCTTTTGCCCATTGAAATTCCTCTTTTAAACCGGAGCGAATGCCGAACGAGTACACATTACTTGGTCCAATCAATTCAGCCGATTTACGAATAATTGTTGCATGAGAAAGTGGCTCTCCTTCATAGTCCTCGCGTAGATCAGTATGCGCATCCATATGAATTATCGCCATATCGGGATATTTCTTGTGCATCGCCTTAATAACTGGCCATGTTACAAGATGCTCCCCACCCATTCCGATCGGAATCTTGCCATCTGCGAGCACTTTATCAACAAACTCTTCAATCATCGCAACACTGCGTTCTGGATTACCAAAAGGCAAAGGGATATCACCAGCATCAAAAAATTTCACTTCTTCTAATTCGCGATCTAAATATAAGCTATACTCTTCCAGTCCAATAGACACTTCACGTATACGCGCAGGGCCGAATCGCGATCCTGGGCGGAAACTTACAGTCCAATCCATCGGCATACCGTATAGCACAGCTTTCGATTCTTCATAATTTGGGTGACTTTTAATAAAAACATTTCCTGAATAAGCTTCATCAAAACGCATAGCTATGCCTCCACATTCTGTTTTTTACGAGCACTGTTTGCAAGACGCTTTAAGTCCTAACAAATGTTTTGGGGAAATCCTCTCCCAAACAGGCGCTATAAAAAGGGGCGGGGCTTCTATAAATCAGTTTGAAACCGCCGCCTTAGAACTTAACCTTTTTCATTATTAAGTTTTAGAGCAGTCTTCTTACTTAATTAAGTCTTGAACAAATTTAGGCAGAACAAACGCTGCTTTGTGAAGTTCTTTTGTGTAGTATTTTGTCTCAATTTCATGGAAACGATCTTCTGACACTTCAAGTGGATTGTACTTTTTAGAGCCGATTGTGAATGCCCATAGGCCACTCGGATAAGTTGGAATATTGGCTACGTACAAATTCGTAATTGGGAATATTTCTTTCACATCACGTTGAACGTCGCGAATTAAATCTGCCTTAAACCAAGGGTTGTCCGATTGAGCAACGAAGATTCCGTCTTCCTTTAAAGCTTTTGAAATACCTGCATAAAATCCTTTTGTAAATAAGTTTACAGCCGGTCCTACAGGTTCTGTAGAATCCACCATAATGACATCATATTCGTTCTCACTTTGAGCGATATGCATGAAGCCGTCTCCTACTTGAACATCCACACGTGGATCATCAAGCATTCCAGCGATACTAGGCAAGAACTTTTTAGAGTACTCAATAACTTTTCCATCGATATCAACGAGTGTCGCTTTCTTTACGCTTGGGTGCTTCAATATTTCACGGATAACGCCACCGTCTCCTCCACCTACTACTAATACGTTCTCTGGGTTAGGATGCGTAAACAACGGAATATGAGCCACCATTTCATGATAAACAAACTCGTCACGTTCTGATGTCATGACCATATCATCAAGTAAAAGCATGTTGCCCCATTCTTCCGTTTCAATCATATCAAGCTTTTGAAACTCTGTTTGTTCTGTATGTAGTGTACGATTCACTTTCATCGTAATTCCAAAATTCTCCGTTTGTTTCTCAGTAAACCAAATGCTCATGTAATTCGCTTCCCTTCTATGCTTTTTTGTATGAAGGATAAAGAGGCTTTTGCGACTTAAAAACAGAGCCAATCTAACTAGAATCATACTTCTAAGATTAAAAGAAGTGTACTAGAAGATGGCTCCGCACCTCAACCTTTGAGAGGTGCGTGTAACGCGCTATATTCTTTGGCCTTCACATTAGAGATAGACGTTAAAACGTCCTTTCACTTCTTTCATCATACCCGTGTCCATCTGAAGCTACTCATTAAAAAATAAGCAACCCTGTGAACATTACTAGTAGAGGTTGTTCAAAATGTCCGGTAAAAATAGCTGTCGAATCTCTTCGCTGCTCATTAATGACCTTCTGTTAAAATCGCGCACGTCCTGTGCAAGTCCGGTCCTCACATATTACTGTATACGCGCAGGTTTAGAGGCGATTGCTCCTCGAACTTCTCGGCTCTTTTTATACTCCTTATTGAACATGTGCTAGCATTTCTGGATATGCTTTTTCTTAAAATATTCGTTTTCACAATTGTGTCTAACCTTACCTCTGCCACGCAGGATCATAAGTTTATGTTAGAGTCACTAGTTTTGGTAGCCAAGAACTGTGACGGTTTTTCTTATTTGCTAGAAAAAAGTATAGACCAATCTAGCAGAATTGCAAGGGGAATTTCTATTTTGGCCTATAAGCATGTTTAAAATATGGCCTTTTTTTTCATACTGTTACATAGAGGAAATTTCATCCATTAAAAATTGAGGAGGTGTAACTTTTGGAACTTATTACAGGACAACGTTTTAAACAAACGCGAAAATATATTCGGGCGATTATTATGATTTCTGCAATGGCTTTTCTTTTGCTATTTTTATTTCTTTTTTCCATACTGATCTATGCCAAAATCCTTGGGCCACCGCCGATTGCAGTTCCCCAGTCTACCATTTATTACAGTGATAATAATCGGGTAATCGGCGAAAGCAGCCATGGACAGAAACGCTATTGGGAAAAGCTTGAGGTCATCTCTCCTCATTTAATCAATGCAACAATTGCTGTCGAGGATCGACAGTTCT
Organism: Bacillus cihuensis; assembly: GCF_000504145.1. Lineage (NCBI taxonomy): Bacteria > Bacillati > Bacillota > Bacilli > Caryophanales > Bacillaceae > Bacillus > Bacillus cihuensis. Next base: position 48,288 of record NZ_KI632498.1, on the reverse strand, counting down.
TTACCCACCACGGCTTCGATCTTAAGCGGATTGCTGGAGCGATCGCAGCTGATATTCGTGCTATGTCCAAAGTCCAAGGAGCAAGTACCATCACACAGCAATATGCACGAAGTTTATTCCTAGAGAATGACAAAACGTGGAGTCGTAAATTAAACGAAGCATTTTATACAATCCGTCTTGAACTGAATTATTCAAAAGAAGAAATTCTTGAAGGCTATTTGAACACAATCTACTATGGTCATGGTGCATATGGTGTCCAAGCTGCAAGCCAATATTATTTTGGTAAAAATGCAAAGGATTTATCTCTAGCAGAGGCAAGTATGCTTGCAGGTATTCCAAAAGGACCTACTCTTTATTCACCATTAGAAAATTTCGATCGAGCTAAAAACCGACAACAGATTGTCCTAACATCCATGATTAAGAAGAAATTTATCACGAATAAACAAGCCAATGAAGCAAGTAGCAACTCTCTCCTGTTCAAAGGAAAACATCTAATTGTGCAAAGTCATACGGCCCCCTATTTTCAGGACGCTGTAAAACAAGCTTTAAAATCACAGCTCCAGCTTGATGAACGGACCATTGAGCTTGGTGGGCTGCGCGTGTATACGACCTTAAATGAGCGTCAACAGCAAATAGCGGAAAAATCATTTGCTACCATAATCAGTGCCGATTCTACCATTCAAGGGGCACTTGTCGCGATGAATCCGGAAACGGGGGCAGTGCAGGCGCTTGTCGGGGGCAGGGATTATCAAACTTCCCCTTTTAATAGAGCAACCCAAGCAGTACGACAACCGGGCTCAACGATTAAACCTTTACTTTATTATGCAGCCTTAGAAAATGGCTATACACCATCAACTATGTTAAAAAGTGAAAAAACAACGTTTAACTATAATCATGACCAATCAACTTACACACCTAGCAACTATAATCACCAATATGCCAATGACGAGATTACCCTTGCACAAGCAATTGCTCTTTCCGATAATATCTATGCTGTGAAGACACTCTTTTATCTTGGTTTGGATTCCTTTATTCATACAATCCATAGCTTCGGTATCACGACTGAGATGAAAAGCGTTCCTTCACTCGCTCTCGGTACATCCGGAATAAAGGCAATTGAAATGGTAAACGCCTACAGTATTTTGGCAAATGGCGGAAAAAGGGTAACACCCATTTTTATTAAAAAGGTGGAAAATGCCCAGGGAGAAGTTATTTTTGAACAACAGGATGTTGATGAACAAGTGCTTGATGCTGATCAGGCCTTTGTCATGACCCAAATGTTGACGGGTGTATTCGATGAGAAATTGAACGGTTATGCGAAAGTGACCGGCAACTCCATTCGTTCCAAGCTGACGCGCACCTACGCTGGAAAGTCAGGCAGTACGAGCACAGACAGCTGGATGATTGGCTATACACCAAAGCTCGTGTCAGGGGTCTGGATTGGTTACGATAAAGGAAATAAGCTTGAGAAGCCTGTGGAGAAAGGCTACGCAAAAACAATTTGGGCTGATTTCATGGAGAACAGCGTAAGCAATCAGCCTGTACAAGAATTCAAAGAAACCAATAATGTCATCGGCGTCTACATTGACCCGGAAAGTGGAAAACTTGCCACTCCAGATTGCCTTGGCGCCCGGTTAACATACTTCGTTACAGGCACAGAACCGAAAGAATTCTGCTCGAGTCACGGCAAGGATGGTGAACCGATAGTAGTAGAAACTGTACCATTGGAAAAGAAAAAGCCTTGGTATAAACGTATCTTTAAATTTGGGGAATAAGAAAATCACAATGGTGGCGGTGCGAAGCCGGAATTTTGAATGCTTTCTCGATAAAATAAATACGCCAGCTAAGTAGATTAGCTCTATCAGAAGGTCGCGAAGCCCCGGCCCCATATCCTTAAACCAAAAAACCTCGAAGCCAAAAACGGCAACGAGGTTTTTCGTGTCCTAGCTATAGTGGTTTTACCCAGCTTTAGTTTACATATTTTTTTCAATTTCGACAAGAGCCTGAGTGCTATTTTAATAAAAGATCGCCTAAATATCTTCCTCGAGAAGCCCTTGCTTTAATTGTGCAGACGAATGTTCCCACATTTGAGCATTATGACTTTTCAAAAACTCCGCTAATATTCTTTTTGATTTTTCATCCATATGCTCGACAATAATATGTCGTTTCAGCGATTTATCCATATAGTTGACATGCTGCGGAAGAGACTTATATCCTCGGCGAATAGAGCGGTCTACTGTCATTTCGCATGCCGTAACACCAACATACCGAGGACCTTCTTGAGTCGCTTCAATTGTCACCCAGACGAGCCAGTACGGTTTGCCATTTGGAACTTCTTCTTTTGTTTTCAAGAATTTAATTCCTCGCTCTACCATACTTCTCGCATGCATAGCCCCAATATCCACTTCCGCTGTTCCTTCTTCTACGTCAATGATGACAGGTGAGATATTATCAAGAGTCATAACACCAGCGCCAAATCCGCCATGTCCTTCTGTCGGGTCATTTTTAATAATATTAAATCCTATTTTCTTCTTCGGTTGTTCTGACATCTACTTTATACCTCCTTATATATACAGTATCTCGTTAAAAAAATAATAATGAAAAGAATTCGCTCATGCTCTGTAACACAAACGGGATGAGAGTTGTAAGAACGGGTCTTATCGTATAATCGCCAAGCGGTGTAATCACCAAGATTAAAAAGATCAAAGCCCCGTAATTTTCATATTGTGACATTTTTGCCCTCATATCTGATGAAACAAGATCCTGAATAATCCGATATCCGTCAAGTGGTGGCAATGGAAGTAAGTTGAATACAAACAGAACAATATTTAAATGAATCAACATTTCCAAAAAGTCCACAACGAAAAATGGTATATTCGGTTCAAGTCCCGCAGCGTACAACCCATATAGAATGAAATAGCCAACCGCCGCAATTAAAAAATTGCTAAATGGGCCTGCAAAGGAAACAAGGACCCCCGCTAGACGTGGTTTTTTAAAATAAAATCGATTCACCGGAACCGGACGCGCCCAACCGAAGCCAACTATGAGGATGAGTAATGTCCCCAATGGGTCGATATGGGCAACTGGGTTTAATGTCAGCCTCCCCTCTTTCTGGGCAGTCGAATCTCCAAATTTATAAGCTACAAAAGCGTGAGCAAATTCGTGCACCGTAAACGCTATCAATAGAGAGACAACAACATAAGGTATCTCTTCAAGTGGATATGCTAAAAATCGTTCCAAACTATTTTCCTCCATCGTTTAATATCCATTAGTATACAGCAAATTCTCAAATATGAAAAAGAGTTAGATGATGGAATATGTTTTAAACTCATTTCAGCTTAACGGGACTGTTGTTTCCAAATTTTCTTGCAATTATCACACCAATATGGAACACTAAAAGCATAAAGAATGGAGGGGTATACTATGCCATATGTAACGGTAAAAATGCTTGAAGGACGTACTGAGGAACAAAAGAAAGCACTCGTGGAAAAAGTGACGATTGCTGTTTCAGAAACAACTGGAGCGTCACCTGAGAAAGTAACGATTTTCATCGAAGAAATGCCGAAAAATCATTACGCGCAAAATGGTATCCGCCTTAGTGATCAATAAGAAAATCGGGATCACCGATTAACTTATATCTTGATGCTAATGCTACATACAAAACTCATATGGCGTTAAAACGCCACCCTTTACTATGAAGGATATATTATGGAGCACACTACACTTGCCTAATTTCAATGGTGGCGGTCCGGATCTGGAATTTTGGATGCTTTCTCGATCTTACTAGTAAATTGCGAAGCCCCGTCCCTATGTCCTTCATGCAAAACCTATAGTAAACTTTTCTTATCACTAAAAAAGCTAAGCCTTAATCCAGCTTAGCTTTTTCCTTTAATTTCTTAATATATTCATATGCTTCGTCAATTTCTTCATGCGTGTACTTTTGCTTGCTTTTCAAAGTAAATACTTTCTCTGATACTTCATCTTTTTCAAGAGTATCAAAATAAAGCACAGTCGAAACAAGCTCCAAAAAACGAGCATGTTGCTCATTCATGTCACAGAGACATGGTTCTAATGTAGGCATATCCATCTCATGCATCCCAAGGAAATTCCTACCCGACTCTGTAATTGAGTAACAATATTGATAGTAGCCTGCCTTCTTTTCCCTCACTTCATTCAAATATCCCATTTCACATAATTCCTCAACTCGTAACGTTAGCTCTTCTGAATAAGGGCCGTAAAAGTGAAATTGATATTTTTCCTGAAACGGAAAGGAAAGCTTCTTAGCAATATAAATCATTTTTTGTAGTTTTTTTCTTCCATTTATTTCTCCTGCAGAAGAAATGGCATGAATAATCTTAGCATGATCCTTAAACAAGGCTCATCACTCCTCATTCTAAATGTTCCTTTGCTATAAGAGGTTGTTCAAAAAGTCCGGTAAAAATAGCTGTCGAATTTCTTCGTCGCTCATTATGACCTGCTGTTAAAATCGCGCACGCCCTGTGCGCAACACAGAAGCCAGCACATCCTGTGCAAGTCCGGTCCTCACGTATTACGTATACGTTCCGGTCCTCGAGACAATCGCTCCTCGAACTTCTCGGCTCTTTTTATCCACCTTTTTAAAAACGCACTATAAAGTTATGACAATTCAAGTAGCTCACGGATTTGCCGCTTCACGTTCTTCTTTGTTGATTCATCACGCAATAAATCGGCAGGGAAATATAACTTATGGTCCGTTCTTCTTTTACCAGAAATTGCATCAACTATTTCTGATTCACGGGATAACTCTCTGATCTCCCCGTTATTTTTCAACAAATGAATCGGCAAACGTTCTTCCTCTTCACCTGGGCGGTAAAAATCATAGGGCAAATCAGAAGAGGAATCGACAACGAGATAATACTCTGGATCGATGCCAGCTTTTTTAAATAAACGGTTCAGCTCCATCAGTTTATTCATTTGCTCATTGGATGGATGGAATTCAACATATTTAAACAGTTTACGATTCATAAAGCGAAGACACAAGTCACGCAATATGCCATCTTCTTCCGCTTCCCAAACCTGGAAATAATAAAGGATGACCGCCTCGTCTAGTTTCAAATAATCCTCTACTGTTACATTACCATCAAACAATGAACGGAAATGAACCGGTTCCTGTTTAAACGTATAACCCGTATTATATAAATGCTTCGCTCTATGTAGAATTTTCGTCAAAATGACTTCTGCACTTCGCGATACGGGGTGAAAGTAAACTTGCCAGTACATTTGATAGCGACTCATAATATAGTCTTCCACTGCATGCATCCCACTTTGTTTAATCACTACTTGATCTTCACGTGGGCGCATCACGCGCAAAATCCGCTCCATATCAAAATGCCCGTAGCTAACACCAGTAAAATAAGCATCCCGTTGCAAATAATCCATCCGGTCTGCATCTATTTGGCTTGAAATCAGACTTACGACTAGCTTGTCTTCATATGTCTTGGCAATAACATCCGAAACCTTCTTTGGAAAATCAGGGTCAATTCTACGAAGTACCCCATTCACTTCTGTACGGCCAAGAATAATCTCTCTCGTAAATTGCTCATGATCCAGATCGAATACTTTTTCAAATGAATGAGAAAATGGACCATGACCTAAATCATGAAGCAAGGCAGCACATAAGGAAAGAAGCCTCTCCTCTTGGTTCCATTCAGGTCTTCCTTCAAATACATCATCGACAATTCGGCGCACGATTTCATATACACCAAGTGAGTGATTGAGACGACTATGCTCTGCACCATGAAAGGTTAAATAGGTTGTGCCTAACTGTTTCACTCTGCGTAATCTTTGAAACTCCTTTGTACTGATTAAATCCCAAATCGCCCTGTCCCGCACGTGTATATAGCGGTGAACGGGATCTTTAAATACTTTCTCTTCACTAAGCTTTTCACGGGAATATTTCATGGACAACCCTCTTTTTAACATGAATTTTAGTGTCTAGCGCAAGCGCTTTTTCTTTTTGATTCTATTATTATAGCTTGTCTTTTAAAAAAAATCCTATATGTCCTATTTTTCGGCGATTGAATAACTCGAAGTCCTTATCCTGGTCTTTTCCTTTAAAATTTTTTGGGGTAAAAAAGAGGTCCATGCTTTATTCCCTTACTAGAAATATGCACTAGATTTTGAGTGAAATTCTATTTAATTTCGATTGCGGATAAGAATGGTTTAAATCGATATTATTGGTCTATTCCTCAAGTTTTATGGGCGTAGATTTTATTTTCATTCGAATTAATCACAGATAATAGCTAAATTCATTCAAGCTGCCATTCATATAGTAGGTATTTTAACATGTCGATCCCCAATTCTAAAAGCGTACATTCAGTGACAATTCATCCAGAATTTGAGTTTCACTTAGATTCAGACATCAATCTTCTTAACACTTCAGGAAAAACTAGTATCCTTTTAAGTTTGATGAATAAATGTCCTAACCATTGGTAATAATGAATCGTATAACAGGTTAGAGTAATCAAACTTCGATGTAGTGTATTAATATGTTACCAATTTTACATGTTACCAGAAAGGAAGTAGATTAGGATGAAAGTTCGTCAAGATGCTTGGACAGAAGAAGATGATTTATTACTAGCTGAGACAGTGCTACGGCATGTCCGTGAAGGCAGCACCCAATTGAATGCTTTTGAAGAAGTCGGTGATAAGTTAAATCGTACATCAGCTGCTTGTGGGTTTCGTTGGAATGCAGTCGTTCGTCATACATATGACAAAGCTCTGCAATTGGCAAAAAAACAACGGAAACAGCGTAATCGGATGTTAGGTAAAGAACAAGGTGGAAAAAAGCGTCTGCTTTATACACCACCCACTCCTACAGCAGAAGCAATCGGTTTATCTGCTGAACCAGTGGAGGAGATAGCTCCAGAAATATCTGTAGAACTATCAGAAGAAGTAGCGCCCCCTATTCGTACTAGAGAACTATCAAAATCCAGTTCAATTTTGACTCTAGATATGGTAATCTCATTTTTACAATCTATGGATGATTCAACGCTTCATGTAGAACTGCTTCGAGCAGAAAATGAAAGATTAAAGATTGAAGTGAAAGACTTGAGACAACGTAATGATGTCTTAGAAAATCAATTGAATTCACTTGAGCAAAATAGCGGGCTCATGCAGGAAGACTACGAAACTTTAATGAAAATCATGAACCGTGCTAGAAAACTGGTGCTTTTGGAAGAAGACGAGCGCCCTGCTACTAAATTCAAAATGGATCGCAACGGAAATCTGGAAAAAGTAGCTGAATAATTGACCATTTAAATAGATATGTATTTGCGGAGACGGTAGGCAACACACGTTTATATTTCATGTGTAATATCTTAATCATTTATCTCGCATTAGCGGACAGTAACTCTCTCAAAGCTTTGAGACTGATTGAAGTTTCAATTTTATAAAAAAGAGGATGCTACAAAAAAGGACAGACCAGATTGTTAACTCTCTTATTTTAGGTGAAGTTTTTATCACAATTCACTGAGTATTGAGAGTGGGGTATGCCCTTTTGCATCCTGAATGACATGGGGCGGGGCTTAGCGACTTACTCATATAACCTATTTACTTAGCAGGTATACTTCTTTTATTGAGAAGGTACTTTAAATTCCAGCTCCGCACCGCCACCATTGTAATTAGGTGAATGTAGCGTACTACATGTGGTAAATGTGGCGTTTTTACGCTATTGGAGTTTTGTGTCATTCATGATCTAACTTGTCGTTACGTTCCTTCACCCTCATTAAATACCCTTCGAATATAGCTAACTCTTCTGGTTGAAGCTGCGAAGAATAGATGCTTCCTCCTGTTCGCTTTAAGGTTTGTAGTAGACTCAACATTACATCTTGGATGGTTAATGGAACATTTAATAGCTCTGATAATGATGCCATCACTTCTGGTTGTATATCAGGATAGGCAAACTTCGTCTCGACGTCTTTTTTTGCTTGAGAATAAAAGCCGCGAATAAGCTCTGCACGCTCAGAACCACTACCGTTTACACATAGATAGATTTGCACAGCAACTCCATTTCGAATCCTTCTCTGGGAAATGCCCGCGAATTTTTTGTCATTTATGCTGAGGTCATAACTTCCGGGGCAATACGATCCGATAATTTCTTTTGCTTCAATCTTAACATCATAGTGGGAAAACATCGCACGAATCAAATCAAGCATGGCATCATACCCTCGATTAATTTCGATTCTTCGCTCCGTTTCTGGAAACACAAGCGATACATTTAACACACCCTCATCAAGAACAACAGCAAGCCCCCCTGAATTCCTTACAATAACCTGATAGCCCAAATCATTTAAATATGTGAGTCCACTTTGAAGGAATGGTAGTCTCGTGTCCTGAATTCCGAGTACAATCGTTTGGTGATGCACCCATGCCCTAGCAACTGCTTGGGAACGACCACTGCCGACAGAGGCACATAATGTATCATCCATTGCAAATGACTGCAGTGCATGAAAGTTAGGGCCAAGTGAAGATTGGTCAATAATTCTCCACTCCGGCTGTATGATTAATGATTCTTTTTCACTCATATAGACGCTTCCTTTTATCATCATTTAAGAGGTGGTTCAAATCCTGGGAAAAATAGTTGTCGGATTTCTAGGCACTTCTTACTCTCGCAATTTAAATCCAATCCATTATACCATTAGCTATTTATTTTTTAAAAAGACAGATAAAAAAAGGGTCAGACCCCGCCATAACTAAATACAGTAGGACAATAAGTGTGAGACACTACATACTGATTTAGAGTGCTTAGGTCAGACCCAGACTAGCTATTATTACTGTATAGCTTGACCTGCAGTAATTAAAGCCAATTTATACACATCTTCTTCATTACAACCGCGAGAAAGATCATTAACCGGACGGTTCAAGCCTTGTAGAATCGGACCAACCGCTTCGAAATTACCAAGACGTTGGGCAATTTTATACCCAATATTACCTGCTTCAAGACTTGGGAACACAAAGACGTTCGCATCACCTTGAATTAAAGAACCAGGCGCTTTACTTTTCGCAACAGAAGGTACAAAAGCGGCATCAAATTGGAATTCTCCATCAAGAATTAATGACGGATTCAATTCCTGAGCGATTTTTACTGCTTCCGCTACTTTTTCCGTTTCTGGTGAAACTGCTGATCCTTTTGTCGAGAAACTAAGCATCGCAACACGCGGCTCAATATTAAACATTTCAGCAGTTTTTGCACTTTCAATCGCTATTTCCGCTAAATCATTCTGATCTGGTGCAATGTTAATTGCACAATCCGCAAACACATATTTTTCTTCATCGCGAACCATGATGAATACACCAGAAGTCTTTTTAACACCTTGTTTTGTTTTAATAATTTGAAGTGCAGGTCGTACAGTATCAGCAGTGGAATGTATAGCACCACTAACAAGGCCGTCTGCTTTATTCGTATGCACAAGCATTGTACCAAAATAATTTTCATTCAATAAAATTTGACGTGCTTGTTCTTCAGTTGCTTTTCCTTTACGTGCTTCCACAAAAGATGCAACAAGTTCATCCATCATCGCATATTGAGTTGGGTCATAAATTTCCACCGCTTCAAGGGAAACACCTAATTTTTTTGCTGATTCCTGTATTTTTTCAATATCTCCAATCAAGATAGGAGTCAACAGCTTGTCTTCTGCTAATCGTGTAGCCGCTGTCAAGATTCTTTCATCCAAACCTTCTGGAAAAACTATTTTCAAATTGTGTCCTGAAACTTTTTCTTTTAATGTATCAAATAAATTACTCATGCTTTTCCTCCTGTACAAATTGAACTTTATGAACCGTCACTATTCCTAATGAATCATGGCACAAGCATTCAATTTTCTGTTATATAATTAGCATACCCTTTTAGCCTAAAAAATTCTAGAAACAGACAACCTGATAACGCTTTCATTATTAAAAAAGTATTATTTTGAGATAGTATGCGTTACCATTCCCCTAAAAAATAGAAAATAGGGTTAAGATGAAAAATCATGGCGATGATAATTATGAACAAATCTTGAACTTGTTGAGCTAAATTTGAACAGATCCGGTTCTCAAAATTTCCTTTAAATTAAATTATGATATAGTTAATATATAGAAAAAAATCATGGCGAAAATTCGCCAATATTTAGTTAGAAGAGGGTTCTTGTGACATGAGCTATTCCATACAAGTTATTTAAACTACCCCCTCTTCTTTCATACAAAACAATATATAGGAGTGATACTCATGAGTGAAGCTGCACAAACCCTTGATGGCTGGTATTGCCTGCACGATTTCCGTACAATTGATTGGGCATCTTGGAAATTACTCTCCAACGAAGAACGAAAAGAAGCAATTTCAGAATTCAACCGTTTAGTAGACAAGTGGAATACAACACAAAGTAATAATGAAGGCAGTCATGCGCTTTATACAATTGTTGGTCAAAAAGCAGATTTCATGATGATGTTTGCACGACCTACAATGGAAGAGCTTAACGCAATTGAATTGGAATTCAATAAATCGAAGCTAGCTGAATATACAATTCCTAGTTATTCATACGTATCTGTTGTTGAACTAAGTAACTATCTTTCTGGTGAGTCGAATGAGGATCCGTACCAAAATCCTCACGTTCGTTCTCGTTTATACCCTATTTTGCCTAAATCAAAGTATGTTTGTTTCTATCCAATGGACAAGCGCCGTGATGGCAATGACAACTGGTATATGCTCTCTATGGAAGAACGTAAAAGCTTAATGCGTTCCCACGGTTTAATTGGCCGCAGTTATGCTGGAAAAGTGAAACAAATTATCTCCGGGTCTGTCGGTTTTGATGATTTTGAGTGGGGCGTTACATTATTCTCTGATGACGTACTGCAATTCAAAAAACTTGTTTACGAAATGCGTTTTGACGAAGTAAGTGCTCGCTATGGCGAATTCGGTTCTTTCTTTGTTGGAAACATCCTTTCCGAAGAAGAAATTTCTACATTTTTATCCGTATAACAAATTAGAACATATAGTAGATACAGTGAAACTTAAAAATCAGTAGGGGGATCTCATCATCCCCTACTGATTTTTTGTCCCTTTCTAAGATCTTCGCTATTGCTTCGATACGTTCATAGTACGTACGAACTATTACCCAATGAATCAGACTAAGTGCGCCGCGTCCTGTGGACCTCAACTACACCTCTGAAAACCACAAAAGTGAGTTCACTGTATCTCTCCAATCGGGCTTTTTTACAGGCAGTTAGTTCCCTTCTTACGTTTCTTCGATTCCTCTAAGCCTTGAGGCTGCGGTCTTACTCTCATTCATGCGAAATAAAGTTTGAAGGCTTTGTCCCATAAGGGTCTGATTTCACATGCTATACACTGCTTATCGTGGTTTATTACACATCAAATAAACGATAGATAGTCGATGTGATGTCAGACCTTTTCTTAATATGTCATATGTTTTAATAGTTCTATTTTGTTTGAATTCCCGCAATAATCCGCCCCACCACAACGACTCAAACTTTTTGTCATAAACATGCTTCCTTTACCGTACACATGAATTAGTGATGATGCAATTGTTATGTAAATAATCCCCTATAACCAATACATCAAGATTAAATAGTCAAATCAGCCATAGAGAGGTGATTAGGTTGGCAGTCATCAAGCATAACGAAGAAGATGTAAAACTTTTAGCCCGTTTGATGCGGGCTGAGGGTGAGGGTGAGGGTGAAGGGACTCAAGGTATGCTACTAGTTGGAAATGTGGGCGTAAATCGGGTGAGAGCCGAATGTCTTGATTTTAAAAACATCTCAAACATGAATAAGATGGTTTTCCAGAGTCCAGGAGGCTTCGAAGCCACACAGAAAGGGTATTTCTATCAACGGGCTCGTCAATCAGAAATTGACCTTGCTAGAAAAGTAATTAAAGGAAACCGATACCACCCAGCTCGTTATTCATTATGGTTTTTTAAACCTGCTGGAGCTTGTCCTGCACAATGGTATAACCAAGACAATACAGGCCGATTCAAGTCACACTGCTTCTTCCAGCCTACTCAAGCTAATTGCCCTAGTGTATACAGTACGTATTAAAAGAAAGGCATTCCGGAAGAACACTCCAGCTACATATGTCTTTATCGGGATAATCGCCCTTTAGCCAAATAAAAGAAGGAGTATACCCAGTAGGCGTTCTTTGATTTTTCGCAGCCATCTTTTTCATACTAAGCAAGACAGCACGAAACAAGCAGGGAGCATCTGAAGATCCCTAACGTTCATTGACGACTCACTTCGTATGAAGGACAAAGGGACGAGACTTTGCGACTTACTAATCTAGCCAATCTACTTAGCAGGTATTACTGATTTTATCGAGAATGCATCCAAAATTCCTGCTCCGCACCGCCATCATTGTGATTAGGCGAGGATAGCGTCCTATGGGGTTGATTATTAATGGTGGAAATTTACCAACATAGAAGTTTCGTATGATTGTACTCAGTTTCAAGTCTATTTTCTGATATTTGGAGGGAAATCAATGAATCAGCCTACAAACCATAATCAATTTGGCAATTACCCGTTTCCACCACAATATGGCAACATGAATCCGACTCAAAGTCCGACTGGATATCAACAGCCAGGGCCATATCAGCCTACTCAGCCTACTCAATCACCTTTACAAGTACCTTTTATGCCACCAAGCATGCCGACCGGTAATCCACAAGTTCCAGGGATGCTACCAGTTGAGGAATCCTATATTGAGAATATTCTCAGGCTTAATAAAGGAAAATTAGTTACCATCTATACAACCTTTGAAAATAACCGGGAGTGGAATGCAAAAATTTTCAAAGGAATAATTGAAGCGGCCGGTCGCGACCATATTATCATCAGTGATCCGCAAACAGGACTTCGTTATTTAATACCGATGGTTTATTTAGATTACATCACCTTCGATGAAGAAATTGAATATGAATATCCATTCGCATCAAGTCAGCCGAACTTGGCTTCCTATCCACCAAGATAATGAAGGCACTTTTAGTCGCTAACAAAATCCAACGAAACGGTTTATACGCTTCATACTTGTACCCTAAAAAGGCTGCCACAAGATCCAACACTTGTAACAGCCTTTTTTCATTGTTATCCCGCTTTAACCCCTTCACCTCAAGTGATTAAGGAATCGAAGAAGCTTAGGTGGCGGATGAAGCCCCACTGATTGAAGTTTCACTTTATCAATATTTCACAGTTGCAACGATTAGCAACACCCACGCTACAAGGAAAGCGACTCCTCCTAAAGGGGTAATCGCACCAAGAACCTTAATTCCTGATACGCTGAGCACATATAAGCTGCCCGAGAATAAAATGATACCAGCAAACATGAGCCACCCTGACCAGTTCATTATAGGACTAGACATTTTTCCAAGAAGAACTCCGATGATTAGTAAGCCTATTGCATGAAACATTTGATAGTGAACACCGGTTTGCCATACTGCTAGGTATTTATCAGAGATTTTCCCCTCTAACCCATGGGCACCGAAAGCACCAAGTGCCACAGCTACAAAGGCATTAATCGCTCCTAAAATAATAAATAACTTCATCCCAAACACCCCTTTTATTTAAAAATCAAACAAAGAATCTCCATTTGCATCATCTATTTTAACAGGTTTCGTTTGCGTCATGGATGAAACAATCGGGACTGGCTGCTGAATCGGCTGATTGAATACAGGTTGCGGCTGCACTGGAATACGGCTCATACTTAAATGTGTTACCGGTTCTTCCTTTCCTTCATGCAAACATTCGCATAATGCTTGAATCGCTAGTACATAGCCACTTAATTCTGCTTTAGATTCCGCTTGCTTTGCTTTTGCAACTAATTCACCCATCTTATCTAATATTTTATCAGATGAAATTTCCATCTACTCACCTCTTTACCTAAGTCTATCCCATCACGTAAGCCGGATGCACATCGACTATGGATTGTTTACATGTCAGGTCAACCCCGTTTAGGACAACCTCTGCTGTTGTTTAGCATATCAAAAAACAAGCATCAGTTCAAAGCTTGCTTCTTACCGATTTGCCAGCTGGTTTCGGTATGAATTTCATGCAGGCTTCACCAGATGAGCGGAATACTTCTAATGATGGAAGTTTAGCACTTTTAAAGGCAAATGATCTGCACCCTCTTGGAAAATAAGGATCCCACGTCACATAATAATGCTTGCAGGCTACACAATTTATTCTTTTTTCCTGCATAATCTACAATCCTTTCGTAAAACTCTTTGTTTCATGTGGAACATTGTCAGTTTTTATTCCGATTTAACTAACACCAGTGGGAACTCCAACAGTTACGAGTTCTAAAATCAAACTTAAAAACGTAAATCTTATCTATTTGAAATTTGCCAATCAATCTCTTGTTCTCCTAGCTGCTTTAAAAGATGATTCGTTTTTGAAAACGGTCGGCTCCCAAAGAATCCCCGATTTGCTGATAAGGGGCTTGGATGAACCGATGCGATGATTGGATGCTTCTTTGTATCAATTAACACGATTTTACTTTGTGCTGGTTTTCCCCATAAAATAAAGACCACTGGTGTCTCGCGTTCATTTAATAGTGAAATGACTTTATTCGTAAACAGCTCCCAGCCTTTCCCTCGATGGGAATGTGCTTCCCCTTCTCTAACTGTCAGCACTGTATTCAAAAGCAGTACCCCCTGTTCTGCCCATTGAACAAGGTTTCCGTGATTCGGAATTGTACAGCCAATATCTGCATGCAATTCTTTATAAATATTTTTTAAAGAAGGTGGAATCTTCACTTCTGGTTGAACAGAGAAACTAAGACCATGAGCTTGATGCGGTCCGTGATATGGATCCTGGCCTAGAATGACTACCTTTACCCTATGAAACGGTGTAAGTGTAAGCGCATTATAAATATCCTTTGCTTCAGGATGGATGTTTTCATTCTTATATTCTTTTTTCAAAAACTCTCGTAGCTCTCGATAATACGGCTTTCTAAATTCCTCTGCCAAGAGAGGCCCCCAATCATTATGTAGAATCTGATTCACCATTGCTAAAAGCTCCTTTCTACAATCTACTATTCTTTATTATACGTTATACAAATACTTCCTTCCTCATTTTACCCCGCATTAACGGGCAGCCCCCCCCCACTGATTGAAGTTTCACTTTATCAGGCGTTTATAAATTGCCAGGTCTCTACTCTATCCATTTATGGATATAAGGTTAGATGGACGGATGAATCTTGGAGGAATAGAGAATGAGAAGAAGTTGGCTTGTAAGCAAATGGATGTATGGTATATATATGATTCTTCTAGTTATTACAATTGTAATTATGTACAACAGCTATAAACCTTTGCCACATGGGGTTTCCTTTGAAGGAGAGGTACATCGTATTGATGATGTGAATTTCATATACGATTTATCTACAAAGATAAAAACGGCCATGTAAAGCATGAACAGCGGATTTTTAATAATATCTTCCAAGCGATTGAAGACGCTGATGAATTTATTATGATCGACATGTTTTTGTTCAGCGGATTTTATGATGAAGACATACATTTCCCCAAATTAAGTAAGACTTTAACAGATAAACTTGTTGCCAAGAAGCGAGTCAATCCTCATATTCAGGTAATTTTTATTACAGATGAAGTGAATTCAACCTATCAATCCTATCAATTAAAAGAATTAAAGAAAATGAGAGAAAACGGGATTGAAGTGATAGTGGCTAATCTAGATGTTTACGAGATCCGAATCCAATATACTCTGGTTTTTACCGTACGTTTCTGCAATGGTTTAGTGAGTCAGGGTATGGTTGGATTTGGAACAATAAGGATGGGATCTATACGGTTGATTATGAAGAATATCAGGATAAACTTCCTGTGTTTAAGTATATTACCTACCGTATACAGAAGATTTTCAAATTCACAACCTACTAATTTTCAGTTTCCTTTAATTAGAAAGTTTCGATTCTAGCAAAAGCGGCTATATATAGAACATAGCTAACAGAGACTTTTACAAACACCCACTTTTAAAAAACTAAAGGAGGAACTTTACTATGAATCAAGTATATGTTGTAGAAAATGGCGTACAAGCACAGGAAAGAATTAATCAGCTGGTAACAACAGGGTTTACTAAGGAAAATATTTACTTATTCGCTCATAATCTAGACCGCTCAGAGCATTTGACTGAAGCTACAAACACAGAAGAAATCGGTATGAAGGAGCAAGGCCTCTTAGATACAATTGGAAATTTATTTAAATCTCGAGGAGATGAGCTACGTAACCGCTTTGAGAATCTTGGCTTAACTGAGTCAGAAGCTTCTCAGTATGAGGAAGAACTGGATAAAGGAAAAGTGGTCATCATAGCAAGCACTAACGTGAAATAAGGTGAAACTTCCAAACACTAATCAAATTCAACAAGCCTGTCATTCCCTAAATAAGGGGGTAAAATGACAGGCCTGTTTGTCTTTACTCTATCTACTATAAAAGAAAATCTTACTATATACCTGTCTAGCACTTCACTTCCTATGAATCTAGAATGCCGTAAACAACATATATAATTCACTTCGCGCTCAAGCATTTCCTCGTTTTACTTATCACTGTTTATGCTATACTTATTAACAGAAATTAATAAAATTTTTTATATACTTCCTTAGGGGGTCACTAAATCATGACTATGAAAAAAGCACTTTCTATCGCAGGCTCAGATGCTAGTGGTGGAGCGGGTATACAAGCAGACTTAAAAACACTTCAAGAACTTGGAGTATATGGTATGACTGCTTTAACAGTTATTGCGACAATGGATCCAAAGAATAACTGGAATCACAATGTATTTCCACAAGATATCAAGGCTTTAGAGGCTCAACTGGAAACGATCCTTTCCGTTGGCATTGATGCAATGAAAACAGGAATGCTTGGAAGTGTAGAAACCATTGAATTAGTCGGACGTACAATCGATGAAAATGGATTGAAAAATGTCGTGATTGATCCTGTTATGGTTTGTAAAGGCACAGACGAAGTATTACACCCTGAAACAGCTATTGCTCTTCGTGAAATCTTGGCACCAAGAGCAACCGTTATTACCCCTAACTTGTTTGAAGCATGGCAATTAGCACAAACAGGTCCGATTCAAACGATAGATGATATGAAAGAAGCAGCAGTCAAAATCCATGAATTAGGTGCTAAGTATGTATTAATTAAAGGCGGCAGTAAGCTTAATTATGATAAGGCAATCGATTTACTGTATGATGGAATTGAATTTGAAATTCTTGAATCTGAAAAGATTGAAACGGCCTATACACACGGAGCTGGTTGCACATACTCCGCTGCCATTACAGCAGAGCTTGCAAAAGGAAAATCGCCGAAAGAAGCCATTTACACTGCGAAAGAATTTATCACAGAAGCGATTCGTCATTCATGGAAGCTTAATCAATATGTTGGTCCTGTTTTGCATGGAGCATACAAACAATTCAAATAAAAAATGTCGGTTTTCCGACTTGTCTAACGCAACATTTATAGGCTTCCTCATTTTGAGGTCAAGCCTTTTTTTTCATATAAAAGGGAAAGTTCCATCGGTGGGGGATCTTCATCCCACACCTTCGTTTCGCGATTCCACTAAGCCTTGAGATGGGGAGCTTGACTTTCCGTTAATGTAGGAAAAATCGCCTTACTTAGTACCTTTAGTCTTATCATTTCACTTTTTATAGCTATTTTTGTAAGATGGTATGTATGACACTAACATGTAGACGGACGATCATTCGCTCCGACTTAGGAGGACATTAGATGAAACCGATTGAACGTGAAGAAGTACAACGCGCGATTGATTCTTTCTGTGAAAGAGATGTTTTTCTGCATCTTGAAACGACAAATGGGGCATACGCCTCTCACCATGATGAATCGTTTTTTTCCGCAGGTGCTTATATCCGCAATGCCAAAGTTCGTTATGAACACGGAAAGATTGTTGGCGATGATCCCTATCGCGTAGGGCTTAAGCTTGAAATTGGTTGGGTGTATGCAGAAGGGCTAAATCATTTCGAAATAGATGAACAAGGTAGGCTTCTGTTAGCTGGACTTGATTCAACCGGAAAACTTGCTGTTGCTTTACAAATTAGCCCACAGCCATTTGAATGAGAAAAGGAGATGATCGCTTTGGAACAAGAAAAACAAGTATTAGTCGTATTTCCACATCCAGATGATGAAGCGTTTGGTGTTTCAGGAACGATCGCTTCATATATAGAAAGAGGTACGCCTGTAACATATGCATGCTTAACTCTTGGCGAAATGGGACGTAATCTCGGTAATCCTCCCTTCGCTACTAGAGAATCTCTTCCTAAAATTCGCAAAAAAGAATTACAGGATGCTGCAAATGCGCTAGGGATTACAGATTTAAGAATGCTTGGATTACGTGATAAAACCGTCGAATTCGAGGATGATGACGTACTCACTAAGAAAATCACTACCTTAATCCATGAACTAACACCATCACTCATCATCACATTTTATCCCGGCTACAGCGTACACCCCGATCACGAAGCCACAGCTCGAGCCGTTGTTCGTGCTGTAGAAGCGTTACCGGTAAAAGATAAGCCCAAACTTCAATGTGTGGCCTTTTCAAACAACTGTGTGGCTGAGCTAGGCGAACCTGATATTATCCATGATATTACCCCAGTACAAGATAAGAAGATAGCCGCCATGAAAGCACACCGCTCACAAACCGAAGCGATGCTTGCTGATTGGGCTGAAAAACTTGAAGCGGAAGACCCTGAATTGCTCGGTTGGATTCAAAAGGAAAGACTTTGGACCTATCAATGGCCGGAGAATTGAAAAAGAACAAAAAGAGAGAAACTGTAGTTTCTCTCTTTTTTGCTCTTTCCTCATTTTATATTCGATGACCATTTTCCACTGTTTACAACTAAAGGGACTTAATGACGCGCTTCAATAAAATGAGAATGGCTCATCGTTGCAACAAATGAATGTGTTGAAACTTTATCCTTCTCTTTTTTATGAACACCTTTCAAAAGGAGGCCATCTGTAATGCCCGTGGCTACAAAAAAGCAGTCATTGGATTTCACAATGTGATCCATCGTCAATACCGCCCTTGGATTTACCAGCCCCATCTTAATACAGCGGTCCATCTCTTCTTCTGTTTCCGGAACAAGTCTAGCCTGGAAATCACCTCCGAGACATTTTAATGCAACAGCCGCAATCACTCCTTCCGGTGCACCACCCGTACCGACAAGGATATCCACATCCAGTTCTTCAATTGCTGTTGCAATTGCCCCTGTTATGTCAACGTCTGAAAATAACCGAACTTTAGCGCCTGCTTCAAATACTTGCTTCATTAAATAATCATGTCTCGGACGATCCTGCATCATCACCGTCAACTCGCTAATATCTTTTCCAAGAGCTTTAGCGACGGCTTTCATATTTTCTGTGAGGGGAGCTGTTATATCAATACAGCCTTTCGCTTTAGGTCCGACTGCAATTTTTTCCATATACATATCCGGTGCATGTAAGAGTGTACCCTTCTCTGCAACCGCAATGACTGCCAATGAATTTTCCTGACCTTTTGAAACAAGCGTCGTTCCCTCAACCGGATCAACCGCAATGTCAACATCAGGTCCATTTCCTGCTCCGAGTCTTTCACCGATATACAGCATCGGTGCCTCGTCCATTTCTCCTTCACCAATTACAATCAACGCATTCATATTTATACGATTCATTTCATTTCGCATTGCTTCCGTACCTGCACCGTCCGCTTCATTTTTATTTCCTTTCCCAATCCACGGATATGCTGCAATCGCTGCCTTTTGGGAAACTATTAAAAACTCACCTGCAAGTGACTGAACATTTTCTTTTAGTTTAATATTTAATTCAGGCAAGAAACTCACCCTCCTTAGACTCGATAGAATGAATCTCTATAAATAATTATTCGACTGCATTTTTTAATCTTTAATAAGCTTACCAGCTTGCTATTATGCTACTTGAACAGATTTTATTGTTGCTAAAAATGTATTTAGGATCATGAACGCTGATGCTGCACCAGGGTCTGTTGTACCGAGTGACCTTTCACCGAGGCGGCTTGATCGTCCTCGTTTAGACAGCATGTCTTTCGTAGATTCCATTCCTTTTTCAGCCGCTTGTACAGCACTTTCAAACGCAGTTAAAAAATTATTTGATTTCTCAAAATCGGCTTGTAAGCTTTCAAGTGCGGGCTGGAGTGTATCAATCATCGTTTTATCGCCAACTTCAGCTTTGCCACGCTCTTTAATCCCCTCAATGAACGCTACCCAGAAATCTTTCAAATCTTCATCTTTTAATTCAGATTTTCCCTGAAATGCTTTTGCCCCTCTCATAAAACCAGTTGCATAAAGTGGTCCGACTGAAGAGCCTACAGCGCTTAAAAAAGTTCGCCCTGTCAAGATACTTATTTTTCCGCAATCGACCTCCTCCTTCAAGTCCCCATCGAGCTTTTCATTCACAGCTTGCCAGCCAATCGACATCGTCACACCATGATCACCATCACCTAGTTTCCGATCTAGTTCGCATAAATAATCTTTTTGTTCTTCTATCATTGTTACAACATTCTTCAAAAATGTTTTAAGTTCTTCTGCTGTTACTTTCATCGCGGGTTCCTCCTTATTTTTGAACATACATTGGGCAATCTGCTGGATGATCAACAAACGCTGCCAACTCTTCATCTAATCTTGTTATTGTGACAGAAGCGCCACCCATCTCAAGTGATGTGCTGTAACTACCAACGTAAGATCGATGGATCTCAATACCTTTTTCACTCAAAATCTGCTCAACACGTCTAAACATTATGTAAAGTTCCATGTTCGTTGTAGAACCTAATCCGTTCACAAGAACAGCCACTTTTTCTCCCAAATCGATCGGCATATCCGTTAAAATATCATTCACAAGGCGGTCTACCACTTGGTCTGCAGGCTGCAATTCACCTTTTTCAATTCCTGGTTCACCGTGATGACCAAGACCGATTTCCATTTCATTTTCAGCGAGCTCAAAACTTGGCTTTCCGGTTTGTGGAAGCGAACAAGGAGTTAATCCTACCCCCATAGTACGTGTGTAATCGTTTGCCTTTTGTGCAACTCGAACAACATCATCCAAATTATATCCTTTATCTGCTGCTGCACCCGCAACCTTTGTAACAAAAAACTCACCAGCTATTCCTCTGCGTTTTTCTTTTTCTGCTTTAGGTGCAGAGGCTACGTCATCTGTAACAAGAACCGATCCAACACGGATACCGCTTTCAAGATCTGCAAGCTCTGCAGCCATACCGAAGTTCATCACATCTCCAGCGTAGTTTCCATATACATAAATTACGCCTTCGCCTTTAGCGATTGCTTTCGTTGCCTCTAATATCGGATCTGGAGGAGGAGAAGCAAAGATATTTCCTACAGCCACGCCATCCGCCATGCCATCGCCAACATAACCTATAAAAGCAGGTTCATGGCCAGAACCGCCACCAATTAGCACACCCACTTTTCCTTCGCGCGTTGCTTTCGCCGTAACGAGTGCACGCTCATTTTCAGCCAATTGACGTACATGTTTCGGATATGCTTTCACATAGCCTTCAATCATTTCCTCAACAACTTTTGTTGGATTATTTATGAGCTTTTTCATACTTCTGCTCCTCTCAAAAATTCCTGTTCTTTATCCATAATTTGCTGTACTTTTCTTGCTGAATTTCCACCTGAGAAAAAGGACTCTAAATATACCTTTACAACATTTCTTGCTGTTTCAATACCAATCACTTTTGCCCCTAGCGTTAACACTTGAGCATCATTGCTCTTTTGTGCACGTTCTGCAGAGTACGTATCATGACATAACGCTGCACGAATACCTGGCACCTTTCCAGCTGCAATTGCCATACCAATTCCAGTACCACAAACAAGAATAGCCCGATCTACTTTTTGTTCATTAATATCGTTTGAAGCTTGAAATGCAACACCTGGATAATCAATTTCTGTACATGAACCATCCGAACCGTAATCGACAACCTCGTGTCCTAGCTCCTTAATGTAACTTTTTAAACTATCTTTCATATCAAACGCGTTATGATCAGAACCTAATCCAATTTTCATTATACATCGTCCTTTCAATATTTTCTTGTTTTATTCTTAAGTTTATTTTTTCATTTTGTTATCGAAAAGTCAATATTTACTTTCTTTTATTTTCGATTATTTTCATTTCGATAAAAAAATGAGAACATCTATAAGATGTTCTCATTCGTTCATGATATTAAACAGCCTGAACATCTGATAAGTTATTAACGGTTTCTTCCTTTTTCGGAAGTGTAACAAACTTCATGATTAATGCACTTAATAAATAAAGTCCTGAATAAATCCAAAGAATACCTACCGTGCCTACACTACCAATAAACAGACCAACAATTGCAGGACCTACAAACGTACTCAAGCCTGCACCAAGATTTAAAATAGACATCGCAGCCCCCCGATTTTCAGGAGCAAGTGATGGTATAAGAGCAGAAAGCGGTACGAATGCTGCTACACATGCACCAAAACAGATCGCAACAATAGTTGTGGCCAAATAATTTGGTCCCATAAACTTTGGAATATAATAAAGAGTCATAATGGTGATCGCACAGCCCACTCCACCGAACCACATTACGGTGTTTCGCCACCCGAGCTTGTCTCCTACAACACCCCAAATAATGTTAAAAATCACATTACTTGTCCAAAGTGCACCATAAATTTGTAGCCATTCTGTCCGCGTAAAACCGATTTCTATCATATACGCTGGAAGAAAAACAACCAACCCGTATGCACCCGCAGTATTAATCGTTCGAACAATTCCTCCAAGACCAACTTTCGGTCGTTCAAATGCTATAGTAATTCCTTTTGAAAGATATTTAATCATTTCCGCTTTCGTCTCGAATTTTCTTTTATTACTACCATCATCTTTATTTAATAGAATCGCAAGTATAGCTCCTAGTGCTACAAACACCAACGCACTCCAAAGCGTTTTCATTTCTCCTAAGAATGGCAAAACGAAACTTGAATAATAAGCACCAAGAACGTTCAAGCCAGCAGCAAACGAAACCCAAAACCAACCTACAGCCGTTCCAAGTTTTTCAGCTGGTGCGTAATACGTCAGCCAAACAAGAAATGAGTAAGCAAATAACGGATAGCCAAGCCCACGAAGTGAATAGGTTGGAATCATAACAGCCAAATTCATCGTTTTAAGACCGACAGTTAAAAAGATAACGGTTCCAATAACAAATAAAACGACGCCTATTGTCATAGTTTTACGCGGACCTAAAACTTCAGCAAGTACACCTGAAAACCATGCTGCAATTGCCACGGCGAAACCGTATACACTAAATAGCAGCGCTGATTGTTGAACCGTCAGACCATTATCAATTAAATAGGAAGAAAGCCAGCCTTGTTCGAGCCCATCTCCCATCATAAACAGTAAGATACCAATAAACCCCATGGCCATTTTAGAATCCATTCCAAGTTTGCCTAAAAGTCCTTTATTCATCCGATTCCCTCCTTATTGTTTTAAAAAAGGTTCCTGACATGCTTCAGGAACCTATATAAATTTATTTTTTTTACAGATTGGGGTTAAGTACTACTTTTAATGACTCCGCTCCATTTTTAACAAGCTGGAACCCTTGTGCAAACTCTTCAAGCGGCAACACGTGCGTGACAACGCCATCAGTTGGAAGGTCTCCATTCGCTATCCCCTTCATAACAGGTTCATAGCAGTATGGACCAAGGTGAGAACCAAGTACATCAAGCTCTTTCCGATCACTAATAATACTCCAGTCAACTGTAACAGGATCTTTAAATACACTAAATTCAACAAATCGACCCAGCTTACGAATCATTTTCAATCCTTGTTCCACTGATTTTTGAGCACCTGTTGCTTCAATGTAAATGTCACAGCCATAGCCATCTGTTAGTTCCTTTACAATTGCGTCCACATCGTCTTTTGCCGGATTCAATACTATGTCAGCACCGAAATTCTTCGCCATTTCAAGGCGATCTTCGTTTAAATCTAGCACGATTAATTTATCCGGCCCTGACTTTTTGATTGCACCGATCATTCCAAGTCCAAGTGTTCCTGCCCCTGCTAGAACAACCACATCGTCCAACTGGACTTGTGCACGTTCTACAGCATGATAAGAGCATGCATAAGGCTCGATTAAGATTGCCTTTTCAATCGGAAGATCTTCTGGAACTTTATAGTTAATGGCTTCTTTTGTAAATTTCATATACTCCGCCATCGCACCGTTTACATTATTCTGGAAGCCATATAAATCATGCTTTTCACACATCCAATATTGTCCACGATTACAGAATCGGCAGTCCCAACAAGGAACAATTTGTTCTGAAATAATACGATCACCAATTTTAAAATCACCTTTCACACCCTCACCAAGTGCCACGACATGCCCGATAAATTCATGCCCTGGAATCATCGGTGCTTTGATATACGCAGGCTGTGTTTCATCTCCCCAGAAGCTTGGTGCTCCATCAAACGCTTTTAAATCCCCTGCACAAATACCACATGCCTCCACTTTAACGAGTATTTCTCCGTCGCTAATTTGAGGAACTGCCACTTCTTCCAGCCGGTAGTCACCGGGCGAGTACGCAACAACCGCTTTCATTGTTGTCGGAATATTTCTAACGTCGCTTTTTTGTGATACTATTTGATTTGTGCACATCATTCATCTCTCCTCTTCTTTAGTTGAAATTTCGCTACCCTCACAATCGTTAACGCTTACATTTGGTTTGATAGTTGAAATTTCTCAAGTCCCTTCTATAGAAGGCAGTTTATCTGTTACACAGTTACACAGTTTCAATATTCTTTTAACTTTATTTATAAGAGTCTATCCTGTTTACGATTTTCATTATATTATATTTATTATTGATTGGTCAACTTATTCTTTTGATTACTTTCAATAATTTTTCATTTACTTTCGGTTTTTAAAATATATTACATTATTAACGCCAAATGATGTACTATTAGATGTAATATGAATAGTAAAGCTTCTATATTACTTTTTATGAGTCCGCCATGAATTTTTCTTTTAATTTCAATTATTTTTATAATTTAGTTCAAAACGAAAATAAATATATGCAGGTGATAAGGATGACGAAAATGTTTGCATCAGAAAGACATAAAATTATTATGGATAAGCTAATGGATCAGCAACGTGTAACTATTAAAGAGCTCTCCGAAGAGATCAAAGTTTCCGAGGCAACGTTACGAACAGATTTATCAAAAATGGAAGAATCCGGATTATTAAAAAGAACACACGGCGGAGCTATTTTATCCGAATATCAAGATAGTGACACAAGTTTTTCCATGCGCGAGAGTAAAAATCGGGATGAAAAATCAGCCATCGCTAAAAAGGCAGTTGAGCTTTTATCTAGTGGTCAATGTATTATGCTCGATGCTAGTTCAACAGCTCTTGAATTAGCTCGTGTGTTAAGAGATACGTCTATTCGTTTAACTGTCGTGACAAGCGGCATAAACACCGCCCTGGAGTTAAACAATCATTCAGATATTACTGTTATTTTATTGGGAGGGATTGTAAAACGAGGTTCTTATTCTCTAGAAGGGAACCTGGGTGTTAGTATTTTAAGTAAAATCCATATAGATGCTATGTTTACTTCTGCAAATGGCTTTTCACTTGAGTCTGGTTTAACCGACTTCAGCGTATACGAAGTTGAATTAAAAAAGGCAATGGTCAACGCTTCTAAAAAAGTAATTGCTCTTTTGGATCATACAAAAATGAATAAAAACTCAATTGCATCTTTCGCTTCTGTTGATCAGCTCGATTTAATTATTACAGATGACGAACTTCCTGAAGATTATGCAGCGAAACTAAATGATCAAGGAATTGAAGTTCTGATTGTTTCCGGTGAAACATACTAAAGCAAACAAATTTTATTTACGTAGTTCCACAACCTTAAGAAATATCGCAAATAGCACATTAAACAGCATATTAAATGTATGCTGTTTTTCATTGTCACTATAATTTTGTAAGAAATTTAGATATTAATATTACAAACACAACAACAGCCACTACCACACTATCAAATAGTAAGACTTAGATGATTAACACAATACAAAAATGACTATAAATCATTTTATATCGGAAAAAAGGAGAGCGCTAAAAATTTTACGTTTAGCACTCTAAGGGTGTCATAAATACCATTTACTCCACTAAACGGAATGATAGCTTTTAGTGTTTTTTACCAGATTGTGTATCCGCCATCCACTATAAATGTCGAGCCTGTTGCAAAAGTCGAGGCGTCAGAGGCCAAATAAATAGCCAAACCGCCAAGTTCATGAGGTTCCCCCAGCCTTTTCAATGGAACGAGATCCAGTACATGTGCTAGCTCTCCTCCAGGTGCAAAGATCGGTTTTGTCATCTCTGTTTTCATATAACCTGGCGCAATGGCATTGACACGAATATTGTTTCCTGCCCATTCGGATGCCATACATTTTGTCATCATATCAACCGCTGCTTTTGATGCATTGTAAGCACACTGCGCTTCAGTATTCGCTATAAAACTAGACATTGATGCAATATTAATAATCGAACCCCCTCCCTGTAATTTCATTTGTTTACCGCTATACTTCGAAACTAAGAAGACACCGTTTACATTAACATCCATTGTTTTCTTCCAATCTTCTAAACTCTGTTCTTCCACCGTGATTTTTTGACAAATACCCGCATTATTTATGAGAATATTCAACTCATTGAATTCACCTACAATTTGTTCAACCATGGCTTTAACCTGCTCTTCACTTGTTACATCTACTTGAAGACCCAAAGTTTTCCCGCCAAATGAAGCTAATTCTTTTGCCGTTTGTTGTGCTGAAGCCAATTCCATATCTGCGATGACAATATTTGCACCAGCCTGAGCCAGTGCTTCTGCCATGGCTTTACCTAGCCCTCTTGCTCCTCCTGTAACTAGAGCTGTTTTGTCTTTCAAACTAAATAACTTTTGATAATCCATTTATTCCACTCCTTATTATTTGATTTTGATTTAATTATATTTTATCAATTGTTTTCATTTTGTCAATTTTACTTTCGTATAGTTATTTTTATTTTCATTTAGTCTTATGAAAATGAATGAATAATTGATATAACGTTAAGGTATGATAGATTCATATAATCACTAATCGAGTTTCACCTAAATTAGTCGATTAGATCTTCGTTCACCAATAGAATATATTTCACCCATTTAAACATAAGGCTGTTTTCACATACTTTGTTGCTTTTCAATCATTTTTACACTAATAACCCGGGTTGATTTCCGTTGTAGAGGCGGTCTCAGAAGCCTCCTCAGTGCTTTGCACTTGCGGGGTCTCCCTCAACACGCTTTTCCCGCAGGAGTCTCGCACCTGTAACGAAGATCAACATCTGTTCGAATTGGTTTCTTGCTAAAAACAACAATCTTTACGAAAAGAGCCAAACATAAAGACAAAATCTTAAGTAACTGCAAATCAAATAAAAAAAGAGTAAACCCAATTGGTATGAAGTTAGATATCTTGTAATTCTAGAAGATCACATAATTATCCATTATTTCCCTTCAGCAAACCTACCTTCTTAATAGTATTCAAAAATGAAGTCAAAACAAAAGCCCCCCATAAAAAAATCACCTGCCAATAGGCGGGCGATTCAAAAGGGGGAATTTCTCTGAAATAATCATCGTACTACTATTATTTCACCAATTTCTTTTTTTATTCATCTTTCTTCAAAAAAATTATTATTTTATTTATATGCATGAACCTCTTGCTTACTCGCATTTGATTTTTTCCCATGTAAAAGATAATAAACAAACATACATGCAAACCCTACTAATGCCATACTCACGTATAGACCATTATAGCCGATAACAGGGATTAGGAAGCCGAGGGTAAAAGGTCCGATACCTATGCCTAAATCAACGAACACAAAGAAGGTAGATGTGGCAAGCCCCATCTTATGTCGTGGCGAATTCTTTATTGCAATAGCTTGAGCGCTTGATTGGAAGGTTCCATATCCAATACCGATTAGCGCACCTGCGGCCAATAGCATAAGTCCATGACTCGCTTGACTGAGAAGTAGCATCCCTAGACCAAATAAAAGCAAGGAGGGGTAAATGACGAAGTTCTCTCCCTTTAGATCAAACCAACGACCCGTAAATGGTCGAGACGCTAATAAAAAAATGGCAAACACAACAAAAAAGAAACTTGCAACATTCACTAAGCCAATTTCCTTTGAATATGCCGTCAAGAAAGTTAAAACGCTAGAATAAGAAAACCCTACAATACACATGACAAAGGCAATCGGTAATGCCTTTGCTTCGAAGAAATCTCCCACTTTGATTCCTTTCAATGTTTCCCTTTCCATTGCTGTTAGTTCTACTTTTCTAGTTTTTATGAACAAGGTTGGTATAAAGGCAATAACGACAAATAGAACACATGATGCAAAAATCATGTTGTACGTTCCATGTTGACTGAGAACCAATCCTAAAAACGGTCCAACGGCCATTGCCAGATTCATACTCATCGCAAAGTAACCGGTACCTTCCCCTCTACGTTCATTTGGAATAACATCGGCTGCAATCGTACCTGTCGCTGTTGACGCAAATCCAAACGCAATCCCATGCAACAAGCGATTTATTAATAAAAACGCCAAGCTATCCGCTTTGAAATAGACCAATGTTGTAATAAGAAAAAGTACTAACGATCCATACAACATATTCTTTTTCCCAATCCGTTCAATGTATTTTCCGGCAAACGGCCGAACAGCCAGTGCTCCAATAACGAAAATACTAGATGCAAGTCCTGATTGACTTGTCGTTGCTCCGAATTTATCAATCGTATAAACCGATAATGTGACCATTAATAAATAAAAGGTCATGAAAATAAAAAAATTCGTTGAAGAAATGATTAAGAAATCTTTCGTCCATAATTTTGGTTTATTCATTTTTTACCACCTATTTCTCTAAGTTGACACATAGCTTCGTAAGTGTCTGATATACCGCTTCCTTTTCTTGCTCCGAAATACCATCCATGATTTTACATTCAAATTCATTCGTTGCTTCTCTACACGCTATATACACTTCTTCTCCTGCTTCTGTTAGCTGAATTCGTTTTTCACGGCGATCCTTCCCTGGGACTTGTTCAATAAAGCCTCCTTCACTTAAACGTTGGACCGTCCGCGTAATCGTAGGTTTTTCAACATTTAAGTATTCACCGATTTCAACAAGGGTTGTTGGACCTTTGGTTTTTAAAAAATAAACAATGCTCCATTGTGAATGAAAAAGACCGTATTGAAGAAGTTGCTCATTTAATTTCTTCGTGAACAACCTAGAGATCTGTAGATATTGGTGAAAGAATTGATGATTTGGGGTCAATTTTATTTCCTCCTGAAATAGATTACCTAGGTAACTATATATCTATTTTATCAAAATGTCCAGTTTCTTGAAACACTATCCAGTGCTATTAATAAAAAGGCTTTGTTAAACTTGCCTGTTGATTGAAACGAAATGCGTTCATTTTCCGTGGGCGGTCCGGGAGCCTCCTCAGCGCTGTGCGCCTGTGGCGTCTGCCTTTGACTCGCTTTTCCCCCAAGGAGTCTCACGCCTTCCGCTCCAAACAACATAGCGCCAAAAATCAACAATGAGCTTTATCATAGCCAATAAAAAAAACACCTATATTAAGGCATTTTTTTCATTTCATTTTAAGCTTCATTAACTGCTTGTACTTCCTTTAACACTTCATGAATCGCTTTGGCAACACCATGTTCATCATTTTTCGCTGTGACGAAATGACATAACCTCTGAATCTCTAGCGGTGCATTTCCCATAGCTACTGAGCGGCCAACTCTTTCAAACATGGACACATCATTATAATTATCACCAATAGCCATCGCATCCTTCATGGATTCTCCCTTATTCGCTAAGTAATTCATCAAAGCATTTCCTTTTTGTGCTGCTTCACTTGAAATTTCCAAGTTTTCACGTCCTGATGATGAAACGGCAAGGCCTTTAATTCGCTTAATTTTACCAGCTACTTGACCTAAAGCAGTAAGATCATTAGAAAAAACAAGCATTTTATGAATCACAACGCTCGGCATTGTAAATAATTCACGATAATCGGTAATTGTGTTTACAAGGCCCATCTTTAATCGCTCATGGGCGCGTGCTGTGACTTTCAAAGGATCGAGATCCGGATTTGCAGTTAAGATAATATCAACTAAAACTGCAACAGAGGCCTCATAGTTTTTCGAATATACACCATTGCTTGTGTACACTTCAAAATAAAGATTTTCCTTTTCAAGCAACTCAACCATCTCAAGTCCCACTTCGGAGCTCATCGGATTGGACGCAACAATTTGCCCATCTTGTGTGTAAACAGCTGCCCCATTCGCAGCTATAATGGGTAAGTCGAGCTTCGCTTCATCCAATGCAATACGGGCTTCTTCATAGGATCTTCCAGTAGCTACAATCACTTCAATGCCTTGTCTTTGAGCCGCTTCAATCGCATCCTTATTTTCTTTGCTCACTTTTTGAACTTTATTCAATAATGTTCCGTCCATATCTGTAGCTATCGTTTTAATCACTTTATTCACCTCATACCATTCATTTTTCATATCTTTATATTACTGCCTTAATTTTTGTTAATCGACATTTTTGCCACGCGATGCTACCCAAATTTCATACCATTGCTCTCTGCTAATATTCAACGATAAAGCATGAACTGCCGCTTTGATTCTTTCCATTTTTCCTGAACCGACAATCGGCATAATTTTTGCAGGGTGATGCATGAGCCAGGCATACGCAACTTCATCAATGCTTTGTGCATTCATATCAGCCGCAGCTTGTTCAAGGGCTTGGCGGACTCTAATAGCCTGATTGTCTTCACCTGTGAACAACTTCCCCCTTGCAAGTGGTGACCAAGCCATCGGAGGCATGTTCTCCTTGATACATTGATCTAGAACCCCGTTTTCAAAATGATCACGATACAGGGCCGATAGTTCGATCTGATTGGTCACAAGCGGTACATCTAAATATGCGTTTAGCATTTCCACTTGTGATGGCAAATAGTTCGATACACCAAAATGCTTCACCTTTCCTGCCTGCTTTAATCTCATGAATGCTTCCGCTACCTCTTCGGGATTCAGCAAAACATCCGGGCGATGCAGCAACAAGACATCTATATAATCCGTTTGAAGATATGTAAGAGACTGCTCTACTGATTCAATAATATGTTCTTTACTACTATCATAATGATTCAAATGAACGCCATTATGTTCATTTGCTAGCTTAATTCCACATTTCGTAACGATTTCCAGTTTATCACGAAGTTCAGGCTTTAAAGCTAATGCTTCCCCAAAAAGAGCTTCACAAGTATACTTCCCGTAAATGTTGGCTGTATCAATCGTTGTAATCCCAAGCTCTAAGCATTGTTCGATTAACTCTATTCTTTTCTTTACAGAATAGTTCCAATCGGCTAACCGCCAATGACCATGAATAATTCTCGAAAAGGATAAATCGCTCTGTAGCCTAATACGTTCCATTTTGTTCTCACTCCTGACTGCTTCCATTTTAGCAAAGAACAGGACAAAAGCACACAAGGATGACTCATAAGGCCAAAAGCACCTTTAAGTCATCCTCTTCTCCTATTATATAAGCGGTTGAGCAATCTGATTGACCTTTTCGCAAATACTGTTGTGAATTCGATCTATTTCCGAAAAATCCATGTTACGGATATAGATTTCTTCCAGTTTATCATGTAAGGATTTTGCTCTTGCTAAAGCTTTTGTCGCTTCCTTCATTTTCGTACGGTATCTTGTTGAAATATCTTGGATTTGATCGCTATATATTTCATCAGTCCCAGGTAAAATCGCTTCTTGATAAATGTCCACAATTTCATCACCTTGGCGACTTGGAAAATATTCATGAGGCGCGGTACTGTCGAAAATAGCCACTCCTATTTCACGTACAATGACCATATCAAGACTGTTCGGATCAAAACCACAATGATAGATTTCAACGTCAAAACCACGCTGCTCTGCTTCAAGCGCCAATTTCTTGAGCATCGTTGATTTCCCTGATCCTGGCCGCCCTTTTAGAAAATAGCGCTTGGCTATATCTTCTGTTAAATTCGGCACATAATCGACCGCTCCTATTGGAGTAGCTGCCCCTAAAAACCGGTGCCTGATTTCTGACTTTTTATTAATAAAAATTTCTCCAAAAAAGGTATCCTTCAATTTCTCAGTCAGCTTATTCACCTTCTGAAAATCTAGATTGGCGATGTAGATTTCTTCCCACTCATCATGGACTGCTAAAGCGGAAGCAAATAAAGAATAAGCATCTTCAAAAGCACCGTTGATTTCACTTGTTAACTTCATAATTTCTTGCTTATTTTGACTAAGAGTTTGCGAATCCCAAGCGGTCCCAAGATTGATATATTCTTCTATTGCACCTGGTGCTTTTGGCTCTATTACATGTGGTGCCGTACCATCCACAATTCCAACCTTTAAATCGGTTATGATCACTCCATCAATTGAATCTGAATCTGATGAGCAATGCATGAGCTGGATATCGAACCCCTTCTCCACCCATTCCTTCCCTACTTTCTTCATCAATGTAGATTTTCCAGTCCCTGGGCCACCTTTTAAAATATATAATCTTTCTAACTCCTGCAAATTAGATTCATATAAACTGTGAAATCCTTTTGCTGTGTTTCCACCTGCAAAATAATGTTTGGTTTTTCCAGTCACCTATTCAACACTCTCCTTTATGCCCTGATACTTGAGAGATATCTTTGCTTTCAACGCTAGCATATGCAAGAGATGTAGATTGGGTGAACGCCTATTATGAGAGCGCCTATCCATATAAAGTGAAACTTCAATCAGTCAAGTTGTCTTAAACCACCCATTGATTGTTAGTCCGGGATTTTACTACAAATTAATGCGAAAAAAGGATCGAACCTCACAATCTTTTATACAATGCTAGATTGCATTAGTATAGATCTTGCGGTTAGACCCTTTTATAGGATATCCTCTTTATTTAATTAACTCGACAAACTTTGCTTCAACTGTTTCAGCAAGCTTGTTTGGTTCCACTTCTATTTGCGTGCCAATCTTTCCAGCACTAACGATCATTGTAGCTAAAGCTAGCGCGCTTTTATCAATAAAAGTCGGGTACAACTTCTTCATTCCGACTGGTGAACAGCCGCCGCGGATGTATCCTGTCCATTTTTGTAACTCTTTCACAGGAAGCATTTCCATTTTCTTCGCTCCTGCCGCCTTAGCTGCTTTTTTCAAATCAAGTTCGCCACCGACTGGAATGACAAAAACAAATAGATTCGGTCCACTTTGCGAAACAAGCGTCTTAAAAACAGCATCAGCTTGTTTGCCAATTTTATCAGCTACCGCTGTGCCATGGATTTTTCCATCTTCATTGTCATATGTAAGAATTTCGTACTCTACTTTTTTACCATCAAGGATTCTCATGGCATTTGTTTTACTCACACGCATAATTGCCATCCTTTCATATTTAACCTACAAAATAATATCCTGCTAATTTTCTTAATTCTTCTTCAAGATGATCGGGGTAGGAAATAAGGAAGCAAGTTGAAGGTCCTGCAGATGCATCAACGTTGACTTGATTTCTTAGTGCATCTGGGATATCCGTATCACTCAACTTTCGCCATTCATATGCAATACCCTTTGATCCGACTGGGAGCACGACTACATCTTCGTATTCACAAACTGCTTTAAACAAAGAAAGTGGTGCAATACGGTCCTCCTTCTCGATGACCTCATTGCCAACAAGAGGATGTCCGATAATAGCCACTTTCCTCATCCGATTGATCTCGACTGAGCCATTCCATTTACCGATCACGATCATTCCAAGAGCAGATTGTAATAATGGTAGATTGCTTTCTGTACTTCCAGTAATCGGCAAATCCAAACCTAGCTCTTTTTGTCCCGCCAACACTCCTGTGCAGATATCATCCCATGCTGCTTCACCGCAAAAATTCTGAACAGTTACCGCAATCGGAATGGCACCTGCTGCCATGCATTCCATTACCGCTACCCGAAAGGAGTAATATGCTGTCACTTCATAAGGAACTTTTACAACATCCTTTTCCTTTATGCCAATGCCGCCGCTATTATCACATGAAATAATTAAAGTTTCAGAATGAGAGATCGGCAATTTTAATACATCTCTCATTTCTTTGTACCTTCGCTCATCATTTTTTGCAAAATAGGTGTCAATCGCGGCAGTAAAATTAGGGCAATCCCTAAATTAATCGCTGTTGCAATGGTTAGCGATGGAATTAATGCCACAAAAAATGACCAGCTGATAATAATTATGAAGGGGATTGGAGAAATAAATGCATTTCCAACAAAAAATAACAGAGATGCCCCGAGCTTATTACCCCCTCGATACAAAATCCCGAATGTCCACGCAAGCAAGGCCATTTCTAGCATTATGATGAAATGAAGGGGTCCGAGCAACATTCCACCTATAATAGCTGAAATGAGATGCCCGAGTCCGCCGACAACAGCCCCCGCAACTGGGCCGAGTAAACATGCCGCTAGTAACGAAGGAAAACTGTCCAGTGCCACACTGCCAATAATACCTGGTATTTTTATAAAAGCACCTGCTGCCGATAAAGCAATAAAGATGGCAAGGGCGCTCATTTGTTTAACATTCATTTCAATCCGTTTGCTCCTTTTTCTTGGTGTTGTGGAACACTTTCGCACTTCTGACATATTCTATATCTTTCACCCCTTGGCGTACATTAATCACTCGCGCAAGCGCAAAGAAGTAGTCAGATAATCTATTTAAATATTGCAGAGACAGAGGAGAGACCGCGGCCCCTGATTTCATAAGCGTTACAGTCAGTCGTTCAGCCCGACGCACAACCGTTCGAGCAATATGAATGGTTGCTGCTGGCTTCGTTCCCCCTGGTAAAATAAATTTCTCAAGTGGCGGTGCTTCCGAAATATATTCATCAATACGCTGTTCTAAATACGTAATAGCTTCTGCAGTTAGCTTTTCCGGTGCTTTATCGGAAATCGTTGCTAAATCACCGCCACAATCAAATAATTCATGCTGGATCTTCTCCAGATCTGCTAAAACATCCGCGAATTTTGTAGGATCTAATTCCGCCATAGCTAGCCCAACGTAGCTGTTCACCTCATCAACCGTTCCATACGCTTCAACTCGAATGTCATCCTTATCCACTCGGCCGCCAATTACGCTTGTTTTCCCTTTATCTCCTGTACGTGTGTAAATATTCATGCTTTCATCCCCCCTATTTTAATTGTTGATTTAAGCCATACCAAATGATATCGACGCGATTTGATAGGACTGTCAAGTCTTGATATACCCAACCTGTAACATCCCGCCAAGTTCGGTCTAGTTTGTTCATCGGGACAATTCCCTTGGAAATATCTGTTCCAATCATTATGATTAATCGATCTTCTTCCTCCCGCTCCCATTCGCGCCAGCTTTGGATGTACGTCTTCCAATTAGCGCGAATGTTTGAACCATCACGACTCTCTACATCATTCTTGATCCACATCTCAATTCCTTCTAATACAATCTTTTTTTCTGAAAAATCATTTGACCGAACCGGGAGTGGATGATTATGATAAGCCGAAATCCATTGTTTTGGCTCATATAACGCCCTTACCCATTTTCTTTTCCCATTATAGGCACCGCCCGTAATGAAGTGCATCTCTCACCCCTCCTCAATTGCTCGTAGCTTTTCCAGTAAAGCTCATATCCACAGCCATATGGAATACTCCATTCCCAAAATAACTTTTGCTCAGGAGCATAATAGACGAGCATATTACGAATAACCCCACCATGTGTAACAACCGCAATATTTCTAGTTCCCTTAATCTCCATTTCCTCTACCATCTCGCCCCAAGCTTTAAGTACTCTTTTATTGAAATCTTGGTAGCACTCCCCTTGTGGTAATCCGATTTCAAATGGGTGCTCAAGCCAGCGCATATAATGAGGGAAGCTTAATAACTGCTCATAGGTTCTTCCTTCCCACTCACCAAAATTCATTTCACGAAATTGCTCTTTTAATATAGGTTCACACTTTGGAAATAAGATGTTTGCAGTTTGAATGCAACGATTTAAATCACTGCAGTACAAATCCTCATAATTTGGATAGCTTGATTGTAACCGCTCAAGTTCCAGCAACCCTTCTGCTGTCAGCGGCGAATCTGTCCATCCTACATATTGTTTCTTCATATTCGCCTCTGTCATGCCATGGCGAAGTAAGGTAATCCCCACACCGTTAGCCATAAAAACAGTTCCACTCCTTCTACGGATGCCCCCAGAACATCACCAGTAATTCCGCCAAACCAGATTAATGTTTTTCTGCGGATCAATAAAAAGAGAATACATGCTACCGCTATCATGATTAAACTCATATAAAGTAAAGATATGCTTATGTAAAATGCCATCATTAATAGGACAATTAGATATAACCCATATATATGTATACTGCTTTTTTTCGCTGCTCTTTGAAAAAAGGCTGCCAGCCCTTCTTGTTTAGCGAGCGGCATTGTATAGAGCAACATCCCCATCACCATTTTACTTATAGCAGGAATTAAAGCAATTAAGAAAAAAGAAGCAAGATTCATTCTTGAAATGATTTCATAAATAAATAGAAACCTCGCGCTTAATAAGATAATCACGGATAAAACGCCAAATGCTCCCGTTCGTGGGTCGCTCATAATTTCAAGCCGCTTTTCCTTGTCCTGATAGGAGAAAAGTGCATCACTTGCATCTATCCACCCATCAAGATGAAGACCTCCAGTTAGAATAATCGTCAAAAGCCAAACGAAAAAACTAATGGCTAGCAAAGAGAAAGGCGTCCACTCCATGAGCGCAAAGAGACTGCCGCTGGTTAGCAAACCGAGCGATAGCCCTGCAAGCGGAAAAGTTTGAACAGCTCGATGAATGAATGGTTCATCCATGGGAAGCGGCTTTTTTATCGGAATTGCCGTGAAGAACTGAAGATTAATCAAATAACCAATTAGTACACTCATTCTTTACCTGTTTCCTTTCATCAAGATTGGAATACCTGCCTCTACCAAATAGGCCTGATTTGAACGAGCAATAAGTTCCTGATGTAGCTTGCCGATTGTTTTTTGATAAGCCTGCACGATTTCATTGCTTGTTAAAGGCTCGTGCAATACTTCATTACTTACCACAATTAAGCTAAAGCAATGCTTGCGTATTGTTTCGATACTTTCCAACATATTTCTCATTACATTTTGGAGATGTTCTTTACTTAGGCCCGAATTGATTGAAAACAACTCATTATCAAGCCAAGTAGTTAAACAATCTAGTAAGACAATTGTCTGTTTACTGTAAAAGGGGATGGAATGATCAATATTTCTAGGGAACTCACCTAAAGCCCATGGATTGACACTGTTTTGACGAGATTGCTGATGCAACCCAATCCGTTTCTGCATTTCTTCATCTTGTGCTCTGCCACAAGCCAAATAATACAATAAGGTTCCACTATGGGTTCGCGTCAGCTCATGGGCAATCTCCTCTGCAAACGTGCTCTTCCCACTACGCACGCCCCCAGTAATAAAATAGACGGGCGCTTTCTCCATTTTATTCATCCTTCCATTCATTATTTTGTATGAAAGACATGGGGACGGTGCTTCGCAATTTACTAAAATAGCCAATCTATTTATCAGGTATACTGATTTTATTGAGAAGGCATCCAATATTCCAGCTCCGCACCGCCACCATTGTGATTAGGCGAGTGTAGCGTGCTTAATCATATATCCTTCATGGTAAATCATGGCGTTTTTACGCCCTATTCGTTTTGTATGGCAAGCAGTATGCATTCATACACACCAGAGCTAACTAGCTTACGTAATGATTCCATAGATTCACCATGCCGAATGTCTGTACCCCGTTGCGAAGCAGCAATTAAGATGCTGTCCTCCGTCATTGTTTCTTCTCCATACCCGTATAACGCCTTCACCTTTGCTTCCGTTGCAGTTACAAGGCATTGAATAAATGCTTCTTCCGTTAAACACCCATTTACAAATACCCATGTATGGATGTTTGATCCTATCACTTTTTCAGACTGAACGACATGATGTGGATTATGGATATTCCTTTTTCCAGCCGTTACCACGATAAAAATTGAAATATTATCTCCTTGATAGAATCTGACCGCTACTGTTTTCAGATCAACATTTGTTATCATCCCTATCGTCTCACTTCGATTAAATCCATGAGCTGACAAGTACTCAATCATTTCCTTTTGAGGATCTGAGCAATCAAAGGTACGCTTGTTATGACAATTCACAAATGTTTGGTACCAGCCATTCCCAATCTCTGTCATTCCTAATGATATCGTCTTAAGCGGGATCGGTGATTTCAATGCAAGCCAATCATCTTTCTTTTCTATATATTGCTCGTTAATTACTAAAGTTTCTTGCTCTTTTGCAAGATGAGCTGGAACAATGAATAATTGTGATTTAGGAACATTGGGATGTGGGTAATTTTCAATGTCTGTTTGGTATACTGCTTGAACGCGTTCTCGTTTTAACACTTCATTCGGTTTATCATTGATTTGAATTTGTCCTTTATCCAAAAGTAGCAGTCTATCACAGTAAAGACTAGCAAGATTTAAATCATGAAAAATAGAAACAACAGTCAGATCTCTTTCCTTTGTCCAACTTTTCATCAAGTCGAGTAACTCTTTCTGATAGGAAAGATCCAAATGATTTGTCGGCTCATCCAAGAAGAGAATTTCCGGTTCTTGTGCCAATGACTGTGCAAGCAAGACACGCTGTCTCTCACCACCAGAAAGCTGGTCAAATGGTAGATGTTGAAACGGAGTAGTACCCGTCTGTTTCATAACTCTTTGGACCACTTCTTCATCTTCCTTTGACCAACTCTGTAGTAAACCCTTTTGATGCGCATATCTGCCAAGCGAGACTGTTTCTTTTACCGTATAGGAAAAAGCCTGTGTAGAGTGCTGTGGCAAGACAGCACTTACTCTAGCCAGTTCCTTCGTACGGTACTCCTGCAGCCGTTTTCCTTTAAGCAAGATCTCACCACTATGATAAGGTAAAATGCCACTCATCATTTGAAGCAGCGTAGTTTTTCCACTGCCATTCGGTCCGAGAATTCCAAACAATTCTCCTCGAGCAACCTCGAATGAAAGATTTTTCAAAACAGGCATATTCTTGGTATACCCACCTATCAATTCAGTAACAGTTAGCATATTTATCACCTTCGTTCTTCTATCCTGCGCCGTTTTAATAAAATTATAGCAAAGACGGGGGCACCAATTAATGCGGTAATAACGCCAATTGGTAATTCAGCTGGGGAAATAATAACCCTTGACACAAGATCCGCCAAAATTAAGAATCCCGCCCCAATAATCATCGACAACGGCAATAAATGCTTATGATCTGGACTAACAAGTCGTCTCGTGAAATGTGGAATCACTAAGCCAACAAAGCCTATTGTCCCTGAAACGGCTACAGCAGCCCCGGTTAACAGCGAACCTGCAATCAAAATCATTAGCTTTCTTTGTTTCACGTTCACACCCAAATGCTGGGCACGCTCTTCTCCAAAGGATAAAGCATTCAGTTCACGAGCATTCAGCATAAGGATCACAGTTCCAACGATAAAAAATGGCAGAATAATCCCCACATAACTCCATCCTCGCATTGATACGCTTCCTAATAGCCAGCCAATAATCTGACGTAATTCTTCTCCAGTCAAGGCAATCATTAAGGAAATAAACGCACCTAAAAACGAACTAAAAATAATCCCTGTTAAAATAATTGTCTCTACCTTTATCGAGCGATCCATTTTCTGTGCAAACAACAACACAGAGAAAATCGTCAAGAATGAAAACAAGACACTTAATAACGGTAAAGTAAATAAGCCAATAACAGGTAGAGAAAGCCCAAAGAAAATCGTTACAACTGCTCCTACTGAAGCCCCAGAAGAGACACCGAGTGTATAAGGATCGGCTAACGGATTTCGCAAAAGCCCTTGAAACGCTGCACCAGAAATGGCAAGGGATGCGCCTACTAAACCGGCCAACACAACACGCGGCAAACGTATTTTCATTACAATATTTGTGAACATCACATTCGCTTCAGTTGAAAGTGGTAATTGGAACACTTCCTTGCCAATAATTTGGAAAAGCTCCGAAACAGGGACTG
Organism: Bacillus cihuensis; assembly: GCF_000504145.1. NCBI lineage: Bacteria > Bacillati > Bacillota > Bacilli > Caryophanales > Bacillaceae > Bacillus > Bacillus cihuensis. The sequence goes on along the minus strand of NZ_KI632498.1, from coordinate 8,064 downwards.
ATACCGAACCTACTGAAATTCCAACAATCATTGAAAAAGCAAGAAATGCAAATGCAAGTATATAAGCTAATTGTTTACCATTTTGTAAATTTTTTTGCTTTAATGAATTTCGCAAATTCTACTAGTCCCCTATCATACGTTTTTACAGGGAATAATTAAAAGGTCAGCCTCCACTATTTTTTCAGGAAGGCTGACCCTTATGAGTCAATCGTCTATAGTATGAACAGATATTCCCGTACGTCTGCCACACACCTTCCTATCCACGTAGGTAAATTTGGTGCACAAATACAGGCAGGTTTCCTGGCTTATGGTCTACACTTACAGCACCTTCCCATATTTTCATACAGTGGCTATCTACTGCTCGCTCGCATTTACAGTGGCGGGACCGCGTTGGATTTTCACCAACTGCCCTTTTAAGTCTTAGAAAAAGACACCTATTTCGTTTTTGTATTTTGTTTCTATCCATCTATTATACACAATTGAACGCGATAATTAGTCAGAAAATTATTACATAATGAGTCAACAGACAATCTTTTTTATCCCCTGTCACAACAACTCTTTACTTTTTTCTTTGCTCTGATTCTAAGTACTTTATTAGCTCTTCGTCATTATTGGTTCGCAACACTTCTTGTGTATAGTCAAAAATAATATAGATGGGGATGCTCTCTATTTTCAATTCAGGATATTCAGACGATAATTCTATCAGTCACTATCGTGCGAATTGGGCTCAAATCATACTTATGTTCAGCAAAATTAATAGGACTGACATCTGATTTTCCAAGGATAGTTATTGCGCTATTTTCATGTTCTCTCGGCAATAATACCTGATCAGAAACGAGCTGTTTAATGTCCAGTTTAATGGAATATGTCGTCTCTTTCCCAGCCAGCCACTTTGCATGGATAAGATAAGATTTATAACCAACCCCATTTTCCAAGGTATACTCTCTGAAACTGACTGTATTCCACCCCTCCGTTCTTATAAAATCCTCTCCATCTCCAAAATTGCAATCTCTGAAATGCAGAAACCTTCCGGCTCTTCAACAAATTCAACTGTAAGTTTTGTTCGTGGGTTAACCTTCGTAATAGGATCTTCTTTCTGGCTTTTCACAATTACGGTCCCATCCATTTTAAAACTGCGAACCTGATAAGCAATCCTATCTCCATCCACTGTTGCTAGTAACTCTGTAGGTTTATGAAGTTTCTTTGTTTTGGCTTTATCCAGGATATATAATGAGAGAGCGCCCCTAAACACAAGAACAACTATTAAAAAAATACTTTTTTTCATTAGATCCCCCTATTTATTTTAAAGTGGGCCTAATTTTCTTTAGCGCATAAATCTTGAAAATTTTTCTTATAACAACTATAATATATCAGTCACACTCTTTTCATATGTCCCAGTAGCTCAGCAGGATAGAGCGACAGCCTCCTAAGCTGTAGGTCGTAGGTTCGACTCCTATCTGGGACGCTAAGTAGAAACAGCCAAAACCTTGATATTATAAGGTTTTGGCTGTTTTATTTTATAGTACAGTTCAACACATTTTATATGATACAGCTGTTTTGCCGAAAATCTGCCGAAAACTAATTATGAAGCTGCCCCTTCAAAGGGCATATTTCTTCAATTCCACTCACATGCCCCACCGTCCCTATCCCGGTCTAAATCATAAGGACCTTTATCTGGCCCCCGTTGGCTTCATAAAACAGCTGGGCATCTTCCTTGTTGTCAAAGTTCGAACAATCATAATCCTATGTTGCGTAGGAATTGGGGTTTCCTTTCCTTCCTCTTCGCATCCTGAACTCGTCGGTTCTGCCTCATAACTATTAAGAAGAGTACATATCCACATTCCAAGAAGAGCTATACTAATAATGCTCAGAATCCAAGGAAAGGATTTACGCCAAATACCAGGCTCGAAAACTTCGTTGTTTCTTCTCTTAAACATATTCAAAGTCTACTTTCACGTTTACTAATAATCCATTTATCACAACGAAAAGAACGATTGTTTTATTAAACAATCGCACTCGATAGTAAATTTCAATAAATTCAAGTTTATTCTGTCGACCACTGTTATAATTCAGTGAATTACATCATGCCGCCCGTAAGGTGAGAGTGTGTAATTTCTTTAATGACGTATGCGAAATGTGCGGTATTTCAAGGACTTTAACACATTCAATATATATTATTTTTGTTTACCGGTAAAGAGATACGAGATAATGAAAAAGAGGCTCCTCAAAAGTTTACTCAACTATGAGAAGCCTCTATTAAAAATCCTCTATGTTAGCAAAATGTTTGCATTTCACTCACACAACCCCTTAGATTTGGCTTTTCATATTTACAAATTTAACAACAAAATTACGAATATTTTAAAAATTAAACGGTCACAAATCTCGACTTGGGTACTATTGCCTAGTATTTCATCCTCGATAGTGAAAATCTACACTCTTAAATAATAAGAGGAAGTGTCACTCCCCTCCCTACCTCGCCCATTTTTAGACTATTTTCCCATTTTGTCCTGATTTACCTTTTCTTTACTCTATTCATACATCCGCTAAATAACTCTATCCTATGGTTGAATCATAATACATATTCGTACAAAGGGAGATGGATTGAATGAATTTTAAGAAGATGTTCAGCACCACAAAAAGCAGAACAATTTTACTATCAGCCTTGCTGGTTGGCGCAGTTCCGACGATGAATGTTGTACTTGCCGACCTGGCTGCAACAAAGTACCCGGCTTCGGAGACGTACAAGCCTACCCCTGTTCCAGACCGTGTAATCCTGAACTGGAAAGGTGACACTGCCACTACTCAAGCTGTTACCTGGCGCACCGATACTAGCGTTGTCACACCGCAAGCCCAGATTGCTGTTGCTGGGGATGGCCCATCCTTCAAGCAGCAAGCGGTCACCATTATTGCCGAAAGCTCAAGTGAAGTAAAAGGAAATCAGGAATACACTTCAAAATACCACACCGTTAACTTTGAAGACCTCAATCCTGAAACAAAGTACTTGTACCGTGTCGGAGATGGGGTCAACTGGAGCGAGTGGTTTGAATTCGAAACAGCTTCCAACAAGGCTGAGCCCTTCTCCTTCCTTTACGTTGGAGACGCGCAAAACGACATTAAAGAACATTGGTCCCGTGTTATCCGTAATGCCTATTCCGACATGCCTGATGCTGACTTCATCATCCACGCTGGTGACTTGATCAACCACGGGGATGCCGACGAGCAATGGGGTGAATGGTTCGAAGCTGGCGGCTGGATCAATGGCATGGTTCCTAGCATTGCTGCACCAGGAAACCACGAATATGGAAAAATCGTTAAAGGCTCCCCAAATGGACTTTCCCCATACTGGAAGCCACAATTTGCTTTTCCTGAAAACGGACCTGCCGAATATAAGGAAAATGTCTACTATACCGATTATCAAGGCATGCGTATCGTTACCCTTGATACGAACCTTCGCGGCGTAGCCCTCGACAAGCAAGTCGCATGGTTAGAAGAAGTTCTGACCAATAATCCGAACAAGTGGACCGTTTTGACATTCCACCATCCAATTTTCTCAACTTCTCCTGGTCGTGATAACGGAGAAGTTCGTGACAAGCTGCTTCCTGTCATCGAAAAGCACAGTGTGGATCTCGTTCTTCAAGGACATGACCACAGCTACGCCCGCGGCATGGTCACTAATGTTTCTAATGGAACAAATGCAATGAGCGAAAAAGCCGACACCGTCTTCGTTGTCTCTGTTTCCGGTCCAAAGATGTACGACACTACAACGAAAAACTGGGATGATAATGGTGCCGAAGTGAAAAAAGCAAGCAAAGATACACAGCATTATCAGTTGGTTACGGTTGACGGGAACAAACTCTCCTATGAAGCCCGTACTGCCACTGGCGAATTGTATGACGCTTTCGACATCAATAAAACACCAAGCGGTAAGAAGCAGATCAAAGAGATTAAAACAGCAAAGTAATAGAAAACAAGGATGGAGATGGAGATGGATCACCACGGTACCATCTCCATTCCCCTGTTTTCCAAAGGAACATTTTTTCAAAAAAAGGAAGGAGCCCCACCTTATATGAAACGACTACTTATCCTGAATTCTTTCATCCTCTTATTTGTACTCTTACTAACAAGCTTCCTTTCAAATAAGGTAAGTGCCCACGCCAACAGCTACGGCTATATGGACGTTCAGGACGGATCCGATGGAATTGAAATAGACCTTGCTCTTGATTTTTCCGAGCTAGCTGAGGCATTCGGGTTTACGACTGCCTTTGAATACGCAGATTCAATACAGAAAATGGAAGAAGTGCTATCTAAAAATGAAGAAACCCTTACGAATTACATAACTGCAGGCATGAATGTTTACCGTGACGAACTTATTTGCGAACCGCGAGTGACCGGGACAAACGTCAGCATGACGAGTGACAACTATCCCCTCGCACACTTCCTAATGGAGTACCCATGCAGTGGTGAATCAACCCGCATCGCATATGATTTATTTGTCGAAGATATCAACCGTTCACACATTAACTTTGCCATCATCGAAGGCGAAAAAGGAACCCAAGAATTCACGTTTACAATTGCCGAACGCGAATTAGTCATCGGCGATCGGAACTGGCTTCGTCAGGCTTCGAACTTTGTCATCCTTGGAATTGAGCATATCATTACAGGCTATGACCATATTTTATTCGTGTTGTGCCTGATCCTCCCAGCTGCCATTTCACTCGGCCGGGTCGTTGAGGTTGTCACCGCTTTTACACTTGGTCATAGCATCACACTTGGCCTTGCAACACTCGGCATCGTTTCACTTCCTAGCCAATTGGTAGAGGCAGCGATTGCCCTCAGCATCGTTTTTGTCGCCATTGAAAACCTGTTTAAGTGGAAAATGAAAAAGCGCTGGATCATCACCCTCCTGTTCGGCCTCATCCACGGCTTCGGATTTGCCGGAATCTTGCAGGAAATGGAGCTCTCTAGCAGCACCGTCGCGTCATCGCTGCTATTTTTCAACCTTGGTGTCGAAATCGGCCAGATCGCCATCATCGCACTCGTCTTTCCATTGCTTGCCATGGCCAGAAAGTACAAACGTTTTCCCGCTTTCGTCACAACCAGCTCCACCCTTATCATGGCCATAGGCCTCTTCTGGTTTGTCCAGCGCCTAGGTTAAAGAAAGAAGCACAAAGAGACCACTTGGTATACCACCCGCCAAATGGTCTCTTTGTATGCTTATCTATATAGTAGAAGTGAGGTCTGACCCTTTCGTTATGAATAGCACTGCTTTAATAGATAAGGATTCAACTATTCTAGCTATGGTTTTAAAGAAAGTACTTCTGTAATCTCTATGGGTATAATTATTAAGTGATGAAAAAATTAATTGTGTGGGGATTTGAGAGATCATATCTGATGCAACTATGTAAAGCCTCTGCCATAGTTGGCCCTTACGAAGTTCTGTGAAAATTTAGATGTACATTATAGCTTCTGATAAAACAAAAAAAAACTAACCCTAGTTTGATTAGCTTTAAACGTTTAGAGAGTACGTATCACTCTATCGGTGATAGCAAGGGAGAAATTTAAAGCTACAACCTCTTAAATGTATTCTCAAAAAAAATGGCTCCGCAGGTAGGATTCGAACCTACGACCGTTCGGTTAACAGCCGAATGCTCTACCACTGAGCTACTGCGGAACAAAAAATATAAAATTATGATGGGCCTAAATGGACTCGAACCATCGACCTCACGCTTATCAGGCGTGCGCTCTAACCAGCTGAGCTATAGGCCCATTCTTTTGGAGCGGGTGAAGAGAATCGAACTCTCATCATCAGCTTGGAAGGCTGAGGTTTTACCACTAAACTACACCCGCATATATTAAATGGCTGGGCTAGAAGGATTCGAACCTTCGCATGACGGAATCAAAATCCGTTGCCTT